>NZ_CAJXYK010000021.1 GCF_913063425.1 uncultured Thiohalocapsa sp.
GCCAGACGGCGCAGGGAGACTGGGCGGAGTGCGAAGCGAGCGGCCGACCGTCTGGCAGCCCGCTCCGTTACCCGCGCATCCAGGATCGCGCAGCCCTCGGAGGAGTGTCGCCGCCATGATCGAATAGAAATTCAGCGAATGGGTTGAAGCGACAACTACCTTGACAACCACCGGGCGCGACCTGTGCGACGGTGGGCGGGTGCTAACCCTGCGTAGCCTTGCCGCTGAGCTGGCCGCAAGCCTGGGCGAGCTGGTGCACTAGGCGGGGCCGTCTGTAGTTGAGTGCGCACCGCAACGGGTGGCCGCAGCTAGGAAGACCATAGGCTGAACGTATAAGGCCACGTGGTCGCCCCCTGTTGCTTGAGCCCGACCCGTTGCTTAGCCCTCTAGCGAGATCGCGGTGGTTCACTAACTGCGGGAGCTTTGATAACGAGCCAAGTCTTCCGCAGTGATTGTCGATGCCTCCGCGAGTGTATAGTGCAGTTCTTGAACAATGGAGACTTCGTTGCCGTCAAAACATAACTCAAACAAAGCTATAACGTTATCGTCCATGAACTGTGCGCTAACGGGTCGCGCGATGCAGTTGCGGTATCTCTGCTGTGTCTGGCAAAAGACAGTGTCTTGGATTGTTTGAATAACACCAAGGAAGTCTCTGCCTCCTTTCGCCTGCACTGGGACAATATATTGGGCGCCCTTTGAATCAACACCTATGTAAAGTTCATCGATCTCGATCTGGCCATAGTTGGGAATGTTCGTGCGCAAATGATTTTGAAGACTATAGGCCGCAATTCCCAAGAAGACGTCAATAAGACGATTATACCGGATCTTGGCGAGCAAAGCCTGTTCGTCGCTCAAGGCGTACTGCGAAATTATCTCCGGCGTAGCGTCCGGTATTTTACGTACCATTAGCCCGCGCGCAGGAAGTATTTGACTAAGTCTGCTTAATTGAAAGCGATAGCGTGCATCGCCCGCCCCAAGTATAAGCCACGATAACCCGTCAGGCTGCGTGTCCAAGATACTGGAGGGCAACGGCTTGCGATAACGAAACGTATAGATGACATCCCCAATATTCCGTGGAGACTTTACGCCCAGATGCTCTGCAGCCTCAGGGATTTCGTCTCGGTCGAATTCAAAACTCGTACTCTTAGAATCCCAATTATTGAAGAAAATGTGTTCAATAATCTCATCGTATGCCGCCATGGGACACCTTTGTACCTATGCGTTCGCGTTCGATATCTTCTTGTTTGCGTTTCCGCGCGCCGCTTTTTTGATCGCGTCTATTCGGAAGTCGCTCTACGCCGAAGCGTGCAGCCGCGCTTGACGCATCCAAGCGCAACAGTTCCGATTCACCAAGCTGGATAGCCTGCCCGTTTGTTGTAACATCCACGCCGAGCGTGCTTATCACGGAGTTAGCGATCGCCCGTGCCAGCGGGGGCGGAACTGCGTTGCCGATCTGTCGAGCTCCGTGCCATTTGGTAACGTGAAACCTGAACCAATCTGGAAAACCATGTAGCCTGGCCATTTCCCTTACGGTAATGCAACGGCTGTAGTTATAGTGGATTGGCCGAGGACTGGTGAACGCGCCCCGTGCACCGTCTGTCCCAGCTCGGAGTGTGTTTGAGACTCCCTCTGCATCCAACTTGTAAAAGCGGCTTATTGGCTCTACAGTACCTGGCTTAGTCTCGCGGAAGCGCTGGCGGGAAATACGGGTATGCTCAGTTCTTGCGCTCGCTGTCAGTAGCTCGCGATTCCAGTCTCTCTTAACGCCATAATGCCAAGCGTCGCCCGTGATGCAGCGCAACTGTGCTGCATATTGGGAAGGCGTCCCAAAACGAATTGTCCTTACAGCATCAGAAGTGAGCAGAGTTTGATACAGGTCCGCGTCAGGTAAATCTTGTAACGCGTCCGCACATGTCGGGCAGTTTGGTAGAAACGAGCGCTCACCGATGCGTTCCGCTATGCTAGTCGTTGCTGCGGGATACTTCGGCAAAGGTTCTCCCTTGCGGGTGCCTAATAGGAATAGTCGCTCGCGGAACTGTGGGGTTCCGTAATGAGCTGCGTTTAGAACCCGCCATGGTAAGCGGAGCTCGTACCCAGCTTCCTCAAAAGCAGTTACTAGCTCGCGCAAGAAAGCTTTATGTCTTCCTACCGTTAACCCTTTTACGTTCTCAAAAACAATTCTTCTTGGCTTCAGCTCATACACAAGTCGAACAAAATGGAGTACGAGCTTGTTGCGTGGATCGTTTAGTAGGCGATGTCCGATGAGAGAGAATCCTTGGCAAGGCGCGCCGCCGAACACGCAGTCAATTTCGCGCGAGCCGATGCCAGTCAACTCTCGCAGCGATTGGCCCGTGAGGGTTTCCACAGAACGCGGAATCGCGATAGTCGTGGGAAAGTTGTAGCTATGCACAGCACAGTGGATTGGGTCTATGTCAACAGCACCGACGACGTCGAAGCCAGCTTGTTCAAAACCGAGTGACAAACCACCCGCTCCCGCAAAGAGGTCAACACCGATAGGACGCACGCCTCAGGTACTCCGGTTTCCGAAAGTCTATTGATCGCCAAGATAGGCGCGCAACACTCGCGCAACATGGGCGGTATCGGTAGTTTCGCATTGCCAGATGGTGGCGACTCGCCAGCCTAACTGGGTCAACGCAACAGCTACTCTCGCGTCGCGCTTTCTGTTAGTTTCGATCTTGTTCACCCAGTATTCGGTGCGCGATCTTGGGGGGCGGCCGTACCTGCAATCGTGGCCGTGCCAGAAACATCCGTGAACCAGTATCACGGTTTTCCAACGGGGAAGAACTATATCTGGTTTTCCGGGCAAATCTCTCCGGTGCAAACAAAATCGATAGCCCATTCGGTGTAGTAGCCGCCTGACGGTGAGTTCAGGCCCTGTATCTTTTCGTTTGACGGATTGCATAATCCGTCGTCGTTGCGCGGGTGTTCTTGTGTCAGTCACGTCGGTATGGTGCATCGTCGGGGGTCAGATACACAGTTGATGCAGTAGGTTCCCCGCCGCCAACCGTGGTGGACTGGATCAGGTGAGTATATCGCACCCTTGCAGTGCGCGGGTCCGGCCGACGGCAGAGCGTCTACCGCCGGCGACAGTAGTCCGGGAACGGCAGGGTGCGCGAGCGGTCGGTCTCGTCGGTGGCGTAGCGTCCGCCGCTGTAGCGGGGGCAACCCCGGCCGAGGCCCCGGCCAACCAAGATAGCGGCGATGTCGCGTCCGTCGTCCAGGCGACAGACGCCAACCTCGCGGTCGTACGGGCGCTCACCGGTCAGGGTGCAGTTCAGCCGGTTGCCCGCAACGATGCGCTGCATGGCATCGCGTGAGGTCCTGCCCCATTGCTCGCCAAGCTCGGGTGCCGCAAGGCCCTGAAGCCTAATGGCGACGCGAGACACGACTATGGTATCGCCATCGCGCACGTGGTCGGCGCGGCTGGTCGGGGTCTCAGCAGTCGCGAGCGCTGGCAGTAGCGCTAGGAGGACGAGGAGGATAAGGGTTAGGTGCACTTGCGTTTAGTCACGCGAGGATTAGACGTCAATTGCCTCTTGCGTCATGCGCGAGATATGGCTGATAACTTCTATGACTTCGTATTTGCAATTGGTAAAGATTCCAGTGTCTTCATCTCGGACCTGATAAATTCTCAGCTTTGCACTGATTGAGTCGCCCGGTGCGATTTTGATCTTATGGGCGAAAAAGTCGTTGTAGAAAGCTTGGTCCAAAACAGGCGCGGAAATCTTCACGCCTCGCCAAACAAACTCCCACTTTCTTGTTCCACGCTCTAGAATGGCCCTCAAAATGTGCAAGTCGGCTAGTTCGATGACAGATCTTTGATTATCTTCAATCTCGGGTGGGTTAGAAATTAAGGCGAACCTAGCCCGCGGGATAGAGATGAGTGGCCAGAGATCATCCATGCTTGGAGTAAATGCCAAGCTTTCTACATACTTATCTTTCTCTACTGCGTCGAATGCCTTGCCGATGCTGCGCTTGAAACTGTCTATCTTTTCCGCCGCCTTAACGGCTTCGTGTACCTCTCTAGGAACAATTACTTTTGTGTCGCCTTGCTCAATTATAACTTCCTGCTCGTTAACTATAACGTTGACCGGGGCATCTGGCGCCAAGGTGTGTTGATATACATAAGAAGCAATCACCGATAGCGCGACAGCTTTAAGGTTGTCTTTAGAGAAGAGGTTTCGGGCTTCGGTATATAGGGTTCGAATCTTTGCCTTAAAGCTACCTTCACCGAGAGCTTCAACGACAACTTCAACATCGTAACCGGGGTTAACAGCCGCGTTGGCCGACTTTACCGCATCGGCGATGGATACCAACGTTGACGCAAGAGTATATGCGTTGATTCTTTTAGGCGTTCCGCCAAAGAAGATTACGAATTCTTCTTGAAACTGGGCAATCTCAATTACATCCACCTTGACATACCCTGATAAAGGCATTGTTGTCTTCAGAACGGAAGCAGCGCAACCGCTCGTCGGCGGATGATGCCGCTCGGCAGGGTGGTGGTCAAGCGTCGGGGTGATTGTGGGCGCCCGCTCAGCAGTGCTGGTTCCTGGGCCACTGCCCACAACTGGGGGTCCCCCGATGCAGCGTTACGTCTACAACCAAGACCGCCCCAACGTGGCACCCGTTGCGATCTCGGAAGACCTTACCTGGGTCCAGGTTGAGGACAAGTACCCGGCGGAGCTGGACTGGCAGGTGCTCAAGGAGGACGACGACCAGTGGTAAGTCCTTGAGGGCGGCCGCTGGGAGCAAATCTCGGTGCCCTGGTAGCCCGCGACTGCCAGTGACCCGAAACGCTGATATGGCAGGTTTTTTTGTATCGTAATCTCGGGGTTCCATCCCTCAAGCTACCACAATGCCCGCCTACGTCCCGGACCATCACACCAATCTGCGCCTTGTTATCCCGGTGCTGGCGCCGGACGCCAAGGTCCGTGGATATCAATTGGTGCCGATTGCTTGCTGACGCGTGGACGAAGCCTTGGGCGCCTTGTCGGTAACGGTTGTCAAGTCCCCCAACCATTCGCCCATCATCTACGACACAGAGCTGGACCCGGACCTGCCCGAGGCCCGGTTCGGGCTGGGCGTGCTGGCGCACCGCGACGGCCAGCTGGAGGCGGCGCGACAGCACTACGAGCAGGCGCTGGACGGGGCACCGGGCAATCGCCGGTATCTCACCAACCTTGCAGGCGTGCTGCTGGACCTGGGCGAGCACCAGGCGGCGCTGGCGGCCTACGAGCGGCTGCTGGCCACGCCGCCCCGCCCGCTGCTGGCCCGCCTGGACGCCGGCAAGGCCGCGCGCCGCGCCGGCGATCTGGAGCGCGCCGCCTGGCACCACAGGCAGCTGGCGCGGGGCCTGCGCCGGCCCGGCGCGCTCGAATCCGGCGAGAACGCCGCCCAGTGGACCTTCGGCACCGGCGCGAAGGAGGTGACCATGGACACCCCGGCCAGCAAGCGCGCCTACGCCCTGCTCACCGTCGCGCTGACCCGCTTCCTGGCCGGCGACCCCAGCGGCGCCGGGGAACTGGTGCGCCAGGCCGCCGCATCCCCGGAGCACCGCCGCGCCCTGGCGGTGCTGGCGCGCGACCTGCGCGCGCTCACCGGCGCGCGGCCGGAGCTGGGCGCACAGGTCGAGGCGTTTCGAGAGCTGCTGGACGCACCGGTCCCCCTGCCCCAGGGTGCTGACTGACGGCGGCGTATCCGGGGGCGACCTCGCGACGTTCCGGGCGGTGCACCGGCACGGGGCACCTGAGCCGGCGGCACAGCAGTGCTCCGCGTCAGGCCACGGCGCGCAGCTGGCCGGGGGTGGCGGGCGCCGCCGGCAGGCCCAGGTCGAGCGTTTTGAGATCGGCGCCGGCGCGGCCGGCGAAGAGCCGCAGGTCCGCGGCGATGAGCGACCAGCAGTAGGGGCCGATGCGCTCGGTGTGGCCCGTAAGCTCGGTCTCCACGCGGATGCGCGGGGCGCGGTAGAAGAGCCGGATGCAGAGGGTCAGCGGCTCGCCCCGCTGCTGCTCCGTCAGCTGCTCGGAAAGCCCGGCGGCGCCGTCGCGGCGGGCACCCGGAAAGATGTTCACGGTGAGCTCCACCAGGTTGGTGGCGAAGCGCGGCGTGCCGGTCTCCACCCGCTTGAGGGTGCAGTTCGGGTCCCGGCAGCGCTCGCGCAGCGCGAAGGTGAACTCGCGCTCGAAAAACACGCAGAATGCGTGCTCCACGTCCTCCAGGTGGCGCTGCACCCGGCGCAGTCGCTGCGGATAGGGCTGCTGGTCGCGCATCTCCTCGCGGATGACCTTGCGCAGCCGGTCGAAGCCCTTGGGCAGGGCGCCGGAATGGAAGCCGCGGGACATGAGCGCCCGCACGCTCTCGCCGTGGTGGCCGACGGCGGCGGGCTCCACCGGCAGCGGCTCGGCGCCGTCCACCGCGGGTGGGGCCTCGTCCGCCTGGCTCGCGTCCGCGAGGCCCGCGCGGTGGTTGGCCTGGTAGAGCTTCCAGTTCTCTTTCAGCTCCCAGACGAAAAAGCCGAACAGCCCCGGCAGCAGCACGATGGTCAGGGTCACCAGCGGATAGGCGATGACCTTGGGCAGCACGGCATCGCTCATCTCCAGGAAGGCGGCGGTGATGGCCGGCAGGAACGGCAGCAGCAGCTTGTGGCCGATGCTGACAATGGGGAAGTGCTTCACCGGGTTCACCTGCGGCTCCACCAGCACGGTCACGTAGAACTGCATCAGGGCCTCGGCGAAGCGCCACAGGGGCGCCAACAGGGCCTTCAGGGCCAGGCTCGGCAGGCGCTCGCCCAGGTGGTGGATGAGTGCCTCGTCCACGCGGTGCAGCAGCTGCGAGAAACCGCGGGTGACCTCCTTGAAGAAGGTCAGCAGCGATTGGATCAGGCCGATGAACAGCGCCTGGTTCAGCCGCCGCATGTAGAGCCCGAAGCGGGTGCTGAGGTTATCCAGGAAGCGCCGGCCCGCCGGCGTGTTGCGGGCCAGGGTGCCGAGCGCGAAGGCGAGACCGGCCAGCCACAGCCCGGGCTCGATGGGCACCTCCTCCACGAACACGGCCAGAAAAATGATGGGCGCCAGCGGCAGGGTGCCGATCAACAGCGGCTGCACGATGTTGCGCCCGACCCCGCGCACGAGGCCCGTGCTGAGCAGCTCCGCCATGGGCCGCCAGCGCATGAGGCGGCTCAGACCGTCGTAGAAGATGAAGCGCAGGGTCGCCACCAGCCCGTGCCACAGCGACAGCGCGATGTGCCGGCCGATGCCGGTGTGCATGACGATGTTCACCAGCCCGCCCAGCAGCATCACGTCCGTGAAGGTGGCGAGCTGGAAGCCCTTGTCGTGATGCGGCAGCAGCTCCAGCAGCAGGTCGATGCTCTTCAGGATCAGGTAGGCGGCACCGAAGGGCACCAGCAGGTAGCGGGAGACGATGCGCCCGGGCCCGGTGCCGAACAGCGGCGCGCTCAGCTGCTGCAGGCCCTTGATGTAGATCTCCCCGGGGCGGTACACACCGGGCAGGGCATCGGCGGCGGTGCGGTCGAAGCGCGCCAGGCGGTCGCCGCGGAAGAACTCGGACAGGGTCGGGTCCGGCAGGCGCAGAATATTGCGGGCGACGATGTCGCGCACGTCGGTGAACTTGAGATGCCGGCGCTGCTTGATCACGTCCAGCAGCTCCAGCTGCATCTTCTGCGCGGCGACGTTCTCGCGATGGTCCCGGGGCACGAAGTCCGCCTTGCACATGGCCTGCTTGACGCGCGGCATGATCTGCTCATCCAGGCGCGCACTGACCCGAAAGGTCAGCCTGTCCAGCACGCGGGCGAACCGCTCCAGGTCCGTGATGGGCCAGGGCATCTCCTCCAGCCGGGCGCGGGCCGTCTCCATGGCCCGCAGCGCCTTGAGCAGTGACTGGAAGGGCAGCGGCTCCATCAGCCGCCGCCGCCCCAGGCTGAACAGCCAGCGGACGAAGCGCAGGCGGTAGTAATCGCTGCGGCTCTCGGACAGCACCTGCTCCAGGCAGGCGAGCAGGGTGCGTGCGGGTGCGGAGCCGAAGCGGCGGCGGTCCTCCGCGGCGAGGCGCCCGATGAGCCGCCTGAGCTCGGCGGCGGTGGCCAGGTCGAGCTTCCACTTGGCGGCGAGCAGGTCGGCGAGGTGCTCTTCGGCGCCCTGCTCGCGCTCGGCGATGGCCAGGTCCACGGCCGCCGGGGCGCAGCGCGCGGGGCGGCTCATGCGCTGGGCGAGCCGGCGCGCATCGGCGAGAAAGCGCAGCTCCACGGCGAAGTGGCCTTCGAACTCCGCGCGCTGGGCGCAGCCGACGGCGTACTCGAACAGCGCGAGCCCGAGGCTGTGCCAGCGCATGGCGAGACCCGGCGCCGGCGCGAAGCCGATGTCGTCGAGCCCGGGCAGGAACAGCAGCCGTGCCGCGAGCCGGCGCAGGCCGTTGCCGAGATCGTCGCGCAGCCGGGCAAGCCAGCCCCGGCGCCGGCGCACCCGCGAGCCGCGCTGAAGCGCCGTCAGATAGTGCGCCTCCAGCGACGGCGGCAATGCCTCGTCCGACCCGGGGCGGGTGCTGCCGGGGCCGTCGCTGCGCTCGCAGGGCTCGGTGCCCGGCGCCGCGTCGGCAGGCCACACCTGGGCGGCGTCGGCCACCGCCATGGGCCGGTCGGGGTCCGACGCGCCGAAGGGCAGCCCCGTGGGCAGCAGCGGCGGCGCCGCGGGCAGGTCGCCGCCGCCCGGGCGGCTCTTCACCAGCAGCAGCGGCAGGCGGCCGTCCGGACCCGGCTCGGGCAGGTCCAGTCCACTGGCGGCGAGCCAGGCGTCCACCGCCGGCCAGACCTCGATGGCGGGGAAGCAGAAGCCGCGGGCACCCGGCGCGAAGTAGCGCAGCCGCACCACCATGGCGGCGAAGGTGCGCGTGAGCAGGTCATCGTCCCAGATGGGCAGCGTCAGCCCGTCGCGGTCCAGCACCTCGCGCACTTCGGCGAAGGCGTGGTCGCCGATGAGGGCACGCAGGGCATCGGCGCCGAAGCGCTCGGTGTCGTCGTTGTCCTCGCGGGCGTTCTGCCAGGCGCGGGCCACCTCGGCCTCGAAGCTGCGCGCCCAGTAGTCGTGGCGCAGCCGGGCGAAGGCGCCCTCGCCCGCCGCCTGGGTGGTGGGGCTCGGCAGCAGCACCACCCAGCTGGGCAGGCGCAGCCCCTCGATGACGGACAGGGCCTCGGCGTTCTCGGTCTCCAGGCCGTACAGGAAGGCCTCCCGCTCCATCAGGTAGTACGGCAGGTCCGGGATGGGCACGCCGCGCCCTGCGGCGCCGAGCTCTTCCTCGATGAGGCGCTCGATGGCGCGCGCGTGGAACAGGAAGACCCCCTCGGCGGGCTTCAGGATCTGCTGCCGGAAGGCCTTGGCGCTGGTTGTCGGCATAAGTGCAGGAATTTGCGCCGATATTGCCGGGATCAACAGACGCGGCTTCGGCCGCGTCGGCGCCCGGCGCCGGGATGACCGCATGGTAACCCTGACCACCGTCCCGCGGGTATCCGTGCGTGCTCGTCGGCACCCGGCGCCTGGGCACGGGTGCAGCGCTCGGGTCGGCACCCGCAGCCGTCGCAGTGCGCGCGGGCAGCGGTCATGAGATGCAGTGCCCGGGCAGGCATGCTAGGTTGCGGCGCACGCTGCCGAGCCCGGCGCCGGAGCGGCCACGGCAGCGAACCGGACGTACAGCAGGACTGACGTACAGCAGGACCAAAGCCATGCCCGATTTCGACAACAACGCGGTTATCGCCACCTTCCTCGTTTATCTGGCCCTGATGCTCGGCATCGGCATCTGGGCCTACCGCAGCACCAAGAGCTCGTCGGGCTATTTCCTGGGCGGGCGCACACTCGGCCCCTGGCCCGCGGCCCTGTCCGCGGGGGCCTCGGACATGAGCGGCTGGCTGCTGCTCGGGCTGCCGGGCTTCGCGTTCCTGTCCGGGCTGGAGTCGCTGTGGCTCGCCGGCGGGCTGCTGCTCGGCACCTGGCTCAACTGGCTGCTGGTGGCCCGTAGGCTGCGGGCCTACACCTACGCCGCCGACGACGCGCTCACCATCCCGGAGTTCTTCGCCAACCGCTTCGGCGATCCCAGGCACATCCTGCAGGCGGTGGCCGCCTTCTTCGTGCTGCTGTTCTTCCTGTTCTACACCAGCTCCGGGCTGGTGGCGGCGGGCAAGCTGTTCGAGACGGTGTTCGGCTTCGACTACGAGCTCGCCGTCGTCGTCGGCACCCTGTTCGTGGTGTCGTACACCCTCTTCGGCGGCTTTCTGGCGGTGTCCTGGACCGACCTGGTCCAGGGGCTGCTGATGGCGGCGGCGCTGCTCATCGTGCCGGTGATGGCCATCAGTGCCGACGGCGGCGTCGGGCCGCTGGTGAGCACACTGACCAACCACAACCCGGAGCTGCTGACCCTGTGGCGGGACAACACCGGCGAGGCGCTGAGCGTCATTGCCATTGTGTCGCTGGCGGCCTGGGGGCTCGGCTATTTCGGCCAGCCGCACATCCTGGCCCGCTTCGCCGGCATCCGCTCCACCGCGGACGTGCCCATGGCCCGGCGCATCGCCGTCAGCTGGACCGCCCTCAGCATGGGCGGCGCGGTGCTGGTGGGACTCGCCGGTGCGGCCTGGATCCAGACCAACGCCGGCGGCGAGCTGGGCGACGCCGAGACCATTTTCATGGTGCTGGTGAACGCGCTGTTCCATCCCGTCATCGCGGGCGTCCTGCTGGCGGCCATCCTCGCCGCCATCATGTCCACCGCGGACTCGCAGCTGCTGGTGTCGTCGTCGGCGCTGGCGGAGGACTTCTACCGCAAGCTGCTGCGCCCGCAGGCGGCGCAGTGGGAGATCGTGGCGGTCGGCCGCCTCGCCGTGGTGGTACTGGCGCTGATTGCGCTGCTGCTGGCCTTCGACCCCGAGAGCACCGTGCTCGGCCTGGTGGGCTACGCCTGGGCGGGCTTCGGTGCGGCCTTCGGCCCGGTGCTGGTGCTGAGCCTGTACTGGCGGCGCATGAACTGGGCCGGGGCGCTCGCGGGCGTCATCGTCGGCGGTGTCACCGTGGTGGTCTACAAGCAGCTCTCAGGCGGCCCCTTCGGCATCTTCGAGCTCTACGAGATCGTCCCGGGCGTGCTCTTCGCGACCCTTGCCATCGTCGCCGCAAGCCTGCTGACGGCGGCCCCCGCGCCGGCGGTGAGCGGCGGCTTCGACCGCTTCCGCGCCGGCCTGATGAAGGCGCGGGCGGGCGAGCGTGCCGCGGTGGCGGGCTGAAGTCCGCCTGCCCCGGGGTGCCGACTGAAGTGGGCGTACCCAGGGCGACGGCCCAGCTGTTGCCGCAGGGCTGCGCCAGCGCCGCGCGCCCGTTCGGGCTCAGTGAATGCTGGGCGTCTGCCGGTCGCGCTCGATGGCGAAGTCGAGCCCAGCGAGCACCTCGTGGTACTTCTCCACCAGCTCCACCTGGTCGCTTGCACCGATGAAGACCTGGGCGAGCTCGAAGCTGTACTGATCCTGGCCCTGGAGCTCCTTCAGGTGCTGGCCCGGCTCAACGGCGATGCGGACGACGGTGCCCGGCTGGCGCTCGGTGACGGCAGCGATGGCCGCCGCATCCGGCACCCGGGTGACGCGGCCGGCATCCGGTGTGCGCACCATGAAATGCCCGGCGACATTGAAATGACCGGCCCGCTCCAGCGGCGCCGGCTTGCGACCCAGGGCCAGGTCCAGCATGACCGCGTGGTGGGAGATGCCCGCCACCTTCTCGAACATGTCCGTGTGTGCCTGGGAGATGCGCGGGTTGATCTCCAACAGCCAGATATGGTCTGCGCTCTGGTCGTAGTACAGCTCCACGTTGAAGGGGCTGTCGTCGAGGCCGATGGCCCCCACCGCGAGCCGGGCGACGTCGATCATCCGGTGCTGGATCTCCAGCGGCAGCGACGACGGATACTGATAACGGTTGAACGATGAACCGCCCGGGTTGCGGACGCTGTCGATGACGCCGTAGACGACGACATTGCCCGCGTGCACATAGCCCTCCAGCGTGCACTGGGCACCGCCGATGGGGGTCTCGGCGACAAAGGTCTCGGGCATCTCCACGATTTCCGCCGGCAGGTCGAACATCCGCAGCAGATCGCGGAAGGGCTCCACGATGCGCGACTGCCCCCGGCGGCAGATGTCCATGACGCTGCGGAAGTGGTATGCGTCGCTGATCTGGAAGGCCAGGTACGACCGGAAGGACTTGATGGGCTTGATCCAGAACGGCGGCATCAGCTGGAGCCTGCCGTAGGCATCGTCGTCCATAGGGTCGAAGGCGCGGAACGCGGGGATGTGCTGCGACACGGCCTTCTGCTGTTCCAGGCGGCTCCAGTATTTGTGCTCGCACTTGAGCATCGGCGTCAGCGCCGGCCCCGGCAGGCCGAAGCGCTCCGCAAGGATGGGCACGAACAAGCTCCCCGGGAAGTCCCAGTAGGACGCCACAGCATCGATGCGGCCCTCGAAGCCCTCCATGGTGCGCACGGCCTTGTCGATGAGTGCGGGGACATCGTAGCTCGATACGTGGCGGATATCGCTCACGTCGAGTGCGGCATGGAATTCGCACTCCCGGGCCGTGGGTACCCGCTTCAGCTTCTCCAGGTTGAAGGGGTCGAGGCCGACGATGAAGACGTTGCGTTTTGGCATGTTGGGCTCCCGGTTGCATCGGTCCTCCCTGCGGTGGCTGCATTTTGCGGCGGGCGGCGACGCGGCCCTGGGCTCGCCCACCCTGGCGGTCACATCAGATCGCGCGGGATGGCTTCGTCCCAGCTCTTCGCAAATACCCGCACATCGCCCTCGTAGGCATCCAGCGTCGCGCGGATCAGGAAATGCGTGGGCGTGGACGTGAGCACGGTGCGGGTGACGCTGCGCACGGACCAATCGTCGGCGCCCGCAACGCCGGTGCGCTCGAAGCGGCGCTCGTGCACCACCTCGCCGCGCACGCTGTCGTAGCGCTCGTTGCTGTAGCTCCAGCACTCCTCGACGTTGCGCCCGAACGCCAGGCCGATGTCGTCCAGGCGCACTCGGGCGTCGTTGTTGACCACGTCCAGGGCCACCTCGTTGGTGGCCAGGTTGTGGCGGACGGTCCAGTGGCGCTCCGCCGGCACCAGCAGGGTGTGCGCGGGCGCCGGCGCCGTGCGCGGCTGGCCCAGGTCGCGCAGCTCGGCGTCACCCGGGCGTGGCTCGCGCACCGGCAGGAACAGCCGGCAGCCTGCGGTGTAGAGCGTCAGGCGCACCGGCGCAGGCGGCGGCCAGGCCAGCGGGAAGTAGGAGCTGGAGACGGCGAGCCGGATGCGATGCCCAGCGAAGAAGCGCTGGCCGATGTCGTTCAGCTGCACCCGCACCCGATACCGGTGCCCGGGCGTGAGCGGCTCGGGGCTCTCGTGGCCGTCGCGATGGGTGAGGTTCAGCACGCCGAAGGTGACGCGCGTGGCGCGGTCGTCCGGGCCCATGTCGGACAGGCGCACGGCCACCATAGCCACCGGCTGGTCGGCGGCCAGCTCCAGCTCCACCTCCGGGGCGCCCAGGATGGACAGGTCCTCCGCCAGGGGCTCGGTGTCGAACACCAGCGCGCCGCCGTCCTCCAGGCGCTGGTCCGACGGCAGGTCTGTGGTCTCGGCATAGGAGCACCACTTGCCGGCGAACAGCCCGACGCTTAAGGGGCTCTTGATGCTGAGCGCCGCGCCGGCGGGGCTGGCGCCGTCGTCATCCGGCACCAGGGCCGCGCGGGCGAGCCGGTAGGTCTGCTGCGACACCTCGGGGCTGGGCCAGGTGGACTCCGCCACCCAGCGGCCGGTGGTTTCGGGCGAGAAGGGGTCGCGGCGGTCCAGCATCCAGGCGCGCAGCATCGGATCCTGCTCGACGCCGCGGTCGATACCCTTGAGCCACTGGTCCCACCAGCGCACGCATTCACCCAGGAAATCGATGGCCGGGCCGGGCCCGCCCATGTGCGGATACTTGTGTCCCCAGGGCCCCACCAGCCCGCGCCGGGGCACCGACAGGTGCTCCAACAGCCGGAACACGGTGTTGGAGTAGCCGTCCGCCCAGCCGCTCACGGCCATCACGGGCACTTCGATGGCGCCGTAGTCCTCGCACACCGAGGCGTGCTTCCAGAACGCGGTGCGGCGCTGGTGCTCAAGCCAGTGCTTGATCCAGAGCCCGCTGCCCTCCAGGCGCTCCAGCCACATCTCCCGCCAGCGCGGGCCCACCACGTCCGGGTCCGGTGGGCAGGAATTGAAGCCGAACATGGTGGAGGCCCAGGACAGGTTATCCGTCAGCAGGCACCCGCCCATGTAGTGCACGTCGTCGGCATAGCGGTCGTCCGAGGAGCAGACGGAGATGACGGCGCCCAGCTCCGGCGGCTGAAGGGCGGCGATCTGAAGCCCGTTGAAGCCGCCCCAGGACAGCCCGAACAGCCCCACCTTGCCGCTGCACCAGGGCTGCGCGGCGATCCAGCGCAGCACCTCCAGGCCGTCCTGGAGCTCCTGCTCCAGATACTCGTCCCGCAGCACGCCCTCCGAATCACCGCTGCCGCGCAGATCCACGCGCACGCCGGCATAGCCGTGGCGGGCGAAGAAGCCGTGGACCTCGGCGTCGCGAACGGCCTTGTGATCCCGCTTGCGGTAGGGAATGTACTCCAGCACCGCCGGCACCGGATTGGTCTCGGCATCCGGCGGCAGCCACAGCTTGGCCGCCAGCGAGCAGCCGTCTGATAGCGTGATCCAGACGTTGTCGATGACCTGCGGCTCGCCGCTGGAGACGGGCTCATTGGACAGGCCCGGATGCTCAGACATGCGCTGTCTCCCAAGTCTTTCCCGCAGGCGCCCGCGCTCGCCAAGCCGTGCGCAAACCGCTGGCGTCGCCGAGCGCCCATCGGATCGAAGCCTGATCACAGCATAGCAATCGGGCCGGCGCTTGAGGCTGATACCGAGCTGCGCGCACTGCCTTCGGCGGCACGACCTTGGTCCACCGGCACTGCCGGAAGCTCCGATCCGCCGCCGGGTGCAGGGACGGCCGCGTGCATGTCCACGCCTTCCTGCCCTGCCTGATCCAGGGGCTGCCTGCCGAGGCCACGGCATCGTGCCGGGGCGGTTGCGGGGCTCGTGCTCAAGCTCGGCCCTTCACGTGCCCAGCGAGCAACAATGTCATCAGGCTCTGCGGTGACCTCGCCCGCACCTCTACGCCGCGCCCCCCGGCACCACGCTGCGGCGCACAGCTCCGCCCCACCCAGAAACCGCCAGCAAGCTCTGGGTAATACCCCGAACCTGCTCAGTACCACTTGGAACAGGCTCAGCAGACTGTTTGGCTGACTTTACAGTGCCGAATGGAGTTGGCGCTTGGTGTCTGCGACATAACTGTCTGTTGTCGCGCCGCTATATCTCCAGTTACGACGACGGCCGATGCCTTACTCAAAAGCCCATGGACTCCTTAATCAGGCTGTCTCCCATTGCCATTTGAGTAATAGTCCTGTGCTCTGTAACTGCATGCTTACAACTCCTTGATCTGCATTGCAGCCCGGCACGGCAACGACCAGCTCGACCCCGCGCTTCACCACCTTCCATCGCCTGGATTGCGCCATCGGTGACGCCTTGCGCCCGTCCCATCAGTATCGGCATGGCTGTTGCTGACTCCGTCACGCGGGACCGCCACTGCGAACGCATGGCGCTGTCCAACTTCGGAAGACCAAACGGGGGGCATGCGCTCGATTGCGCCCGCCCCGAAGCCGAACAGCTTCCGTCAAGTCCGCTTCCAACAGGCAATGGAGCAAGCAATGAAATCAGTGCTACTGGCTATCGCGGTGGTGACCGCGGCAGCGTCCACGAGTGCCCACGCGTTGATCCTGACCGCTTTTGGAGGGTTCGTTCAGACCACACACAGTGGGTTCCCTGACGCACCCGAAGACGATCCGTTTCTCTACTGGGGTTGCGGGGACCCCGGCGCTTCTACCGGCGATCCGCTCTGCACCAGTGTCAGCTGGGGCAATCCGACAGGGGAAGGCGGTCCGTTCGATGGTCAAAGCGCGGCGTCGATCAATGTCTTCGGGAAGACCATCGGCACCGTGGAAGCCCCCGGGGCCGAGCAAGACACGCCTCAAATAAACCAGATCGTGATCGACCCAAACACGCTCGGTGAAGCCTTTGTGCTGGGCACGCTGACGCACTTCAACGAGCCGATCACCGGTGACCCCGACCCCGATCCCGATACCGGTCTGGACAACGGTTTCATCGGCACTGTCAACGTCGAATATGACTTTTCTATCAGCGACGGTTTCTACACTGAGGATTTCTCTGAAGTCTTCGAACTGGTTTTCAACGAGACGCTGAACTCTCTGACCGGCGACGATTGTCCGACTGAAGTCATCAACGGCGAGTGCGCGGACAGCTTCCAATTTTTCGGCGCCGACAGCATCGACTTCACCCTGGGCACGCAGAAGTATACGATCGAAGTGATCGGTTTCTGTGACACCGATGCCCTCGAAAGCTGCGATCCCGACGGTCTCTTCATCAGCGCCGAAGGCGAAGACAACGTCGGTTTCGTTCTGGAGGTCAAGCAGGTACCTGTCCCCGGTGCCTTGGCGTTGGTCAGTGCCGGTCTGATCGGTCTCGGCTTCGCACGCCGCCGGCAGATGAAGGTCTGACGACACGGCGCCGCGCCGTGCCTGCCGGGTGCAAGGGACCGCACCCGGCAAGCCCGGACCGACCCACCGCCCCCTGGTGTCTTGACCGCCCTGCACTGTCTCAGGACTTACGCGCCGTATGCAGCGGCGTTCGCCTGATCCCAGAGCACCCGCCCGGCACTGACACTGGTGCCCATTGATTGGTCCGCCGCTGAGCGCCCCGTGCACTCCTTCTGTGTTCAACAGCGCGCCGATTTCGGCGCTGCCGCTGGCTTCGGCAGCCCGGATGTCACCATTGCGTTGACGCGCTGTTGCGAGCCGGACTGGCTCGTTTCGCAGGCACTGGACTCGCTCACCACACAGGAAGGGGTCTTGGCCGAGGTTCTGCTTCTGGATCAGACGCCCACCCCCGCACTCGCCGACCACTGCGCAGCGGTACAGCAACCGCGATGCGACGTCCGGTATCAGCAGATCCCGAAGCGCTCTCTCTCCTACGCCAGAAATCGCGCGGTGGCAAGCGCACGTGCAGACAGTATTCTGTTCCTGGATGCCGACGCCGTCGCATCCCCCGGCTGGGCGCACACGCTGCACGCGGCCCTCGCCGGCGACACCGTCGGGCTCGTCGGTGCCCGCATCCTGCCCACCTGGCACCGGCAGCCCCTGCTGCTCGCCGCGGCAGCCGTGGTGCAGGACCAGTACTCGATCTTCGATCTCGGCAGCACCGCGCGGCCGTTTCATCGGGTCGTCGGCGCAGGCTTCGGCCTGCATCGCGGCAGACTGGGGGATGAGGCGCGTTTCGACGAGCGCCTGGGGCGACGCCCGGGCAGCCTGCTCGGCGGGGAGGAGTCGGACCTCGCGCGCAGGGCGCTCGCACGCGGGCTCAGAATCCTCTACGAAGGCCGCGCCGTGGTCCACCATCAGATTCTGCCGGAGCGGATCAGCTACCGGTGGATCCTGCGCCGGATGTTCTACGCAGGCCTGAGCCGCGCGCTGCTGCGCGGCGCGCCCAGCCCGTCGCGTGCGCTGGCGCTGACCGATTACCTGGCACTGCCGGTCGTGCTGCCGTTCTACGGCGCCGGCTATCTCGCCGGCAGGATGCAGGGGCACGGCCACCTGCATCAGGCCCGCTAGGCGCGAACTGCCCCGTGCAGGCACCTGCACCATCCGTGTCCGGGGACGTCCGGCTCGCCGCCTTCTGGTCCGCCCAGCAAGTCCGACTCACAGCGGTGCTGGACGGCCTGGTGCCGCCCGGCGCGCGGGTGTTCTATCTCGACTACCCCGTCTCCTCGAATGTGGGCGACCTGTTGCTGTATCACGGCACGGAAGCCTGGCTCAGCAAAAGCGGTCACCAAGTGGTGGGGAGGGCCTCGATCATCGATTTTCGCTTCCCGCGCCTGGCCGCCGACGTGGCCATCCTGTGCCAGGGCGGGGGTAACTTCGGTGACCTCTACCGGCACCAGCGCTTCCGGGAGGCCGTCGTTGCGCGCTACCCGGGCAATCGGATCGTCTTCCTGCCGCAGACGGTGCACTATCAAAGCGCGCAGGCCATCGCCGAGTCACGTCGTCGGCTCAGCGCCCACGACGACCTGCACCTGGTGCTGCGCGAGCACCGCAGCCTGGCCCTGGCCGAGCAGTACTTTCCCGGCTGCCGCACCTACCTGGCGCCCGACATGGCAGTGATGCTCTACCCGATCACCCGGCAGTACACTCGGAGCGGTCCGGGCGGGCAGCTGTGTTTGTTCCGCCGTGACAAGGAGCGCCCTGCCGAGCATCTGCCTACACGGGGCTGTTGTACCTGGGAAGGTGATTGGAAGCAAATCCTCGGCGTGCATTACATCGCGTTACGACTGCTTCAGGCACTCATTATCACGGCGGGCACACTTGGACCCACCTCCGTCACCGCACGCGTGTGGAAAGCGTTCACTTGGCAGTTAGTCCAGCGGTCTGCCGCACGCTTTCTGGCTGCTGATCGCATAGAGACATCCCGCCTGCATGGACACATCTTCGCCGTTCTACTCGGCGTCCCTTCGCGCTTGCACGACAACAGTTACGGTAAGAACGCTGCCTATTTCAGGTGTTGGCATAAGCCAATGGCGCTCGCCGACGACAGCCTGATCCTGGAGTAATACATGCAGGTCATAAGCCAACGCACGCTGCCGCGGTGGGGACTGAGCATACCGGGCTTCGGACTTACGGACCCGGCACTCATGCAACGACTGCGTCGCGTGGCCAGCCGTGCGGAGAAGCGCGGCCTAAAGAAGACCGTTGGCTCGGTTATCTTTCGGCCGAGGGCCTTCGTGCGCGCGTTATTTCCAGCATTCAGGGATGTTCGCTGGGTGCGCAGCTCCACCGGCAAAAGCGGTCTGCAACAACGCTGGGAACGGGCGGCGCTGGTAATCTTTCTCCGCATGGACCCCGACGCCTACTATCTTCTCGGTCTTCACGACAGTGCCCGGTATGCGCGGGCAGGCGAGTTCGTGACCCCGCGCCAGCTCTGCAACCTCCATGCCTGCCTTGCGCAGGCCATTGACCCGGCCGTTCGGGACATCGTATCGAACAAGGGACGGTTCTTCTCTTTCTGCTTGGAGCACGCCATCGCCACCCCCGAAGTCTTGACGACATGGCATCCCAACGGAGCCGGGTTCGATGTGCAGGAAGCCGCTGAAGGCTGCTTGCGCCGATGCGGGGAGACATTCTTCAAGCCGCAACAAGGTTTGTGCGGTATCGGCGCCGGCATCCTAACCGTGCGGCACGGCCAAGGCTGGTCGATCACGTCCGGCTCGACGCGAAAGAAGCTGAAGTCCTGGGTCGAGGTGTGTCAGTACCTGCAATACTCGAACGAGCCCGTGATTTTCCAGCCCCGGCTCCGCAATCACCGCGTCCTGGCGCGATTCGGTGAGCACGCAGTGCATACCGTGCGCATCGCCACCATGCGCCTGAACGGCGACATCCAGCCATGCGCGGCCTTTTTGAAGATTGCCGCCCCGGGTGCCATCGCAGACAATTTCGCAGCGGGCAGCATCGCCGTGCACGTGGACATGGCCTCGGGCCGACTCGGTCGCGGCGCCACCAAGGCCCATAGCTGCCTCCCCGCAAGCCTTACGGCGGTGCCCGGGACAGGCGAGCGCTTCGCGGGGCTCACCGTGCCGCACTGGCGTGAGAGCTTGGCGCTGGCCCGACGACTGCATCGACTGCTGGACGACTTCCCGAGCTTGGCCATGGATATTGCGGTCACCGACGATGGCCCCGTGATCGTCGAAGCCAACGAGATCTGGGGTAGCGATGGCTTCCAGAAAGCCTCCGACATCGGCCTCGGCAGGTGGCTGTTACCGGCTTACTGTGCCGAGCACCTCCGACGCCCCTGACCATTGAACAGCCTGAGGAATCCGCGGACCGGCGTCCGCAAGATTGTCTGGAATGCGGGTCAGATCGGCCTGGCTCGCTTCGTCACCCTCGCCTGCCGTGCCATTTACCTCGTCATTGCAGCGCGCATGCTCGGCGCGGAGGCGTATGGATCGCTGAGCGTCGCCATCGCCTGGACGCTCAGCTTCCTGCCGCTCGTCACGTTCGGGCTCGGCCCTTACCTGATCGCCGAGCTGAGCAGCGATAAGGCCGCATCGCCACGAGTGCTGAGCCAAACACTGTCTCTGACGGCAGTTGGGGCGGTGCTGGCCGGGATAACCGCCGCGGGAGTCGGCATCGCCTTCGAGCCGGACGCGCTCATTCGAATGCTCGTTATCGTATGCGCCCTCGCCATGATGGGCCGCGGCATCGTGCGCTGGAGCGAGCACGTCTTCCTTGCCTATGAGCGGCCCAGCTACACGCTGCGTCAGGAGACGATATTCCGCAGCCTGGAGCTGAGTATCGTTGCCCTGGTGCTGCTTGCCGGTGGCGATGCGCTGGCGGTCGCGGCGATCGGTGCAACATGCTGGCTGCTGGAGGCCGCGTCCGGCATCCGGCTGGTGCGAAAACGGGTCGCACGTCACCCGCTACGCCGGGATTTCTCTGCGGTGTGGATGCTGCTGATATCCGCGGCCCCACTGCTCATCACCCAACTGTGCGCACAAGGCTTGTATCACTATCCGCTGGTTTTCGCCCGCAATCTATTGGGTGATCGACAAGCAGTGGGTAATGTTGCGCTCGCAATGCAGGCCCTGATCCCGGTCGCCATGTTGCCGGGCGCGCTCGCGCAAGTAGCGATGCCGGCACTCGTGCGCTCACAGGGTCGCGGCGACGGGCGCGACATCGACTTTATCGCAACGGTGATTCGCTCGACACTCATTGCAACGGCAGCTTGTGTCATTGGTGCCGCCGCCGTCGGGCCGTCCTTGGTTCCGCTGGTCATGGGCACGCAATATGCGCTCGCCGGGGAATTGCTTTGGCTCCCCATGCTGATGCTGGCGCCCCTCACCCTGTACTTCAGCAGCGGGACTTGGTTATTTGCCGGCCGCCGCTACACCTACGCTGCTGTATCAGGCTGCTTGGCTGTGCTGGTGCTGGCGCTGAGCGCGCAAGTGCTGATTCCTTGGCTCGGTCCTGCCGGCGTCTTCCTGGCGGCCGCGACAGGACATCTCTCCGGCACCCTGGCCCGATTCATTCCGCTGCTCATAACTGGCACCGCTGCCTTCGGCGTACAGACGCGCAACGCCTTTCTCGCCGCGACGGCCGCTGTCGGCGGCTATGGGCTCTGGGCCTGGGCGGGATGGCCGGTCCTGCCGGGCTGCGTCCTCTGCCTGGGCTTGCTGAGCCTGGCCACCTTTCGCTGGTGTCTGAAGCCTGGCGAGCAACAGTTCCTGGCTTCGATTTGGGCGCAACGTCTGGGCCTGCGCACCACGGGGCTCAAGGCAGAGGAGCGGCAATGAATTGCAGCCACCCCAGAGCGCGGACTATCGTCATGTCCGTACCGACACTCCAGCAATTGGCCAGCGGCGAGTGGCAACTCAGCTGCGCCATCGGCGGGCACCACGTCTTCTTTCGCGCGGAAATGCCACTCTACGCCGGGCCGGAGCCTTTTCTCAGCGCCTTTCTGCTGCCGACCATGGCAATGCGTCGGTACCTCACCAGTCCGGTTCCGGTCTGCGAGACATGGCTGCGCAACAGCCGGGCGCTGCGTGCCCGCGCGGCAGACTGGTGGGGCTTCAGCAGCGGCGGTATCTTGGCGCCGGAAGTCCAGGCACCCCCACATGCCGATGTCGGTACCGAGGCCCACACCGGACTCTTCTTTTCCGGCGGCGTGGACGCCTTTCATTCGCTTTCAGCATGCCGCCCGCGGATCGACAAGCTGATCTTCATAGAGGGCGCAGACACGACGTTGAGCGATACCACACGCCGAGAGCAGGATCGTCGCTTGCTGCAATCGGCCGCTGCCGCGGCGGGGCTGGATCTGGTCATCATCGCAACCAATCTTCGCGAGCATCCCCTATTTCGCCGGATCGGTTGGTGGGAGGCTCACGGTGGCGCGCTCGCGGCGACGGCACATGCCCTGAGTATGAGCCTGGGAGCGGCCATCATTTCGGGCAGTGTCTCCATGCAGCCGCACGGCTCGCATCCGGATCTCATTCCGACGTACTCGTCGCGCCGCTTGCGGCTGGACGTTTACGCCGGAGGAGTACCGCGCTGGGAGAAGCTGCGGACAATTCTCGCTGATCCGATCGCCTTGCAGCATTTGCGCGTTTGCTGGGTCCACCAGACCGATGGCGACAATGCCATGAACTGCGGTGTCTGCGAGAAATGCCTGCGGACCCTGCTGCAGTTGGAGTGCCTGGAATCCGGTGTGACGCATGGTCTGCCGACCTTCCCTGCCGACCGCCTTGATGAACGCCTGCGTCGGCTGAAGTGGATTCCACCGCACGTCGCCCCGCTTTGGCGGCATATCGCTGGACAGACATCATTGCCGCCGTCGCTGAGAAGACAGGTTTGCCAACTCCTGAAAAGGTCCGAGCGGATTCGTCGGTCTCCGCTCAGGATGCCGCCCTTCCTGATGGATCGCTATCGCCACCTGCGTGCCGCCTGGTCACTCCACCGACACCCGGGCAGCGCCGGTTGAATCGGGTCGCAGGCGGCGTGACTGAAGACACTGACGGGCCTATCCCGCCGCCAGCGTATTCAACGGAAAGGGGCGCCGAAGCGCCCCTCTCAGACCGACATGACGGTTCCGCGTCGGCGGAAAACGCGATCAGTTGACCTTCGGATCGAGCTCGCCCTTGGCGTAGCGATCAGTCATGTCTTCCAGCGACATGACCTTGATCTTGCTGGCGTTGCCGGCGGTGCCGAAGGCCTCGTAGCGCGCCTTGCAGATGTCCTTCATGGCCTTGGTGGAGGCGGCGAGGTACTTGCGCGGGTCGAAGTTCTTCGGGTTCTCGGCGAGGTGCCGACGGATGGCGCCGGTGGAGGCCATGCGCAGGTCGGTGTCGATGTTGACCTTGCGCACACCGTTCTTGATGCCCTCGGCGATCTCCTCCACCGGGACGCCGTAGGTCTCGCCCATGTTGCCGCCGAACTCGTCGATGATCTTGAGCCAGTCCTGCGGCACGCTGGAGGAGCCGTGCATCACCAGGTGCGTGTCCGGGATGCGGGCGTGGATCTCGCGGATGCGCTGGATGGCGAGGATGTCGCCCGTCGGCGGCCGGGTGAACTTGTAGGCGCCGTGGCTGGTGCCGATGGCGATGGCGAGCGCGTCCACGTGGGTGTCGGCGACGAACCTGGCGGCCTCTTCGGGGTCGGTCAGGAGCTGGTCGTGGGAGAGCTTGCCCTCGGCGCCGGAGCCGTCCTCTTCACCGGCCATGCCGGACTCAAGCGACCCGAGGCAGCCGAGCTCGCCCTCCACGGACACGCCGCAGGCGTGCGCCATGTCCACCACCTGGCGGGTGACGCGGGCGTTGTACTCGTAGTCCATGGGCGTCTTCATGTCCTCGCCGAGGGAGCCGTCCATCATCACGGAGCTGAAGCCGAGCTGGATGGAGCGCTGGCAGACGGCCGGGGAGGCACCGTGGTCCTGATGCATGACGACCGGGATATGCGGCCACTCCTCGATGGCGGCGAGGATCAGGTGACGCAGGAAGGGGGCACCGGCGTACTTGCGGGCGCCGGCGGAGGCCTGGCAGATGACCGGGGAGTCGGTTTCGTCGGCGGCCTCCATGATGGCGCGCATCTGCTCCAGGTTGTTGACGTTGAACGCGGGCACGCCGTACTGATGCTCGGCGGCGTGATCCAGCAGCTGGCGGAGTGAAATCAAGGCCATTGGGGCTCTCCTGTGTCGCTGAGTGAGTGTCGCAGGTGGAAGTGGGGCGGGGCCCGCCTCAGTCGCCGGCGAGCAGCTTGTGCTCGCCGACGCGCATGATCTTCATGATGTTGGTCTGTCCCTCAACGCCGCCGCGGTCGCCCTTGGTGATGATCACCAGGTCGCCGTCGACGACGGTGCCCTGTCGCAGCAGCTCTTCGATGACCTCGCGGTTGACCTCGTGGATGTTCTTGCTGGCCACGTCGAAGTTTATCGGGTAGACGCCGCGGTAAAGCGTGACTTTTCTGCGGGTATACACGAGCCGGGTCAGGGCGTAGATGGGGATGCCCGTGTTGAGCCGCGACATCCACTTGACCGTGCTGCCGGACTCGGTCAGCGCGGCGACGGCCTTCACGCCCAGGTGATTGGCCGCGTACATGGCGGACATGGCGATGGCCTCGTCCACACGCTTGAAGCGGGTGTCCAGCCGGTGGCGGGACTTGCGGCGGTAGTTCTCGGACTCGGCGCAGATGCGGTCCATCGCCGCCACCACCTTGGCCGGGTACTTGCCGACCGAGCTCTCGGCGGACAGCATGACGGCATCGGTGCCGTCCAGCACCGCATTGGCGACGTCGAAGACTTCGGCCCGGGTGGGGATGGGATTGTCGATCATGGACTGCATCATCTGCGTCGCGGTGATGACGACACAGTCCATGTCCCGGGCCTCGCTGATGAGCCGCTTCTGTACAGCAGGCAGCTCGGCGTCGCCGATCTCCACGCCCAGGTCGCCGCGGGCCACCATGATGACGTCGGACGCCTTGATGATCTCGCTGGCGTGCTCCAGGGCCTCGGCCCGCTCGATCTTGGCGACCACTCCGCCCTTGCCGCCGGCCTGGGTGAAGAGCTGGCGCGCCAGGTGCACATCGTCCGGGCTGCGTACGAAGGAGACGGCGAGGTAGTCGGCCTCCGCCTCGGCGGCGAAGGCGATGTCCGCCTTGTCCTTGTCGGTGAGTGCCGGCGCCGACAGGCCGCCGCCGCGCTTGTTGATGCCTTTGTTGTTCGAGAGCTTGCCGCCGAGGAGAACCTTGCAGCGAATGCTGCGGCCGTAGATCTCCGTGACTTCAAGCTCGATGGCGCCGTCGTCCAGCAGGAGCTGGTCGCCGGGCATCAGGTCGTCAGCCAGGTGGGCGTAGGTACAGCCGACGCGCTCCTGGTTGCCCGAATCCAGCGGGCAGTCCAGATCGATGCAGAACGCATCGCCCGCGCTCAGCGCGATGCTGTCGCCCTCGAAGCGACCGATGCGGATCTTCGGCCCCTGCAGGTCCACCAGCACGCCCAAGGGGTGCTTCATGGCCTTGGCCACGGTGCGCACCCGCTCCACCCGCTTGCGCTGGCGCTCGTGGGTGTCGTGGGACATGTTGAGCCGGGCCACGTTGAGACCGGCGGCCACCATGTCTTCCAGCACACCGGGTGGGTCGGTGGCTGGGCCAAGCGTTGCGACGATTTTGGTTCTGCGGGGCATGTTAGGGACAGTATCGAGTATCGAGTACCGAGGAAGAGGCGCGAGTACGGGTGGGTCTTCCCTCGGCACTCGCTCCTCGAAGCCCGAGACTAGTCTTTCGCCCTCTCCTCCAACATCGCCACCGCCGGCAAAGTCTTGCCCTCCAGGAACTCCAGGAAAGCACCGCCCGCGGTGGAGATGTAGGACACCTTGTCGTAGATGTCGTACTTCTGAATGGCGGCGATGGTGTCGCCGCCACCGGCCAGCGTAAAGGCGTCGGTGTCGGCGATGGCCATGGAGACGGTCTTGGTGCCCTCGCCGAACTGGTCGAACTCGAACACGCCCACCGGGCCGTTCCAGACCACGGTGCCGGCCTTGTTGATGATATCGGCAAGCGCATTGGCGCTGTCCGGGCCGATGTCGAAGATCATGTCGTCGTCGGCGACTTCTTCCACCTTCTTCTGCACCGCCGGCTCGTTCTCGTCGAACTTCTGCCCGACCACCACATCGGTGGCGATGGGGATGGTGGCACCCGCGGCCTCGGCCTTGTCCATCAAGCCCTTTGCGGTGTCCACCAGATCTGCTTCATACAGGGACTTACCGACGTTGTGGCCGGCGGCCTTGATGAAGGTGTTGGCGATACCGCCGCCCACCACGAGCTGGTCCACCTTCGTGGACAGCGCCTCCAGCACCGTGAGCTTGGTGGAGACCTTGGAGCCGCCGACGATGGCGACCATGGGCCGCTTGGGGTCGGCGAGCGCCTTGTGCAGCGCGTCCAGCTCCTCGGCCAGCAGCAGACCGGCGCAGGCGGTGGGCGCGAACTTGCCGGCACCGTGGGTGGAGGCCTGGGCGCGGTGGGCGGTGCCGAAGGCGTCCATCACGTACACATCGCAGAGCGCGGCGTACTGCTTGGCAAGCTCTTCGTTGTCCTTCTTCTCGCCCTTGTTGAAGCGCACGTTCTCCAGCAGCACCAGCTCGCCGTCGGCGACCTCCGGGGCGGTGTCGAGATAGTCCTTCACCAGGCGCACCTCGCGGCCCATCTTGGCGCCGAGGTCGGCGGCCACCGGCGCCAGGGAGTTCTCCTCGGAGTAGACGCCCTCCTCCGGGCGGCCCAGATGGGACATGACCATCACCTTGGCACCCGCCTTGAGGCAGTGCTCGAAGGTGGGCATGGACGCGGTGATGCGCGCATCGGACGTGACCTTGCCGTCCTTGACCGGGACGTTCAGGTCAGAGCGGATCAGCACGCGCTTGCCGGCGAGATCCAGGTCGGTGAGCTTGATGAAGGACATATACGGGAGCCTCATGCAGTGGTGTCGAATGTCAAGAGCAATCTGGAAAGCGTTTTCCCGCTTTCCGCATCACTCCGGCAAGCGCTGAGGACCGAGGCACGGTCAGCGAAGGCCGCTCCTCGGCCCCCAGCCCTCAGTCCTCAGACCTCAGCCCTCACTTAGCCACGTGCTCCACCATACGCAGCATGTTGCAGGTGTAGCCGTACTCGTTGTCGTACCAGGCGACGACCTTGACGAAGGTGGCGTCCAGCATGATGCCGGCGCCGGCGTCGAAGACGGACGGGGTGGTGGCACCGCGGAAGTCGGTGGAGACCACCTTGTCCTCGGTGTAGGCCAGCACGCCGGCGAGGTCGCCGGACTCGGAGGCCGCCTTCATGGCCGCGCAGATGTCGTCGTAGGTGGCGTCCTTGTCCAGCTCGCAGGTGAGGTCCACCACCGAGACGTCGGAGGTGGGCACGCGGAAGGCCATGCCGGTGAGCTTGCCGTTCAGCTCCGGCAGCACCTTGCCGACGGCCTTGGCGGCGCCGGTGGAGGACGGAATGATGTTCTCGAGGATGCCGCGGCCGCCGCGCCAGTCCTTCTTGGACGGGCCGTCCACGGTCTTCTGGGTGGCGGTGGCGGCATGCACGGTGGTCATCAGACCGCGCTTCACGCCCCAGTTGTCGTTCAGCACCTTGGTGACCGGCGCCAGACAGTTGGTGGTGCAGGAGGCCGCGGAGATGATGGCCTGGCCGTCGTAGACGCCGTGGTTGACGCCGTAGACGAACATGGGGGTGGCGTCCTTGGAGGGCGCCGACTGGACGACCTTCTTGGCGCCGGCGGCGATGTGCTTCTGGCAGGTCTCCTCGGTGAGGAAGAAGCCGGTGCACTCGATGACCAGATCGGCGCCGATCGCGTCCCACTTCAGGTTGGCGGGGTCCATCTCGGCGGTGAGGCGGATGGACTTGCCGTTGACGATCATGCTGTCGCCGTCGACGGCGACATCACCCTGGAAGCGGCCATGCACCGAGTCGTACTTCAGCATATAGGCCAGATAGTCGGGGTCCAGCAGGTCGTTGATGCCGACCACCTCGATGTTCGGGAACTCCTTGCTGATCGCACGGAAGGCCATGCGGCCGATGCGGCCGAAGCCGTTGATACCAACTTTCAGGGTCATGGTCGTTTACTCCTGATCGGACAAAGGTTGGAAAGCAGCTGCTCTCGGAAGCGAGCGCCGGAAGCGGCGAGTAACGCATGGCTGGTGACGAGGAAGGAGCGTCCTTCTCCGCACCGCGTTACTCGCGACGCGACACTCAAAGAAGGCTCTTCACGGCGTCCGCCACGGCATCGGCCGTGACACCCAGGGCCTTGTAGACATCGCCGGCCGGCGCGGACTCGCCGAAGGTGTCCACACCCACCACCTTGCCGTGCATGCCGACGTACTTGGGCCAGAGATTCGACACGCCCGCTTCCACGGCGACGCGCGCCGGCACCGTCTCCGGCAGCACCATGGCCTTGTAGGCGGGGTCCTGGGCATCGAAGGCGTCCATGCTCGGCATGGAGACGACACGGATCTTGTGCCCTTCCCCGGTGAGCTTCTCGGCCGCCTCCATGGCGAGCGACACCTCGGTGCCGGTGCCGATGATGATGGCCTCGGGCAGGCCTTCGCATTCCTTCAGCACGTAGGCACCGCGCTCGATGTCGCGGATCTGCTCGTCGGTGCGGGCCATGTGCGGCGCGCCCTGGCGGGAGAAGATCAGGGCCGTCGGACCGCCGCTGCGCTGCAGCGCGAGCTTCCAGGCAACCGCACTCTCCACGGCGTCACAGGGGCGCCAGGTGGACATGCGCGGCGTCAGCCGCAGGATCGAGACCTGCTCCACCGGCTGGTGGGTGGGGCCGTCCTCACCGAGGCCGATGGAGTCGTGGGTGTAGACAAAGATCGGGTTGATCTTCATGAGCGCCGCCATGCGCACCGCATTGCGGGCGTATTCCATGAACATCAGGAAGGTGGCGCCGTAGGGCTTGAAGCCGCCATGCAGCGCGACACCGTTCATGACGGCGGACATGCCGAACTCGCGCACGCCGTAGTAGACGTAGTTGCCGGACGCGTCCTTGGGCTTGACACCCTTGGCACCGGACCACAGCGTCAGGTTGGAGCCGGCCAGGTCCGCCGAGCCGCCGAGCAGCTCCGGCAGCATCGGGCCGAAGCCGTTCAGCGCGTTCTGGGATGCCTTGCGGGTGGCGATCTTCTCGGCCTTCTCGTCGACAGACTTGATGAATTCCCGCGCCTTGGCCTCGAAGTCCTCGGGCAGCTCGCCCGCCATGCGGCGCTGGAATTCGGCGGCCTCCACCGGGTACTCGGCCTTGTAGGCGGCGAATTTCTCGTTCCAGGTCTGCTCGGCGACGGCGCCGCGCTCGCGGGCGTCCCAGGCCTGATAGATGTCGTCCGGCACTTCGAAGGGCGGGTGATTCCAGCCCAGCGCCTCGCGGGTGAGGACGATCTCGTCATCGCCGAGCGGTGCGCCGTGGCACTCCTCCTTGCCCTGCTTGTTCGGCGAGCCGTAGCCGATGATGGTCTGGCAGCAGATGAGCGACGGCTTGTCGGTGACGGCGCGGGCCTCCTCGATGGCGGCCTTGACGGCCTCCGGATCATGCCCGTCCACCTCCGGAATGACGTGCCAGTTGTAGGCCTGGAAGCGCTTGGGCGTGTCGTCCAGGAACCAGGCCGGCACATCGCCGTGACCGCGCACCTCGCCGTCGATGGAGATGTTGTTGTCGTCGTAGAAGGCGATGAGCTTGCCGAGGCCGAGCGCACCCGCCAGCGAGCAGGACTCGTGGGAGATGCCCTCCATCAGGCAGCCGTCGCCGAGGAAGACATAGGTGTAGTGATCGACGATCTCATGCCCCGGCTTGTTGAACTGCGCGGCGAGGACCTTTTCTGCCAGCGCCATGCCCACACCATTGCTGATGCCCTGCCCCAGCGGGCCGGTGGTGGTCTCGACCCCCGGCGCGTAGCCGTACTCGGGGTGACCCGGGGTCTTGGAGTGGAGCTGGCGGAACTGCTTGAGCTCCTCCAGCGGCAGGTCGTAGCCGGTCAGGTGCAGCAGCGAGTAGATCAGCATCGAGCCGTGCCCGTTGGAGAGCACGAAGCGGTCGCGGTCCGCCCAGTCCGGATTCGCCGGGTTGTGCTGCATGAAATCGTTCCAAAGCACTTCGGCGATGTCGGCCATGCCCATGGGGGCGCCCGGATGCCCGGACTTGGCCTTCTGCACGGCGTCCATGCTGAGCGCGCGGATGGCGTTCGCGAGTTCTTTGCGTGAGGACATAAGGATCTCTCCTCGGTCGGGTTGTCGATGCGATCTGGCAGGAAGCTTCATCACCCGCTGCGGCGGCTGCGGCCGGCACCTGTGCCCGGATCACGGGATGGGAGCCGCGGCCGGCGGGGACCTCGTGGTGGGCTGCAACGGACCTCGCGGCTGCGCTGAAAACCAAATCCGGCCTCGCAGGAGCCGTGCAGCCTGCGGCCGGCCGGACGCTTTCGCCAAACGGACACTCGCCACCGCGTGCGCTCGCAAATCGGCACGACACGGCATGGGGAATGAACCGCGTATTCTTGCGCAAAATGCGCGGTTTAGCCAGAAGACGGCGGCGCCGGCGGCGTCACGCCCTTCATAACTTTCTAATATTAAGGATTTCACTCGACTACAAGCAAGTCGAACCGCCGGAACCCCCCGCCCGGCACCCGAACGGGCCCTTCCCCGGCCCGCCCGGGGCGTCAGGCGTCAGCCCTCGCGCCACTTGATGGAGCAGCCGATGCTCGGGATCTGCTCCGCCGGACCCTGCCCCGTCTCGGCCACCTGCTGCATCCCCAGGAACAGGTCCCGGCGCACGTCCGGCGGCGCCGTCTCCTTGCGGCTCGCATCCAGCCGCCCGCGGTACTGCAGGCCCAGGTCCGCGTTATAGCCGAAGAAGTCCGGCGTGCAGACGGCGCCGAAGGTCTTGGCGACCGCCTGCGTCTCGTCGAGCAGATAGGGAAAGGGAAAGTCGTACTCGGCGGCCACCTTCTGCATATTCTCGAAGGAGTCCTCCGGATAGTCGGCAGGGTCGTTGGACATGATGGCCACGGCGCCGATGCCGAGCTCGGCAAGCGCCCGGGCGTCGCGCACAATGCGCTCGCGCACCGCCTGCACGTACGGGCAATGGTTGCAGATGAACATGACCAGCAGCCCGTTCGGGCCCCTGCACATGTCGCGGGTCCAGGTCTTGCCGTCGACGCCGGGCAGGGAGAAGTCCGGTGCGGGCTGGCCGAAGTCGCAGACAGGGGTTTCGAGAGACACCATGGTGGCCTCCTAGAGCGCAGATTCGGTTCGGAAAAGGCGGACCATGGTAACCGAACAACAGGCGGTGGGAAGCCCGTCAATGCCTCCGGGCACCTGTTCATCGCCGTCGGGCTCGGTTAACATGAGCCGCTCTCGACCGCCGCACTCCCACGCGGCACCGCGTCTTCTCACTCCCACCAACAGCAACAAAGAGCGCCTGGGGGCGCCCTCATATCGCTATGTCAAACGAACTGCTCTTCACGTCAGAATCCGTCTCCGAAGGCCATCCGGACAAGGTCGCGGACCAGATCTCCGACGCCGTCCTCGACGACATCCTCGCCAACGATCCCAACCCCGGTGCCGCGCGCGTCGCCTGCGAGACCATGATCAAGACCGGCGCGGTCATCGTCGCCGGCGAGATCACCACCGACCACTACGTGGATTTCGACAGCCTCGCCCGCCGGGTGGTCAACGACATCGGCTACGACCGCTCCGAGGTCGGCTTCGACGGCCACACCTGTGCGGTGATGTCGCTGGTGGGCAAGCAGTCCTCGGACATCGCCCAGGGCGTGGACCGCAAGAGTCCCGAAGAGCAGGGCGCCGGCGACCAGGGCCTGATGTTCGGCTACGCCACGAACGAAACCGACGTGCTGATGCCCGCCCCCATCACCTTCGCGCATCGGCTGGTGGAGCGCCAGGCCGAGGTACGCAAGAACAAGACCCTGCCCTGGCTGCGCCCGGACGCCAAAAGCCAGGTCACCATGCGCTATCGCGACGGCGAAGTCGTCGGTGTGGACGCCCTCGTGCTCTCAACCCAGCACGACCCGGACGTGACCCAGCAGCAGATCCACGAGGCGGTGATGGAGACCATCATCATGCCCGTGATCCCCAAGGAGTGGATCCACAGCGACACCAAGATCCACATCAACCCCACGGGGCAGTTCATCATCGGCGGCCCGGTGGGCGACTGCGGCCTCACCGGGCGCAAGATCATCGTCGACACCTATGGCGGCATGGCCCGCCACGGCGGTGGCGCCTTCTCCGGCAAGGACCCGTCCAAGGTGGACCGCTCGGCGGCCTATGCCGGGCGCTACGTGGCCAAGAACATCGTCGCCGCCGGCCTCGCCGACCGCTGTGAGATCCAGGTCTCCTACGCCATCGGCGTGGCCGAGCCCACTTCCATCAGCGTCGAGACCTTCGGCACCGCCAAGGTGGACGAGACCCGCATCGCCATGCTGGTGCGCGAATTCTTCGATCTGCGCCCCTACGGCCTGATCCAGATGCTGAACCTGGTGAAGCCCATCTACCGCAGCACCGCCGCTTACGGCCACTTTGGCCGCGAGCTGCCGGAATTCACCTGGGAGGCCACGGACAAGGCCGAGCAGCTGCGCGACGCCGCCGGTCTGTAAACCGAGCGCCGGCGCTTCCCGGCAGGCTTCTGCACCGCTGCGCAGAAGCCGACGCGCTGCGGCCGTGCAACTCCTGCGCCCGGCCGCAGCGCCATCACCCACAAGCATAAGCACCGAAGCCGGTCCAACGAACAGGGCTGCGGCGCGGCCTGCGCCTGCACTGTCGTACACCGGTCCAATCCACGCACAAATCCCGCGGGAGCGAAACAGCATGAGACCGCTATTGGCACTGGGCGCCCTCACCGCCCTCAGCGCGCCGGCGAGTGCCGGCTTGGTTGTCGAAAACACCAGCTTTGCCGACACCAACGGCGCCGGCAACGCCCAATCGGCGATGTCATTCACCACGGACAGCGCTGACTACAGGCTCGACCGCGTCGTTGCCGTGCTCGGGGAGCTCAATATCGGCGCTGATCTCACGGTCACGGGCCGCATCTTCAGCGATGCGGGCGGCGTGCCGGGCAGCGTCGTAGCCAACGGCACGCTGAGTCAGGTGACACTGTCCGGTTTCGCCCAGACGCCGCGCGACTTCCTGCCGCAGTCCGGCGTCCTCAGCCTGCTCGCGGACACGACCTACTGGCTTGTCCTCGAAAGCCTGGGCGGGATCAACGGCCTCCTCTGGCAGCGAGCCGTCTCTGCGGACGAGCGCTCTCCGGCGCCTTATGCCTGGACCATCGGCGACGATCACGCTTTCTTCTCCAGTCCCGACGGCTGGGCGAGCGCCGCCAGTATTTACACGCTGGAGGTCTATGCCACCGCCGACGGCGCCGGCATCCCGAGCCCGGCGACCATTCCACTGCTGCTGCTCGGGCTCGGAGTACTGGGCCAGGCATACCGGCGCCGGAGCGCAACATAGGCGCCCGGTTGGACAGGCGCTCTGCGGCGTTGCGCGCGGGGCTGCTCCTGCGAACCCTGGCCCGCCGGCGGCGCGCATCGGGCTGCATGGGAGGCCTCCGCGATCCTGCCCGCCGCAGTCCCCGGCGCCGGACCGACAGCCCGGAATCCGTTGCATGAGAATCGGCACCCCACTCTCCCCCAACGCCACCCGCGTCATGCTGCTCGGCGCCGGCGAGCTCGGCAAGGAAGTCATCATCGCCCTGCAGCGCCTCGGCATCGAGGTGATCGCGGTGGACCGCTACGCGGATGCACCCGGACACCAGGTGGCACATCACGCCCGGGTCATCGACATGGCCGATCCCGCCGCGCTGCGGGCGCTGATCGACACGGAGCGACCGGCGATGATCGTCCCGGAGATCGAGGCCATTGCCACAGACGTCCTTGCCGAGGTGGAGCAGGCTGGACTGTGCGAGGTCATTCCCACGGCCCGGGCGACGCAGCTGACCATGAACCGCGAGGGCATCCGCCGGCTCGCCGCCGAGGCGCTGGGCCTGCCCACATCCCCCTACGCCTTCGCCGATGATTTCGACACGCTTGAGCGGGAGGCGGCCGCCATCGGCTTCCCATGCATCATCAAGCCCGTCATGTCATCGTCCGGCAAGGGCCAGTCGCGGGTGGACGAGGCCGCCGCGCTGCGGGCCGCCTGGGACTACGCCATGGCCGGCGGGCGCGTGAACCAGGGGCGGGTGATCATCGAGGGCGTGGTGGATTTCGACTTCGAGATCACGCTGCTCACGGTGCGCAGCGGCCCGCTAGGCGGCGAGATCAGCACCCAGTTCTGCGACCCGGTGGGCCACCGGCAGGTGAGCGGCGACTATGTGGAGAGCTGGCAGCCGCAGCCGATGACCGACCCCGCCCTGGCCAGGGCCCAGGACATCGCCCGGCGTATCACCGACGCCCTTGGCGGGCGCGGCCTCTTCGGCGTCGAGCTCTTCGTGCGCGGCGACCGGGTCTGGTTCAGCGAAGTCAGCCCCCGCCCCCATGACACCGGCATGGTCACCATGGCCTCCCAACGCCAGAGCGAGTTCGATCTGCACGCCCGCGCCATCCTCGGCATGCCGGTGGACACCCGCCGCGACGCCGTCGCCGCCAGCGCCGTCATCTATGGCGGCATGGACGCCGTGGGCATCGGCTACGACGGGGTGGCCGAGGCGCTGGCCGTGCCCGAGTCGGACCTGCGCCTGTTCGGCAAGCCCGAGGCATTCACACGCCGGCGCATGGGCGTCGCGCTGGCGCGCGGCGCCGATGTCGACAAGGCGCGGGCGCGGGCGCAGCAGGTGGCGGCGGCGGTCAAGACGCGGCCGAGCTGATCGATCCGCCGCCCACGGCGCTGCGCCCTCGGCGGCGCGCTGCCTGAATGCCCACTCGCGACAAACCGGGCGCCAGTGCGCCACAAGCGGGGTGCGTATCTCGTTCGGACGGCCCTGCCGAGCGTGGCAACCCTCGGGTCTGCTAGTCTACCGCGGAGATACCAGCCCGGAGGAGATCGCATCGTGCTCGCCCACGACCTGCACAGCCGAATCCACCGCTTCAGCGTGGCGCAGTTCCACCGCATGATCGAGGCCGGCTGCTTCGACGACGGCGACCGGGTGGAGCTCATCGACGGGGAGATGCGGGACATGACGCCCATCGGTCCGCCCCACCAGGGCACCACCGACAGCCTGACCATGCGATTTGCGGCAGCCTTGGCGGGACGGGCCATCGTCCGCGTCCAGGGGCCGGTGGTGCTCGACGACGGCACCGAGCTGTATCCGGACCTGTCGGTGCTGCAACAGCGGGAGGACTTCTACCGCAGCGCCAACCCCACCGGCGATGATGTGCTGCTGGTCATCGAGGTGGCCGATTCGAGCCTGGCACTCGACCAAGGGGTAAAGCTCGCGAAGTACGCCCACGCCGGCATCCGCCGCTATTGGGTCGTGGACCTGCGCCACCGCACGCTGCACGACTACCGCGACCCGGATCGCTCCCAGGGCCACTACCGGCAACCGCAGTCGCTGACCGGCGGCAGCCTCGACATCGACCTCGCCGGGGTACGGATGACGCTGCCGATCACGAGCCTGTTTGCCGACTAGGCTCCGCCCGGGCCGCGCGCTCGCAGCCTGGCGTCACGCACACCAGGGCAATGCCGGTTAGGGACTGCCGCAGAAGGCGGCGGCCATCCCTGGCAGAGATCCCCCTGCCGGACACCGACAGTGACCAGACCGCGGCCAACAGTGAACAGCGGATCAGTGATCAGCGGTCCATGGGGGCGGCGCAACGCACACACGCAACCCGTTGACGCTGCTCCTGACGAACGGGAAGAGCCTGAAGCGCAGGGCGGCACGCGACAAGCCCCCGGCAAAACCGAAGCCCCCGCCGCGAAACGCCCGCTGAGACTCGGCGTCCGGCGTGCAGTCATCGGGCGCCTGCGCCTTGTTCAGGCACCACGCCCAGACGTTGCCGTAGGCGTCGAGGATGCCCGGCTCGCCCGCATCGTTGGCAGGCCGGGCGGCGCCACGGGGGTAGAGCCCGACGGCCGTGGTCTGGACCAAGTTCGAGCCCTTCGGGTCCGCCGGAACGGCCTGTCGCCCATCCGTGCCCTGCTCGTTGCAGTTGGCGATGCCGGGCTCCCAGGCGCCGCCCCAGGGATAACCGCGTGCGGCCAGCGCCTCCAGGGTGTCGCCGGGGCCGTGGGCGGCGAGCAGCCACTGGTCCTCCGTCAGCAGCGTCAGCGTCTCATCCGCACCCAGGCGCCGCGGGTCGTCTGCCGGCAGCGCCCGCAGCCGCGCGGTGAGCCAACGACAATAGGCCATGGCCTCCGCCCAAGTGACTACCGTCTTGGGACGGTTGTCCTGGGGGTGCTGAGATGGATCGGCAGCAAATGGGCCGGGGATGTCGCGCCAGTAAGCGTCGTCGCCGTATTCAGCGCCCTCGAGCTCGGCAAACGGCTGGTACTGCGCATTGGTGATGGGATAGCGCGCCATGCGGAACGCCGCCACCGACGCGATCCGGCCCGGCCATCCGGCCCTCGGCGTCCTCCTCGCCCCAGGCAACCGTCCCCGCCGGCACCTCCACCCAGGCGATGTCCGGCAGGCCGTCGGCCCACAGGCCGACGCCGGGCCGGGTGTCGCCGAGCACGCAGAGCAGGTCGCCGAGCGCCGCCCGGCGCAGGTGCCAGGGGCGCTGGTCGGGTGTTCTACAACACCGCCATGGGCAACCCGCCGCCGGAGATGGCGGCCTACCGTGATGCGCTCACCGCCATGACCCGGCTGCCCGGCATCGCCGGCTGGGTGGAGGTGCACGACTACGCGGAGCTGCTGGCACCCCACGCGGCGGAGCTCTCGGCGCTGTACGAGCGCTTTGCGGTGGGCCTGGAGCGCGACCTCGATGCCATGGTGGACCCGGAGACCTGGGGCCGGCTGTTTCGCAGCTTCCGCGCGGCGATGAGCACCCGCACCCTGGGCCTGTCCTACGCGCAGATGAAGGCGGTGTTCGGACCGCAGCCGAGCCCCGCGGCCCCCTTGGTGCAGCGCGTGGACGCCATGGCCCGTGACGGGCTGAAGACGCAGCTCGCCATCAAGCTGGCGGCGGATGCCATGGGCTTTCTGGACGGCTGGCGCCCGGACCACCTGCGCGCGAGCTGCCACAAGGGCCTGAAGCACGGCCGCGGGGTGCTGGTCCGCGAGCTGACGCCGCTGACGGACGCGCTGGGTGCTGCCTCGCCTGACCGCGGCGCCGGGGACGGCGCGCAGGCCGGGTCCAGCGGGCGCACCTGCCTGCTCTTCAGCCCGGCATGCCGAGAAACCACCGCCCGTCCCGGCTGGACAATCCCCCACCCCGTGGCGTTACAATGCGCGGACAACACCAGCACGGCGTTGCAATCCTGCCGGGCACCGGGCACACATCAACCGCCACCGCCCCGCCGAGGCCGCCGCTGCCATGCGCGCCTGGTTCGGCGCACCCCCGCCGCAGAAGCGGCCGCCATTCACCACTGCCGGACACAACACGGGGCACCGCCACGGTAGCGCCTTCGCTGCCCGTCACTGTTTGGCGCAGGAGGTCGAGCCGACCGCACCCAGCACATTCCCAACCCCGTTCCGAGGAGCGCTGCAACAGGGCCTGTCGCCCTGCCAGGCTCGGTCGGGGGTCCGCCTGTTCCAACGGCGCTCACTCAAGATACTCAGGAGCTGAATACCATGAGTGAGTTCAACGACTACAAGGTTGCCGACATCTCCCTGGCCGACTTCGGCCGCAAGGAGATGGACATCGCCGAGACCGAGATGCCGGGCCTGATGGCCATCCGCGAGAAGTACGGCCCGAGCAAGCCGCTCAAGGGCGCGCGCGTCACCGGCAGCCTGCACATGACCATCCAGACCGCGGTGCTCATCGAGACCCTGGTGGAGCTCGGCGCCGAGGTGCGCTGGGCCTCCTGCAACATCTTCAGTACCCAGGACCACGCCGCCGCGGCCATCGCCGCCCGCGGCATCCCGGTCTACGCCTGGAAGGGCGAGACGCTGGAAGAGTACTGGTGGTGCACCGAGCAGGTGCTGAACTGGCCCGACGGCGGCGGCCCGAACATGATCCTGGACGACGGCGGCGACGCGACGCTGCTGGTGCACAAGGGCGTCGAGTACGAGAAGGCGGGCTCCGTGCCCCAGGCCACCGCCGATGACAACGAAGAATGGACGGCAGTGCTCGGCGTGCTGAACCGCACCTTCGAGCGCGACAACCGCCACTGGCACCGCACCGCCGAGGGCATCAAGGGCGTCACCGAGGAGACCACCACCGGCGTGCACCGCCTCTACGAGATGCACAAGGCCGGCACCCTGCTGTTCCCGGCCATGAACGTCAACGACTCGGTCACCAAGTCCAAGTTCGACAACCTCTACGGCTGCCGCGAGTCCCTGGTGGACGCCATCAAGCGCGCCACCGACGTGATGATCGCCGGCAAGGTGGCAGTGGTCTGCGGCTACGGCGACGTGGGCAAGGGCTCCGCCGCCTCGCTGCGGGGCTTGGGCGCCAACGTCTGGGTGACGGAGATCGACCCCATCTGCGCGCTGCAGGCGGCGATGGAGGGCTACCGCGTGGTGGACCTGAACGACGTCGTCGGCCAGGCGGACATCTTCGTGACCGCCACCGGCAACAAGGACATCATCACCGAAGAGCACATGCTGGCCATGAAGGACCAGGCCATCGTCTGCAACATCGGCCACTTCGACAACGAGATCCAGGTGGACAAGCTGTCCAAGTATGATTGGATCGAGATCAAGCCGCAGGTGGATCAGATCGTCTTCCCGGACGGCCATCGCATCACCCTGCTCGCCCGCGGCCGGCTGGTGAACCTGGGCTGCGCCACGGGCCATCCGAGCTTCGTCATGTCCAACTCCTTCACCAACCAGGTGCTGGCGCAGATCGAGATCTTCACCAAGCCTGCGGAGTACCCCATCGGCGTCTATGTGCTGCCGAAGCACCTGGACGAAGAAGTCGCCCGGCTGCACCTGGAGAAGATCGGCGCCAAGCTCACCAAGCTGCGCCCGGACCAGGCGGAGTACATCGGCGTCACCGTCGAGGGGCCGTTCAAGACAGATCACTACCGGTACTGATGAGGGGCTGGGGGCTGGGCACTCGGTTCCAGGCCCCAGCAGTCCGAAGCGAAGGCCGGCGTCGGGTCCAGCGTCCGATGCCGGCCTTCGTCTATGCGCCCACCTCATCGAGCACGCAGCACAGGTATTCGTCATGAACACCCAAGACACCCGCACCTTCAGCTTCGAGCTGTTTCCGCCGAAGACGCCGGAGGGCATGGAGAAGCTCAAGGGCACCGTGGCCAGGCTCAATGCCGTCGGCCCCGAGTATTTCTCCTGCACCTACGGCGCCGGCGGGTCCACCCGCGAGCGCACCTTCCAGACCGTGGACTGGCTCTGTGCACAGGGCATTGACACCGCCCCGCATCTCGCCTGCATCGGCTCGGATGAGGCCGAGATCCGCGACATCGTCGGCCACTACATCGACCGCGGCATCAAGCGCATCGTGGCGCTGCGCGGCGACATGCCCTCGGGCATGGGCAGCACCGGGCGCAGCGCCTTCCGCTATGCCAACGAGCTGGTGGCCTTCCTGCGCGCGGAGTACGGCGATCGCTTCAAGCTCGAAGTGGCCGCCTATCCGGAGTTCCATCCCCAGGCGCCCAACGCCATGGCGGATCTCGAGAACTTCAAGCGCAAGGTGGACGCCGGCGCCGATGCCGCCATCACCCAGTACTTCTTCAACCCGGATGCCTACTTCGAGTTCGTGGAGCTCTGCGACGAGGCGGGCATCGACATTCCCATCGTCGCCGGCGTCATGCCCATCACCAACTTCACCCAGCTGGCGCGCTTCTCGGACGCCTGTGGTGCGGAGATCCCGCGCTACATCAGAAAGCGCCTGGAGGCCTACGGCGACGACAAGGAGTCCATCCGCGCCTTCGGCCACGAGGTGGTGCTGGACCTCTGCCGCCGCCTGCTGGAGGGCGGCGCGCCCGGCATCCACTTCTACACCATGAACCAGGCCGAGGCGACGCTGAAGCTCTGGCAGGAGCTGGAGCTGCCCAGCGCCCACTGAGACCCCACTGCCACGGCGGCAGAGCGTCAACCGGGCGCGGCCCGCGGGTCGCGCTCCGGCCCAGTCGCGTCCAGCGCTCGCAGTCGCAGGTGGACCCCCAGCACGATCAGCAGGTTGGTCAGGGTCAGCAGGGCTTCGCTCGCACCGTGCAGCGCATCCGCATGCGACAGGCTCGGCAGCCCGAGCCGTCCCGTGGCGAAGCCGGTCGCCGCGACGGCGCCGGCAACGAACACCAGCAGGAACCAGAACCCCGCCACGGTCACCGGCGAGAAGAGCACCGGCTCCCGGCGCTGAAGCACCACCAGAAGCACCAGGAAGGCCAGATAGGCCAGATTCGCCGCCGGCAGCAGCGCCGCCGCTGGCGTCGCCCCGAGCAGCCGGCCCGCCCCCCAGGCGACACCCGCCGCCAGCAGCCCCGCCACCACCCAGACGGCCGCAGCACGACCGCGCAGCAGCAGCCACGATGTCGCCGCCAGCAAGGACAGGCTGCCGAGAAAGGTGAACAACCGCGCGCTGTCCAGCAGCCCATGCAACCGGTCACCGCTCGCGTGGAATGCCAGGATCAAGAGCCCCCCGACGAGGTGCGGCAGCATCGCAGCCGCGAACAGCCGCAGCCCCGGCCGACCGATGCGGATCCCATAGCGGCGGATCAGCAGCAGCGCCGCCAGCCACTCGCTCACCGTCAGCAGGTGGATGATCCAGGTGGGAATCGATAACAGCATGCGCCCAACTCACAACCGGCAGTCTCTGTTGAAGACCTGAAGCGCCGGCGACAGTCACCACAACAAAATCGGTGACAGTTACCATAACGCAGGAGAGGCCCCCGCGGTGCCCTCCCCATCCGGGAGATGGTCGCCGCGTACCACATCTGCTGAAGTCGGCGCAGTTCGGCTGAGCCCCGCAGGACCATGCCGCAGCTCGCAGCCACACCTGCACCGCCCTACTACGCGGTGATCTTCAGCTCCATCCGCAGCGACCAGGACGCGGACGGCTATGCCCGCATGGCCGACGCCATGCTGGACCTCGCAGAACGACAGCCCGGTTTCCTCGGTGTCGAGAGTGCCCGGGAGACCGTCGGCATCACAGTGTCCTACCGGCGGGACGAGGAATCCATTCTGAACTGGAAACGCCACGTACATCATCCCGCGGCACAACGGCTCGGACGCCGGCGCTGGTACAAGGACTATCGGGTCCGGGTGGCCCGGGTGGAGCCCGTCTATGCCTTGGGCGGGAGAGCACATGCAGCTGCGTGACATCGTGCCCTGGGGCCGTTCCTTCGGGGAGTACAGGGCCATGTTCGCCCTCACCGGGGCGGACTTGAGCGGCCGGATACTGGGCTGCGCCGACGGCCCCGCGTCTTTCAATGCAGAGGCCACCGCCCGGGGCGCCGACGTGGTGTCCGTGGACCCCATCTATGCCTTAGCCGCGGAGGACATCGAGCGCCGCATCGCCGCGGTGCGACCAGAGATCGAGGCCGGACTGCACGCGCACCGCGAGCGCTTCGTCTGGACGCACTTCGACGGCGTCGATGAGTTGGTCGCTGCACGCCTCGACAGCATGGCGCGCTTTCTCCTGGACTACCCGGGCCCCGGGGCCTCGCCCAGGTATCGGGCCGCACGCTTACCCGATCTCCCCTTCAGCGACGGGGCGTTTGATCTCGCGCTGGTGTCGCACCTGCTCTTCAGCTACTCCGACCATCTGGATGCGAACGCCCACCGCCGCGCGGCGGCCGAGCTGATGCGTGTGGCGCGGGAGGTGCGCATCTTCCCGCTGGTGGACCTGCAAGCACGGCCGTCACCGCACCTGGAGTTGGTCTGCGCAACCGCGGACGCCGCCGGCCGGCAGCACCGCATCGACCCCGTGGACTATGAATTCCAGCGCGGCGGCAACCGCATGCTCCGGTTGATGCCTCCGGCTTGAGCGCAAGGTCGTCAGCCGGCATCCCCGCCTGCCGCCAAAGACAGGTCCGCCTGGCGACCGCCACGGCCTGAGCAACGCCGCCGCGCAAGCAGCAGCAGCCCGCCCAGCAGCCCGTTCAGCAGCAGGGGCAGCGTCGCCGGCGCGGCGGCGGGTGCCGGAAACGCCTGGTCGAAGCTGACATTGAAAGCCACCAGCGTGTTGAGCGACAGCGGATCGCCGTCATCTGCGATCATCAGGAGGGGACGGCTCAGGCCATGCCAGGGCCCGAAGGCCAGACCCTCCAGGTTGTCGAAGATCAGCCCCTCGGTGGACAGGTCCAGCACCAAGTCCTTGGTGGCGGCCGTGACCAGCCCGCTCTCGAAATCCGCGGCGATGGCGTCAACCCCGGTTACATTGGTGGCCCCGCTCAGGTCCACCGCGAAGAGCCGCACGCTGAAGCCCGGAATGAATCCCCCGAAAAGCGTGGGGGCCCGTTCCAGCGCGAGCAGCGTCTGCGGCCCCGTCGCCAGCATGGCCACCAGACCGTTCTGGGTGCCGATGTCATCCAGCACATAGGCGTATTGTCCAACCTCGGTGCCCGTGCCGAGGTCGTATTCGATGAGCCGCGTCAGCGCGCTGCTGCCGCCGGTGAGCTCGTCCTGACTCAGACCCTCTTCGGCGCCGGTGAACAAGGCGCTGCCGTCCGGCGCGACCGCCACGCCCTCGAAGCCGCGATTGTGGCGAATGCCGTCGGGTGCGATGGGCGCGAAGGGGGCGGGCAGCGGCAGTTCCCCGGCGATGCTGCCGGTGGCGGGGTCCAGGCGGCCGACAAAGGGCTCATAACCGCCGCCGTTGGCATCGTTGGCGTTGCCATTGCCCTCGGTGCTCACCCACCAGCTGCCGTCGGCGCCGATGTGGATGCCCTCCGGGTCATCAGCGGAGCCGGAGAGCGCGAGCGGAAGCTCCGCGGTGACCGACGCATCGCCGGCGTCCAAGGCACCGTCAGCCAGATCGACGCGCAAGCCGAAGGCGCGGCCCTCGTCCGAGAGCAGCACCCATTGCCCGGTGGCGGGGTCGTAGGCCAGGTCCGACAGCCCGCCGATACCGGTTGCGCCGCCCGCGGTCTCGGGCAGGGTGACAGACCCCAGGTAGTCGATGGCCGTGACGGACGCCGCCCGCACATCACCGACCATCATCACCGCCGTCAAGAACAAGGTCCCGAGCCAAGGCAGGGGCGCCGAGGCGCGGCTCAGGGTACGCATGATGGGCATCTCAGGACTCTCCGGCTCAGGCTTGTCAGCGGATTCTAACCCGCGATCCCGGCCCCGGCCCGCGCAGCCGGCAACTCACAAGCGCGACGACAGAGCCGGCGCACTCAATGCCCGCCCCGACGACGACGCCCACGACGAAGATCTCTGCATTTCTGGCCTGGAATCCGCACCGCGTGCGCCCACCTCCTGTCAAGACACCATGCAACGCGGAGTCCGGCATGCCCCACCTCGACTACACGGCCGTCACCAGCGGCGGTCGCGCCTTCGACATGCGCTTTCCGCTGCATCCCGAGACCACCTCCCGGGACCAGGTCGCCGCGATGCTCACGCACACACTGGCGAGTATCAACGACACGGTGGCCGGCGGCGCGGCAGCAGCCGGCAGTGCGGTCAGCGACGGCGACATCCTGCAGGCGCTCGCCATGGCCATGGCCGTGCGGGCGCGGATGATCGAGGCGCCGCCGGCCACGTCGCTGCGGCTCATGCACGAGCTCGTGGACACGGCCTATGCCGCCGCCCTGCAGGCACAGGACTACAGCGCCGGCCGCTCCTGACACCGGCACAGCCCAGCGGAGAGCCATCATGCCCCACGAGCCCCGACAGCCCCGGCGCAGACAACTACTGTTCGCCGCAGCGGGACTGACAACCGGCCTGGCGCCGGCCCTGGGCCTGCCTGCGGCCCGCACGCCGACGCCCGTCCAGAGCCGCGGCCCCTTCTATCCGGACCGTCTGCCCCTGGACCGCGATAACGACCTCACCAGACGCATGCCGAAAGGCAATGCTGCCGACGGGGTTGCGCGCGGTGAGATCACCGACCTCGCCGGCCGGGTGCTGACCACGGAGGGCGCGCCGCTCGAGGGCGCTTTGGTGGAGATCTGGCAGTGCGATGCCAACGGGCGCTACCTGCACACGGGGGACCGGGGCGGCGCCCCGCGGGACCCGGGCTTCCAGGGCTACGGCCGCACGCGCACGGACAGCGACGGCGGCTATCGCTTCCGCACCATCAAGCCCGTGCCTTACCCCGGCCGTGCGCCGCACATCCATATCGCCGTGACCGCGGCCGATGGCCGGCAGTTCGTGACCCAGGTCTATGTCGAGGGTGCGCCGGAGAACCCGGGCGACTTTCTGCGGCGCCGTCTGCCGCCGGCGGAGCGCGCGGCGGTGACCGTGCCCTTTCACCCGGCGGCGGACGCCCCGGGCCTGCTTGCGGCGCACTTCGACATCGTCCTCGGCTGACGGCATTCTCAGCGACTTGCGTCGCTGAAAATGGCGGGGGCTCCCGCCCCGCACGGGAAACGCCGATGCATCGACCTTTCCCTATGGCATCGCGGGCTGCGGCTGGCTCTCGCCCGCGCCGAGCTCTTCCATGATGGTCACGGTGACGAGACCAAAATCATCCGCTGCGGTGATTTCCACGTCGAGCGACGATTCCACCATATCGCCCTGACCTGCGAGGGCATCCGCAACACTCATCAGAACCTCATCGACCTCCGTCTCCGGGAGGGTCACGGTGATCACGTTCATTGCGTCCCGGCTGGTGCCGACGGTGGTCATGTCCATCTCAAGATGCGGCGTTCCTTCCAGATTCACCGAAATCGCGTCGTAAATCTCGTCGCTGACGACACCCTCCGCGGCGTGATGAGCGGCGAGCGGGCCGGCCATGCACAATGCAACGACGCCGACCGCGACCAGGGGTGCTTTTCTCATTGACTTCCTCCTTCCGGAAAGGGCCGGGCGCATCGCAGCCGCACGATGGCCATTGTGTCGACGCCCGGCAGGTTGAAACCCGGCGTCCTGGACACCCGCGCAACTGATCCGATCCGAATGGATCGGCTGCGGTCAACGGACACGGCCCCCCTTGCCCGAAGCGAGGTACAGAACTTCAAAAACCATTCAAAATATAGACCTTTGAACAGACCCGTCCGGCCCGTTCATCCCGTCAGGTGTTCGCTGGTCGGTCGATAAGTCGAACTTGGATACACTCTGTATGCAATCCCGAATCTCTCTGAACCTTGCAGGCATGGCGCAAAAAATCCGAAAGCGCAGTCAATCAATTCATTATTCAGTAACTTATTGAGCGGAATGACCTTTGGCAGCGCGCCGCAGATCCCGCTGGCGGCGCTAATGGCGTGTGTACTCACCACAGGTGAAGCACCAGCCCGATCACCATCCCACCCATGAGTGCTTCACTGAACAAAAGCACGGCAGTGCCTTACGTTGGCATCAGCGGACGCTGTGCGGAACCAGCGCTGAGATGCGGCAATTCGTTCCTTGCTGTGGGGCGCATCAGGGCGCTCCGGCGCGCGGTGGCGTCGCGGGCATCGTGCGGGCGAAGACCAGCGGATGGACACCTGGAAGAACGACGCCTCCCAGATCACGGCCCGGAGAAAAGCCGCATGATCATCGGGATACAGGCCCCGATCGAGGCAGAACGGGCAGGGCTCGACGCTGCCGGCTGCAGCGGCAAGGGTCCGGACGCGGCCCGCCCGAACCGGCCGCGACGGCGCCTGAGCTTCCGCTGACGCCCCGGTTTCACCTGGCTCCGAGGGCCTCCTGTCACGATCTCAGGCCTTGGGCATAAACTGCTGAGCACGGACAGAGAAAGGGACAGGCGGCGAACGGAGCCGGCAGGGAGTCCGCAGACGTGAATCGAGCAGGCATGTGCCCAATTTCGTAACATCGACGCAGCAGTCACGCACGAGCCGACCGGGACCGGGAACCTTGGACCAAGACGCCTTCCGCGACACCTACAACGCCGTCAACGAGCGCCGCTGCCCGTACGAGAAGTCCATCCTCACGGGCAACTGCGACTGCGCCCGGGCCAAGCGCTTCTGCATCGCCGAGCGCGAGGGGGTGCGCTGCGCCACCGACGACGCCCAGGCGCGCTGCCTCGCGTTTCTGGAGCATGTGCGCCTCCAGGCGCGCTTTGCGCTCAGGACCACCGACGGGCACTCGGCGCTGCCGCATGCCAAGGCCATGCGCGTCCAGGTGGGCGGCCTGCGCGGCGTGCGCGCGGCCCTTGCCGGTGATGAGCCCGTGGACGCATCGAGTCCGATCGAGGACGTCGACGGCCTGCTGCACGCGGCGGTGGACCGCTTCGGCACGCTCGACGCGTTTCCCTACGCCCTGATCATCCAGCAAATCGCCGCCTACAAGGGCCGGCAGTCCTTCCGCGAGCGGCGGCGTCAGCGCAAACAGGCCGATGATCCCGATGACGAGCCGGCCTGAGCGGAATCAGGCTGACAGGCCAGCGCCTCCCCGCACCCAGGACCGGGCGCACTCGCCAGACAACCAACCTGACACAGGGAGGCAGTCCGGGCCTGCAAGCGTGCCAAGCCGGGTGCGTGCCACTGCGGATGCCCCATCTGCAGCAGTCACTCGCAAGTTGGAACAACGAGGAAAACGATGCCAGGACCGGTGCCGACGCGGCTGAGGGTCAGCCCGCCCCCTCGTCGCGCAGATAGAGCCAGATGAGTGCGCCGATGAACGCGAACACGACGACGTTGAGCACCGTGTCGATGAGGCTGCCGACGATCATCGGCCCTCCTCCCTTTGCAGGGTCTTCAGGAAGGCCACCGCCAGCAGCGGCAGGATGAACACGAAGGGGATGGCACCGAGCGCGATGATGCTGCGCACGACGCCGGTGTCCCCGGTCAGCATCATCGCGAGTCCGAGCGCCGCCAGGATCACGCCCCAGATGAGCTTGATGCGCACCGGCGGGTTCTCGTTGCCGCCGGTGGAGAACATGGCCAGCACGAAGGCCGCGCTCACGACGCTGGTCACCAGGAACAGGAAGGCCGCGGCGACGGTGAATACGCCGGTGAGCGAGCCCAGCGGCAGCGCGCTCAGCACGAAGAAGGTGGTGTTCTCCGGCTCGTTCAGTGCAGTGTCCACCACTGGCAGGTCGGTGCTCGCCGCCGCGTAGAAGCCGAGGCCGCCGAACACGCCGAACCAGAACAGCGAGAACAGACTCGGCACGAAGACCACGCCGAGCACGAACTCCCGGATGGTCCGTCCGCGGGAGATGCGCGCGACGAACACGCCGACAAAGGGCGCCCAGGCGATCCACCAGACCATGTAGTTGAGCGTCCAGGCGTGGAACCAGTCCGCGAAGGCCTCACCGAAAAACGGGAAGGTCGCGAAGCTCTGCCGCACCAGGCTCGACAGATAGCCGCCCACCGCGTCGACGATACCGTCCATCAGTGCATGCGTCGGCCCCACCAACAGGATGAAGATCATCAGCACGACGGCGATGGCCATGGCGATGTTGGACAACACCGCCATGCCGCGGGACAGATCCATGGTGAGCGGCAGCAGAAAGGCGATACAGAGCACCGCGAACACCGCGAGCTTCAGGGCATCGCCGCCGCCTTCCAGCCCGAGCAGGCTGGCGATGCCGCCCTGCACCTGGAACACACCGATGGCGAGCGAGCCGGCGAGCCCGATGGCGATGGCGTAGATGGCCAGCAGGTCTGCGATCCAGGCCACCGGCCGCACCCAGCCGCCGCGGTGGAAGCTATAGCGAATGGGCGTGCCGATGATGCCGGGCTGGCCCTTGCGGTAGGCATAGTAGGCAATCACGAGCGCGGTGATGCCGTAGATGCACCAGGCGTGCAGCGCCCAATTGAAGTTGGTCACCACCATGGCGTAGCCTGCGGCAGGCCCTTCCGGCAGCTGCTGCCGGATCAGGCTGTAGTGCGTGAGCGGCTCAGCGGCGCCATAGAACAGCAGCCCCACGCCCATACCGGCGGCGAACAGCATGGTGAGCCAGCTGACGGTGGAGAACTCCGGGCGGTCGGTGTCGGCACCCAGGCGGATCGCGCCATAGGGCGAGACGGCGAGCCAGAGTACGAGCACCACGATCAGACTCGCCACCAGCATGATGAACCAGGCGCGACTGCTGAACTGCTGCGCCACACCTTCCTGCGCGAAGGCGGCAAGCCCCGCCGTGTCGAGGACGCCCCACAGGGCAACCAGGGCTGTCATCGCGAGCGCGGTCAGCAGCAGTGGGTTTCTGGGCATTCGACTTCGTTTCCTTGATGCGTTGGGAGGGCCATCCGCACAGTGGGGGGTCAGACCATCGCAGACAGCCGAATTATCTACGAAAATCCCTCCTCAAAAAGGCGGAGGTGACGCCGGATGGGGACGTCCAGCCAAACTCATACTGGTCATACGGGTCACACTGGCCATAGTGGTCATACTGGTTCCCAAGCTCTGCCTGGGAACCGGTCCGGAAGCTCTGCTTCCCTAGGGGGACGCGAAGCAGAGCTTCTTGGCCGCATTCATACTGGTTCCCAAGCTCTGCCTGGGAACCGGTCCGGAAGCTCTGCTTCCTTAAGGGGGAGGCACGAAGCAGAGCTTTTTGGCCGCATTCCCAAGCCGCGCTTGGGAACGAGAGCACCCCCCCGGCCGCACCCGTGACACCGCGCCGCAGACCGGGCAAGTTACTGGGGCCGCGTCGGCACCAGCGCGACCCTGAGCCTCGCCGGCGCCACCGCCGTCGGCGCCGACCGATGCTTGGAGCGGCTCGATCACGGCCGGTTCGAGCTGGTCGGCCTCACCCACAGAGGCGTTGTAGACCACCACCGGAGAAAGGCATGCTCACGCGGCCCGACGGCCGCGCTCAGCCGCTCTGCGCGGCACGGACGTTGCGCAGCTCCTCCAACAGCCGGGCGGCCTTGTCGCGGTCGGCAAAGCCGGCGTGGGCGGTCTGCAGCAGCCGCGTCAGCTGGGCCATGGCCTCGTCGGTGCGCCCGAGGCCCTTCAGGGCCACGGCGATGTGATAGCTGATGCCTGGGTCGCCGGCGGCACGGGTCTGGGCGTCGCGCAGGTATTTGAGCCCTTCGGCGAACTCGCCCCGGCTCACCAGCACCCAGCCCAGGGTATCACCGGTCTCCGCGGCATTGGGCATCAGCTCATGGGCGCGGCGCGCGTAGGGCAGCGCCCGCGGGTCGCCGAGCTCGTTGTAGATCACGGCGAGGTTGTTCAGCAGCATCGGATTGTCCGGTGCCTGCGCCAGCGCCTGCTCGAACAGCGCCAGTGCGCGCTGATGATCCCCCAGCGCGTAGTAACCTTCCGCAAGCGTCTGCGTGACCACACCGTCGCCTGGGTTGGCGTCGTGCCAGGCCTGGAGAAACTCCACCCCGGCGGTCATGCCCTCGCCGTCGCGCTTGGCCTCATAGGCGCGCAGCGCCAGCAGCGGGGACGCAGTCCGATCCAACGCCCGCGAGAAGGCCTCGAAGGCGGCGATATGCTCCCCCCGGGCGCTCAAGACGAGTCCGGTGAGATGGTCGGCATAGGGCCGCTCGGGATAGTCCAGTCGCAGCACCCGCGCCAACTCCAGCGCCTCGTCGGTGCGCCCGTGCTCGATGAGCAGCTCGCCGAAGCGCAGCCGCGCGGGCAGGTAATCCGGCTCCCCCTCCGTGGCCTTCTGCAAGGACCACAGGGCGCCCTCGATGTCGCCCGCGTCACGCTGCAGCAGGGCGACCTTCAGCAGGCGGCGCGCATCGTACCCCGCCAGGCTGGAGCCCCGGCGCAGCACCACCTGCGCCGTCGCCCGGCGCCCGCTGGCGATGTAGGCGCGGCTCAGAGTTGCCAAGAGATCGGCATCGTCCGGGTTGTCGCTGCGCACCTCGACGCTCTCGGCCACGCGCACCGCCTTATCCGGCTCGCGCATGCGCAGCAGCAGCTCCGTCTGGTAGATGGCCACGCGCACCGCGGCCGGGTCGGCTGCAAGCGCGCGCTCCGCAAGCCGCAGCGCCTGCCCGAGATCGCCCTCGGCCTCGTGGGAGCGCGCCAGCAGCATCAGCGCATTGACCTCCTCGGGCTCGGTGTCGAGCACCCGCTGGAGGTGGCCGCGGGCCAGCTCGACATCGCCCGCACGCAGCAGCAGCTCAGCGAGGTTGGTGCGCGCCGGATGAAAGGCCGGGTCGATGGCCAGGGCCAGCTCGAAGGCCCAGCGCGCCGTGTCCATGTCCCCCTTGGCGAAGGCGGCGGCACCCAGCAGATTCACGTAGGACAGATTGTCCGGCACCCGCAGCAACAGTTTGCGCGCACCCGCCAGGGCGGCCTCGTTGTCGCGCTCCTGAAGCAGCATGACGATGAGGGTCGCGCCGGCGTTGCTCAGCTCCGGGCGGGTGTTGAAGACCTGCGAGAGCTCGTCGATGGCGTCGTCCCGGCGGCCGAGGCCGAACTCGTTCACCGCCTGCTGGGTGCGCAGCATGATGTCCCCTTTGCGCTGCTCCTGCGCGGTGCGCAGCAGTTGGGCCGCTTGCAGGTGCTGGCCCGTCTTCATGTACGCCTCGGCGAGCAACGACAGCGCCGGGACATTGCCGGGGGTACGCTCCACCGCCGACTCCAGCAGGCGAATGGCACGCTCCGGCTCGCCCCGCTGCTCCAGTGCGATGCGCGCCAGGAGCACCCGCGGGCCGGTGGCGCCGCCGTCCTCCGCGAGGTAAATGCTGAGATAGTCCTCGGCCTGCTCCCACTGCTTGAGCGTGAAGGCGATGATGCCCGCCAGCAGCAGCGTCGGCCGATGCCCTTCGATCAGCTCGCGCGGGAAGCGGGCGATGAGGTTGGAGCCGGCCTGCAGCGCCTCCTCCGCGGCCTGCTCGTTGCCGAGCTTGGTCTGCACGACCGCCTTCAGGTAGTGGCTGCGGGGGTCGTTGGGATAGATCTCCTGCACCTCGCTCGCCACAGCATCCGCCTCGCTCAGGCGGCCCAGGCGCAGCATCAGGTTCACCCGCCCCGTCTGGGCCGGCAGATACGCGGGCAGCAGCTCCGCCGCCTCGGTCAGGTCCGAGAGCGCGCCGCTGTAGTCACCCATGCTCTCGGCGAGCACCCCCTTGAGGTACCAGGCGCGGGGCGACGTGGGGGCCACCGCCACCGCCTCGCGGGCCAGGGCCATGGCCTTCTCCAGCTCGCCCTGGAGCAGCATGACGTGGACGCGGCCCAGGATGGCCGCCGCCGAGCGCGGATTCAGCTCCCAGGCCTGGGTGAAGGAGCGCTGGGCGTCGAAGTACTGCTCCAGCGCGAGGTGTGCTTCGCCGCGCAGGGCCAGCAGCTCGGCATCCTCTTCCGGTGCCGTACCGACGGGAAAGAGCTCGTCCAGCAACTGCTGGGGCCGGCCCTGCATGAGATAGGCTCGGGCCAGGGAGTTCTGGATGAGCGAGCGATGGGCGCCCAGACCGTCTGCGATGAGGAGCTGCTTCTCCGCCTGCTCGCCCTGCCCCATGTCCAGGTAGATGCGCCCGAGCAGCAGGTGCGCCGGCAGCAGCAGGGGGTCTTCCCTGAGTGAGTTCTTGAGGAAGATGTAAGCGGAGCGCACGTCGCCCTTGTTGTGCGCGATGAGGGCCTTCTCATAGAACTCCGCCGCGGCCTCCGCGCCCTCCGCCTCGCCCAGCAGCGGTTCCTGCTGCTGCGCGCCTGCGCTGCCCGCGAACAGGCTGAGCAGCAGCGTGAGCACAGCCACGCGCAGCCCCCAGCCGCTGCCCGCCGGATGCCGGCCGCGCGGACCGGCGCCGGCCACATTGCCCGCGGAGGCCCCGGGTATCGACGCCGCGCCGTAACCGGCAGCGCAGCAGGGTCGGCTGCGATGGGCGAGCTTGGGCTGCTCCCGGAGGGGCCGGATGGACTCGATCATGATTCCCCGTGAGCCGGATCGGCTCCAAGACGGCGGCCAGCATGTGCGCCGCGTGAACCTGCGACAAGCCGTACACGCGCAGCGCACGATGCGCGCACCGGCTACGGCGATGGATGGCCGGATTATAGGCGAGCCGCGGGCGTGAATGTTCCGACGCGCCGGCAACATGCGTGCTCAGACATCGATCCAGCCGCTGCCTTGATCCTGATCCGCAACGCCCGGCTCCAGATCGCTGCACACCGCACGCACCGCTGCCAAGGCCAGGTCGGGCCGATTGTTCTGTTGGCTCAGGTGCGAGAGCAGCACCCTGCGCAGACCAGGATGCAGAACCCGGTCCAAGAGGACCGCCGCCTGGGCATTGCTGAGATGGCCGAAAGCGCCGCCGACGCGCCGCTGGAGACTCGGCGGATAGGGGCCAAGCCGCAGCAGCTCCGGGTCGTGGTTGGCCTCCAGCATCAGGGCGTCGCATTCGCGCAGGGCATCGCACATGCGCGGCGTCACGGTGCCCGCGTCCGTCAGCACGCCGAAGCGGCGCCCATCGCCCTCGAAGACGAACTGACAGGGCTCGCGCGCATCATGCGGCACCGGAATCGGCCGCAGCGCCAGCGCCCCGATGCGCAGGCGCCGGGCATGGCTCGGAAAGAGCCGCAGACGCGGCAGCGTGTCCGCGCCCGCGCGCTTGGCCGCCCCCTTGCAGGCGGCCTTCCAGGTGCCGGGTGACGCCCAGACTTCCAGCCCATAGCGCGCCGCGAGTCGCGGCACACCGGCCACGTGGTCGCCGTGCTCGTGGGTGACGACGACCGCGCTCAGCTCGCTCGGGTGGACATCCACCGCAGCGAGCCTCTGCTCCAGCTCCCGCAGCGGAAAGCCGCAGTCCAGCAGCACCCTGGTGCCATCGCATTCGATGAGTGTCGCATTGCCCCGGCTGCCGCTGCCGAGCACCGCGAAGCGCATCTGCCCGCCCCAGTGTGCGCCTGCTGGATCGGGCTTGCGCCCGGGAATCTGCGGCCTAACTGCGCCTAGCGCAGCTCGTCCTGAAGCAGGCTCAGGATACGCTCGCCGGTGCCGCTGGTGGTGGGCCGACCGTCGGCGTCGAGCACCCGCACCCGGGTTTCATCCGCGCCGGCATCGAGACGGACCTGATACTGCTCCACGCCGCTGTCCTCGTTGCCGCGCCAGAAGGCCATACGATCGACGATGCCCCGCCTGCGGCCGGCATCCCGACCCGGGTCGTCGTAGCGGACGTAGAAGACACCCTCGCTGCGGTTGCGGTCCGCCACCGCGAAGCCGCTGCGGTCCAGCGCCAGACCCGTCCGGCGCCAGGCCTGACGGTACTCGCCGGGGATCACCAGCTCGGCGTTGTCACCGCTGCCCACCAGGCGCGCGCCGGCACCCGCCGCCGCGGCCGTACCCGCACCCGCGGGCACGGCGCTGCCGCCGCTTGCGAGCATGCGACCGGCGTCTCGATCCGACACACCCAGATAGAGCATCAGCCGGCGCAGCATGATGGCCTCTTTGTCAGGGTCGTTGCCGGCCGGCTCCCAGACCGTGGTCGCGCCCTCGCCGACAGTGTTGCGCACCAGCCGCTCTTCCATGCCGGTGTGGCTGAGGTAGACCTCGGTGGAGTCGCGGGTCGGCCCGGCGTCGATGCGCACGCGGTACTGGTCGCGGGTGGACGTGGAGTAGAGACCGTCCAGCACCTTGCGGACCTGTCGGGTGATGAAGTCCTGGCGGACCTCGGCGCGGTTCTCCAGCCAGTCCGTCCTCATGACGCCGGTAGCCGGGTTCTGCTCCACCAGCAGGATGCCCTGCTGGCGCCAGAAGTCCACCACCTCGGACCACACGGCGTCGGGCGGTGCGTCGATGTCGAGCCAGCGGCGGTCGCCGGAGCGGCGCAGCGACACGCCCTCCACCTCCGGCAGCACGTCACCGCTTTGGGCGATGCGGGTGCGCGCAGCGCGCTCGCCCGCGTAGCTGGAGTAGGTGGCGGTGCCGGTGACGCCGGGGATGTCCAGCGCGTCGTCGAAGGTGGCGCCGGCAAGGTCCGGGGGCAGCTCCAGATTCTCGGATGCCTCGCGCTGCTGCTTGTACTGCAGGGAGCGGTCCGGCAGCACCTGCTCCATGGTGCCGCCGCAGCCGCCGAGCAGCAGCACGGCAGCAACGGCCAGCGATGGAATGATGGGCTTGGTCATGGCTGCTGTAATACTGGGTTGACCCGCTCGGCTGCCGGGAAGCGGCGGCCCGGACGTGGCGGCTGAAGCGCGGCGGCGGAGCGCCCGTTGCTGTCCGGGGCTGCGGCTTTCCGAGGTGTCGCTGCCCGGGGCACGGCTGAGTGGCGTTCGGCTGACTGGGATACGGCTTGAAGGCGCCGGGTGACAGGGGGACGGCGCCCGACATGAGACATCGGCACCAGTTGGGGCAGCAGTTGGGGCAGCAGTTGGGGCAGCCATGGGCTCAGCGCTGGCGGAAGCCTGAGCGGCAGCCACAGATCCTCGCGCAGCCCGCATCATCAGACGGCGCCGACCTGCTGCATGGCGGCGCGCACCGCGGGCTGATGCTCGGCGCTGAGCCAGGTGAGCGGCAGGCGAATACCGCGCTGCGCCAGGCCCATCTCCGCCATCGCCCACTTCACCGGAATGGGATTCGACTCCGTGAACAGCGCCCGATGCAGCCCGTCCAGGCGGGCATTCAGGGCCAGCGCGGTGTCGCGCTCGCCGCTCAGGGACGCCTCGCACATCTGTTGCATCAACGCCGGTGCCACGTTGCTGGTGACGGAGATCACGCCGTCGCCGCCGCGCAGCATGAACTCGCAGCCCGTGCCGTCATCGCCGCTGTACAGGGCGAAGTCCGGGCCGCAGAGCTCCCGCAGACGCGGCACGCGCGTGAGGTCGCCGGTGGCGTCCTTGAGGCCGACGATGTTCTCCGCCCGGGCCAGCTCGGCGGTGGTCTCCGGCAGCAGGTCACAGGCGGTGCGGCCCGGCACGTTGTAGAGGATCTGCGGCATGGCGACGGCATCCGCCACGGCGCGGTGGTGGGCAATGAGCCCCGCCTGGGTCGGCTTGTTGTAATAGGGCGTCACCAGCAGGGCCGCGTCCGCGCCCGCCTGCTCGGCACACCGGGTGAGCCGGATGGCCTCGGCGGTTGCATTGGCGCCCGTGCCGGCGATCACCGGAATCCGGCCGCCGGCGAGCGCCACGCAGCGCGCAATGACGGCGCAGTGCTCATCCTCGTCCAGTGTCGCCGACTCGCCCGTGGTGCCCACCGCGACGATGCCCGCGGTGCCGGAGGCCACGTGAAACTCGATCAGACGCGCCAAAGCGGCGTCGTCTACGGCGCCTGCGGCGTCCATCGGCGTGATGAGCGCAACGATGCTCCCGCGCAGAAACATAGGTGCCCAGTGGGTCGGTCGATAATCCGCGGATACTAGCGCGCGCGCCGGCGGCGAGACAAGGCGTCGGCGCAGAGGCGGCCATGGTCACGCTGGCGTCACGGCGGCGGGCCCCCCCGCGACCCCGGCGCCTCCCTTGGCCACGCAAAACGCCATGCTATACACTGCCGCCGAGACGTTGATTGCCGTGCCGATGCGCGATGTGAATTCAGGAAACCATGAGTACCCATAAGACCTTCCTCGTGATCTCCGCCCTGGGCGAGGACCATCCGGGCCTGGTCAACGACCTGTCGCGGACCATCCTCGAGCATGGCTGCAACATTGAAGACAGCCGCATGACCGTGCTGGGCGGCGAGTTCGCGGCCATCCTGCTGGTGGAAGGCAAGTGGAACACCCTGGCCAAGGTCGAGAACGCCCTGCCCGAGCTGGAGCGCTCTCTGGGCATGACCATCACCTGCAAGCGCACCGGCGAGCGCGAGCGCAGCACCGACAAGGTGCCTTATGCCGTGGACGTCATCGCCATGGACCATCCGGGGATTGTCAACAACCTGGCGGGATTCTTCGCTGAGCGGCAGATCAACATCGAGGACATGGCCACCAACACCTATGCCGCCGCGCACACGGGCACGCCCATGTTCGCGGTGCACATGACCGTCGGCATCCCGGCCTCGACCCATATCGCAACCCTGCGCGAAGAGTTCATGGACTACTGCGACGGGCTCAATCTCGACGCGGTGCTGGAGCCGCTCAAGTCCTGACGCCGGGGAGCAGCCGTCGCGTCCACGCCCCGGGGATCGCACTCCGCCGGCCGCGGCGCCGGTTGCGCGCAGCAACCGGCTGGCAAGGCTTTTTCTTCCGCCGACGGGCCGCCCATGCGAGCATTCCGGCCCCAGGGCACCCACATTGGACGGCCCGACCCGAGCGATCCAAGCAAGAGGAACCCCAACCATGACAGTCGCAATCGGCGAGACCGTCCCGGACATCGAGCTCCCCGCCACGGGCGACAAGACGCTGAAGCTCAGCGACCTGCGCGGGCAGCGCGTGGTGCTCTACTTCTACCCCAAGGCCAGCACCCCCGGCTGCACGCAGGAGGGGCTCGACTTCACCGCGGCCCAGGACGAATTCAGCCGGCACAACGCCGTCATCGTCGGCGCGTCGCGCGACGGCATCAAGGCGCAGGAGAACTTCAAGGCGAAGCAGTCCTTCGGCTTCGATCTGCTCTCGGACAAGGAAGAGGCCCTGTGCAAGGCATTCGACGTCATCAAGCTGAAAAAGATGTACGGCAAGGAATCCCTCGGCGTCGAGCGCAGCACCTTCCTCATCGACGAGACCGGCGTGCTGCGCCAGGCGTGGCGCGGCGTCAAGGTCAAGGGCCACGTGGACGAAGTGCTCGACGCCGTCCGCGCCCTCGGCTGAGCGCGCGCACATCGAACCGGCAGCACACCCGGCCCCCTCTCCCACCCCGGGCCGACGCCGAGCAGGCGTCCGCCCCGTAACCCCGCCGCAGCCAAGGCGCGGCCGCCGCCGCCCATGATCAAGCGCGAGAACGACAAGCCCTGCCTCTTCGTCCTGGACACCAACGTGCTGATGCACGACCCCACGGCGATCTTCCGCTTCAAAGAGCACGACATCTTCCTGCCCATGGTCGTGCTGGAAGAGCTGGATGCGGCGAAGAAGGGCGTCTCGGAGGTCGCCCGCAACGTGCGCCAGGTGAGCCGCTTCCTGGATCAGCTTATGCAGGACGCGGACAAGGACGAGATCGATGCCGGGCTGCCCATCCAGCCATTCGGCGAATACGGCTCCGGCGTCACCGAGCCGCCGGCGGGCCGGCTGTTCTTCCAGACCGAGCCCCTGTCGCAGCACTTCGACACCGTGCTGCCCGGCACCACGGCGGACAACGAGATCCTGGCCACGGCACAGACCCTGCAGCAGCGCCGTGCCGAGCGCACCGTGGTCATCGTCTCCAAGGACATCAACCTGCGCATCAAGGCCGCGGTGCTGGGCCTGCCGGCGGAGGACTATTCCAACGACCGCGTGCTGGACGACGTCGACCTGCTCTACACGGGCATGGCGGCGCTCGCCGACGATTTCTGGGAGCACCACGCAAAGGAGGTGGACTCCTGGCAGGAAGAGGGCCGCACCTACTACCGCATCCAGGGCCCGGACGTGGCGGAGTGGTACCCGAGCCAATGTCTCTACATGGAGCAGGACGATGCCTTCGAGGCCATGGTGCGCAAGCGCCGCGGCGAGACCGAGGCCATCATCGAGCTGGTGGACGACTACCGGGTGCCGCGCCACAACGTCTGGGGCATCTCGGCGCGCAACCGCGAGCAGAACTTTGCGCTCAACATGCTCATGGATCCGGAGCTCGACTTCGTCACCCTGCTCGGCACCGCCGGCACCGGCAAGACGCTGCTGGCGCTCGCCGCGGGCCTGGCCCAAGTGCTGGACCGCAACATCTACCGCGAGATCATCATGACCCGGGTGACGGTGCCCGTGGGCGAGGACATCGGCTTCCTGCCCGGCACCGAGGAAGAGAAGATGACGCCCTGGATGGGCGCGCTGATGGACAACATGGAGGTGCTGACCCAGACGGAGGGCGGCGACTGGGGCCGCGCCGCCACCAACGACCTGCTGCGCTCGCGGGTGCGCATCCAGTCGCTCAACTTCATGCGGGGTCGCACCTTCCTGCACAAGTACATCATCCTGGACGAGGCGCAGAACCTCACGGCCAAGCAGATGAAGACGCTCATCACCCGCGCCGGGCCGGGAACGAAAATCGTCTGCCTCGGCAACATCGCGCAGATCGACACGCCCTACCTCACCGAGACCACCTCCGGCCTCACCTATGTGGTGGACCGGTTCAAGGACTGGCAGCACAGCGGCCACATCACGCTGATCCGCGGCGAGCGCTCGCGGCTCGCAGACTTCGCCTCGGACAGCCTCTGACGACGGGCGCCTGCGGCCTTGGCCGTCCCACCGCAGGGGCTCCCACCGGACCTGCGGAACCGCCAGCATCCGCCGGCGGCGGGCGGCCGTGAATCGCCGCACGCAGCATCATCGGCAAGGCATTGCTGCACGTCCGCCCGCGAGCCCCCATAATCCACCCCCAGGCTCGCGGCGCCCGCGCCGGCGACCGCATCCGACCATCGATCCGGATGCCATCATCCGACAATCAGAAGAGGAGTGCCCCCATGCGCATCATGCTGCCGAGCCTGCTGCTCGCCCTTGTCCTGGCGCCGGCCCTGGCCCTCGCCGGCGACAAGCCCAAGGTCGTCTACCACGTCTCCGACGAGAACAAGGTCAGCTTCGCGCTCAATAACATCGAGAACCACATCGCCGGCGTCGGCGGCGGCGAGAACATCGAGATCGTGCTCGTCTCCCACGGTCCGGCGGTCAAGCAGTTCAACGACATCGAGGCCGTGGACCGGGTGCGCAACGGCATCGCCGCGCTCCAGGAGCAGGGCGTCACCTTCGAGGCCTGCGCCAACACCCTGGAGGCGCTGGGCCTCGCCCCCGATGAGCTGCTGCCCGGCTTCGAGATCGCTGAGAAGGGCGGCGTCACCCGCATCACGGAGCTTCAGGGCCAGGGCTACGCATACATTCGCCCCTGATCGCAGCCACGTTATCCGTCCCGGCGGAAGGTCACCATGCACGCTGCGACCCAATACAGAATCGGCCCTGTCGTGCTCGCGGCCGGCGTCAGCCGCTGGAACGGGTACACCTTTCTGTTATCGGCCTTCCTGTCCATCGGCTTGATGACCTTCATCACCGCTGGTCAGACCTACATCCTGAACGCCCATCTCGGCGTCTCGGAGGCCGTCCAGGGCACCATCACCGGTGACCTGGTCCTGTTGACCGAGGTCATCACGCTGCTGCTGTTCATACCCGCCGGTGTGCTGATCGACCGCATCAGCCGCCGCGGCGTGTTCGCGTTCGGCTTTCTGATGCTCGGCGCCACCTACCTGGTCTATCCGCTGGCCCCCTCCGTGGAATGGCTGTTCGCCTTCCGGGTGATTTACGCCCTTGGCGTGGTTGCGGTGGCGGGGGCGCTGTCCACGGTGCTGGTGGACTACCCCATCGAGCGCTCCCGCGGCAAGCTGGTGGCCATGGTGGGCGTGCTGAGCGGGCTCGGCGTGGTGGTCATGAACCAGGGCTTCGGCTCGCTGCCGGACCTACTCACGCTGCGCGGTTTCGGCGCGGTGGAGGCCGGCATGCTGACCCATTTCGGCGTGGCCGGAATGTGTGTTGTGGGGGCGCTGGCGGTGCGCTTCGGGCTTCAGGCTGGGGTTCCCGTGCACCATGAGGCGCGCCCGACGGTGCGGACGCTGTTCCTCAGCGGCTTCGCGCAGGCGCGCAACCCCCGGGTCCTGCTCGCCTATGCCGCGGCCTTCGTTGCCCGCGGCGATCAATCCATCAACGCCGCCTTCCTGATCCTCTGGGGCACCCTGGCCGGGCGCGCCGCCGGCATGGACAATGCCGAGGCCGTGATGAACGGCACCCTCATCTTCGTCATCGCGCAGATCGCGGCGCTGCTCTGGGCGCCGGTGATGGGGCCGATCCTCGACCGCATGGATCGCGTCACCGGGCTTGCCATCTGCATGGTGCTGGCGGCCGTCGGCAACCTTGCCCTTATGCTGCTCGATGATCCCTACGGCGACTATCGCCTGGTGTTCTTCATCCTTCAGGGCATCGGCCAGATCAGCGTCTTCCTGGCCGCACAGTCGCTGATCGGCCAGGAAGCCCCGCAGAGCCAGCGCGGTTCCGTGCTCGGCGCCTTCAACATCTCGGGCGCCGTCGGCATCCTCATCATCACCGCGGTGGGCGGACGGCTGTTCGACGCGGTCGACCCGCGAGCACCCTTCGTGGTAGTGGGCAGCATCAATGTGCTGCTGTTCTTCGCAAGCCTCTATGTGCGGCTGCGGGCGGCGCCACGGCCACTCACTGCAACCGCCGTCGCCGGCGGCTGAACAGCATCCCTAGCGGTCGTCGCTGACAGCCGCCGCGGCATCGCCCTCTGTGAGGTCGAGGCCGTAGCGCGCGAGCTTGTTGCGCAAGCCCACACGGGAGAGCCCCAGCTCCGCCGCCGCCCGGCTCTTGTTCCAGCCGCAGCGGGTCAGGGTCTCGGACAGGATACCGGCCTCCAGCGCCTCCACCCGCTCCTTCAGCGAGCCGGCACCCGCCGGCGCGGCGTCCGGCAGCGCGGCGCGGCCCAGGACCTTGGCACTCAGCAGCTGCGGGCCGAGGGTGGGCCCGCCGTCACTCAGGACCACCATGCGCTGGAGCTCGCTGCGCAGCTCGCGGACGTTGCCGGGCCAGTGATAGCGCTCGAGCATCGCCAGCGCCTCCGGCGACAAGTGCTGCAGGGCCGTCCCGAACGCGCGGGCGGCATCGCGCAGCAGCCGCTCGCAGACGGGCCCCAGGTCGCCCGGGCGCCGGCGCAGCGGCGGCAGATGCAGGGTGATGCCCGCAATGCGGTAATAGAGGTCGCTGCGGAAGCTGCCGGAAAGCATGGCGTCCTCCAGATCCTTGTTGGTGGCGGCGACGACGCGCACGTCCACCCGCCGGCGCTGCTCACTGCCCAGGGGGCGGATCTCGCCCTCCTGCAGCACCCGCAGGAGCTTCACCTGGAAGGCCGGCGACACGTCGCCGATCTCATCCAGGAACACGGTCCCGCCGTCCGCCTGCTCGAACAGCCCCACGTGGTCGGCGATGGCGCCGGTGAAGGCGCCCTTGCGGTGGCCGAACAGCTCGCTTTCCAGCAGCTGGTCCGGCAGCGCACCGCAGTTCTCGGCCACGAAGGGCTGCATGGCGCGCAGGCTGCTCTCGTGCAGGGCGCGGGCGAAGAGCTCCTTGCCGGTGCCCGACTCGCCGGTGAGCAGCACCGGGATGTCGTAGGGGGCGATGCGCGCAAGCTGGTCGCAGATGGACTCCAACGGGCTGTCCGGCCCGCGCACGATGGCGTCCAGACACCAGTTGCGCTGGCGCCGGTCCCAGGGGTCCGGACTCAAGTCCGCCGTATGCACGGCGCCCGGATGGCGCTGCGCGAGCAGACGCTCGTGCTCGCGGCGCAGGCGCGAGAAGCGGCAGGCGTTGGTGACCGTCAGCAGCAGGTTGTCCGGATGGTAGGGCCGGGTCAGGTATTGAAACAGGCCGCCGCGGGCGATGCCGGCGGCGGCCGGCTCGCCGTTGCCCGTCACCAGGATGCGCAGCAGGTCCGGCCAGCGCTCCCGCACCGCCGCCAACAGGTCCAGACCACTGCCGTCGGGCAGACGCTGGTCCGCCACCACCACCTGCACGCCGCCGGCGGCGAGCGCCGCCTGCGCGGCGGCGGCGCTGCCGGCCCGGCGCAGCGGGAAATGACGCTCAAGCGGGCTCGCCAGGGAGGCCGCATGGGCGCCTTCCGGCTCCACCACCAGCACGGTGGACGGCGTTTGGGCGAGGGGTGTGGGCGTCGCGGCCATGCTCCGCAGACTCCGCCGCCTGCCCAATGGTTCCCCACAGGACCTTACTCGGGACGGGCTCGGGCAACCGTCAGCGCCCGCGAAAGCTGCCGCGCAGCAGGTCGCGGCGGCTCAGGCCGGCGCGCGGCGCCGGAGTAGGGAGCGCTGAAGTGGATACCGGCGGCGGGCGATCTTGCGTGGCTCGATCTTCCGCTGTCGCGCCCCCGGCGGCTTGCTCCGCCTCGGGCTCGAACAGGCCCGCCATCACCGCGGCGGCCGTGGCCTCCGCCGCCGGCTGATCCGCGAACAGCTGCATAGGCGAGAACAGGGAGCAGGCGGCGATGCTGCCTAAGCCATCGAGGACGGAGACGGTGAATTCGAAGGCGCCCGCCGGAAAGTCCAGCACCTCCACGGCCCCCTCCGGCGCCTGTGCGAGCCTCGACCCGAGCGCCGGCACCAGCACCAGATTCATGCACCAGGGCGTCACCAGCACCCCGAGCCAATGCCCCTGCCAGCAGCGGCCGTCCACCACGGCGACGCCGAGCGCCGGGTGCAGGATGGGCAGGCCCGCCATGCGCTCACGATGAATGGCCTGGAAAGCGGACGCGAGCCGGTCCGCGGTCTGCGACGCGTCTGCGCTGTCCGTGGCGCGCTCAGTGGCGGACAAGGAACATCTCCCGGGCTGCATCGCAGTTGGGGCAGCGCCAGTCGTCCGGGAGGTCGGCGAAGGGCGTGCCCGGCGGAACCTGTCCCAGCTCGTCGCCGTCCGCCGGATCGTAGACATGCCAGCAGATACGGCACTCCATCTGCGCCGTGACGCCGTGCGCTGCCTCGGCCGAGGTCGTTTCGTCGTGGTCTGCGCTCATGCCGCTGCCTCCGTCAGCGCCGCCAGAATCTCGGCAAGGCGCGCCGCGCTGTCCGCCAGGTCCTCCTGCGCGGCGAGCACCGCCGCGGGGACCGGGGTCACCTCCAGGGTGTTCAGGATCAGCGTGTCGTCGCTGTTGAAATACTGCACCCACCAGACCTCCCGCAGCGCAGTCGCCGTCACCCGGCAATTGCCGTAGCCGCGGGAGAGCATACTGACCGGGCCGCGGCCCAGCAGGTCGCCGAGCAGGGCGAGATCCTGCTCGCTCTGCGGCAGCAGCGTGAGGTTGACGACATGCGGCGATACAGCCGCGGCGTCGGCCTGCGTCTGCGCCCCACCGGGCGCCCGGTGGGCACCCTGATCCGCCCGGCCCCGCACCTGCTCCAGCAGCTCCGCCAGCACACCGGGGGCGTTCATGACACCCGCCGGCAGCGGCTCCGGGAGCACCAGGTCCTCGCCGGCGGCGACGAAGGCATGCGCGCGCACGAAGCCCGGCACATCGGCCACTTCCAGCACGTCCCGGCCGGGGCCGTCGCCAACGCCGGCGCGCACCCGCCAGACACCGGCGAGGCGGGTCTCCTGGGCCTCCACGTCCGCCATGGATTCGGCAGACAGGGAGCCGGTCGCAAGCACCGTCGCGTCCGCCGCCCGACAGCGGATGCTGACCTCGCCCTCGCCCAGGCTGTCCACCACCAGCCGGCGGTCCGCGGCGGGCAGGCTGCCGAGGTCGATCACCTGCGGCAGTGCACCCACGCGGTGATGAGACAGGTGCAGCTGCAGCGTGCGCAGCGCGGCGAGGCCGGCAGCGCACGCCGCCGCGTCCTCGGGCTCCGGCAACACCGGCTGCCGGTAGGTGTGCATGGCGCCCGGCATGGCGAGGTAAGTGAGCTCGGCGCCGTCGGGCCCGCTCGGCTGGCTGCCGGGGCCCACGGCCCCGGGTGGGATCGGCCGGGCCAAAGGATCGTTGCCGTCCTGCATCAGCGGCACCCTCCCGCTGCGTGCGCGGCATCCAGCGTTGCGTCGGCCACCGGGATGCCGATGCCGGGCGGGCGGCTCGGTGCGGCCTCCAGCAGGTACTGCAGCTCGCGCAGGTAGTCATCCCAGTCGCGCATGCGCTCGATGCTGCCGACATAGGCGTCACCGCGCAGCAGCACCAGCGCCGGCCAGCGCCGGCAGCCGAAGCGGGCATGCAGCTCGCGCTCCGCCTCGGGCGCCACAATGGCCGCGTGCAGGCGCCCGGGGAATGCCCGCAGCAGCTGCGGCAGCACGACGGCGACGTCCAGCGCCTCCGGATACTTCACCGGGTCACCGGCGAGGAAGAGCAGGTTGTGTCGCTTCGGGCGAAGGAAAAACGCCAGGTCTTCCATCTGCAGCAGCGGCAGGCGGTGGGTTTCGATGAGGGCGGCAATGGGTGGTGCGGTCATGGCGTCGGAAGAACCTCCGTGGTGGCTGCTGTTGTTGTCGTGCCGGTCGACTGCGCCGACGCACAGCGCCCGGTTGCCGTCGGCCGCGAGCACCTGCATGGGTGTGGCGATGCACATTCAGCCCCCCTCCCCGCCGGCGCCCTGTCGACTGGCGGCCGCATCACGCGTCACCAGCCGCGCCAGCACCCGGGCGTCGCCGTCACGGCAGGCGATCTCCGGCGGCGGGCGGCCGGCCTCGTAGGCGCCGAGATCCAGCGCCGGATGCGGCCGCTGCTCGGCGGCTTCGGCGGCGGACGCGCCCGGGCGGTCCTCGCCCGCGCCGGGCAACGGCTGGACACCGAGGCCGGCGAGATACTGAAGCGCCAGCGCGACGGCGGGCTCGATCTGTGCCTTCACGCAGGGCCGCAGGCTGCCGCCGAAGTCCTCCAGCGCCTCGGGCTGCACGCCGATGAGCAGCAGCTGCGCGGGGGCACCGCCCAGCAGATCCGCCAGCGCCAGCACCTCCTGAAAGCCCGTCTGGTGCAGACTCATTTTCTTGGCGCCGAGGAAGCTCGGCACGGCATCGCCCAGGACGCGCTTCAAGGTTCCCGGCGGCAGCCCGTAGTCCACGGCGTCGAAGACCACCAGCACGTCGGCGGCGCGCACCTGGTCCACCAGGTAAAGTCCCTGGGTGCCGCCGTCCAGCAGGGTGACGTTGTCGGCAAAGCGATGCCGCGCGGCCAGCGCCTCGACGCAACGCACCCCGAAGCCCTCATCGGCCCACAGGATATTGCCGATGCCGAGCACCAGCACCCGCGGCGCAGGAGCCGCTCCGGTCCGCACCGCCGCCGCGTCCTCGCCCCTCACCCCTCGCACCTCGCCGCTGCCGGTCACGGCCTGTCATCCTTGAACATCCGCCAACCGCTGATCATGGTGCTGATCAGGCTTTGGCGGGACATGACGTCCTCGCGGATGGCGGTGTACACGTGCAGCATCACGAAGACGACGATGACCCACATGCCCCAGTGGTGCCAGATGCGCACGTCCTGGCTCTGCCCCACCAGCGGGATGAGCCAGCCGAAGAGCTGGTCCTGCCAGCTGCCGAGCCCCGTCTGCTCGGCATAGAGCGCAAAGCCCGTCACCATCATGACGATGCCGCCGACGGTGATGATGACCACCATGAACAGGTGGGCCAACGGGTTGTGGCCGTAGTATTTGCGCGGCTCCGTTTCCTGGAAGGCATACCAGCGCACCTCGTGCCAGAGCTCTTCCCAAAAGCCCTTGCGCCAGAACGGCAGCGTAAACAGCTGCTTTGCGTAGCTGTTGCCGGCGAAGGCCCAATACAGCCGGAAGATGAAGGCCGCCGCGAACACATAGGCCGCCGCGAAATGGAAAAAGCGAATGTAGCCCATCACGAAATGGTCGCTCGCCTCCCCGGGCATGGTGGGCAGCGGATTGGCAATGAGCCAGCCGGTGATGGCCAGGATCGTGATGGACAGGGCGTTGACCCAGTGCCAGATCCTGAGCGGCGCCTGGTAGACGTAAACGGCGGTGCGCCGCCGTACCGGGATATCGCGGCGGCGCTTTTCGCGCAGCAGTTCTTCGGTGGTGGTGCTCATGGGTTATCGGCTTCAGTGTCTATTGGCGTTCGCGCGGCCGGAAATGCAGACCCGTTCGGGGTGCGGTCAGCGTCGTCGGTCGGGCTGAGCGACAGCGAAACCCGACATGCGCCCATCATGCGCCGGGCATCGGGCCTCCCGACCTCGGCCCGACCTACGCCGTTTCACAACGCAAACTTTGTCAGCGCACCTTCACCCGCGCCATCTCCCCCCCATCCGGCCCCATCACATGCGTCGAGCACGCGAGACAGGGGTCGAAGCTGTGCAGGGTGCGCAGAATCTCCAGCGGCTCGTCGGCCTTGGCCACCGGCGTGTTCATGAGCGCCGCCTCGAAGGCGCCGATGTTGCCCGCCGGGTCCCGGGGCGAGCCGTTCCAGGTGGTGGGCACCACGGCCTGGTAGTTGTCGATCCTGCCGTTCTCGATGACGATCCAATGCCCGAGCGCGCCGCGGGGCGCCTCGCTGGTGCCGACGCCCTTGGCATGCTTCGGCCAGGTGTGCGGCTCCCACTTCTCGACATTGGCGGTGGCGGTGTCGCCGGCCTTGATGTTGGCCACCAGCTTGTCCTGGAAATACCGCATCTTGTGCGCCGCCCAGCTCGCCTCCAGCCCGCGGGCGGCGGTGCGCCCGAGGGTCGAGAAGAGCGCGTCGATGGGCAGCTCCAGGTCGCTCAAGAGCTTGTCCACCGGCTCCTTGAAGTCCGGCCGACCCTGGGCATAGCCGATGACCCAGCGGGCCAGCGGGCCCACCTCCATCGCATGGCCCTTCCAGCGTGGGGCCTTGATCCAGGAATATTTGGCCGTCTCGTCCACGGCCTCGATGTGGGTGGACGTGCCCTTCGCGTTCGGTCCCAGCACATAGCTCGGGTCCGTCACGCCGTCCCAGGGGTGCAGGCCCCTTGACTCGTCGGCGTAGCGAAACCAGGCATGGTCGACGAATTCCTGGATCTCCTCCGGGTCACGCACGTCCACCGCGTGCACCTTGGTCAGATCGCCGCCGACGATGGCGCCCCGCGGCAGCAGCAGGTTATCGGCCGAGCTGTCATTGGCGTGGTCGGGGATGTCGCCGTAGGAGAGCACGGATGAGCCCGACAGCCCCCCGCCATAGGTCCAGTCCTTGTAGAAGCGCGCGATGGCAATGAGGTCCGGAATGTACACCTGGTCGATGAAGGCGATGGTCCGGTCGATAATGGCGCTGACCAGATTCAGCCGCTCCATGTTCACCGCACCCACCGCGCCCACGCCGTCCACGTTGATGGCGCAGGGCATACCGCCCACCAGCCAGTTCGGGTGCGGGTTCTTGCCGCCATAGATGGTATGGATCTTGACGATCTCCTTCTGAAAATCGAGCGCCTCCAGGTAATGCGCCACGGCCATCAGATTGACCTCCGGCGGCAGCTTGTAGGCCGGGTTGCCCCAATAGCCGTTCATGAAGGGGCCGAGCTGGCCGGACTCCACGAAGCGCTTGAGGCGCGTCTGGATATCCCGGAAATAGCCCGGTGACGACATGGGCCAGTCGCTGATGGACTGGGCCAGCGCCGAGGTGATCTTCGGGTCCGCCTTCAGCGCCGAGACCACGTCCACCCAGTCCAGCGCGTGCAGATGATAGAAGTGCACCAGGTGGTCATGCGCCTGCAGCGTCAGCTGCATGACGTTGCGGATGGCATTGGCGTTCTCCGGGATCTCGATGCCGAGTGCGTCCTCCACCGCCCGCACGCTGGAGAGCGCATGGGTGCCGGTGCAGACACCGCAGATGCGCTCGGTGAACGCCCAGGCATCGCGTGGGTCGCGACCGCGCAGGATCACCTCCAGGCCGCGCCACATGGTGCCGGTGGAGACGGCATTGCGGATGACGTTGTTCTCGTCCAGGTTCACCTCGCAGCGCATGTGGCCTTCGATGCGGGTGACCGGGTCGACGACGACGCGGCGGCCTGAGTTGTCGAGCTGAAAGCCGTTTGGGGTCGTGGTCACACTCATGCCTGCTCACCTGCGTTGTCGGTCGCTGCGTCCGCCGTCTCCGGGCGCTTCTGCCTGGCCTTGTGGATGGCGCTGTAGGCGGCATGCGCACCGATGGCGGCACCCACTGCCCCCACCGCCCCGAGCCCCACCTTGTCCGCGTTCGCCTCGATGCCGAAGACATGGGTGTCCGTGGTGTGCTGATAGAAGCTGCCCTTGTCCCAGAAGCCGTCCTCGGAGCAGCCGATGCAGCCATGGCCGGACTGGATCGGGAAGGACACGCCGTTGTTCCAGCGCACCGTGGAGCAGGCGTTGTAGGTGGTCGGCCCCTTGCAGCCGACCTTGTACAGGCAGTAGCCCTTGCGCGCGGCCTCGTCGTCCCAGCTTTCCACGAACTGACCAGCGTCGAAATGCGGCCGGCGGTAGCACTTGTCGTGGATGCGCTGACCGTAGAACATGGTCGGGCGGCCCTGGCGGTCCAGCTCCGGGATGCGCTCGAAGGTGAGCATGTAGGTGAGCACCCCGGTCATCACCTCCGCAATGGGCGGGCAGCCCGGCACCTTGATGATGGGCTTGTCGTGGATGACCTTGTGGATGGGCGTCGCCTGCGTCGGGTTCGGCCGCGCTGCCTGCACGCAGCCCCAGGAGGCACAGCTGCCCCAGGAGATGATCGCTTTACAGTCCTTGGCCACCTCGCGCAGCTGATCCACGAAGGGCCGCCCGCCGATGATGCAGCTCATGCCCTCCTGGTTGAGCGGCGGATTGCCCTCCACCGCCAGGATGTAGTTGCCCTTGTACTTGTGCGTGATCTCTTCCAGGATCGCCTCCGCCTGGTGGCCGGCGGAGGCCATGATCAGGTCGTCATAGTCCAGCGAGATCATGGACAGCACCACGTCCGACACCAACGGGTGGGCGCTGCGGATGAAGGACTCCGAGCAGCAGGTGCACTCGAGGCCATGCAGCCAGAGCACCGGCGTGCGCGGCTTGGTCTCCATGGCGTGCGCAATCTTGCCCGCGAAGCCCGGCGCCAGCCCCAGGGCCGTCGCCGTCAGCGAGCAGAATTTCACGAAGCTCCGCCGGGTGATTCCCTGGCGGCGCATGACCTCGTAGAAGGTCTCGGGGGTGGACGTGGGCATAGGCAGGATGGTCCCCGGTTGGCGGTGGGGCGCGCCCGCGGCGGGTCGGAGCCCGCCCGATGCAGCTCGGCGCGCAAGTTCTTGTTGCGCCAAGGCTCAGCACGGACCGGGCCAGCTTCGCGTATCTCAGCCTGCCCAAGGGCTTAGGAATGCTTTGTTGCGCTGCATCAATGCCGCGGTGCAAAGCGGCTTTGCAGCGTGAGAACGATTTCGGAAAGACAATACCCACACAGGTCGGTGGCAGCGGGCGGCCCGCAATCCTTGTGAACCGGACAGGGAAACCCGCGCGCAGACACCTCTCCCAGTACCGGCCACCGGACCGCAGATGACCGTCCATGCAGCTGCGCCACGACCCAAGCCGCTACGACGAGTACCTGACCCTCAAGGTACCGCTCACCCTGTGGCTGGTGCTCGCCTTCCTGCTCCGGCATGCCCTGCTGCTCGGCATCACCTTCCTGCCCACCACGGGCGAGGAGATCACGGCGCTGCGGGACCTGATCCGCCCCGCCTATCTCGCAGCGGACCTGCTGGCCCTGCCCGTGGCCATCGTCGCCGCCCGCCGCCGACCGCGGGCACCCGGCTGGATGCGCCGCCTCTGGCCCCACGGGCGAGCGCTGCTGACGGCGTCCGCCCTGCTCTACCTCGCGCTGCTCGGCATCCACATCGCCACCTCCGGCCGGTCGCTCATCAACGCCGTAGACGAGGCAGTGCTGACCTCCGCCCTGCTCAACCTCGCCGTTATCACCTACCTGTGGCGCTCAGTGCTGGTGCGGGATGTGTTCAGGGAGTTTCCGGCACGGGGATAGCGGCGAGCGCCGCGCACTGCGAGGCCAGGCGTGGCGCGCGGCACGCCGATGGACCTTGGCTGGTGGCATGCTCGCCTGTATGGGCAGACCGGCCGGGCGCCATCTCGAACAGCCCTCCGCATGCACAAGCGCCCGGCGCGCAGCCTTGGCAGCTTACCCCGGCGGCGGCAACGCCTCGCACTCGCGGAAGATGCGCGCCTCACACCGGGCGCAGACGGACTCGTCGAGTTTCTGGAAGATGGTGTGGATGGCGGCTTCCTTGGACTGAAACACATTGTGCTCATCATCGGTGTCGAGACAGCCGCAGCGCTCCAGCGCCTCTCTCAGCCCCAGCTTGGCGTTGATCAGATAGAGACCGCCGCCTTCGGCGCGCCGCAGCTCGGCCTCCCGGGCCAGGGCCTCGGCGCCCTGGAGGTCCACGAAGTTGATGCCGTCGGCGATGATGGCGAGGTGCTTCTGCGCCGGATGCGTCTCACGCAATCGGGCCAGGTAGCTTTCCAGGTGCGGTACGGCGCCGAAGAAGAGGGAGCCGTCGATGCGCAGGAAACGCAGCTGCGGACACTGCGGCGTCGCGGGATCGCGGGTGAAGGCGCGCTTCGGCAAGCGCGCATTCGGCGCCAGGGTCACCAGTCGGGGCTTGGAGGTGCGCTCCAGGTACAGCACGAGGGAGAGCAGCACACCGGCGAAGATGGCGAACTCCAGATCCAGGAGCAGCGCAGAGAAGAAGGTGACCGCCAGCACGGCGGTCTCGCGTCGCGAGGCCCTGATGATGTGCCGGATCTCCGCACGGTCGATGAGCCCCCAGGCCACCAGGAAGAGTACGGCGGCCATGGTGGGCTTGGGCAGGAAGGTCGCCAGCGGCGCCACGAACAGCACCACCAGCATCAGCAGCACCCCGGCAAACACCGCCGCCAGAGGCGTCCGCGCGCCGGCCTCGTAGTTGACGGCGCTGCGGTTGAAGGAGCCGGTGGCGACATAGCCCGAAAAGAAGGCACCGGCGATGTTCGACAGGCCCTGGCCGATGAGCTCCTGGTTGCCGTCGATGCGGTAGCCGCCGCGCGCGCCCAGCGCGCGGCCGATGGACACCGCCTCCGTCAGCGCGAACAGTGTCACCGCCAGCGCCGCCGGCGCCAGCACACGGATGTGGTCCAGGGTCAGCGCGGGGGCCGACAGCGGCGGCAAACTCGCCGGCAGCGCCCCCACGGTCGCGATCTGCATAACGTCCGGACCAAAGAGCGCATCCAGCCCCACCGCGGAGAGCCCTCCCGCCAGCATGGCCGCCAGCATGTAGGGCACTACGGGCACAAAGCGCCTGACCAGAATGCCGGCCGCGAGCGTCACCACCGCCACCGCGGTGGCGAACGGATTGATCTCCGCCGCATGCCCGCCGAAGCGGATCAGGATGTCGTGCACGTGCCCGCCACTTTCCATGGGCACGCCGAAGAAGTGTTGAATCTGCTTTGCGGCGATCAGCACTGCGGCGCCGGCCGTGAAGCCCACCACCACGGAGTGGGAAATGAAATTGACCAGCACGCCCATGCGCGCCAGCCCGAGCGCCAGCTCCAGCACGCCGACCATGAAAGTGAGCGTTAGCGCGAGCGTCACATAGTCCGGCGTGCCGGGCACCGCCAGCAGCGACAGGGAGGAGAACAGCACCACTGACGCGGCCGTCGTGGGGCCGGAGACAAGGTGCCTGGAGGAGCCGAACAGGGCCGCAACGATGGCCGGCACCATGCCGGCATAGAGCCCGTACTCCGGCGGCATGCCGGCGATGGTCGCAAAGGCCACGCCCTGCGGCAGCACGACGATGGCACCGGTCAGCGCCGCGAGCAGGTCGGCCTTCAGGTCAGAGCGCGTGACCCCCGGCAGCCATGCCGCGAACGGGTACAGCCAGGAAAAACCGGTCGGCGGTGTCATGGTGCGCGGAAACTCAGGGACCGACTCAGCACACACGGGCCAGCATACCAGCCCGCGATGCGCAGGCGCAGCATGCCGGGCCGGCCGCGGTGCGGTCCCGAGAAAGCGCACCGGCGGGCGTCTGGGCTGCGGAAAACCGGTCCCCGATCACGCCTCCCGCGGCGCACTGCCTGCCGCCCATTTGCGTCGGCCGAGGACGCACCATATTCCCACACTCGCTCGGCACACGGACCGTCCGGCCCCGCGCCATCATCGGAGTTGCCATACCATGCTGCCCCACCCCAGTTCCCGGCCATGTCTTTGCCGCGCCCTGTTCGTACTGCCCTGGCTCCTGCTGCTGTCCGCGCCGCACGCGGGCGCCGAGTCCGCCTGCGCGGACTTCACCGGCGAGACCAGCGAATGGCATGGCTTCGAGCGCGTGGATTTCCGCTTTCAGGGCCGTAAGGCGCATGTGGTGCTGCCATCTGAGCCCCTGCCCGACAGGCCCTGGATCTGGCGGGCGCGCTTCCCCAACCACCAGACGGCGCCGGATCTGATGCTGCTGGAGCGCGGCTTCCACGTCGCCCATGTGGATGGTGTCCATCTGTACGGCGGCCCGGAGGCGCAGGCCCTTTGGGATGCCTTCTACGCCCAGCTGACGGGGCGCCACTGCCTGGCACCGAAACCGGGCCTGGTGGCCGTGAGCCGTGGCGGACTCTTCGCCTACACCTGGGCGGCGCGCCACCCGGAGCGGGTGGCCTGCATCTACGCAGATACGCCGGTGCTGGACTTCAAGAGCTGGCCCGCGGGCCGCGGTGCGGGCAAGGGCGCGCCCGCCGACTGGACGCGGCTGCGCAAGGTCTATGGACTCAGCCGGCGCGAGGCGCTGCGCTATGACGGCAACCCCATCGACCGCCTGGCGCCGCTGGCGGAAGCGGACATTCCGCTGCTGAACGTCATCTCCCTGAACGATGCCGTGGTGCCGCCGGCGGAGAACACCCTGCTGCTCGTCGAGCGCTACCGGGCCCTGGGCGGGCGCATCGATGTGATCTCCGTACCGGAGGGGACAACGGAGAGCGACGGGCATCATTTCCCGCACCCGGATCCCGCGCAGGTGGCGGAGTTCCTCGCAGGCTGCGCCGCAGCGGCGGATTGAGACGAACAACCCCTGGGGCCGCCGAGTTTCACTCGGCCCGCCGCCGGCGCCGCTCGCTGCTGCGCAGGCGGCGTGACAGCGCCCGGTCAAACAAACGGCGTGTCAACTGCTCTCAGGCTTACGCTTCGCAAAGTGCAGATTGCGGGCAGCGGGCCGGGGGGGCGGGCGCGGCCGACTGGAAGTCGGCGGCCCCAGGGGCCGACTGGAAGTCGGCGGCCCCAGGGGCCGACTGCAGGTCGGCAGTGCCGTCAGGCTGCCTTCTGCTCGGCGGCGCCAGCCTTCATGGTGTCGGCGAGGACGGTGTAGACCTCGACCCAGGCGCCCTTCACCTCCGGCGTGAAGTCATCGCCCAGGCCCTTCTCCAGGGTCCAGAGCAGCGCGTCGGCGACCTTGTCGTAGTCGCCCTCGCTCACACCATAGCCGGCGTGGCGGGCGCCCATGTCCTTCACCGGCTGGACCACGGCGTCGAGATTGTTGAGCGCATTGACGGCGGTGTTGATCATGGCCATGAGCTTGCGACCCTGGGCCTGCATGTCGCCCTTGAACATGGGCTTGACCTCGGGGTACACCTCGAACAGGCGGCCGTAGAACAGCTGCGCGGCCTGGTCCGAGATGGGCTTGACCTTCTCCCAGGAGGCCTGGACGTGGGTGATGGTGTCGGGGGACATGGCGTTTTCCTCTCGCTTGCGGTTGCGGCTTGGCCGCGATGTCTAGGGTCGGGGGTCGAGCCTGGATTCGGCGACGGCGTCGGTCTCGGCTTCGGACTGGGCCTGTTCGTCGGCAAGGTCGTTCGCGCGTTGCGCCACCGCCGCCATGTAGTCCACGGCGAGCTTGACCTCGGCGTCGGACAGGTCCTCATTGCCGCCGCGGGCCGGCATCATGGTGCCGTCCGGGCCGAAGAAGCCGTTCAGGGCGTGGTCGTAGAGCGTCTCGCGGGGCTTCTCCAGGCGATAGGCCCAGGCCTTGGCCTTGTTCGGGTCCGGTGCGCCGGCGATGCCGTAGCCGTGGCAGGTCATGCAGTTCTCCACCCAGATGACCCGGCCGGCGGTCAGGTGCTCGTCGGCAAACTCCGGGTAGCGGTCTTCGGTACCGGCGGCCGCCGCCGCGGGCGCGGCGGCGAGCAGGGCCAGCAGGCACCGGCGTGCGGCGCCGGCGCTCATCAGCCTTCCATGGGGATGCGGATCACCACACCGCCCATGACGTCGCCGATCTCGAAGTCACGCTTCGGCGAGTCCTTGTGCTCGTTGTGGCAGGACACGCAGACCGGTGCGACGGCAACGTCCGGATACACGGCGGTGAAGTACTTGATGTCGCCCAGGGTTTCCACGGTGTAGTAGTTCTCGCCCTTGTGATCGGCGACGTACTGGAGGCCTTCCTTCTCGGCGTCGGTGCGCGGCGCATTCTGCTTGTTGACGGGCCAGAGCGATTGCAGTGAATAGCTGAAGTTGACGTCCGGCTTCTCCTCAGCACGCTCGGCGACCATTTCCGAGCCGTAGCGGAACATCTGCGCCGGCAGCACCAGGGCCTTCTCGTCGTCGTAATGCTCGCTCGCGGTGATGACCTTGTCCTTGGCGGCGAGGCGGTTGACGATCTTGCGGGTGTAGACGGTGCGGTCGGAGTCCATCACCAGATGCAGCGCATCGGCCATGGCGCGCGGGGTGATACTCGGCTCCGCGGCTTCCTCCGGCATGTCGGCGACGGCGAAGGTGCCGGCGGCAACGGCGGCGACGGCGGCAGTGAGGCTCAGCTTGTGCAGGGTCTTCATGGCGTTCGGCTCCCCTTAGAGGATGGTTGGCTCGGTCGAATGCGTCCTGCTGGGCACTCGGCCCCTGGGTCCAGTGCGGCGCCGGGTCTGCCCGGGGCCGCGGAAGACTCGCGGCGTTATCGCGCCTCAAGCTCGGCCTGAAGCTCCGCCTGGGCACGGGCCTCGTTGGCCTTGGCCATATCAATGCTCTCGATGTGCACTGCGGGCCGGCCCCGGAAGTTGTTGGCAATGAGCGCCGGGTCCGCCAGGGCGTCGATGGAAAAGCCGAGCCCGTGGCAGTGCTGGCAGGCGGGGCGGATCATCTTCTCGTTCGGGCGCAGCGTGGCGCTCTGGTTGTGCTGCACCAGGATGCGCTCCATCCAGGCGTTGGGCTCGAACTCCACCCGCGGCATGTGACAGGTGGCGCAGGAGACGCCGCTGCCGGCGGGCAGCTCCCCTGCCTGCTCCTGCTGCCACAGGCGGTGATGGGGCGAGCCGACATAGGCGATGCTGTGCTCGTCGGCGTGGCACCCCAGGCAGGCATCCACAGAGGCTGCGGCGGTATCGAAGCGGTGCGCGCCGTGGCAGCTGGTGCAGTTGAGTGCGCTGTGCTTCGCGTCCGGCTGCATGGGCAGCCGGGCATCCGCAGGGGTCATGCGCTCGAGCGGGCGCTTCACCACCTCGCCCACCGCGTCGGCCTGACGCATGCCGTGCAGGCCGCGGGTAAAGCCGTCCACCTCGGCGCCGTGGCAGCCGGCGCAGGCCTGGTGATCGGGCTTGTCGGTCCAGGCGCCGGGCTCGCTGTCGTCGCCCGGCGGCTGGTGGCAGGCGGAGCAGTTGACGCCGGCGGCGGCATGGCTGGTCTCCAGCCAATCCCGGTTGATCGCGTCGCTGCGGGCGGCGTCCGGTGCATCGGCATCGGCAAGGCTCAGCGCCGCCACGGGGTACGCCTTGCGCGGATAGTCCATCAGCTGGTCCAGCACGTCGCCAAAGTCGCGCCCGGGCAGGCCACGGTCGGCCACCGGCAGCAGGTCCGGCTCGTCCTGGTGGCGCAGCAGCCAGTCCTCATAGAGCGCGCGGTTGTTGTGGTAGTTGTGGCAGCCGGCGCTGTTGCAGGTCTCGAAGCCCAGGCCCGCATGGGTCGGGCGGTTCTCGGCGATGTCCTCGTGGCAGTGGAAGCAGAAGTCGATGGGCTGGGTGTAGCCGGCGCCCTTTAGCATCTCAGGCTGATGCTCCACGTGGCAGGTGACGCAGCGCATCACATTGAGCTTGGCGATGCGGTCCGCGTTGCGCGGGTCACGGAACTTGGCCTTCGGGTGCGAGTCCAGCGGTTTCTCGCGCTGGTCGCCGTGGCAGCGCTCGCAGGCGTCCTCCATCACCTCGCCACCACCGAAGGCATCCACGTGGCAGGCGTTGCAGGCGAGCTCGATCTGATGATGTCCGTGGCTCAGCGGCCCCGGCATGAACACCCGCTTGTCCTCGCCGTTGGCGAGTACCTTGGCCAGGATCACTACGCCGATCAGGGTGCTGGCGATCCACAGCGCCCACAGGCGCGGATAGTTGCGCGTTGCCATGGGCTCAGTACCAATAGCCTTTGAGGATGTGAAAGCCGAGCAGCAGCGGCAGCGGCCACACCAGCAGCACGTGCGCCCAGACGGCCGTGTTGCGGGTGCGCCTTGCGACCCGCCGCGGCAAGCGGTGCTCCAGCGCAATGACGGCACCACCGACGCCGCCGGCGACGAGCAGCCCGGTGAAGCTCACCATGAGCCACAGATTCAGGTTGCTGCCGAGCCGCAGGCCCGTATGCGCCAGCAGCACGGCGACGGCGAGAGCGCCGAGCAGCACATGCAGCAGCCGCCAGACATCGAAGCTGCCGAGGGTGAAGGTCGGCAGGCGTTTCCTGAGCCCGAGCACGGAGACCGCCGCCGCGAGCCCGAGCAGCGAGAAGCCCGTCACCTGCTTCCACACCGACTCGCGCCAGAGCGCATCCCAGCGCAAAGCGTCCTGCACCGACGCATTGAGCGGCAGCCCGGGCAGCAGGAAGATCGCCATGCCGAGCAGCAGCGACAGCACCGAGAACGCCGCCAGGCTGCCGGCGGCGGGCACCGGGTCCGGTGCATCGGCGCCGGCGAGCTCCGCCAGCAGCGGCCGGCAGGAGCCGCAGACGGTGCCGGCGCTGGTGCGCTCCGACAGCAGCGCCTGAGTGGTGGCCCCCTGCCCCAGCGCGGCCTGAAGCTGCGCCAGGCTGACGCCGGTGCAGTTGCACACCGCGGCATTGGCGGGCCAGTCGAAGATGCTCTGGTCTTCCAGGTCCGACCAGAGCACGCCGGTGCGCTCGAAGCGGGAGATCTCCCAGGGCCAGAGCCGCCGGCGGGCGACGATGGCCTCCTGGAGCCGGTTGGTCTCATGCCAGGGGCCGACGGCGATGGCGCCGATGAGCCGGTTGCCGGCGAGCGTGAGCTTGCGGTAAACGCCTGCGTCTTCGTCCCGGTACAGCGCGTGCGGGCGGTAGACCTCGGACTCCTGCACGTCGCCGGCGCTGAACACCTCGCAGCCCACCACCTTGAGCCGCGCCGTGGTGACGGAGCCCGGATAGCGCGCCTCGACGCGATGGCTCTCCGCCGCCACCAGGTTGTGCCCGGCGACGGCGGCCTGCTCGAAGCCCGGGGCCACCAGCCCGTAGACCACGCCGCGGTGCTCCGCGCACTCGCCGACGGCGAAGATGCGCGGGTCCGAGGAGTGCATGCCGTCATCCACCCGCACCCCGCGCGCCACGGTGAGGCCGGCCTCGCGGGCGAGCTGCACATTCGGCACGATGCCGGCGGCGATGACGACGGTGTCACAGTCGATGAGCCGCCCGGAGTGCAGCTGCACACCGGTGACCTGGTCTACACCGATGATCTGCTGCACCCGGTCGCCGGCGATGACCTCGATGTCCTGCGCTTCGACGAAGTCACCCAGGAGCGCCCCGGCGGCGCCGTCCAGCTGGTTGAACATCACGTGCGCGTTGTGGTCGATGACGCGCACCTGGGTGCCGGCGGTGCGCAGCGCCCGGGCGGTCTCGAGCCCGAGGATGCCGCCGCCGACCACGGTCACCGCACGCGAGCGCATGGTGCGTGCCTTGAGCCGGTCGGCGTCGGCGAGGTCGCGGAAGGTGAAGACGCCCGCCAGGTCCACCCCCGGGATGGGCGGCACCCGCGGCTGCGAGCCCGTGGCGAGCACGAGCCGGCCGTAGCGGTGCACATCGCCCAAGGAGTCCGTCACCGTGCCGGCCGTGCGATCGATGACCGTGATCCGCACACCGAAGCGGGTCACGAGCCGCGGGTCATCCGGCAGCGCCAGGTCGATGTCGTCCGTCTCGCCGGCGAGGTAGCACGACAGCACCACACGGTTGTAGGGCTGCACCGGCTCGTCGCCGAACAGCCAGACCTCGGTCTCCGGGCGCTCGCTGCGCTCGAGCACCTCCCGCGCGGCGCGGATGCCCACGGGGCCGGTGCCGACCACGATGGTAGGCGCCGGCCGTGCGGGGTCCGCACCCGCCGTCTGCCGGAACCCGTCAACGTCGGGCACGGCGTTGGGCTGGGTGGGCGGCTGGGCGGGCGGCTGGGCCTCCGGCAAGGGTTCGACGACGGCTTGCACCTGTCCTGATCCTCCGCAGCACGGGCCGTTGCTGGATGTGGCCCCTGCATGTCGCACAAACGAAAAACGGCGCCCGACGCCCTGCGCTATTCACGCAGGGGTCAGGGCGCCGTTGCCTGGTGGCGGCTCCGCATCGAGCCGCTTGGTTATTCGGCCTCGCCGGGCGTTCGGTGCACCGGATTGCCGCGGGTGCCGCAGTGCCGGGGCTTGAGCCCCGAACGCCGCGAAACCGGAAAACGCATCATGGACCGCCGTTGGCCCGCCATGAGGGCAAGCATATCCCGTGCCCGAATTGACGTTCGTCAATCAAGATCCGGTGGCGCTTGAGAAAATTAGCGAATGCCCATGCTCATTGCCGGCCAATGGCGAGCGCCGATACGGTCTGGAATGGTGCACCGCGCGCGTCGATGCACCTGTGCGGGGCCTGCCTGCGGCACCGACCGGCAAGCTGCCATGAGCATGCGAGCCATCCCTCGCCCGACGATGTCCCAGGCTCGATGGGCGATGGGCGCTGTGGCTGCAGCCGGGCCTGCGCCTTCTCCGGGGGCCGCCGCAGCCATCTGGCCCAAAATATGCGTGAAGCGGATTTCGCCGCCGGCACCCACCCCGCCCGCACCGTTCCGGCTCATCCGCCGCACCGCCCGCTCCCGGAGCACTGCCCGAATGTCGATGCGCGTCATGCTCGTGGACCCCCGCCCCACCCGGCGCGAGGTGCTGGGGCCGACGCTCGCCGCCGAAGGCTTCGACATCGTCGCCTGCGTGCCGCCGGACGACGACCTGCTGAACGCCGTGGCCCGCCATGCACCGGATGTGGTGCTCATCGACATCGACTCGCCGAGTCGCGACACGCTTGAGAACCTGCGCAGCGTGCAGGCCCGCCAGCCACGGCCCATGGTCATGTTCACCCAGGACGACGCCGGCGAGAGCATTCGCCAGGCCATCGAAGCGGGCGTGACGGCGTACATCGTGGACGGGCTGGAGAACCGGCGCGTGCGGCCCATCGTCGAGGCCGCCATGGCCAGGTTCACCCAGTACCGGGCGCTGGAGCAGGAGCTCACCGAGACCCGCAACAAGCTCGCCGAGCGCAAGCTCATCGAGCGCGCCAAGGGGCTCATCATGCAGCAGCAGGGCGTGAGCGAGGCCGAGGCCTACCAGGCCATGCGTAAGCTCGCCATGCGGCGCAACAAGAAGCTTGCGGAGATCGCCGACAGCGTCATCGCCGCCTCGGAGCTGATGCAGGGCTGATGGAGGCCGGGACCGGCCCCGGGGCATTCCACAAAAAAAGTATTTAATTGAGCACTGATGGTGCGCCGATGGCCCGCGCCGCACCGATACGGCGCAACCAGAGACGACACCGGCGCATGGCCATCGACCGCCGCCGCAGGGAGCAGGCGCGACGCACGTCCGGTTGAAACAGCCGCTTAGCCTTGGAGAGGGTCAGCCCGGCGCACCGCCACGGCAGATTGGCACTGGTCCTGCATCGGCTGTGCGTAACGGCAGCACGACACGCCCAAAGCCGGGCCGACCCAAAGGCGGGTCAAGGCGCTGCCACGAAGCCGGGCCCACGGGTCTCAGCTTCCGCAACGACCAACAGGCGGTTCGGCCAAGACGGCCGGCCAACGGACAAAGGCGTCCATCGCGTCCTGCGTGTGCAGGGCGACGGTGGACGCCTTTTGTCGTCTCTGGGCTTAATCAACGCTCTGCACGGCAACCAGACACCCCAACAGGCGCTTTCAGCTCCAAGGCATCCAATACCATGACCGCAAGTCCCCTGCATCAGACCCACAGCCGCCGCAGCTTTCTCAAGCGAGCACTCCTTGCCGCCGCCGTCGCCACTGCCGCCGTACCCTTCGCTGCGACCACCGCGACGGCAGAGGAGCTCGGCGACCCGGAGAAGGAGGACCTGATGTTCGGCTTCATCAAGCTCACGGACATGGCCCCGCTCGCCATCGCCTATGAGAAGGGCTACTTCGAGGACGAGGGCCTGTACGTGACCCTGGAGGCCCAGGCGAACTGGAAGGTGCTGCTGGACCGGGTCATCGACGGTCAGCTGGACGGTGCGCACATGCTGGCGGGCCAGCCGCTCGCGGCCACCATCGGCTTCGGCACCGAGGCGCACGTGATCACACCCCTGTCCATGGACCTGAACGGCAACGGCATCACCGTCTCCAACGCCGTCTGGGAGGCGATGAAGCCGAACGTGCCGAAGATGGACGACGGCCGCCCGGAGCACCCCATCAGCGCCGAGACGCTGAAGCCCGTGGTGGAGTCCTACAAGGCGGAGGGCAAGCCGTTCAAAATGGGCATGGTCTTCCCGGTGTCCACGCACAATTATGAGCTGCGCTATTGGCTCGCCGCCGGCGGCCTGCACCCGGGCTATTACGCACCCCACAAGGGCGACATCGACGGCCAGATCGACGCGGAGGTGCTGTTGTCCGTCACACCGCCGCCGCAGATGCCGGCCACCATGGAGGCGGGCACCATCTACGGCTACTGCGTGGGCGAGCCCTGGAACCAGCAGGCGGTGTTCAAGGGCATCGGCGTGCCTGTGATCACGGACTATGAGATCTGGCCCAACAACCCGGAGAAGGTCTTCGGCATCACCAAGGAATTCGCCGAGGAGTATCCGAATACCACGGTGCGCATCGTCAAGGCCATGATCCGCGCCGCGAAGTGGCTGGACGAGAACGATAACGCCAACCGCGCAGAGGCCGTGGAGATCCTGAGTCGGCCCTACTACGTCGGCGCCGACGAAGAGGTCATCGCCAATTCCATGACCGGCACCTTCGAGTACGAGAAGGGCGACAAGCGTGAGGTGCCGGACTTCAACGTCTTTTTCCGCTACCACGCCACCTATCCGTACTACTCGGACGCCATCTGGTATCTGACCCAGATGCGCCGCTGGGGGCAGATCGCCGAGCCCAAGTCGGATGACTGGTACATCGAGACGGCGAAGCAGGTCTACCGCCCGGACATCTACCGGAAGGCCGCCGAGGCGCTCATCGCCGACGGCTTCATGGAGGCCTCCGACTTCCCCGACTTCGAGACCGAGACCGGCTTCAAGGGCAAGCAGACGGGCTTCATCGACGGCGTGGATTACGACGGCTCCAAGCCGAACGACTACCTGAAGCAGTTCGAGATTGGGCTGTCGGGCGACACCGTGCTCTGACGCAACACACTGCGTCGGGTTACGCCCTGACGGGCTGACCCGACCACACCGGAGACCCATCCATGGCCGCCACCGACCTCACCGACAAGACCTTCGAGCTGCCCTGGCTCGCCCGGGCGCTCGACTGGCTCGCCGGCGACGACGTCAACCGCGTCGCGGGCGGGCTCACCAACGCGCTGCTGCTGCCGCTGCTCGGCATCGGCATCTTCCTGCTGCTCTGGTCCGCCGGCGCCGCGCAGGTGCAGACCAGCCTGGGTCAGCTGCCGGGCCCGGCGCAGGTCTGGGAGCAGGGACAGAACCTCTGGGAAGAGCACCAGGCAGCGCGCGAGCGCGAGCGAGCCTTTCACGAGCGCCTCGACAAGCGACTGCAAAAGGCCATTGCCGCCGGCGACCCGGAAGAGAAGCTGGAGCGCATCAGAAACCGGCAGTACACCGGCCATCCGACCTTCGTGGATCAGATCTGGACCAGCCTCGTCACCGTCGGCACGGGCTTTCTGCTGGCATCCATCATCGCCATCCCCATCGGCATCGTCTGCGGCATGAGCGCCGGCTTCTATGCCGGCATGAATCCGCTGATCCAGGTGTTCAAGCCGGTGTCACCGCTGGCCTGGCTGCCGCTGGTGACCATCATCGTCAGCGCGCTTTACGTCACCGATGACCCGGCCGTGTCCAAGTCCTTCATCACCTCCGCCATCACGGTGACCCTCTGCTGCCTCTGGCCCACCATCATCAACACCACCGTCGGCGTCGCCACCGTGGACACGGACCTGATGAACGTGAGCCGGGTGCTGCGCCTGGGCTGGCTGAAGCAGACCATCAAAATCATCCTGCCGTCGGCCATGCCGATGATCTTCACCGGCCTGCGCCTGAGCCTCGGCATCGGCTGGATGGTGCTCATCGCCGCGGAGATGCTGGCGCAGAACCCGGGGCTCGGTAAATTCGTCTGGGACGAATTCCAGAACGGCAGCTCGGACTCCCTGGCGCGCATCATGGTCGCCGTGCTGGTCATCGGCTTCATCGGCTTCCTGCTGGACCGGGCCATGCTGATGCTCCAGCGCCGCGTCTCCTGGGACAAGGACGCCATCCTGCGCTGATCTGAGGTGCGAGTAACGAGTCACGAGGCAGACAAGGCCCGTCCTCCCCAGCTCCTCGATACTCGCACCTCCGCCCCTCGCCCCTGGTGACTCCCATGCAAAGCTTCCTCAACATCGACCACATCGGCATCAGCTTCGACACGCCCAAGGGCAAGCTCGAAGTGCTCGACGACATCAAGCTCGACATCGCCGAGGGCGAGTTCGTGTCGCTCATCGGCCACTCCGGCTGCGGCAAGTCCACGGTGCTGAACATCGTCGCCGGGCTGCTGCGCGCCACCACCGGCGGCGTGCTGCTGGAGGAGCGCGAGGTCACCGAGCCCGGCCCGGACCGCGCCGTCGTCTTCCAGCAGCACAGCCTGCTGCCCTGGCTTACGGTCTACGACAACGTGCGCCTCGCGGTGGACCAGGTCTTCGGCAAGACCAAGTCCCGCAAGGAGCGCGACGAATGGACCCGCCACAACCTGACTCTGGTGCACATGGAGCACGCGCTGGAGCGCCGCCCGGGGGAGATCTCCGGCGGCATGAAGCAGCGTGTCGGCATCGCCCGGGCGCTGGCCATGGAGCCCAAGGTGCTGCTGATGGACGAGCCCTTCGGCGCGCTCGACTCCCTGACCCGCACGCATATGCAGGACTCGCTGATGGAGATCCAGGCCCGCCTCAACAACACCGTCATCATGATCACCCACGACGTGGACGAGGCCGTGCTGTTGTCGGACCGCATCGTGATGATGACCAACGGCCCGGCGGCCACCGTGGGCCAGATCCTGAACGTGGACCTGCTGCGCCCGCGCAACCGCCTCGCCCTCGCCGAAGATGCGGCCTACAACCACTACCGCGCCGAGGTGGTGAAGTTCCTGCACGAGCGTCACGACAAACCGCGGCTCGTCAGCAGCAACCCTGACGCAGGCCGGGAGACCCAGCCGTTGCCACTCGCCGCCAACGGCTGAGCTTCGCTCGCCGCACCTCGTACTCCGTACTCCGCACTTCCTGACATGAGCATCATCCCCAACTGGCTGCGCCGCGGCGCCCACGCCGGCGGCGGCGACGGCCTGGAAAAGACCAAGCTCACCCTCGGCTTCATCCCGCTCACGGACTGCGCGCCGCTGGTGGTGGCCAAGGAGCGCGGTTACTTCGCCAAGGCCGGGCTCGACGTGGAGCTGTCCAAGGAGACCTCCTGGGCCAATGTCCGCGACAAGGTGGGCATCGGCATCCTGGACGGCGCGCACATGCTCGCACCCATGCCGCTGGCGGCAAGCCTGGGCCTTGGCCCCAGCCAGAAGCCGACGGTCACCGCCCTGTCGCTGGACCTGAACGGCAACGCCATCACGGTCTCGCAGGCGCTGTACGAGCGCATGCGCGAGCTGGACGCGGGCGCGCTGACCCACCGCCCCTTCTCGGCCCAGGCCCTGGCCCGGGTCATCGCCGAGCGCCGGGAACGGGGCGGCCGGCCACTCACCTTCGCGGTGGTCTATCCGCTCTCCACCCACGCCTATGAGCTGCGCTACTGGCTCGGTGCCGCCGGCATCGACCCCGACCGCGACCTGAACCTCGTCGTCGTCCCGCCGCCGCAGATGGTCACCCAACTGCGCGCGGGCAATGTGGACGGCTTCTGCGTCGGCGAGCCCTGGAGCTCCGTCGCCGTCGCCGAGGGCCTGGGGCGGGTGCTCATCACCAATCACGAGCTCTGGAACAACAATCCGGAGAAGGTCTTCGGCGTCAACCTGGAGTGGGCGGAGCAGTATCCGAGAACCCACCGCGCGGTGCTGACGGCGCTGCTGGAGGCCGCCCGCTGGACCGATGCCCACGAGAACCGCCCCGCGGTGGCGGAGCTCATCGCCCAGGCCCGCTACATCAACGCCCCGGTGGAGACCGTACGCCAGTCCATGACCGGCACCTTCCGCTATGCGCTGGACGAGGCCCCGGTAGCCATGCCGGACTTCAACGTCTTCTTCCGTTTCGCGGCCACCTTCCCGTGGCGCTCGCATGCCGTCTGGTTCCTGACGCAGATGCTGCGCTGGGGCCAGATCGACCGCGCCATCGACCTGAGCGCCGCGGCGGAGGCCTGCTACCGCCCCGACCTGTATCGGGACGCCGCCGACGCCCTCGGCCTCGCCGTGCCGACAGTGGATTACAAGCCGGAGGGCCGGCACGCCCGCGGCTGGATGCTGACGGACGCCACCAGCCCCATCGCCATGGGGCCGGACCGCTTCTTCGACGGCCGCGGCTTCGACCCGGCAGACCCGGTGAGCTACCTGGCAGGCTTCGACGTGCATCATCTCGGCGTCTCGCTGGCCAACCTCGCCGCCGCCAACACGGGGCCGGCGTCCGGTACTGCGCCCGGCACCGCGCCGGCGACCACCGGCTAGCGGCATTGGTCCGCACCGGAACAATCAACAACGCCCAACACCGAACCGACACGAGGCCATGAGGACAATGGAGAAAGAAAAGCTGGTCCTGGTGGGCAACGGCATGGCCGGCATGCGCACCATCGAGGAGCTCCTGAAGCTGGAGCCGGACCTCTACGACATCACCGTCTTCGGTGCCGAGCCGCATCCGAACTACAACCGCATCCTGCTCTCGCCGGTGCTCTCCGGCGAGAAGACCATCGACGAGATCATGCTCAACACCCGGGCGTGGTACGACGAGCGCGGCATCACCCTGCACACGGGTGACCCGGTGGTGGACATCGACCGCAAGCGCCGGCTGGTGAAGAGCGAGCAGGGACTGGAAGTACCCTATGACCGGCTCATCCTCGCCACCGGCTCCTATCCCTTCATGATCCCGGTGCCGGGCGCGGAGCTTCCGGGTGTCATGGGCTACCGCGACATCGCCGACGTGGACACCATGATCGCCACCGCCCGCGAGCATGAGCGCGCCGTGGTCATCGGCGGCGGTCTGCTGGGGCTGGAGGCGGCCTATGGGCTGCAGCAGCAGGGCATGGATGTGACCGTGGTGCATCTGCTGGACAGCCTCATGGAGCGCCAGCTCGACAAGCCCGCCGCCGCGCTGCTCAAGGCCTCGCTGGAAAGCCGTGGGCTCAGGTTTCTGATGGAGGTGCAGACGGCTGCGATCCTGGGCTCAGAGGGGGGCGCCGGCCGGGTGGAGCGGGTGCGCTTCAAGGACGGCACCGAAGTGCCCGCCGACCTGGTGGTCATGGCCGTCGGCATCCGCCCGAATGTCGAGCTGGCCAAGCGCGCCGGCCTGCACTGCGAGCGCGGCATCGTCGTGGACGACACCCTGCTCACCTACGACCCGCGCATCTACGCCATCGGCGAGTGCGTGCAGCACCGCGGCCAGTGCTACGGCCTGGTGGCGCCGCTGTTCGAGCAGGCCAAGGTCTGCGCCAATCATCTCGCCAAGCTCGGCTACGGCCGCTACGAGGGCTCGGTGACCAGCACCAAGCTCAAGGTGACCGGCGTCGACCTGTTCTCCGCCGGCAATTATCTCGGCGGCGAAGACTGCGAGGAGATCCTGTTCCAGGACCCGGGCGCCGGCGTCTACAAGAAGCTCGTCATCCAGGACAACAAGCTGACCGGCGCCGTGCTCTACGGCGACACCGTGGACGGCGCCTGGTTCTTCCAGCTGATGCGCGAGGGGACGGACATCTCGGGCATCCGCGAGGACCTGCTGTTCGGCCAGGCACACCTGGGCGACGCCGGCCACGGCGGCCAGACTCAGGCGGCGGCCATGAGCGACGACATGCAGGTCTGCGACTGCAACGGCGTGTGCAAGGGCGAGATCGTCCGCGCCATCACGTCCAAGGGGCTGTTCACCCTCGATGATGTCAAGGCGCACACCAAGGCGTCGGCGTCCTGCGGCTCCTGCACCGGGCTGGTGGAGCAGATCCTGGCCAACACCCTGGGCAGCGATTATTCGGCGCCTGAGGCCAAGCCGCTGTGCAAGTGCACCGACTACACCCATGATCAGGTGCGCGCGGCCATCCGGGATCAGCACCTCACCAGCATCGGGCAGGTGTTCGAGGCCCTGGAGTGGCGCCAGCCCGACGGCTGCCACGTCTGCCGCCCGGCGCTCAATTACTACCTGATCTCCACCTGGCCCAACGAGACGAGCGACGACGGCCAGAGCCGCTTCATCAACGAGCGGGCGCACGCCAACATCCAGAAAGACGGCACCTACTCCGTCATCCCGCGCATCTTCGGTGGCGAGACCTCGCCCGCGCAGCTGCGCGCCATCGCCGCGGCCGCGGAGAAGTACGACGTGCGCACGGTCAAGATCACCGGCGGGCAGCGCATCGACCTGCTCGGCCTCACCAAGGAGCAGTTGCCGCACATCTGGAAGGATCTCACCGACGCCGGCTTCGTCTCCGGCCATGCCTACGGCAAGGCGCTGCGCACCGTAAAGACCTGCGTCGGCTCCGAGTGGTGCCGCTTCGGCGTGCAGAACTCGACCCAGATGGGCATCGACCTGGAGGAGCTCACGTGGGGCTCCTGGACCCCGCACAAGTTCAAGATGGCCGTCTCCGGCTGCCCGCGGAACTGTGCCGAGGCCACCATCAAGGACTTCGGCGTCGTGGCCATCGAGTCCGGCTGGGAGCTGCACGTCGGCGGCAACGGCGGCGTGAAGGTGCGCGCCACGGACGTGCTCTGCCGGGTCGAGACCCCGGAGCAGGTGAAGGAATACTGCGGCGCCTTCATGCAGGTCTACCGCGAGGAGGCGCGCTACCTGGAGCGCACCGCACCCTGGGTGGAGCGCGTCGGCATCGCCTATGTGCGCAAGCGCGTGGTGGAGGACGAAGTTGGCCGCAAGGCGCTGTACAAGCGCTTCCTGGAGTCCCAGAAGCTCGCGCAGGTGGACCCCTGGAAGGAGCGCGCCGCCGGCGCCGAAGCGCATGAGTTCACGCCGCTGAAGCAGGCCAATGGCTGAGTCGCACACAACACCAACCAAACCGAGACACACGACATGAGCGCCGTCATGGCCGAGCAAACCTGGGTCGAAGTGGGCCCCATCGACAGCATCCCGCGCTTAGGAGCCCGGGTGCTGAAGCGCGACGGCGGCGACATCGCCGTGTTCCGCAACGCCGAGGACGAGATCTTCGCGCTCCTGAACCGCTGCCCGCACAAGGGCGGACCGCTGTCGGAGGGCATCGTCTACGGCCGCACCGTCGCCTGCCCGCTGCACAACCTCTGCATGGACCTCGCCACCGGCCAGGCCAAGGCCCCGGACGAGGGCTGCGCCACGGTCTTTCCGGTGCGGATCGATGGGGAGCGGGTGCTGGTGTCCCTGGAGCAGGCAGCCACATAGGTCCGGTCAGCCCACCAGGGCGTAACCCGACCACCAACGGCTTGCTCCGGCGCCAACGAGGGTCACGCGGCGCCGCCCCGACCAAAAGGGGACGCTTGCCCAATCCGCCCCCTCGCGCCCAGTCGACAGCCTTCGGAAGCGACCCAGTCATCGAGCACCGTCAGCCCGCCATGCCCGAGCCCACCAAAACCACCTGCCCCTACTGCGGCGTCGGCTGCGGCCTGCTGGTGACGCCCAGCCCCGACGGCACCACCGCACAGGTCACGGGCGACCCAGCGCACCCGGCCAACTTCGGCCGGCTCTGCTCCAAGGGCGCCGCGCTGGGCGAGACGCTCACCACCGAGGGCCGGCTGCTGCACCCGCGCATCGGCGACACACAGGTGAGCTGGGATGCGGCGCTGGATCATGTGGCGCAGGGCTTCCGGCAGGTCATCGACACGCACGGGCCGGACGCCGTCGCCTTCTACGTCTCGGGCCAGCTGCTCACCGAGGACTACTATGTCGCCAACAAGCTGATGAAGGGCTTCATCGGCGGCGCCAACATCGACACCAACTCGCGCCTGTGCATGGCCTCCAGCGTCGCCGGCTACAAGCGCGCCTTCGGCACCGACACCGTACCCTGCGACTACACGGACCTGGACCAGGCGGAGCTGATCCTGCTGGTGGGCTCCAACACCGCCTGGTGCCATCCGGTGGTCTACCAGCGTATCAAGCAGGCGAAGCGGGAGAACCCCAGGCTCAAGGTCGTCGTCATCGACCCGCGGCGCACCGCCACCTGCGAGATCGCGGACCTGCATCTGGCCCTCGCCCCCGGCAGCGACACCCTGCTCTTCAACGGCCTGCTCAATTGGCTGAAGCGCGAGGATGCGGTGGACTGGGACTATCTGGAGGCCCACACCGAGGGCTTCGCCGCCGCCTTCAAGGCCGCCCGGGCGTCGGCAGGCTCCGTGCCCGCGGTGGCCGCCGGCTGCGGGCTGCCGGAGGATCAGGTCGCCGAGCTGTACCGGCTCTTCACCCGGACCGAGCGGGTGGTCACCCTCTACAGCCAGGGCGTCAACCAGTGGTCCTTCGGCACCGACAAGGTCAACGCCATCATCAACTGCCACCTCGCCACCGGCCGCATCGGCCGCCCCGGCATGGGGCCCTTCTCCATCACCGGCCAGCCCAACGCCATGGGCGGGCGCGAGGTGGGCGGGCTCGCCAACCAGCTCGCGGCGCACATGGACTTCGCGCCTGACGACATCGACCGGGTCGGTCGCTTCTGGGGCGCCGCGCACATGGCCGAAGCCCCGGGCCTCAAGGCCGTGGACATGCTGCGGGCCGTCGAGCAAGGCCGCATCAAGGCCATCTGGATCATGGCCACGAACCCGGCGGTCAGCATGCCGGATGCGGACCGGGTGCGCGCGGCGCTCAAGGCCTGTGACTTCGTCGTCTGCTCGGACCTGCTCGCGGACACCGACACCACCCGCTGCGCGGACGTGCTGCTGCCCGCCGCCGGCTGGGGCGAGAAGGACGGCACCGTGACCAACTCGGAGCGGCGTATCTCCCGCCAGCGGGCCTTCCTGCCGCCCCCCGGCGAGGCGCGCCCGGGCTGGTGGATCATCACCCAGGTGGCGCGGCGCCTGGGCTTCGCCGACGCCTTTGCGTACCAGTGCGCGGCGGACGTCTTCCGCGAGCACGCGGCGCTGTCCGCCTTCGAGAACGACGGCCGCCGGGACTTCGACATCGGCGCCCTGGCGCACCTGAGCGACGCCGACTACGACGCGCTGGCACCCACCCAGTGGCCCTGCCCCGCACCGACGGCGAGCACGCCGCCGCCGCAGCGCCTCTTCGCCGACGCCCGCTTCTACACCCAAAGCGGCAAGGCCCGGCTGGTGGCCGTGGAGCCGCGCCCGCCGGCGACGGCGCCGGACGACGACTATCCGCTGGCCCTCAACACCGGCCGCATCCGCGACCAGTGGCACACCATGACCCGCACCGGGCTCGCCCCAAGGCTCGCGAGCCACATTGCCGAGCCCTTCGTGCAGGTGCACCCGGTTGATGCCGCCGCCCACGGCCTCGCCCAAGGCGCCCTGGCGGAGCTGACGAGCCGCTGGGGCCGGATGCTGGCACGGGTACAGGTGGATGCGGACCAGCGCCCGGGCTCGGTGTTCGTGCCCATGCACTGGAGCGACAGCCTCGCCCGCCTCGCCCGCGCCGATGCGCTGGTGAACCCGGCGCTTGACCCCATGTCCGGGCAGCCCGAGCTCAAGCACACCCCGGTGCGGGTGCGCCCCTTTCGCGCCGCCTGGTACGGCTTCGTGCTGAGCCGAGCGCGTGTGACCCTGGACGAGCCGGACTACTGCGTCGCCGTGCGTGCCGAGCACCACTGGCGCTGCGAGATCGCCGGCGCCGAGCCGGTGGACGACTGGGCCGCCTGGGCGCGCTGGTATCTGGGCGACGACGGCGACTGGCTCGACTTCGGCGATGCAACCCATGGCCGCTACCGCGGCGCCCGGCTCCTGGACGGGCGGCTTCAGGCCTGCCTCTTCGTCGCGCCGACGCCGGACCTGCCCCGCAGCGGCTGGCTCGCCGGCCTGTTCGGCCAGCAGCAGCTCGACGCTGCAGCCCGCATCAGCCTTCTCGCCGGCCGCCCGCCGCGGGGCCAGACCGACGCCGGTGAGACCGTCTGCGCCTGCTTCAACGTCGGCATGAACACCATCGTCGACGCCATCCAGAGCGCCAGGCTCACCAGCGCCGAGGCCATCGGCACCGCCCTACAGGCCGGCACCAACTGCGGCTCCTGCATCCCGGAGCTGAACAAACTGCTGGCGGCCAACCGGCGCGCCGCCTGAGGGGTGCGATAGATCAGTACACCGTCCCCCCGATTTGAAGTCCCCCCATTTGGACTTTGTATGGGAGGGCGGATAAGCGCAGCGCATCCGCCGGAGCGCCGATCTGCACTCGGCCCAACCCTGGGCCGCCGAGCTCCACTCGACTCAACCCCGCGCCAGCGGCCATTCATCCCTCCAACCGCCCCACACACCACCCCGAAAACCCCCGATACAGCGCCACCGCCGGCTCCACGGCGGCGACGACACGATCAAGGTCGATCTCGTCGTACAGATGCGTCAGCACATTGCGCATGCCGCAGGCCGCAATCAGGTCGCGCGCCATCGGCTCCGGCAACCCGCCCACCCGCTCCAGCGCCGCGAACACCTCCCGGTAGCTCGCCGGCAGGGTCTCGCCCTGCGCCTTCAGAAACTGCAAGGCGATGTCCGAGGCCGCCTCGCACAGCAACTGCAGCAGCCGCTCGATGGCGTAGTGCGCCTGGCGCCGGCCGGCATCGTCCAGCAGCGCATGCTGTGAGAGATCACGCACATAGCGGTTCAGATACCCGAGCTTACGCTCGATCACCGCCCTATCCAGACTTGCCACGAAGCACCTCCCCCTGCTGTCGCCGGAGCCACTCGCTGTCCGCGTACAGGAAGAACGCCCGGTCGCGCTCGCGCTCGAACAGCCCCGCCTCGCCCTCATACAGACAGCGCCCGGCGCGAAACACCTCGAACCGCGTCACCGGCGAGGTCGCAGGCCCCAGCAGCAGCAGATCCACCGGCCGGGGCGCCAGCAGCCCCTCCAGCACCGCCTGCCAGCGGCCGTGCTCCAGGAGGTCCGGGAGCTCCACCGGCAGGACTGCCAGGTCGATGTCCCGCCCCTCGGCACCGCCCGCGGTGGAGCCGAACAGCACCACCAGCCGCCAGCCGTACCGGGCGGCCAGCGCGGGCCAGTCGATGGCGGCGAGCATGAGCCGGCTCTCGCTCTGGGGTGCAGGGTGCATGCCTGTGTCGTCACCGGGGGACGTGGGAGGAGAAGGCTATCGCCTGAGCCAGCAACTGGCCAATTGAGCCGATTAACCGCTCCGCAGGATGGATCAATTGATTGGGGGCCCACACTGACTCGGTTTCCGTGGCCATTGACAGGACCTCGCGGCGCCCCCCGACGCAGGCAATCTTGGTCGGCCTGCCCATCGGCGCCCTCAGAGGTTGTGAAAAATCTGCCGGCCGTCGCGAGGGCGTCTCCGGGCGTGCCCAGCAAGGCGCGCAGAGCCGAAC
>NZ_CAJXYK010000022.1 GCF_913063425.1 uncultured Thiohalocapsa sp.
TCGGGGTAGAGGGATTCGAACCCCCGACATCCTGCTCCCAAAGCAGGCGCGCTACCAGACTGCGCTATACCCCGGTGTCGGCGAGGCGTTGTGTCGCTGCAACCATAAACCGCGCAGGATACGGCCCAAATCTTGCCGCGTCAATGCCCCGATCAAGCCTGCGGCCTTGATCAAGCCCTGAGCACTTTTGGCCGCTGACTGCCCAGTGCAGCGCTGCGGAGAACCCGCGGCCCGGCGATCATGTGCCATCCGCGGACTGCGGTCCGCGTGCCCCTGGGGCCGACTGAAGTCGGCGTACCGAGGGGCGATGGCGCGACTTGGGCAGTGGTGCATCAGGCAGGCCAGCCTGGCCTGGCACAATCGGGGCTGGAAGTCCCGACTCCGGAGGGCGCGCCGGTTGCGGGACGCGCGCAAGGGCCGGATCATGCGCGCATCACGACGCACTCAACGACTTAGGTGAGGATAGAGCTCATGGGCGCAAACATCCTGGACGGCAAGCGCATCGCCGCCGACATCCGTGCGCAGGTCAAGGCAGACGTAGCGTCGCGGAGCGCTCACGGCCTGCGCCCCCCCGGCCTCGCGGTGGTGCTGGTGGGGGAGCATCCGGCCTCGCAGGTGTACGTGCGCAACAAGCGCAAGGCCTGCGCGGAGGTCGGCTTCCACTCGGCGCTGCATGCGCTGCCGGACAGCACCTCGCAGGCGCAGCTGCTGGCACTGGTGGACCAGCTCAACGCCGACGACACCATCGACGGCATCCTGGTGCAGCTGCCGCTGCCGGAACAGATCGACGCCGAGGCGGTCATCGAGCGCATCCTACCCACCAAAGACGTGGACGGCTTCCATCCCTACAACGTGGGCCGCCTCGCGCTGCGCATGCCGCAGCTGCGCCCCTGCACCCCCAAGGGCGTCATGACGCTGCTGGAGCGCACCGGCCAGCAGCTGGAAGGCCTGGATGCCGTGGTGATCGGCCAGTCGAACATCGTCGGGCGGCCCATGGCCCTGGAGCTGCTGGCGGCGCGCTGCACCATCACCGTCTGCCACAGCCGCACCAAGGACCTCGCCGACAAGGCCCGGGCCGCGGATGTGCTGGTGGTGGCCATGGGCCGCGCGCGCCATGTGCCTGGGGACTGGATCAAGCCGGGCGCGCTGGTCATCGACGTCGGCATGAACCGCGATGAGCAGGGCAAGCTGTGCGGTGACGTGGACTTCGCGACGGCCGTGGAGCGCGCCGGCTGGATCACGCCGGTGCCCGGGGGCGTCGGCCCCATGACCATTGCGAGCCTGCTTCAGAATACGCTTCAGGCCAACGCGCTGCGCACCGACAACGCCGGCGGCTGATGCAGCGCCGCCGTCAGCGCAACACAATCTGCGGGTGGAGGGCTGCGGTCAGCTCACGGATGCGGGCATCGAAGCGCGCGGCGACAGCGGCATAACCCTCGCTGGTGGGATGCATGGGATCGTGCCAGTGATCGGGCGCAAGGCAGTCCCGGCAGTTGACATGGTGGACGTGGTCGAAGCCGTCGGCGAGATCAGCCAGTGCGTCGTTATAGCGGTCCATGATGGCCACCATGATCTGCACCTGGAGCTGCGGGTCGTGAATGCCCCGGGAGCGCAGCGGCTCGCCGAGCCACAGGTCCTCGTCGTGACCCGGGATTGGGGCATCGTAGCCGTGCAGTAGGATCTGCACCCCGGGATGTCGGGCATCGATCTCGACGAAGAGCGCCCGGTACTGTCCAACCAGGTCATCGATGAACGCCTCGAATGCCGGCGTATCGGCATAGGCCTGGGGTGCACGGTCCGCGGCGAAGGGCGCCACGAGCCGGGCCAGACCGCGATTGCCCACCATGTCGTTGCCGCCGCCGCTGATCAGGAAGAAATGCGGCTGCTCCTGCGCCAGCGGCTCAAAAATGTCCTGCTCCTTCTCCGCGATGATGTTGGCCAGCGTGTCGCCCGCACGCCCCCGGCTCAGCACCGCATAGGACTCGGACAAGTGGTCGATGACGTCCCTGAGCTGGAAGGGGTACTGGAACCAGGAGTCGCCCTCGGAGACGATGCGGATGCCGTCGTAGCCCGCCCTCATGCGCTCGCGATAGCACCGCTCCCGGTAGCGGCGGGAATAGGAGTTCAGCAGATCGAGCAGCGCATCGCCGTGCCGGTCCATGAAGCTCGCGTCTTCCGCGAGGGGCTCCACCAGCGGGTCCATGAACTCCCGACGATGCACCAGGCGCGCGAATCGCATCAGGTCGTCGGGCGCGAAGAGCGCCTCGCGCAGCATGCCGAGGAATTCCTCGGTGTGGATGGGTGGCAGGTCGATGCGGGCCATGTTGATGCCTGAGCAAGGGTTCAGAAAGGACGGGAGCACTGTGGGGCGAAGCCGGCTCGAACCTTGGGCGAAGCCCATCGGCGGTTTTGGCCTGTGGTGGATACGCCTCGCTGATCCACCCTACCTTGGCCGGCGGCCTTGGTTTGTATAGATCCCGTGCGGATGCCGGGTCTTCAGCCCCGCCGCCAGGTGGTCCCGCCGGCACCGTCCTCCAGCACGATGCCGGCGGCCTGGAGCTCGTCGCGGATGCGGTCCGCCTCGGCGAAGTCCTTGGCATTGCGTGCGGCGGTACGCCGGGCGATGAGGTCGTCGATGGCGGCGTCGGACAAGCCGTCGGCGCCGGCGCCGGCCTTGAGGTAGGCGTCCGGGTCCTGCCCCAGCAGTCCCAAGTCCTCGCCGAGCAGGCGCAGCTCCGCCGCCAGACCCGCCGCGGCGGCGGTGTCTTCGGCGCGTACGCGGTTGATCTCGCGGGCCAGATCGAAGAGCACCGCCAGCGCCTCGGGGGTGTTGAAGTCGTCGTTCATGGCGGCGTCGAAGCGCTCGCGATAGTCCGCGCCGCCGGCCGCTGCCGCATCCGCCGGCAGCCCGCGCAGGGCCGTGTAGAGCCGGGTCAGTGCGGCGCGGGCGCCGTCGAGCTGGCTGTCGTCATAGTTGAGGGGGCTGCGATAGTGGCTGCCGAGGATGAAGCAACGGACTTCTTCCGGCTGGTAGCGCTCCAGGATCTCGCGCACGGTGAAGAAGTTGCCCAGGGATTTGGACATCTTCTCGTCGTTGATGCGCACGAAACCGTTGTGCATCCAGACATTGACGAAGGGCTCGCCGGTGGCACCCTCGCTCTGGGCGATCTCGTTCTCGTGGTGCGGAAACATCAGGTCCGCACCACCGCCGTGGATGTCGAAGTGGTTGCCGAGGCAACCCGTGGACATGGCCGAGCATTCGATGTGCCAGCCCGGTCGGCCCGGCCCCCAGGGCGAGTCCCAGGCGGGCTCGCCCGGCTTGGCGCCCTTCCACAGCGCGAAGTCCAGCGGGTCGCGCTTGGCCTCGCCCACCTCCACACGGGCGCCGGCGCGCAGATCCTGCGGGTCCTTGCCCGAGAGCCTGCCGTAGCCAGGAAAGCTCGACACCGCATAGTAGACATCGCCGTTGGCCGCCGCATAGGCGTGGCCCTTGTCGAGCAGGTGCTGGATCATGGCCTGCATCTCGGCCATGTGCCCGGTGGCCCGCGGCTCCAGGTCCGGGCGCAGCACGCCGAGGCGGTCGGCATCCTCGTGCATGGCGGCGATGAAGCGCTCAGTGAGCGCCGACATGGGCTCGCCGTTCTCGTCCGCACGACGGATGATCTTGTCGTCGACGTCCGTGATGTTGCGGACATAGGTGACGGCGTAGCCGAGGCGCTTCAGGTGCCGATAGACCACATCGAACACCACCAGGACCCGCGCATGCCCGAGATGGCAGAGGTCGTAGACCGTCATGCCGCAGACGTACATGCGCACCCGGCCGGGCGTAAGGGGCTGGAACGGCTCTTTGCGGCGGGTGAGGCTGTTGTGGATCTGGAGCATGGGGCAGCGACGCCCTCCTCTGCGTGGCTGGTTGCGATGGCCCCCGGGGACGGCGACACGGCCCACGGTGACGGGTCAGGATGGTAGCAAAGGGCATACCAGTCGAGAAACGTCAATGCCGTGTCGGGGTTTTGCCGGCGCGGCGAAACCCTTAGCATGGGACGCAGCCGCGGAGCGCGGCCGACGGCGCCGCCGGCTGCGCACCCCCACGCGGGCAAGCTCCGCCCGCGACCGACAGCTTACCCACACAGACCCATCGGCAGAGGACCCCTCCATGATCAAGCTCACCACCAACCACGGCGACATCCACATCGAGCTGGACCACGCCAACGCCCCGGTCACCGCGGCCAACTTCGAGCAGTACGTGCGCGACGGCCACTACGACAACACGCTCTTCCACCGGGTCATCGACGGCTTCATGATCCAGGGTGGCGGCATGAACGCAGACTTCGTGCAGAAGCCGACGCGGGCGCCCATCGAGAACGAGGCGAAGAACGGCCTCAAGAACGTCACCGGCAGCATCGCCATGGCCCGCACCAACGACCCGCACTCCGCCTCGGCGCAGTTCTTCATCAACGTCTCCGACAATGCCTTTCTCGACTATCCGGGCCAGGACGGCTGGGGCTACTGCGTCTTCGGCAAGGTGGTCGATGGGATGGATGTCGTCAACAGCATCAAGTCCATCAAGACCGGCTCGCGCAAGGGCCATCAGGATGTGCCCATGGAGGACGTGGTCATCGAGAAGGCCGAAGTCGTCGAGGGCTGATGCGGCAACCGGGCACTGACAGGAACGCGTTCGGTCCCCTGCGGCATGGACCGGCGAGGCCCGGAGGTGCCACCCAGGGCACATGCCCCCGAGCCCTGCCCGCCGGCGGCCGACGATGCGTCACCGCGGGCCTCGGAGCGGCTGTTCATCTCCGATCTGCACCTATCCCCCGAGCAGCCGCAGCTCACTGCGCTCTTTCTGGATTGGCTGCGGACGCGCGCGGCAGGCGCCGCCGCCGTCTACATCCTGGGGGACCTCTTCGATGCCTGGATCGGTGACGACGACGATACCTACGCCGACATCGAGACCGGCCTCGCCGCCCTCACCGCCGCGGGCACCCCCTGTTTCGTGATGCACGGCAATCGCGACTTCCTGCTCGGGCGCCGCTTCGCGCGCCGCACCGGGTGTACGCTGCTGCGCGACCCGGCGCGCATCAGTCTCGACGGCGAGCCCGTGCTGCTCATGCACGGCGACCTGCTGTGCACCGATGACGTCGCCTATCAGCGCTTCCGCCGGCGCGTGCGAAACCCGCTGGTGCAATGGCTGTTCCTGCGCCAGCCGCTCCACAAGCGCCGCGGCATTGCCGCGGGCTACCGACGCCGCAGCGCAGCCGCCATGGCGGCAAAGTCCGACGCCATCATGGATGTCAACGCCGAGGCCGTGCGCCGGCGCATGCAGCGGCATGGCGTGCGGCGGCTCATCCACGGCCACACGCACAGGCCGGCCGACCATCGGCTCGATCTCGACGGTGCGCCGGTGCTGCGGCACGTGTTGGCGGACTGGTCGCCCCAGGGCGGCGAAGCGCTGGTGGCCGCGGGCGGCGGGATTGCGCGCGAGGCGGTGCGCCCTGGCGCTGTCACGCCCAAGCCGGGGGGCTGAGCTGGCGGGCTGACGGTGTGCGCACGCCGTCAGCCGCAAAGCGCCTCCAGGCGCTCGAGCTCCGCCTCGTCGAACCCCGCCGCCAGCCGGGCCGGGCGGTTCAGTGGGCAGCGGATGCGGCTGCCCATGCGCTCCGCCAGCAGTCGGAAGTAGGTCTCCCGCGGCGGCAGCGCCCGTTGTGTGCACAACCATCGAAACCAACGGCTGCCGATGGCGACATGGGCAACTTCTTCGCGCAGGATGACCTCCAGACATGCGGCCGTCTCCGCGTCGCCGGCGGCTTGCAGTCGCCGGATCATGGCCGGCGTGACATCGAGCCCGCGCGCCTCCAGCACCCGCGGCACCAGCGCCATGCGCGCCAGCACGTCATCGGCCGTGGCGGCCGCCATCTGCCAGAGCCCGTCATGGGCTGGAAAATCCCCGTAGTCATGGCCGAGCGCATGCAATCGCTCGCGCAGCAGCGTGAAATGGCGTGCCTCGTCGTCCGCCACGCGCGCCCAGTCCGCGGCAAAGTCCTCCGGCATGTCCGCGAAGCGCTGCACCGCGTCCCAGGCGAGGTTGATGGCGTTGAATTCGATGTGGGCCACCGCGTGCACCAGTGCAGCACGCCCATCCGGGCGGTCCAGCCCGCGCTGATGCAGATCCCGGGGCGGCACCAGCACCGGACGGGGGGGCCGCCCCGGGTCTGCCGCGGGTGACCAGTCGTTATCCGGCGCCCGGCGCAGCTCGCCGCGCCGGATGCGGGCGGCTGTCGCCCGGGTCAAAGCTGCCTTGGTGTCGGGATCGCCTTCGCGCAGACACCCGGCCGCGGCGGCGAGCAGCTCGCAACCGCTCATGGCAGAAGACCCCGAGCCGGTTGCCTCTGACGCATACACCAGGCACACCCCGAGCGCATTGCCGCGCGCTGCGCACTGTCTGGGCGCAGCCCCCATCGCGCCAAGCGTCGCATTGCGCTAATCTTCATTGGTAATCGATAGAGCACTGAAATTGCGCCGTCGCCGGCGGCCGGAGGACAGTCCGATGAAGCTTTGCCCGAAGTGTGCCGCCTCGCCCCTGCCCTTCGTGATGATCATCGTCATCGCGGGCGTCATCGGATTCATCACATGGCTGACGCTGGGCTTGTCGGAATGGGACCCCTGGCCGCGTTTCGGCGTCGCCGCCGTCAGCACCCTCGCCGTCGCCGCAACCCTCTGGCACTACGTGCTGACCTGCATGCGCCGCCATTGCCGCCACCACGACGGCATCCGGCGCATGACGACGAGCTCACACCAGATCTCACAAACCGGCTGAAGCAGTGCGCGGCATCGCACAGCAAGTGCCGCGCAGTAAGCGCCGGCGCCGCAGTCGGCGCCGGAGCACCCCAGGTATCAGCCGGAGCGGCGGGCTGAGGTATCTGCGCCCGACGCCGCTGCGGCGCGCGCAGACGCCGACTCCCGCCCCGCCTTAGCCCCGCGGCGCTGCTGCGCGATATAGGCGACACAGGCGTCGGCCGGCCGCAGCACCCAGCCGCGGAAGGATGCCGTGAGCTTACCGCGCAGCAAATCCGGCGGGAGATCCTGCGTGACCACGACGCGGATCACATCCTGGCGGCCCAGGGCCTTTTCGGGCTCGACCAGGCTGCTTTCGGCAGCCCAGCGCTTGAGCAGGTGGAAATAGCCGCTCGAGGTGCTGCTGCGGTGGGTGAGGCCGTCCACCAGCCCCAAGAGCAGCAGGCGCTTGTATTCGATGGCGGGGTCGAGCTCGTCGTCGAACACCGCCACCGTGAAGGCCGAGTCGAGCGGAACCGATCCGCGCACCACCAGATAGACGAAGAGGTCGTGCAGGTCTTGCCAGGCATGGGTCGGCCAGGGGCGATCCCAGTCCACGGCATACCGCAGCTGCCGCCCGAAGAAGCGGAACACCTGCTGGAGCAGCCAGGTGCGCTGTCCGTCGTCCTCCACCAACCGGCTGCCCTGCGCGCGGTCGTAGTCGTGCAGCGCCCGACGAAGATTGGCGATCATCAAATGCAGCAGCCGCTGCTCCAGGGTCATGCCGCCATCGGCGGCCCGCAGCGCGGTGCGTGAGCCGGGCGTGGGCTTCGGCAGGCTCGCGGCGGCTTTCAGCACGGGCCGCTTCAGGTCCTGCATGGCCTCGACCCGCTCCTCGGCGTCCATCTTGGCAGCGCGCAGCCGGTCCAGCTCCAGCAAGAGTCCGGGCAGGGCCTCCTTGAGCGGCATCGCCGCCAAGACATCCAGACGCTCGGCGACCGCCGCCGCTGACACCAAAGGTGCGACCGCGGCCTCACTGCTGCGCCGCCGGTGGCGCTTGTCCGCTGTCGATTCTTTCTGCATTGCCATTCTCTGACAGGCCCAGCGCATCGGCGATTCGGCCGGCAGGACCGCGCCGGTCCCTGCAAGGTCGAAGCATGCCGTGAGGACGCGCGCGCATCACGGAGGGCGCAGACAGCCAAGCAAAGCCAAGCCAACCCGACCGCAACGCCCTGCCGGCGGCGACTCGATCACCGATCCGGCACCACCTCAGCTGCGCATCAGACGCCCCTTCCCTGATGAGGGTCCGATTGGTGCAGCGTGACACGCCGCATTGGCCGGCATCCAGGCCAGCCTCGACCGGACACGCATGACGCGGCCCATCCGGACCCATCCGGACCCATCCGACAAGGCCGCAGCAAGGTCGCAGCGCTGGCCTCCGGACCGCCACCTGCGCCGGGCTCACGGCTCCCGTCCTTAAGATTCATCCCTCTTTTGCAGGCCAACTATAGACGAAATGACAATTCCAGGCTGCTGACTGGCGCACAGGGCGGCGGGGCCTCAACCCGGCCCTGGTCATTCCTCCGGCAGGATTTCACGGACACCAGCGCCAGCCAAGGGCCCAGTCAATCCTCCGCCCCGCCGAAAAACGCCGTCAACACATTGAAGTCCGATGTGCGGGGCATTGCGGGCAGGCTCTCCAAGAAGACGCGCCCGTAACCGCGGGCACGCAGTCGCGGATCGCACAGAACCAGCACACCGCGATCACGCGCATCGCGGATCAACCGGCCCGCGCCCTGCTTCAGCGCGATCACCGCCTGGGGCAGCTGGAGCTCCCGAAAGGGGTTGCCGCCCTGGCGCTTCAGCGCATCGATACGCCCCTGCAGCAGCGGGTCGCCCGGCGAGGCGAAGGGCAGCCGGTCGATGATCACACAGGACAGCGCCTCACCGCGCACGTCCACGCCCTCCCAAAAGCTTTGCGTCCCGAGCAGCACCGCGTCGCCGAGGCGGCGAAACCGCTCGATGAGCTCCGCCCTCGGCGCCGACCCCTGCACGAGGAGCGGATACGCGAGCCGCCCCTGAAACGCTGCCGCCGCCAGGCGCAGGGCGCGATGACTGGTGAAAAGACAAAATGCACGTCCGCGGCTTGCACCGATGACGCGCAGGGCGACCTCGGCCACCCCTGTGTCGTAGTCCGCAGCCCACGGCTCCGGCAGGTCCGGCGGCGTGAAGAGCAGCGCCTGCCGCGCGTAGTCGAAGGGACTGTCCCAGCGCGCCGTCGCCGCCTCCTCGGCGCCCACCTGCGCGGCAAAATGCGCAAAGGAGGCACCCACGGCCAGGGTGGCCGACGTGAAGACCCAGGCCGCAGGCTGCCGGGCCTGGCAGCTGCGAAACATGCCCGCCACGTCCAGGGGCGTCTGATGGAGCCGAAAGCCCTGTCCACGCAGCTCCAGCCAGCGCACCCGGCGGCCATCGTCGGCATCCAGCAACGCATCCAGGCGCTGCTGCAGGCCAGCGGCCCGCATGCGGCATTGGTCAAGCTCCCGGGACCCGCGATCCAGCGCCGCGAGTGTCGCGTCCAGGTCTGCGAGCAGCGTCGTCAGGTCACCCAGCGCCTCTGCGACGCCCGCCATGCCGTCCACCTCGTGCCAGGCAGCGCGGCGATCGCCTCCACCGAGGCCCTGGCGCAGCCGCGGCACCAGCTCCCCCAGCGCCGTCGCGAGCTGCCGCACCTGGGGCGCATCAGCGGCGTCGGTCTGCTGGGCGGCGGCAAGGTCCCGGGCCAGATCCAACAACTGCCGGCTGCTGATGGAACTGCCGAAGAACTGTGCCGCGACATCCGGCAGCTGGTGGGCCTCGTCGACGATGACGGCATCCGCGCCCGGCAACACCTCGCCGAAGCCCTCCTCGCGCAGCACCATGTCCGCACAGAGCAGGTGATGGTTGATCACCACCAGGTCGGCCGCCTGCGCCCGGCGCCGCGCCTCCACCAGGTGGCACGTCTGCCACTGCGGGCAATCCTGCCCCAGGCAGTTATCGGTGGTGGAGGTGACGGTGGGCCAAACGGCCGCGTCTTCGGCAATGGGCAGTTCGGCGATGTCCCCGGTGCGGGTCTCCGCGGCCCAGTCCCGCACGGCGCCGAGGTCGCGGCGGACATCCGGACGCAACGCCGCGGGATCCTCCACCGCGCGCTGGAGCCGGTGCCGGCACAGATAATTGCTCCGCCCCTTGAGCAGCGCCACCTGCACCGGCAGCCCCAGGGCGCGCCGCAGCGCGGGAATGTCCCGATGATAGAGCTGATCCTGAAGGTTGCGGGTGCCGGTGCTGATGATGACCTTGCGGGCGCAGAGCAGTGCCGGCACCAGGTAGGCGTAGGTCTTGCCGGTGCCGGTGCCCGCCTCGCAGATCAGGTGCTCGCCGGCGGCGAGCGCGGCGGCTACCCGCTCGGCCATGGCCTGCTGCTGCTCGCGCCAGGAGAAGCCGGGGACGATCTGGGCCAGGCGACCCTCAGGCCCCAGCACCGCAGCGATCTGCTCCGCGCTCGCCCCGGTCATGCGCCCCAGCCGGCCGCTGCGACTCAGCCGCCGGCGGCCCGGCGCTCCGCTTCCACCGCGCCCTCGATATCGCCGCTTTGCCGCCGGATGGTGGCAATGATGTCCCAGTTGTTCTGCTTCAGCTCCGGCTGCGCCCCGGCAAGGGCGTTGGAGCGCGCCGCGAGGTTACTCGCCTGCGTGCCCTGGCCCTGTTCCAAACGCACGCGGGCGAGCCGGTTCCAGAGATACGCCTGCCGCGGCTCGATGCGCAGCGCACGCTCCAGCGTCGCCGCGGCGCCGGCATAGTCGCCGGTCTGGCGCTGCTGGTCGGCACGGGCGGCGAGGGCCTCCACCGCGGGTGCCATGCCGCTGGGGGCAAGCGCGGAGCGCTGCGGCGCGCTGGCGACGGTCTCAGGTGCCGGCGGCGCCGGCGCGGCAGGCTGCTGCGGAGGCGCCGCACTTGGCTGAGTCGATGCTGCCGGCGGCTGGCTTGATGCTGCCGGCGGCTGGCTTGATGCTGCCGGCGGCTGGTTTGATGCTGCCGGCGGCTGGTTTGCAGCCACCGTGGGCGTGGCAGGCGCTGCCGGCGTCCGGGCGGGTGCCGCCGGCGGCTGGGCGGGTGCTGCCGGCGGCTGGGCAGGCGCTGCCGGCGGCTGCTCAGGCGCTGCCGGCGGTCGGGCAGGCGCCGCAGTCTGTGTGTCCGTGGGTTGGGGCGCGGGCTGGGGCTGCTGACGGGCGGGCCTGCGCGCCGTGGACTCCGGCGGGTCCACGGTGGAGACCCGCGGCACCGGCGGAGCAGGCTCGGCCGGCGGAGTGGGCGCTGCCGCGGCGCGAGGCTGCTGTGCGGCTTGCGCGCCGCCCGCGTCTGCCGGCGGCGCGGGTTGCTCCGCGGGCTGGGGCTTGGGATCCGGCACCTGCTCCGGCGGCGTGTAGGCATAGACCCGGGTCGGCGCAGGCGCCGAGGGCTTGGCCGGCTTGGGCTCCGGCGCCGGCTCGGCGACTTCCGCTGGGGCCGGTGCCGGCCTTTGCGTCGACTCGTACACCGGCGCCGGCGGCTCGGTGCGCTCCTGCATGGCACAGCCGGTCAGCAGCAGCCCAAAAACCAGACCGGGGAGCATCGGCCGAAGTCCCCAAGGATTGCGCGGCCCGTCGCCTGCGCAGCGAACCGCACCCGCCCCGGCGTCGCCGTATGACGCGAGAGCTTCGACACTCAGGGAGCCGCTTCCCCTCGCCCGGCGCCGCACAAGGCGGTGAAGACCTGGAAACGGCGTATCCCGAAGGAGTCTGAACATGGCTCAGTTACCGTAGAAATCGCTGAGGAATGGGCTCACTTCGCGCTGCTGCGTGCGATCTTTGCGCTCCTGGCGCGAGCGCGGCGGAGGAGCAGCCGCGCGTCCGGCGTCCTGCGCCACCACCGGATCGGCCGGCGCCGCAGCACCGGCCCCCGCTTGTGCGGCTACCGCCGGTGCCGACGAACGTCCGCCCCCGCCCCCACAGGCACTGCCCGCGTAGCCGTCAATGTAAGGCACGCGCTGCCCACAAGCACCGGAGGCGACGACGCCATCGGGCGCGCCGGCATCCAATGGCTGGGTGTCCAGGCTCGCCATGATGTCGCCCCACACGCGCAGCGCGCCGGTGGAGCCGCTGAGGCCCATGGGCTTGTTGTCGTCGCGGCCCACCCAGGACACCACGACCTTGTCGCCGCTGAAGCCCGCGAACCAACTGTCACGCATGTCGTTGGTGGTGCCCGTCTTGCCGGCCACGGTGAGGCCGGAGGGCAGACGCTTGTTGAGCCAGGTGGCGGTACCCTGCGTGACCACCCGGCGCATGGCCCACTGGGTCAGATACGCCGCCTCTGCCGGCACCACGGACTCCACCGCGAGCGGATAGCGGTTCAGTGGGCGTCCGGAGGCGTCCAGCACCTCACGGATGGCGCGCAGGGGTGCGCGGAAGCCGCCGGCGGCGATGGTCTGGTACGCCTGGGCCACCTCCACCGGCGGCAGCGACACGGAGCCCAGCAGCATCGCCGGCACGGCGTCGATGTCGCGGACGGCACCGAGGTCTCTGAGGAAGGCAGCGACTTCGCTCACGCCCAAATCGAGCCCGAGGTTCACGGTGGCGAGGTTGTAGGACTTCACCAGCGCACGGTACAGCGGCACGGTGCCGTGCACGCTGTGGTCGTAGTTCTTGGGCCGCCACATCACACCCGCCACGCGCAGATTGACGGGCTTGTCCTGGATCGGCGTCACCAGCGAATAGCGCTGCGGCTGCGACAGGGCCTTCAGGTAGATCACCGGCTTGATGAGCGAGCCGATGGGGCGCACGGCGTCCAGTGCCCGGTTGAAGCCTGCATACTCCGGGTCGCGACCGCCCACCACCGCGAGCACCTCGCCCTGGGCGACGGAGGTCACGACCGCGGCGGTCTCCAGCGTGCCCGCGGGCAGCCGGCGGGTGCGGTCGAGCTTCGGGAGGCGCGCCCTGACGGCCGCCTCCACATGCGCCTGGGTCAGTGGGTCCAGCGTGGTGAAGATGCGCAGCCCCTCGGAGCGCAGGTCTTCCTCGCGATAGTCCCGCCGCAGTTGCCGGCGCACCAGCTGGATGAAGGCCGGATACTCGCCGCTCGGCCGCGCACCGCCCTCCACCACACCCAGCGGTGCCTGCTTGGCCTGCTCCGCCTCCGCCTTGGAGATGATCCGGTGATGGGCCATCAGATCGATGACCAGGTTACGCCGCTCGGTGACGCGCTCCGGCTTGCGGAATGGATTGAGCTCCGACGGCCCCTTCAGGATGCCGACGAGCATCGCCGTCTGCGGGATGTCGAGCTCGTCGATGTCGCGCTTGAAGTAGAAACGGCTGGCAAGGCCGAAGCCGTGGATGGCGCGGTTGCCGTCCTGCCCGAGGTACACCTCGTTGGCATAGGCGGTGAGGATCTCGTCCTTGTCGTAGCGCCGGTCGAGCAGCACGGCCATGTAGGCCTCGTTCAGCTTGCGCTCCAGCGTGCGCTCCTGGGTCAGGTAGAAGTTCTTCACCAGCTGCTGCGTGAGCGTGCTCGCACCCTGCACCGTGCGCCCGGCACGCAGGTTCTCGTAGGCCGCGCGCAGAATGCCTTTGGGGTCGACGCCGTGGTGCTGGTAGAACTTGCGGTCCTCCACGGCGAGGAGCGTCTTCACCAGCCGCGGCGGCAGCTGCTCACGACGCAGCAGCACGCGATCCTCGTTGTGGGTGGGGTAGATGCTGGCGATCAGTGCCGGATCGAGCCGGACCAGGGCGAGCGGCGTCGCGTCGCCACCATCGGCGACGTCCCTGACCATGCCGCCGCTGAGGTCGACACTGAGGTAGCGCTCGGGCTCGTAGCCGTCCCAGTAGCGAAAGGCGCGGGTGCGAATGGCGGCGCGCTCGCCCTGGATGTGATAAGTGCCCGGCCGCGCCAGCTGAGGGTCGTCCCGGTAGCCCAGGCGCCCGAGCTCCCCTTCGAGCTCCGCCACGGACAGCGAGCGCCCGGTATAGATCTCCAGCGGGCGGGCATAGACGCGGGCCGGCAGCGCCCAGCGCTTGCCCTCGAACTTGGCCCGCACAACCTTGTCGAGGTGAATCCCGTAGAGTCCTGCCGCCAGGCCGGCGCCGAGAACGACGAGCACCAGGGCACGCACCGCGAAGCCGACGAAGCCGATCCCTTCCTTCGGCGGCCGGCGCCGGCGCGCGGGTCTTGGATGACGCTTGATCTGCTTGGGCATGGCTTCGTGTCGTCGGGACTGGTGGCCGGGCTGGTGGCTGGACCTGGTTGGGCACAGCGCACCGTCGGGCAGCGGATGGCCGTGACTGCGTTGCCGACGGGCGCCGCCGCGACGTGCGCTTCCCCCGATTAAACAGCCAGCTACGGCTTTATTTTAACACGTTACTGCCAAGGGTCGCCGTGCCCGAGCGGCCCACTCACTGCTTAATGCCGACGCCGCGCTCCAGCAGTCTCAGGCTCACCGCGCCGAGGGCCCCGATGAAGGCGACGATGATGACGAAGGCCATCACCAGCGGGATGTCCGTGGTGCCGAGCACGCCGTAGCGGAAGGCGTTGACCATGTACAGCACCGGATTCAGCAGCGACACCCATTGCCAGAGCTCCGGCAGCAGCTCGATGGAGTAGAACACGCCGCCCAGGTAGGTCAGCGGCGCCAGCACGAAAGTGGGCACGATGGAAATGTCATCGAAGCTGTTGGCAAAGACGGCGTTGATGAAGCCGCCGAGCGCGAACAGCACCGCCGTCAGCACGAACACGGAGAAGGTCACAACCCAGCTGTGCGGCGACACATCGGTGAACAGCATCGCCACCAGCATGACGACGATGCCGACCGTCACGCCGCGCGCCGCACCACCTGCGACATAACCCGCCAGGATCACCCAGGGCGGCGCGGGCGACACCAGCAGCTCCTCCACGTAGCGCGAGAACTTGCTGGAGTAGAACGACGAGACGACGTTGCTGTAGGCGTTGGTGATGACGGCCATCAGCGCCAGCCCGGGCACGATGAAGTCCATGTACGCAAAGCCGTCCATGGGGCCGATGCGCTCACCGATGAGCCGGCCGAAGATGACGAAATAGAGCAGCGTCGTGATGGCCGACGGCAGGATGGTCTGCACCCAGATGCGCGAGAAGCGCAGCACCTCCTTCTGGAGCAGCGTGGAGAAGGTGATCCAGTAGCGGTACCAGCGCTCCAGGTCCGGGACGGGCCGCGCGCTCATGCCGCCCGCGCCGCTGTGCCGCCGCGCCCGCGCTCCACCATTTCCAGGAACAGCTGCTCCAGACGGTTCTGCTTGTTGCGCATGCTCTGCACGGCGATCCCGGCGTCACCCAGGGCGGCGAACAGCCTGTTCAGCGACTGTCCACGCTCGAGCTGCGCCTCCAGCGTGGTCGCGTCCAGCAGCGTCAGCGCGAAGCCCGGCAGCGCCGGCGGGGCGCTCAGCGGCGCGGTGAGATTGAGCACGAAGGTCTCCGTATCCAGCCCCGCCAGCAGCGTCTGGGTCTCCGCCACCGCAGCGATCCGGCCCTGGTCGATCATGGCGATGTTGCGGCAGAGACTCTCGGCCTCTTCCAGATAATGCGTGGTGAGGATGATGGTGGTGCCCTCGGCGTTCAGCTCCCGCAGGTAGTCCCACATGGCCCGGCGGATCTCGATGTCCACGCCCGCGGTGGGCTCGTCGAGGATCAGCAGCCGCGGGCGGTGCACCAGGGCGCGGGCGATCATCAGCCGCCGCTTCATGCCGCCGGAGAGGAGCCGCATCTCGGAGCGCCGCCGCCCCCAGAGATCGAGCTTCCGGAGGTAAAACTCCGCCCGCTCCCGCGCTTCCTGCCGCGGAATGCCGAAGTACCCGGCCTGGTTGATCACCACCTCGGCCACCGGCAGGAACAGATTGAAGTTGAACTCCTGCGGCACGACGCCTAGCGACGCCTTGACCGCCTCAGGCTCGGTGTCGAGGTCGTGCCCGAATACCGCGACGCGCCCGGAGGTCTTGTTGACCAGCGAGGTGACGATACCGATGAGCGTGGACTTGCCCGCGCCGTTCGGCCCCAGCAGCGCGAAAAAGTCGCCCTCCTCCACCGTCAGATCCACGCCTTTCAGGGCCTCGAAGCCCGACCGGTAGACCTTGCGAAGCTGTTCGACGACGAGGGCGTGCATGGCGAGGACGGACAGGGCTGCTGCTGAGTGCACCGAGGGGCGCATCGGGACGCGCCGCGGCAGCCAGGTCAGCCCCCGCAGGCGGCGGCTAACCTAGCCGCTGCATGGGCCATTTGCAAGCGCGCGGATGCCCGGCCCTGTCGTGCCGGGTCCAGGGGAGTTGCGCGTTCAGTGTCGCGGGCGCCAAGACCGCCTGCGGCACCGGAGCCGCCTCAAGGACGGCCGGAGAGCGACGCGTCCTGCGGCAGTGAGCGCTTGAGGCCGGCCACCAGCAACGGGTCGCGGCTCGCCGTCAGGTAGGTCAGGATCAGGCCGCCGTAGAACAGCGCCGACCCCAAGAACAGCCCGGAGAGCCCCCACAGCCAAAAAAGCGCGGCCGCGGACATGCCGAGCCCCGCCGCGTAGCCCGCGATGGACGCCGCGCGCACTGGCCCGCGCAGCCGCAGCAGTACCAGGGCCGCTGCGCCGGCGAAGATGAGCGCCTTGATGCCGACCATGGCGTGAAGGAGATTGGCGAGGTCAGGCTCGACGCCTGCCGCGGGCTGTAGCGTCGCGGCTGCCGCAAGCCCAAGACCGCCGCCGACCATGATCGCACTCAGCACCATGGACGCGCCCCAAACGCCGGTTCTGGCCTGCGACTGCAGCCGCATATGGGATCGGTCAGTGGCATCCGGCACCACCGGTGTCGCCTGCTCATCGAAGCGCTGTCTAGCCATGTCCACCTCCGCGGAAGCTCGCCACGTCTGCGCAGACCGAAGCGTAGCGGACAAGCTGCCGTGAGGGCCAGCGCCCAGCCTGCCGGTTACAGCGCCACACAGCTCGCCGCGCCTCGGGCCTCGCCGTGCTCACCAGAGTTGCTCGGCCTCCTCGGCGCGCAGCTCATCCTGGATCTGGGCCAACAGACCTCTCGCTCGCTCACGTTGGTCCGAGGAGAGGTCATTGTTCAGCAGCCGCTCAAGTCGCTGCACGGCACGCTCATCCCGGCCCTTTTGATGCAGCACTCGGGCCGACAGCCAGAGCAAGCCCGGATCGGTGGGATAGCGCGCCAACGCGCGATCCAGGGTCAGCTCCGCATCCCGCCATTGCCCGGCCTCAACCTGCGCGGTGACGAGTGTATGGGCGATGTCCAGTGAATCCGGCCGGGCCTCGAGGGCGCGCTGCGCATAGCTGATCGCCCGCTCGACATCCTGCTCCATGGCGTACCAGGCGAGGTTGTTCAGGGCCACCACGTGGTCGGGCCTCGTCGCAAGCACCTGCTCATACTGCGCAATCGCGTCGGAAATGCGCCCCGCCTGCACAAGATGGGCCGCCAGGTTAACGCGAACCGACACATCGTCAGGTCGTTCCTCAAGCCATTTGCTTTCCCGGGAGATGGCATCCTCCAGTCGCCCACCCTGGGCTTCAGCATTCGCAAGGGCCAGCAGAACGCGCTGGGATGGCGCTCTGCTGTAAGCGTGCCGCAGCGGTCCGATCGCCTGCACAGGCCGCTCCGTTGCCATCAGTATCAGTCCGTACAAGAAGTCCGCCAACGCTGGCCGCTCGATCTCGGCCAGCACGGGACCCAAGAGTCGCTCTCCCACCTCGAATCGCCCCGTCGCGATCTGCAGTCGTACCAGCTCGAGCAGCGTCGGCACATGCCCCGGCTCGATTGTGAGCATCTGCCGCAGCGTATCCTCGAGGGCGACCTTGTCATCGAGCACGGTCAAAATCCTCGCATAAAGCGAGTATGCGCTCAGGGAGTCGGGCTCCAACGCCACCAGCTCTCGCGCGACCTCGGCCGCCTGCTGCGGTGTCCCGGCGACGAGCATTGTCTCTGCGAGCAGCCTCAGATAGCTGGGCTCGCGGCGGAATGCTGGTACCGCATTCTGCTGCAGCACAGCGACCGCTCCTGCCGCGTCACCCTGCGCAAGTACCAGCGGCGCCAGCTTCAGACGTGGGCCCAAGATTCCCGGGTGTGAGTCCACCGCAGCTTGCAGCAGCCTCACAGCGTCGTCCGCCCGCCCCTGCTTGGACGCAATCCCTGCGCGCGCAACCAGGGCATCGAGATGTTCCGGCCTGTCCTCGAGAATGCGCTTGAAGTGCTTGTCGGCGGCTGTCGTATCGCCACGTCGGAGTGCCAGCTCGCCATGGCGCAGGTGGGCCCTTGGAGAGTCCGGCGCAATGCTCAGGGCTGCATCCAGCACCTGCTGCGCCGATTCCAGTCTTCCAGCAGCAAGCAGGACCTCGGCTTCCAGCAGCACAGGGCCGTCTTCCTCCGGATACCGGCGCTGTAGCAGCTGCGTCCAGCGAAGCGCCTCGGCCCAGTTCTGCCGACGCACGTGGTACGCGGTCAAATACTCGTACGCGGGCACAAAACCAGGATGCCGGGCCAACAGTCCATCCAGTATCTGCTCGCCGCGCGTGCCGGCTCCGCTCAGAATCTGAGCAATGGACAGGTCCAGCTGCGTGCGCGGATCCTCCGGGTCGGCCTGTACCAATCTGCTCAGCAATGGCACCGCGTCCGCCGCCTTGTCCTGCGCGATGAGACTCGCGGCGAGAATCCGCATTGCGTACTCACTGCCCACCGCTGTATCTGAATGCGCTCGGACGACGGGGCGAAGCAGGCGCTCGACTTCCAGGTGGCGACCCTGGCTGAACCTGAGCGCTCCGAGCACGGACCGAGCAGCGACGCTTTCCGGGGCAGCCTTCAGCACGCGTGACAGCCAGTCTTCAGCCAGGTTAATGCGGCCAAGCGCGTAGGCGGACACACCACCGTACAGCAGTGTCCCGATATGGGACGGCTTGAGCTTCCCGGCGGCCTCGAGCCGCGTCAACGCCGCCTCGGGCTCTCCACGCAACAGCAGCAGGCGCCCCCGCAGGTAGTGATCGGCAAACGTATCCGGCGCCACTGCGTGCACGGCGTCCGCGTCTTTCGCCGCTGCATCCGCCCAGCCGAGATCAAGCCGGACTTCACCTCGCAGGAAATGCAGATGCACCGCGAACCGATCCACGACCAAGGCACGCCCGTACAGGACCTCGGCTTCGCGCAGTCGCCCGAGATCTCGGGTGAGATCGGCAAGCAGGCCGAGCGCATCGGCACTGCTCGGATAGCGCAGAATGAGGTCCCGCAGCTGCTCCTCCGCCGCTTCACGCCGCCCCGCAGCGGCGAGCAACCGCGCATTCGCGACGCCCACCGCCTCACTGCCCGGTGCAATTTGAGCCGCCTCCGTCAGACGCGCTCTGCCCGCGTCGATCCGGTCGAGCAGCAGCTCGGCCACGGCCTGGTGAGCCATAACCTCACCCTGCGCCTCGCGCGAGATATCGGCTGGCAGATCAAGCTCAAGCAGTTTGTCGTAGGCACCGGAGCGCAACAGCACCCGAGCCAGGAGCGGCAAAACCGATGAAGCCTGCATCCCATGCTCCATCGCCGAATTCAGATGCGTTGCCGCAAACTCGAACTGCCCCATGTCATAGAGCAGGTTGCCGAGTCGCCAGCGGGCCATCGCGCTCTCCGGCTCCAGCTGAACCGCCCGGGTCAAGGCAGCTTCGGCAGGCCCTGTTTGCCCGGCCGCCTGGAGTTGCTCAGCCTCATCGAACAGCGCGGACAGATCCGGGGCCGCGTCACCGGAGCAGCCGACCACCGCACTCAGCGCCAGCGACAAGAATGCCTGCGGAAGCGCGCGCGTGATCGCCCAGGGAGCCTTCCAGGTGGCGGTGCCGCGCTCAGTGCCCGGATGTGCGGTCGCCCCGGACAGTTGGTGGGCGACGCGAAGGCGCACGCGCAGCGTCGCCGCAACCGCTAGACGCAGCATTGACACACGCAACGCCGGCGTCGCGCGTGGACTGCGATCAGACCCGACAAGCCGACGCCGAACAGCCACACGGCGGATGGCACAGGCACAGCGGGAGCGAGCTGAGCCTGTGCGGACGTCGCCGCTTCGAAGCCGATCGTGTAAAACTCGTTGGCGATAACTTTATAAGCTCCAAGGGTATCGAACGAGTAAAGCACCGTGGGCGTGTCCCCGGCGGAATTGCCCTTTGGGTCATCCGTATCCGCCGCGGCGACCGAGCTCAGCAATGAGAGATTGCTCGGAGTCCATTGGAAGTCGCCAGCGTCACCAAAGCGGTCCACATCGACCACAAACGACGTCTGTGCGCTCGCGCTCCCCGGACTGTTACCGAGTCGGGCGATTGTCTGCGCCAAGAACTCGATCTTGAAGTAGGAGTCGAAGGTGCGCTGGGCCAGAGCGAACTCGACGCTCTGGGACGCCGCTGCGTCAGCCGGCCCTCCACCGCCGAGGCCCCCGTTGGCAGCCGACGGGCGGGTAACCAAGGATGCGTCGGAGCGCAGGCCAAGGGTGGCGGAGCCGGTCGGCCCGCCGCCGAGCACATCAGCGAAGAAGCCCGTGTAGCGTTGATCGGCGTGCACGTATTCCGGGCCGGCGCTGCCGGGCAACGCATTCGGTACCGGACCGAAGCCGGACGGTGCGGCCCCACAGCCGGCACCGACGCATGCCGGAGCCAAGTCAAGCGCGTTGGGCATCGTATCCGAGACGACGCGGGTACCGGTTCTTTGTTCGGGAGAACCGGGCACTGCTGCGCCGTTCCTCGTGAGGGACGCGTAAACGCTCGCCTCCTCGTCGCTGTTGAACAACAGGATGTCCGGGGAATCTCCCGGGTTGCGGGAAATCGTGACCCGACGGTCATCGTTCGGGTTGCCATCGCCGTCGTCCACGTACCAGCCGAAATCGGTGATGTTCATCGACGCTGTGGCAAGCGCGTTGGCGAAAACCTGCCGGGGCAGCAGCACCGCCGTCATCAACACCAGTGTTGCGATCAGGAGCGCAACCGTCGGTTTGCCGCAGGCGAGTCGCAGCCCTGTCGGTAACCGCTGCAAGCCAACGCCGACTGCGACCCGGGCACTGGCCGAGCCAACGCCGGCGGCCATTCTCGCCACTGTGGTGCTGCCACCGTCGGCGGCGCTCACGGTGAAGCGCTTGGCCCTCTCGCTGGACTTCCGATGGACCCGGTGCAGGGGCGACGTAGGGCGGAGCGGATCTGAGATCATAGCCTAGCTTTACATTTAGTGGCTGACGACTGGTCTTCGGGCGGTCCCTGCAATTCTTGTGCCGTAGAGCCTACCAGCCTGTTTCTGAAATTACCGTGGGTGAATAAAGCAGGATGTGGTCAGTGGATCACCCCAGTCTGTAAAATTTCCCGACAAGACGGAGCTGGTAGCCGACGACCTTCGGCGTCAAGAGCATCACGTTGGGAGAAGCGACCCCTGTGAGGCGACCCCTGTCATGCTGCGTGCAGATGCGATCCCCGACCTTGCCGAGCGCCTTGCACGCTTCGGCATGCACATCAACCATGTCCCCTCCGGAGACGGCATCCCCGGCAGCTGGTGGGGCGCCCCCGAGGCCGGCATGATCGGGGACGGCCTGTACGTACGCGAGGATACTCCCCTACACTCTGCCCTGCATGAGGCCTGCCACTACATCTGCATGACAGAGGACCGGCGCCGTACGCTGCACACCGACGCCGGGGGCGACGATGCCGAGGAGAGCGCGGTGTGCTACCTGCAGATCCGCATCGCCGACCAGCTGTCGGGCGTCGGCGCCGAGCGCCTGTGCCGGGACATGGACGCATGGGGCTACAGCTTTCGTCTGGGCTCCGCCTGCGACTGGTACCTGCACGATGCCGAGGATGCGCGGCTGTTGCTCCTCGACTGGGGTATTCTGACCCCTGACGGCCAACCCACCTGGCGCTGCCGCCGCTGAACGGCTGGCTTTATACTGGCGGGCAGCGTTCACGGGCCGCGCAGCGTGGCCCGCGGCGCCCGGGCCAAGGCCGCTCGGGCGCCGCCCTTTTGCCTTAGGAGGAGACCGTTCGATGAAGGCACGCTGGATTCTGCTCACGGCAGGCTGTCTGCTGCTGCCGACCCTGTCACAGGCTGGCGAGGCACCTGCGCCCGCCCCTCCACCAGCCGCGCGCGCCGCCGTGCCCGGTCTGCCCGTGCAGCCGCCTGCACAGGCACCCGGGATACCAGCGGATACGAGCGCGGGCAGGCTCCCGGCGCCCGGCGCGGCGCGCGCCGGCGCGCGGCCCGAGTACGACTCGGACACGGGTCGCCTCGCCTTCGACTTCGCCGGCCTCGGGCTGACCCAAAGCCGCACCGACGACGCCTATATGCTGGACATCGACCTGCGCGGGCTGCCGCCGGAGCAGGTGCAGGTCCGCCCGGCCGGCGGCGGCCTGCTGCTGGTGGTGCGGCGCACGGCGGAGACCAGCCGCGCAGAGACCTTCGACGACGGCCGCGGCTATGCCCGCAGCTGGGGCTTCTCCGCCGGGCAGCGTGTGCAGCGCCTGCCGGCACCGCCGGATGCGGATGTGCGGGCCATGCAGCGTGAGGACAGCGCGGAAGTCATCCGCATCAGCATCCCGCGCCGCAGCGACCTCCCCACCGGCGGCGGCTACGGTCAGCCCGGTGCCGCACCCGGCTTCGGCATGCCGCCGGCGGCCATGCCCGCACCGCCGGCAACCAAGGTGACACCCGGACAGCCACAGGGCGCGCGGCAATGACCACCGGCTTCGACACCCCCCAGGCCGCCGAGGATGCCTACTACGACGCGCTGGAGGGCCGCGATGCGGACCTCATGGCCCGCGTCTGGGACGATTCGCCGGACATCGCCTGCGTGCTGCCCATGCAGCCCATCGTGCACGGCGTGCAGGTGCGCAACATGATGCGCGAGCTGCTGCGCAGCGACGTGCCCATCGACATCCGGGTGACCCATCTGCGCTGGGTGGAGCTCGGCGATGTGGCCATCCACTACGTCACCGAGCACAACAACGCCGGCGATGCACCGCCGGGCGCGCCCGGCATCTTCGCCACCAACGTCTTCCGCCGCCGTGGCGAGGCCGGCTGGACCATGATCCTGCACCAGAACAGCCCGCCGCCCCCGAGCGGCCCGCCGCCGCGGCGCTGAGCCCCGACCCCCAGCCCACCCGGCGCCACCGCTCCCCATAATGCCCGCCGATGCCGCCCCGCGCGTCTACCTGGAGACCCTCGGCTGCCGCCTGAACGAGGCGGAGCTGGAGGCCTGGGCGCGGCAGTTTCGCCGCCGCGGCTGCCGCATTGCGGGCAGCGACGAGCCGGCGGACCTGCTGGTGGTCAATACCTGCGCCGTCACGGCGGAGGCGGTGCGCAAGTCCCGCAAGCTGCTGCGGCGCCTGAAGCGCGCCCATCCGGATGCGCGTCTGGTGGTGAGCGGCTGCGCCGCGTCCCTGACCGACGCGGACCTGGGCGACGCCGGCATCGACCTTGTCGTCGACAACGCCGACAAGGACCGGCTGGTGGACATCGCAGCAGATGCCCTCGCGCTGCCGGCACCGCGCACACCGAGCCCGGACACCGATGCCGCCGAGGCCCTGTTCGCCCGCGGGCGTCAGCGCGCCTTCGTCAAGGTGCAGGACGGCTGCCGCTACCAATGCACCTTCTGCATCACCACCATCGCCCGCGGCGCCGAGCGCAGCCGCCCGCTCGCCGAAATCATTGCCGAGATCGACGCGGTGGCCGCGGCCGGGGTCAAGGAGATCGTCCTCACCGGCGTGCAGCTCGGCGGCTACGGGCGGGGTCTGCCGGCGGCGGACGCACCCGATCTCGCCGGGCTCATCGCGGCCGTCCTCCACCATACGGAGATCCCGCGGGTGCGCCTCGGCTCCGTGGAGCCCTGGGACCTGCCGGCGGCCTTCTGGCGCCTGTTCGAGGACCCGCGCCTGATGCCGCATCTGCACCTGCCCTTGCAGAGCGGCGCCGACAGTGTGCTGAAGCGCATGGCAAGACGCTGCCGCACGGGCGCATTCGCCGAGCTGGTGACGGCCGCCCGCGCCACCGTGCCGGACTTCGAGGTGAGCACCGACGTCATCGCAGGCTTCCCCGGCGAGACCGACGCCGAATGGCAGCAGACGCTGGACTTCGTGGCCGCCATGGGCTTCAGCCATCTGCACATCTTTCCGTACTCGGCGCGGGCGGGCACCCTGGCCGCCGACATGACCGATCAGGTGCCGGAGCCCGTCAGGCGCGGGCGGGCGCGCGCATTGCACGCGCTCGGCGCCGAGCTCAAGGCCACCCGCCTGCGCGCCCAGGTGGGCCGCACCCTACCGGTGCTGATCGAAGGCGAGAACCGGGACGCCGCCGGCACCTATGCCGCCGGCTTCACGCCGAGCTATCTGCCGGTGCGGCTGCGGGGCGCACCGTCGGAGGCCGTCGGGCAGATTGTGGCGGCGCGGCTCCTGCGCCTAAGTGACGACGCCACAGCGCTGGAGGCCCGCTGCGACACCGCAGCCGCCCGTGCCGACCGGCAGGAGCCCACCGACACCGGCTTCGCAAACGCCCCGGCCTTGTCCTGAGGCGACACCCAGCGCCTGCCGGCGGCGTCCGGGGGACGGGTCAGCGGGCTGCCGCAGCGCTCAATAGCCGCTCTCCATCGCCGCCGCCTGCTGCTGGTCGAGCGCATCGGCGATGTAGGCGAGTGCCAGGCCGGTCTCGCGGGTCCAGCTGAGCTCCACATGCCAGCCGGCATCGGTCTGCCAGAGGTGCACCGCCCTGCCCTCGCCGCGGCGGATGGCGATCTGCTTGCGCCCCGGCGTGTACGCATGCTCCGGGAAGCTGCTGCGATCCTCGCCCTCGCCGTACTTGCGGCGCAGGATCTGGTACAGGTCCTCGTAGTGCAGCTGCGAGGCGATGCGATGGTCGCGCAGCACCTTGTAGACGACCCCGCGCCAGGCGAGCACGTAGACGCGGTCCCGGCCCTCGTAGTAGACCAGCGCCACGCGCTCGCCCTGATCCTGCCGCAGCGTCGGGGGCTGCTGCTGCGCCACGGCGTTGACATCGCCCCCCAGACAGTAGCGGTTGAACACGAGCTTGAGGCAGGACTGCTGCGCCGCGGCGGGCCCGGCTAGCAGCAGCAGGCACAGCGCCCAGCACCCCCAGAACCGCGGCGCAGTGGGGGCCCAACGCGTGCCCGGGTGTTGCTGTCTGCTCATGTACGCGTCCGCGGCTGCCCAAAAAGGCCGAGAGAATACCGCATCCTCAGGGTACGCATCCGCAGCACGCCCGGTGGTGGCCGTCCGCCGCACAAGCTGCTCCGGACAGCGGACCGGCGGCATGCCGGTGGCGCCTCGACGCGCTTGACGCCGTCGCGCACAGCGGGCTGAATCACACCTCCGACGCCCTGCGTCCGGAGCAACCACCAACAGGGAGATTTGCACATGCCCTCAATGCGATCCCACCACGCCGGCGATATGGTGTTCGAGACCGAGGCAGGCGACTTCAAGATCATGAACGACGTGCCGCCCACCCCGGAATGGGGCGGCAAGGGCCGGCATCCGACGCCGCCCGATTACTTCGTCGCCTCGCTGTCATCGTGCATCGCGGCCTTCGTGCAGCAGTACTGCAACCAGCACGACATCGACTCCAGCGGCATGTATGTCGAAGTCCACTACGAGAAGGCCACCGACCCGGCGCATCTCAAGGAGCTGATGGTGGACGTGCACCTGCCCAACGCGGACGTCGGCAAGCGTGCCGAGGCCATCAAGCGCGTCTCCGGCCACTGCACGGTGCACGAGACCATCTGCAAAATGGAAACCCTGCCCGTCAACGTCCACGACAAGACCGGCGAGGTGGCGTCGGCCTGACGCGGAAGCGGCTCGGCTCAGATCGTCGGCGTATGCCGCGCGGCAAGGGTCACGCATGACCCAGGGGCGGGCTCGGCCTCCCCGCCACGCGGCCTGCACTGAGCCGACGGTGCGCACCGCACACAGGCACCGCACCAGCGGCTCAGCCGTCGGTCAGGGGTACCGGCATCAAGGTCCGGTCTCGACATCGAACAGCCGGCGCCAGGCGACCGCGCTGCCAAGATTCGCCATGAGCCGGCGGCCGTCGTCCACGTCGGCCTGCCAGACCCGGCGGGACGACTGGATGTCCTCGACGCCGCGCCGCCTCACGAGATGCTGCACGACGGCCGGCTTGCCGTTGCCGGCATTACCGCACAGGTTCACGAGCTTCCCCTGGCCGGCGCGGATGTGGTCCAACAAGGTTCCGGCACCACGACCAATGCCGGAGCTCGGAGCGAGTGCTTGGTACGACAACGGGCGCCAGCAGACAGGCCTCGTGGCTGTTCAGTATACCGTCCCCGTATCTTGAGTGCAGCTTTCCCTAGGCGGAGCGTCCCCGGACACGGAGCCCGGTTCAGCACGCGGCCCCTGCCAGGCCGCACCGCTCCCGTTATCCGGGCGGAAGGCGGAGGGTGACTGCAATGGGATGGTGGTCGGAGGGCTTGGGGCCGCCGCCATAGTCCAGCACCCGCCAGCTGCCGCGCACCGCCCAGTCGGTGGCGGGCCCGCCGAGGACGATGTGGTCGATGGCGTAGGGATACTTGGGGTTGTAGGCGTATGGGAACGGCCGGCCGGCGCCGGTAAGCACCAGGTCGGCGTCCGGGTCCGGCCGGCTGCTGTTGCGCTTGCAGGCGCGGCCGAGCTGTGGGTCTTTGCGCCAGGCGCAGACTTCGCCGTCGTCGATGTCGTTCCAGAAGTGGTCGTTGCGCTGATCGAGCTGGCGGTTGAAGTCACCGAGCAGGACGAATGGGACGTCCGCCTCCGCGCGGGCATCGATCCATTCCTCCAGGATGCCGCGCTGGCGGCGCAGTATCCGGCACTGCTCACGCCGCACCCGCCCTTCGAGCCCACCCCAGGCGCAGCCGGACTTGAGGTGCAGGGACATGAGCTCCAGCGCCGGTGCGCTGTCGCCTTCCAGCCGGATGCGGGCGCCCCACCGTCGCCCGTCCACGCCGAGCTCGCGGAAGCCCTTCAGCAGGCGGTAATCGAGCCCGGCGGCACGGAGCCGCTCGCGGTTGATGGCGAAGCCGGTGCGCTGGGCGAGCCGGCGCTGGCCGGCCATGCCCCGGCACGCGTCGCGGCCCTCCTCGCGGCGGGCGGACACCACGACGTCATAGACAGCCGGGTCGAACACACGGCGCAGCGCATCGGCGTTCTGGACCTCCTGGACGGCGACGATGTCCGCATCCAGGCGCCGGGCCACCTCCCGCAGGCGCTGGTAGTCGGCCTCGGTGCGCGGCCGGCAGCCGGCACCGTCGGCGGCGGCAAGGTGCTCGATGTTCCAGGTGGCCAGGGTCAGCTCGACAGCACCCGCGGCGGCCGCCGCGGGTGCTGCCAGCCATGCGGCCAGCCATGCGGCCGGCAGCGCGGCGGTGCCGATGCCCCACCGGGTGCCGGAAGCGCCGACGCGTCTCATGGCAGGCTGATGCGCTTCATGACACCGTCTTTGCGCTTCCAGTGCCTGAGCCCGGCACCGATGTGCAGCACCAGCAGCGCGGCGACGGCGAGCCCCGCGTAGCCGTGGAACATGAAGAGCTGCTCGCTCAGCGCTTCGTCCTTGCCGATGAAGCCCGGCAGGTTCCAGTCGAAGAACTGCACCGGGAAGCCGCCGGCGGCGGTGGCGAGCCAGCCGCCGATGGGCATGCCGAGCAGCAGCACATAGAGCAGCAGATGGGTGCCACGGGCGATGGCCTTCTGGGGGCCCGGCAGCGGCTGCTCGTAGGCGGGCGGTGGCGACATGCGCCGCAGCGCGACGCGCAGCACCATCAGCAGCAACAGCAGGATGCCGAAGGTCTTGTGGTACTTGTACAGGTCGTTGGTGGTGTCCTGGCCAAAGGTATCGACAACGCCCTGGTAGCCGAGCCCCCAGAAGGTGAAGCCGATGGCCAAGAGGCCGAGGACCAGGAGCGCGATGAGCCAGTGCAGCAGGCGCTGCGAGAAGGTGTAGCGGTGAGCCGAAGCCATGGGAGCCTCCCAGCGTTCACAGGGTTGGGACGATGGCGCCGCCGCACCGGGCGGCACCCGCCCACGGAAAGTTGCGGTTATGCAGTCATTCGCAACGTGGCCGGTACCCTAAGGCAACTTCGCATTGCACAGCAGGCCGCACGCCCACTGGGGCAACAGGGCGCACGACGAGCGTGGTCCCTCGCACATCGCATCTCGCGCCGCGCGCCGGCCGCCCCCACCTCCAGGCAAACGCACACGGAGACCTGCCATGTCCGACACGACGCTGCCCACCAGCCGCCTGCGCGAGAGCCTGGGCTATCTGAACTGGCTCTACAACCCCTTCCACGGTCTCGATGCCAATGCGATCTACGATCTGCTGGCCACCAGCTCGCCCACCGAGCGCGGGCTGTACCTGAATCTGGGCTACTGGCGCGAGGCCGCAGACCTGGATGCCGCCAGCGACGCCCTCGCCATGCTGGTGGGCGAGACCGCGGAGCTCGGCCCCGAGGACAACGTCCTCGACTGCGGCTTCGGCTTCGGCGACCAGGACATCCTCTGGGCGCAGACGCTCAAGCCCGGACACATCATCGGCCTCAACATCACCGCCTCCCAGGTGGAAGTCGCGCGGCGGCGGGTGAGCAAGCTCGGGCTTGACGACCGCATCGATCTGCGCCACGGCTCGGCGACGGAGATGCCGCTTGAGTCCGCCAGCGTGGATAAGGTGGTCGCCGTGGAATGCGCCTTCCATTTTCGCTCCCGGGAGCACTTCCTGCGCGAGGCCTGGCGGGTGCTGCGCCCGGGCGGCCGGCTGGTGCTGGCGGACATCATTCCGATGCCGAGCGTGCGCGGCTTCCCGGCGCGGCTGGAGCAGCGCCTGTCCTGGCGGCTGGTGGCCGGCAAGTTCGCGATCCCGCCGGAGAACGCCTACACCAGGCCCACCTATCACTCCAAGCTCGCCGTGGGCGGCTTCGAGCAGATCCGTATCGAGTCCATCCGCGAGCACGTCTACGCCCCGCTGCATCGGTATCTCGCCGAGCACCCGGAGACACTCCAGCGCCTGCATCCCATGGCCCGCCTGCCGGCCAGGCTCGCGCTGCGCTTCGAGGCCACCAGCGTCTACCGCGGGCTCGACTATGTGCTGGTGAGCGCGCGCAAGCCGAAACAGCTGCTGGGCCCCGGGCGCCGGCGCTGATGACCTTCGGCTTCGAGCCCATCGGCACGGCACGGACGCCGTTCACCGACAAGTTCGGCATCCCGCGCCAGGCGCGGTTGGTGGATGCCCCGGGCCAGATCCTGCTGCACCCGCCCTATGACCGGCGCGAGGCCTTCGCCGGCCTGGACGGCTTCAGCCACGTCTGGCTGCTCTGGGTCTTCCACCACGACTGCCTGACGGCCGGCTGGAAGCCCACCGTACGCCCGCCGCGGCTCGGCGGGCGGCGCTCGGTGGGCGTCTTCGCGAGCCGCGCGCCCTATCGACCCAACCCCATCGGCCTGTCCGCGGTGGCGCACCAGGGGCTGGTGGACGAGCCCGGGGGCCTGGCGCTGCGGGTCTCCGGCGTGGACCTGCTGGACGGCACACCGGTGCTGGACATCAAGCCCTATGTGCCCTATGCCGATGCCATCGCCGACGCCGCCGGCGGCTTCGCCCACGCGGAGCCCCACAGCCGGTTCAGCGTGCACTTCACCGCCGCCGCGGAACAAGCCGTCGCCGCCCGCGATCCGGACGGCCGCCTCGCATTGCACCGGCTCATCGCGCAGGTCATCGCCCAGGACCCCCGCCCCGGCTACATGGACCGCTACCCGGAGCGCACCGACTTCGGGCTCAGGCTCTACGACTGCGACATCCGCTGGCGCGTGGACGGCGACACGGCGGTCGTGACGCACTGCATCATCGACGAAGACGCTCCCCTATGAACCACACCGCCGCAAGCCCCGCGAGCCGCTGGTTCCCCTGGTTCAAGTGGACAGTCTACGGTCTGCTCGCCGTCAACATCGTCCTGTTCCTGCTCCACGAAACCGTCACCGAGGGGCTGGACAGCCTCGCCTGGGTGGTACTGCTCCTGCTGTTCGAGTGGGAGACCAGCCAGATGGACAAGCCCTATCTGTCGAGCTGGGAACGGTACGGCATCCACGGCGGGCGCATCGCCGCCTACGCGCTGGTGCTCTGGAGCGCCTTCGGCTACTCCAGCGCCGCCTACATCGCCGAGTACGGCGCGGTGGACATGTGGAACGCCTGGACCTGGATCCTGATCGTGCTGATCCTGGAGTACGACGTCTATGTGCCTGGGCGCTACGGGCACTGGGAGTGGCGGGTGCGCAACGCGCTCAAGACGCTGCTCTACGGCGCCCTCTTCGTCTATGCCCTGCTCTGGGGCCTGGACGGCAGCTGGCTCGACTTCTACGACGCGCTGCTCTGGATCCTCTGCTTCTTCGCCATCGAGCTCAACATCTTCGCCATCGAAGCGCCGGAGGCCGACGCCGATGCCGCCACCGCCGCCGAGGCGCCCGCCGGCACCGATTAGTGCACGACTGAGCGAGCCACGGCCCGCGCCCGGGTACACCGACTTCTGTCGGCATCCTGGGGACGGCGGACTTGAGTCCGCGCAGCAACGCAGACGGCCTCGCCCCAGGCTTTCCGCAGCGCAGCACCAACAGCAGCCGTCCCGCGCAGGCGTGCGCAGGCCGGCCCCGCAAGCAGCGGCCGACAGATCGCTCGCAGGTCTGCACACTTTGCGCCAGGACGGCGCCAGCCACTGAAGGTCCCTCCAGGCGCAGAGCGCCAGCAAGCGGCGTGACACCGCAGAGCGGTGTCACGAGCGCCCGCCCAAGCCCCTCAGCCCTCAGCGCTCAGCCCTGCCCCGGAGCCCCTCCATCGTGAAAAGCCCACCGGCATCGGTTAAAGTGCCGGGTCTCGATTCATGCCCGTGCCGAGCGGCTGCCGCTGCGCCGCGGCACGCCCTACGGAGACCCACGATGGCCGCAGAAGACCTCATCGCACCGTCCATTTTGTCCGCGGACTTCGCGAAGCTCGGCGAAGAGGTGGACAACGTCCTCGCCGCCGGCGCCGACATCGTCCACTTCGACGTCATGGACAACCACTATGTCCCGAACCTCACCATCGGCCCGCTGGTGTGCGAGGCCCTGCGCAAGCATGGCGTCACCGCCCCCATCGACGTGCACCTGATGGTGAAGCCCGTGGACCGCATCGTGCCGGACTTCGCCGCCGCCGGTGCCAGCTACATCACCTTCCACCCTGAGGCCAGCGAGCACATCGACCGCACCCTTCAGCTCATCCACGGCGAGGGCTGCAAGGCGGGCCTGGTGTTCAACCCGGCCACCCCCCTGTCCTACCTGGAGTACGTCATGGACAAGGTGGACATGGTGCTGCTCATGTCCGTCAACCCGGGCTTCGGCGGCCAGAGCTTCATCCCCGCCGCCCTCGACAAGCTCCGGCAGGTGCGCCAAATGATCGACGCCTCCGGCCGCGAGATTCGTCTTGAGATTGACGGCGGCGTCAAGGTGGACAACATCGCCGAGATCAAGGCCGCCGGCGCCGACACCTTCGTCTCCGGCTCCGGCATCTTCGGCAAGGGGCAGGACAGCGACCCGAACCGTTACGACAGCATCATCGGCAAGATGCGGGAGGCCTTGAGGTCGGTTCGCGGCTGAGTGTTGCCGCAGGCCCCATGATCAGGGCGTCAGCGTCCTGATCACAGGCGCCGCCGAGGCTTGTCAGGCGTGATCGCCCTCAAAAAGCTTGAGCCATCCTATTTTTGAGGCCCAAGCGCATGGATGACATATCTTCTGCCCCGGAGTCTTGGGCTCTCGCCCGAAAGATCGCGACCTGAGCACTTAATCCAGGTCCCAGGGCGCCCGTGATAATTGATTGGAATTCCCACCGAGCTGGTGCCGGCCGTGAGGGAGCTTCTCGCAAAGCACAAGAGCGCGTAACGGGAGCACGGGGTCAGAGGGCATCAGGGAGCATGCGGTCAGGTCTTTCCTTTTGGCTCACATGAAAGAGAACGCCCAGGAAACCCGCAGGACCGACGCCAAACCGCGGCCGGCGCTTCGAACAGCTGGATGTCGAGCATCTGATCCAGGAGACCTGCGCCGATGCCGTCGAGCTGGCGGCGGAGGAGCGCCGTCTCGGTCAGGACACCTTCCCCGCATCCTGTCCCTACACGTCGGAGCAAGTGTTGGATAGGATCTTTCTGCCCAACTGAGGAGCAGCATCCGCATGACGCAGCGCTTCGGCCCCAAAATGGTCCTGATCGACCTCGACGGCACCCTGGTGGACAGCGTGCCGGATCTCACCCACAGCGTGGACGCAATGATGACCGAGCTTGGCCGTCCCCCCCATGGCGAGGCGGCGGTCCGCAACTGGGTGGGCAACGGCGTCGAGCGCCTTGTAAAGCGTGCGCTGACGGGGACGCTGGACGGCGAGCCGGACCCCGCCGACTTCGACCGGGCCTATCCGATCTTTCTGGAGCGCTACACGGCCCACAACGGCGAGCATTCCCGGCTCTACCCCGGGGTCGCGGAGGGGCTTGAGCTGTTGGCGGCCCGCGGCATGCAGGTCGGCTGCGTCACCAACAAAGCGGCGCAGTTCACCGAGCCGCTGCTTGCCGCGCTCGGCGTGGCCGCGCACTTCGGCATCATCATCAGCGGCGACACCCTGCCGGAGAAGAAGCCGAGCCCCCTGCCCCTGCTGCACGCGGCGGAGCACTTCGGCGTGGCGCCGGCGGCCTCACTGATGGTGGGCGATTCCATCAGCGACGTGAAGGCGGCGCGGGGCGCGGGCTTTCCGGTGGTCTGTGTGAGCTACGGGTACAATCATGGGCTGGACATCCGCGATGCCGGGCCGGATGCGGTGATCGATTCGCTGGCGGAGCTCGCCGGCCTGCTCACCACAGACGGTATTTGAGCGCAATCGGTGGATGCGCTTCGCTTATCCACCCTAGGCAGTGCTCACCAGCGCCCAGTGCAGTGCCCAGTGCAGTACCCAGTGCAGCGCCGCGGAAAGCCTGAAGCCAGGCAGCACCTGCTGTCGGCGGACTGAAGTCCGCGTGCCCCAAGTTGCCGACTGAAGTCGGCGTACCCGGGGGCCGGCCTCGCGGCTTGCGCCGCGCGCCAGTCGGGCGTGGGAGCGCCCACAACCCCGTCGCGGACAGCGTTTCGCGCGACGACGCAACGGGACGAAGCCAAGCTGATGACCCGCAACGAAGCAACAAGCGCCCCGCCGGATCGACACGACGCCATGCCGCCCGAGACGCACTCCGCACGTCCGCTACGCAGGTCACAACGATGGCGCGGCTGACGCCGCCCGAGCCGCCCTGCCGCCGCCGTCGCATCCAACGGAGTGCTCCACCATGACGCCTGAGAACTTCGCTGCCCTGGTGCGCCAGGGCCACAACCGCATCCCCTTCGTCTGCGAGGTACTCGCGGACCTGGACACGCCGCTCAGCTGCTATCTGAAGCTCGCGGCGGGGCCGTACTCCTATCTGTTCGAGTCCGTGCAGGGCGGCGAGAAATGGGGCCGCTATTCCATCATCGGCCTGCCGGCGCGCACGGTGCTCAAGGTCTACGGGCACCGCATCGTGGTGGAGCGCGACGGCAGCGTCGTCGAGGCGACAGAGGCCGAGGACCCGCTCGCCTGGATCGAGCAGTTCCAGGCGCGCTACAGCGCCGCCGAGCATCCGGACATGCCGCGCTTCGCCGGCGGCCTGGTGGGCTATTTCGGCTACGACACCGTCCGCTACATCGAGCCCAAGCTCGCCCATTGCCCGAATCCGGACCAGATGGGCACGCCGGACATCCTGCTGATGCTCTCCGAGGAGGTGGTCGTCTTCGACAACCTGCGCGGGCGCATCTACATCATCGTGCATCTGGACCCGGCCGCCGGCGACAGCCCGGCGACGGGCCAGGCGCGCATCGACGCGCTGGTGGCAAAGATGCAGTGCGGTGCTCCGCGTAATCCGGAGGCCGGCGGTCGTCAGGTGGCGGAAACCGACTTCATCTCCGGCTTCAGCGAGGACGGCTACAAGGCCGCGGTGGAGCGCATCAAGGAGTACATTCTGGCCGGCGACTGCATGCAGGTGGTGCTCTCGCAGCGGCTCTCCATCCCCTACCAGGCCGAGCCGCTGGACCTCTACCGGGCACTGCGCGGGCTGAACCCCTCGCCCTACATGTACTTTCTGGACTTGGGCGACTTCCAGATCGTCGGCTCGTCGCCGGAGATCCTGACGCGCCTGGAAGACGGCGTGGTCACGGTCCGCCCCATCGCCGGCACCCGCCGCCGCGGCTACACGGAAGACGAAGACCAGGCCCTGGAAGCCGAGCTGCTGGCGGACCCGAAGGAGCTCGCCGAGCACCTGATGCTGATCGACCTCGGGCGCAATGACTGCGGGCGGGTCGCCAAGACCGGGACAGTGCGGGTCACCGACCAGATGATCGTCGAGCGCTACTCCCACGTCATGCACATCGTGAGCAATGTCACCGGCGACCTTGCGCCCGGCATGAGCGCCATCGATGTGCTGCGGGCGACCTTCCCGGCGGGCACGGTCTCCGGGGCGCCCAAGATCCGCGCCATGGAGATCATCGACGAGCTGGAGCCCGTCAAGCGCGGCATCTACTCAGGTGCCGTGGGCTACCTGGCCTTCAACGGCAACATGGATACGGCCATCGCCATCCGCACCGCCGTCATCCAGAACGGCATGCTGCATATCCAGGCCGGCGCCGGCGTGGTGGCGGACTCCCTGCCGGAGCTGGAATGGAAAGAGACCATGAACAAGGGCCGCGCCGTGTTCCGTGCCGTGGCCATGGCCGAGGCGGGCATCGAGCGCTATCCCTGCGTTGTGGAGTAGGGGATGGGGAAAGCGCCTTGGGGCGTGATCGGCGCCGTCGCTCCGGCGCGCTGACGTGGCCCCGCCTCAGCCATTCGGTGCCGAGTCCAGATCCAGACCGGAAGCCGCCCAGGACAGCACCTGCCCCGATACCACTTCGGAGTCCGCGCCGGCCTCTTCATCGGCCCGCAGGGCGTCCAGGGCGCGGGCATTGGCGAGCGCGATGCCGATCTGCTCGGCGAGCTCGCCGATGAGCTCCAAGTCCGCATCGCCATAGGGGCCCGCCGCGGACAGATTGGCAAGATAGAGCGCCGCATCCGAAGCGGATTGACCGAGCGGCACAGCGAGCGCCACGTGCACACCGCCATCGGCGGCGTCGTCGACGCTGAGCGCAGGGCCACGCTTGGCGATGGCCGTGGCCACCAGCGCCATGTCCCAGAACGCACCATCGGCGGCATCACGCTCTGTGCGCTGACGCACGGCCAGGGTGTGGGGCCGCGGCGCGCCCGGGGAAGGCTGGGAGGACCGTTCGCCTGGGCTGGAGGCAGGCGCCGACGCCACCGCACCCGGCAGCGGCTCGGCATCCACGTCGGGCTGCTCAGGCTGCTCCAGCACCGCAGCCCGATCCACCGCCAGATAGCCCAGGGTCAGGTCCAGGGCCTGGCCCATGCGCGCGGCGGCCCCTGTGGGCGCGGACAGGCGATTGGCCAGGTCCAGCAGGATCTGGAGCCGGACGTGCTTCGGGTCAGTGTTCCATCCCTCCGGCACCTGCAACAGGGACGCCGCGCTGCCGGCATCCGGCCGGGATGCCGGCGTGCCGGCGACCATCTGCGCGAGCTCGGCCCGGCGGGCCGGTGTGACGCCGTCCTCCACCCGGCCCTTCTCGGCGATCTCGGCCGCCAGGGTGCCGTCCTCATCCTCCGCGGCGGTCTCATCCACCGTGCTGGAGCCGTCCTCCATATGCTCGCGGAAGCTGAGCCGGATGCTGCTGAATCGCACCTCGTCGCCGTCGGCAAGCTCTGTGACCTTGACCTTGCGGCCGTTGACGAAGCTGTGGTTGCTGCTGCCCAGGTCCTTAAGAAGGATGCGCTCGGGCGTGACAGCGATCTCGGCATGGTAGCGCGAGACATCGGCCCGGTTCAGATAGACCTGGTTGTCACGGTTGCGGCCGACCCTGTTCAGGCCGACCTGCAGCGGAAAAACCCGCTCGCTCTCGGTGTCCGGCTTATAGATCAGCGCTGGCATGGTCGCACGCATCCGTCAAACAGGCTGGTGGGACGGCCGACGCCCATCGCGGCAGGCTCCGCCGCCGACCGACCCGGCATCAGAGGCGCGCCGCCTCGAAGGTGTTGCAGCTCTGCACCGAGCCGCCCTCAAGCCCACGGCTGAGCCAGCGCACCCGCTGCCCGGCGCTGCCGTGGGTGAAGCTGCCCGGGACCACGAAGCCGCCGGCACGCCGCTGCCTGCGGTCATCGCCGATCGGCGCGGCGGCACTCAGGCCCTGCCCCGGCATCGATGTCAAACGCCCCCGAATCTTAGCACCGCCGCACAGCGTCACTCGCCGGCGCCGCGGCACCGAAAGGCCCGCGCGGGTCGCGACCGGCAACTCGAGCGTCACTTGTCATCCGAATGCGTACAGCAACAGGGCGCCTCTGCCCCGGCGACCAGGCCCGCGGCCGGGACTGCCCACAGCGGCACAACCTGCGTAAGCCTCGGATTTTCCGTCCGAGACATCGGGAAGCGTGGAGGCGACGGCATTGGGGCTGTCGCTGAAAATCTGGACAAGCCACCGACAGCTCCGGACGGCGACCCTCAGGGCCCTTCGGGCGAGTCTCAGGTGCGGCTGTGACAACTGGGCACCAGCCCAGCACGGCCGCGCACCCGCTCCCTGGAGACCCCATGGCGTCTTCCTATTTTCCTGGATTTGGCCACGGCTTACATAGAGAAGGTGCGCCATGATCGGCCCCGGGAGCGCCGCGGCAACCACCTTTCATCGGACCGCGCGGCGCTCGCTGAGCAAAAGGCATTGCGCCGCGCCTGTCTTTGACTACCATGGACCCAAGTCGGGAATGTCCAGCTTTTGCCACAGGAACTTTCCGTTCAAAAGCTGCTCGAAAACCCGGTACACAGTGTTGTCAAAGCAGCCTTATGCTGCTAGCATGATTTCCGAGCAAATTACTCAGGTATAAGCACCATGGCTGAAGAAGCATCGATCAAAGACATCGCCAACCTCGGCTCCCTGTCGACGGGCACGATCGACGCCTACATCGCGAGCGCTTACCAGATTCCTGTACTCACGCAGGAGGAAGAGCGCAGCCTGGCCCTGCGCCTGCGCGACCATGGCGACATGATGGCGGCCCGGCGGCTGGTGCTCTCGCACCTGCGCTTCGTGATCCGCATCGCACGCGGCTACCTGGGATACGGCCTGCCCCTGCCGGACCTGATCCAGGAGGGCACCGTGGGCCTGATGAAGGCGGTGCGCCGGTTCGAGCCGGACGTGGGCGTGCGGCTGGTCTCCTTCGCGGTGCACTGGATCCGCGCCGAGATCCACGAGTACATCCTGCGCAACTGGCGCATCGTGAAGGTTGCCACCACCAAGGCGCAGCGTAAGCTCTTCTTCAACCTCCGCAGTGCCAAGAAGCGCCTCGGCTGGTTCTCCAAGCAGGAGGTGGACGAGGTGGCCGCGGACCTTGGGGTCAAGCCCGAGACGGTGCTGGAGATGGAGTCGCGCCTGGCGAGCCACGACATGGCCTTCGACGGCCACGACGACGACGACGACGATGGCCCGTCGGCACCCTCCACCTATCTGCCCGACCTGCGCATGGAGCCCGCCGCGGCGCTGGAGAAGGAAGACAACGACGCCCATCAGCGCGAGCGCCTGTTCGCCGCCCTGGAGGGCCTGGACGAGCGCAGCAAGACCATCCTGCGCGAGCGCTGGCTGACGGAGAAGAAGCAGACCCTGCACGAGCTGGCGCAGCAGTTCGGCGTCTCCGCCGAGCGCATCCGCCAGATCGAGAAGAACGCGATGAACAAGCTCCGGGTGCAGCTGGAGCTGTAACCCACAGTCGCCGCCGGCGCGCGCCGGCGACGCTGCCCTCGCCTGAAGCCCGCCCCCGGCGGGCTTTTTCGTGCCCGCCGACTGCGCCTGCGATGACCCGGCCCAGGATTGGCATGCTCGGCGGCAACCGCGTGCCTGCCCATGCGAGCTTGCGCCGAGCCCCGGATGCTGGCGCAATACCGGGCTGACAACTCCCTGCCGCCGCCCCGGGTGCCGTGCCGAATTCACCACGCAAATGGCTGTTCCTGCTGCCCCTCGCAATGGCGCTCGGCATCGCCGTGCTGCTGAACCGCGGTGCAGGGCCACCGGCACAGCGCGATGCCGAGCCACCGGCGCGGGTGGTCAGGATCATCGAGATCCCCGCCGTGGATGTCGTCCCACGGGCCAACGGTTACGGCCGCGTGCGCCCGGAGCGGGTCTGGGAGGCGGTGGCAGAGGTCAACGGCCGCGTCATCGAGACGCATCCGCGCCTGCGCAGGGGTGCCCTGCTGCCGGCGGACGCCGTGCTGCTGCGCATCGATCCCACCGAATACGAGCTGCGCCTGTCCCAGGTCGAGGCGGACATCCTCTCCACCCGGGCGCAGCTCGCCGAGATGGCCGCCAAGGAGGCCAACATCCGCGCCTCCCTCGCCATCGAAGAGGAATCCCTGGCGCTGCGTACCACGGAGGTGGAGCGCAAGCAGCGCCTGCGCGACAAGGGCACCCTGAGCGCCTCCGAGCTGGAGCAGGAGAAGCGCAACCTGCTGGCCCAACGCCAGGCGGTACAGGCGCAACAGAACCAGCTGAATCTGCTGCCGGCGGAGCGCGAGCTGCTGGAGGCGCAGCTCGCCCGCTACGAGGCCCAGCTCGCCGACGCCCGCCTCGACCTCTCGCGCACCGAAGTGCAGCTGCCCTTCCGGGCGCGCCTGAGCGAGGTGAACATCGAGCAGGCGCAATACGTGCGCGAGGGCCAGGTCCTCATCAAGGCCGACGCCATCGACCGCGCCGAGGTGGAGGCCCAGATCCCCATCGCCCGCATGCGCGCGCTGCTTCAGGGGGCCGACCCCATCGATTTCAGCATCGGCCCCGGTGGCGCGCTGGCCGAGCGGCTCGGCATCCGCGCCCGGGTTACGCTGCGTGACGCCGGCGGCGATGTGTCCTGGGACGCCGAGCTCGCGCGGCTCAGCGACACGCTGGACCCGGACACCCGCACCGTCGGTGTCATCGTCGTCGTCGAGGCCCCGTATGCCGACGTGGTGCCGGGTGCGCGCCCGCCACTGGTGAAGGGCCTGTTCGTGGAGGTGGAGCTGTTCGGCGCCCCGCGTCCGGAGCAGCTGGTGGTGCCGCGCTCGGCGCTCCATGGCGACCGACTCTACCTGGTCGAAGACGGGCGGCTCGCCATCCGTCATGTTACCGTCGCCGTCCGCCATCCTGAATATGCCATCATCGCGGGCGGCGTTGCGGCCGGTGATGAGCTGGTGGTCTCCGATCTCTTTCCCGCCATCGACGGCATGCCCCTGCGGGGCGAGCCCGACCCGGAGGCGCGGGCAAGGCTGGTGGCGGCCGCCACCGGCGGTGCCGATGCTGCACGTGCCACACCGGCAGTGCAGCACACGCCGGGTGGTACGCCGAAAGACACCAGCCCGACAACGGCCGCCGCCCCCTGAGCCCGCATACGCATGCAGCCGCGGACCACCCCGGCTGCGAGACATCGATCACCATCGAGCTTCGCTCACAACCCAGGGACCGAGCCCAACCCCATGCAAGCCTCGCTGCGATCCGCCCTCGCCGCTCTCACCCTGCTGGCACCGGCACTCTTGTTCTCGCAACCCGCCGCCGCCATCCCTGCGGCGCCGGTGATGACCCTCTACAAGTTCAACGGCCCGCTGACGGTGCCCACCTATCGCATCGGCGCCAATGGCCCGGGTGCCCAGGCCGGCAGCCTCACCCAGGGCACCGCGGTGATCCCATGCCTGGTGGTGCAGAACGGCCGCGCCCTCACCGACAGCAAGGGCACGCCCTATGTGGGGTTCGAGGTCGTCGTGGATGCCTCCAGCGCCTCGGGGCAGTCGGCCACCCGCGCCTTCGAGCGCGCGGTGGCGGCCCAGAAAGGCAAGCAGGTCAGAAACCATCACTGCGGCCCGGGCGTGAACCGCGTCGTCAGCGTGCGCGACTTCTACCAGCTGGAGAAATCGCCCTTCTTCGATCCGCCCGGCCGCGGCGACCAGAAGGCCGCCGAGCGCAAAGGCCAGTCCACGCTCGACAAGATCGTGCGCAGCTTCCACAACTCGCCCCAGTGCGCGTCGGTGAACAAGCGCATGACCGGGCGCCGCGCCAAGCTGGCCTCCGCCTGGGACAGCTTCATCGCCCGCAACAAGGGCAAGTGGGACGACACCACCCTCGCCCGCGCCAAGCACCTGGACTACACCATGCGCACCGCCATTTTCGAGGGGCATCTGGACCGCGGCTGCTCCGCCTACGGCGCCTGCGAGCGCAACACCGTGGTGCTGTCCGTGCGCAACCGGGCGGTGGGCCAATGTCTGCGCCGGCAGGGCTGCCGCTTCCCGGGCGACTTCCAGGGCGTGTCCTCGGATGTGTCGCAATACAACATCTGGGACGCCTACCTGACCATGATCTCGGGGCTCACCGCCTGCTATCTGCGCACAGACCTTGAGCGCCAGGACTTCTATGACCGCGTACAGGCCATGTACACCCAGAGCGTCGGGGATGCCGAGCGCATTCTCTATGGTGGTGACGGCGCCCTGCGGGAGCTGTTCCCCGGCAACAGCCTGCGCGACCTCACCGAGATGCGCCACTACTACCACCCGCCGGCCATGGGCAAGTGCTTCCCGCAGCAGGACCGCATCGAGTACATGTCCGGCGCCGTCGCCGAGAACGGGCCCGATCACGCCCTCATCGCCAACACCCGCATCAAGGTGGGCGAGCGCGTGGGCAGCGGCTGGCGCTTCAAGGAAATGCGCTTCGAGATGGAAGACTGGGGCGATGACATCCGCATCGAGGACAACTACCCGGGCTTCATCGTGGACGGCCGCAAGGTGCGCCTCGGCGGCGGGGGCGGCTGCACCGCCTACGGCGTCTCGCCGGGGTGCAGCTTCAGCAAAGTCGGGCGCTGGCGCCGCACGCCGAGCTGGCTCAGCGCCGGTCGCCCCGTGGCGCTGAACTGCCGCATCCAGGACCAAGGCGAGTCCTGCCGCGGCGGCGGGCGCAGCCGCTCGGTGAGCGTCGGCGGCGCCTGCGATGTGGACATGATGCCTGTGACGGGCGTGCATTGACGGACGTCGCGCCGACGCAGCCGCATTCCTGCGCCAGCGCAATTCCTGCCGGCGGCGGGGATTGTAGGCTTCTGCCCGGCAATCCCGCATAACCAAGCAAGACGCCAGGAAGACGAACATGAATGCGAAATCCACTGGCCGGCTGCGCCGCATCGCAGGCACCGCAATCCTCCCCACGCTGATCCTCGCCAGCACCCAGACCCTGGCCGACGACGCCGCCCTGCGCGAGAAGGCCAAATCCGCGGGGCTGGAGCCGGTGCCCTATGGCCTCGCCGAGGTCGCAGACAACCCGGTGACCCGGGAGAAGATCGAGCTCGGCAAGATGCTCTTCTTCGACCCGCGCCTGTCCAAGTCCGGCGTCATCTCCTGCAACACCTGCCACAACCTGGGCACCGGCGGCGACGACAACATGCCCACCTCTTTGGGCCACGGCTGGCAGCAGGGCCCCCGCAACTCACCAACGGTACTGAACGCCGTGTTCAACGCCGCGCAGTTCTGGGACGGCCGCGCCGAAGACCTCAAGGCGCAGGCCAAGGGCCCGATCCAGGCGGGCGTGGAGATGGCCAATGAGCCCGAGCAGGTGGTGGCGACCCTGAACAGCATGCCCGAGTACGTCGAGCGCTTCGGCCGCGCCTTCCCAGGCGAGGATGAGCCGGTCAGCTTCGACAACATGGCCAAGGCCATCGAGGCCTTCGAGGTCACCCTGGTGACACCGAATGCCCCCTTCGATCAGTTCCTGGAAGGCAACGACGGCGCGCTCACCGATGCGCAAAAGGAGGGTCTCGCGCTCTTCATCGACAAGGGCTGCACCGCCTGCCACAGCGGCGTCAACTTCGGCGGGCAGGACTACTTTCCCTTCGGCCTCATCAAGCGCCCGGGCGCCGACATCCTGCCGCCGGAGGACAAGGGCCGCTATCGCGTGACCAAAACCGCGTCGGATGAATACGTCTTCCGCGCCGCGCCGCTGCGCAACATCGCCATCACGGCGCCCTACTTCCACTCCGGCGAGGTCTGGGACTTGGAGCAGGCCTTGGCGGTGATGGGCACGGCGCAGCTCGGTGCCAAGCTCACGGATGACGAGGTCGCCAGCATCGCTGGGTTCCTGGAGACCCTGACCGGCGAGCAGCCCAAGATCGAGTATCCGGTGCTGCCGGTGGAGACGGACGCGACCCCCAAGCCGAAGCCCTGAGCTTGTGCCCCGCGGCGACACCGAGCGCGCGCCAAGTCTCCAGTAGGACCTGACGGTGCTCGTGCTCGCCGACGGCGAGCGGCCCCACATCGGCGAGCACAACGCCGAGCCGGGCCGGGTCCACGTCCTCACGGACGGTCACCCGGCGCAGATCCGTGCCGCACTGCCGCCTGTGCGCGCGGCGCCCCAGCGCATCACCGCCGAAGTCGGGCAGACGGCTACGGGTACGCCGACCTCAGTTGTCACGCCAGGCAAGCGCACTTCAGTGCGCCTGCCGCAGATCATCTGCCCGGCCTGGGGTTCTCCGCGGTGCTGCGCCGCCCGCCAGCCCCACGAGTCACACCCGCCGGCGACCCGGGCCGCGCACGCGTGCGAAGTCCGACGCGGCGGCACCGCGGATGTCGTGTTCCGCACACTCGGCAGGCGGCAGCCCCTGCCTCCCCGAGCTTCTGAAATTCAGAGACTTACGCCTCGATTTCCACACTGGCTCGATGCTTGCTAAAGCTTCGACTCATGAGGTTTGTCAATCTGGACGCAACGGACATGCGCCACAGTTGAAGCGTGCGACCGGCATCTCTGCGGCCGTCCCGGTCCAACAAGACCCGAGCCACCCAGCGTCCGAGCCCAAACACTGCAAGCTACCCAGCGGAGCCGAGCCATGTGGGACTATTCCGAAACCGTCAAAGAGCACTTCTTCAACCCGCGCAACGCCGGTGCCGTCGCCGATGCCAATGCCATCGGTGAGGTGGGCTCACTCTCCTGCGGTGATGCCCTGCGCCTGACCCTGAAAGTGGACCCGGCCACCGACACCATCCTGGAGGCGGGCTTCCAGACCTTCGGCTGCGGCTCCGCCATCGCCTCCAGCTCCGCGCTGACGGAGATGATCAAGGGCATGAGCGTGGACGAGGCCCTCAATGTCAGCAACCAGGACATCGCCGACTTCCTGGAGGGCCTGCCGCCGGAGAAGATGCACTGCTCCGTCATGGGCCGCGAGGCGCTGCAGGCCGCCGTCGCCAACTACCGCGGCGAGGTCTGGAAGGACGACCACGAGGAAGGCGCCCTGGTGTGCAAGTGCTTCGCCGTGGACGCCGTGATGATCGAGGACACCATCCGCGCCAACGGTCTCAGCACCGTCGAAGAGGTGACCAACTACACCAAGGCCGGCGGCGGCTGCTCCGCCTGCCATGAGCCCATCGAGGAGATCCTCACCAAGGTGCTCGCCGAGCAGGGCAAGACCTTCGACCCCACCGCCGCCCCGCCGCCGCCCGCCGGCAAGCCGAAGCTCGGCAACCTGGCACGCATCCGCCGCATCGAGAACGCCATCGAGGCCATCCGCCCGAACCTCCAGCGCGACCACGGCGACGTGGAGCTGGTGGACATCGACGGCAAGAACGTCTTCGTCAACATGACCGGCGCCTGCTCCGGCTGCCAGATGGCCTCCACCACGCTGGAGGGCATCCAGCAGCGCATCGTCGAGGACCTGGGCGAGTTTGTCCGCGTTCTGCCGGCGCAGGCCATGCAGACGGCTGCTGCCTCAGCGGATTGACGTGCCGTCTTGTCCGTCGCGCGCAGGAGCGAGGGACGAGTATCGAGCAATGGCAAGCACTCGGCGCATCGCTCACTTGCCCCTCGCCTCCTCGCCCCTCGCCCCTCGCCCCTCGCCAAATGCAGCTCAAGCACTCGCGGAGCGCCCAAAATGACCCAGGCCACGTCAGGTATCTATTTGGACAACAACGCCACCACCATGGTCGATCCCGCCGTGGTGGAGGCCATGCTGCCCTACTTCACGGAGCAGTTCGGCAATCCGTCGTCCATGCACCAGTTCGGCGACCGCGTCGGGCGCGCCCTCAAGACCGCGCGGCAACAGGTGCAGGCGCTGTTGGGTGCGGAGCTGGACTCGGAGATCGTCTTCACCTCCTGCGGCACCGAATCGGACTCCACGGCCATCCTGTCCGCACTGAAGGCCCAGCCGGAGCGCAGGGAAATCATCACCACCGTCGTCGAGCATCCGGCGGTGCTGAGCCTGTGCGAGCACCTGGAGAAGGAAGGCTGCACCGTCCACTACCTCAAGGTGGACAAGAAGGGACGCATCGACATGCAGCAGTACCTGGACGCCCTGTCCAACAAGGTCGCCATCGTCTCGGTGATGTGGGCCAACAACGAGACGGGCACCCTGTTCCCGGTGGAGGAGATGGCCGAGCTGGCGCGCTCCGCAGGTGTCATGTTCCACACCGATGCGGTGCAGGCTGTGGGCAAGGTGCCCATCGACCTCAAGCGCACCGCCATCGACATGCTCTCGCTCTCCGGGCACAAGCTGCATGCGCCCAAGGGCATCGGCGTGCTCTACCTGCGCCGCGGCACCCGCTTCCGCCCGCTGCTGCGCGGCGGCCACCAGGAGCGCGGCCGGCGCGCCGGTACTGAGAACAGCGCCTCCATCGTCGCCCTCGGCAAGGCCTGCGAGCTGGCACTTGCGCACATGGACGAGGAGAAGACCCAGGTACGCAAGCTCCGGGACCGCCTGGAGCAGGGCATCCTGCAGACCGTGCCCAACTGCTTCGTCACCGGCGACCCGAGCAACCGTCTGCCGAACACCTGCAACATCGCCTTCGAGTACATCGAGGGCGAGGCCATCCTGCTGCTGCTGAACAAGCTCGGCATCGCCGCCTCCTCAGGCAGTGCATGCACGTCCGGCTCGCTGGAGCCGAGCCATGTCATGCGCGCCATGGACATCCCCTTCACGGCCGCCCACGGCACCACGCGCTTTTCGCTCTCGCGCTACAACACGGTGGAGGAGATCGACCGGGTCATCGAGGCGGTGCCACCCATCGTCGCCCAGCTGCGCAGGCTCTCGCCCTACTGGGACGCGGCGGCCAACGCACCGGTGGAAGAGCCCGAAGCCGCCTTCCAGCCGGCGTACGCCTGAGCCGCTCAGCAGCCCCCCGCCCCCAGCTGCGCCGACCCCCAGTCGGCCATCCCTGGGGACGCCGACGTCCAGTCGCCCGCACCTGCGGGCACCGACTTCCAGTCGCCCGCACCTGGGGACGCCGACTTCCAGTCGGCCGCACCTGGGGACGCCGACTTCCAGTCGGCCGCACCTGGGGACGCCGACTTCCAGTCGGCCGCACCTGGGGGCGCCGACTTCCAGTCGCCCGCGCCTGGGGGCGCCGACTTCCAGTCGGCCGCACCTGGGGGCGCCGACTTCCAGTCGGCCGCACCTGGGGGCGCCGACTTCCAGTCGGCCGCACAAGTCCCGTCAGGCTCACGCAACAGCACAACGGGCAACAGGCAACGGGCGCGCCGACGCACCGCCCTGACCACAGCGGCACGAAGGGGACTGCACAGCACCCGCAGCGTGTCTCGCGCAACGAACGCGACGAACGCCACGCTGGCAACGGCACCGGCAGCCCGTCGCCTGGTCGTTGCGGCTGTGGCCCTTGCTGCGAGCATTGACGCGCCATCCCACCGGCGCACCCCTGCCCCGCACATGCGCCGCCGCATCAGCAGATCCCTGCCGCAAATGCCGGAACGCGCACCAGAATCGCGCAAAACCGACCGTCTCGGTCGAGAATCTGCACCTCCGGCACCCACAGCCGCACTCAAGGGCTAGGGCGGACAGGGTGACACATCCGCGTAACCTGCTGATCCGGTGAGCGATTCACCGCACACGTTCCGTGCTGGCCCAGTGCTGGCACAGCCTTCGCTAAAGCAAGTCAGGCCCGCAGGCCTGCGTTGCGACCTTTCCATGCGGAGGAAACCACCATGCGCAACCCCTACGACCCGACCCTGGACCCCGCCGGCTACGCCGACTGCGTGCTGGACTCCAGCGACGACTACGAGCCCTACGGCTACGCACAGCCCGAGCTCCAGCTCTTACCCCTCACACCGCACACACCCGAGCCCTGCTTCGACCGCGTCATCGAGGCGCAATTGCTCGCTCACAGCAGCATGGTGGGCTGTTGAGAGCATCGACCGCGCAGGCCCATGATCCAGCTGCGGCCATCCACAAGGACTTTCCCATCAGACATCGCGGCTGGTATCAGCGGCAAGGCACTTTTCAGTTTGTCGTAAAGCATCCAGCGGCCGGATGGCCTGTGAGCACGAGCGTCCGCTTTGGGTCGCGGACCGCCCCTGCGCAGGGTGCTGAGAAGCGACACTGAGATGTGTCGGCAAATCAGCGGCTGAGTCGCTGGCCTTGCGCGGTCTCAGGAATGGCGAGGGTTTGGCTGGCTCAGGCGGAGAAAACCCGCTCTGCGCTGCCGCCCCTTCGACGCAAGCCAAGGCACTCAGCAACGGCCGCGCCCAAGCGGCGCGGAGCCGCCCAATCATCCCGGCGGCGGGTCGCCCGGATCAGATCCCGCCCTGCCAGGTGCACTCGCGGCGCCGGCATTGAGTCCAGCCAAGCGGCTCAACGACTGCGAAACCAGCCCGTGATGCTGAAGCGCTCGCGGCGGGACGGCAGTACCTCGTGCGGGAAACGGGCGCTGAGGAAGGTCACCAGGCGGCCGCCGATGGGCAGTACGTCGGCGCAGGGCGTCGCGTCCTCATCACCGGTGTAGATGCGCAAGGCCCCGCCATCCTGGGGCTGCCAGGCGTCGTTCAGGTACAGCACACAGCTGAGCTCCCGCCGGCCACTGGTCCCGTGCTGGTCATGGAACCGGTCCAGGTGCCTGCGGTAACAGGCGCCGGGCGGGTAGACGGCAAAGTGGACCTCCAGCTCATGGAGGCCCAAATACATCAGCCGGTTCACCGCCGAGCGCACCGCCTCCAACCGCTGCCATAAGGCCTTTTGCGCGCCGGTCAGACCGGCCGGGTCCAGCCACAGGATGCGGTCGGTGCGGACCTCGGGGCGCAGTTCCAGACCGGACCCGCGACCGACGCCGGCGCGACGGAACTGGCCATCCTGCCAGCGCTCCTCGGCCTCGTGGCGCAACTGGCTCACCAGGAGCGGCGGCAGGAAGGCATCCGTAATGCACCAGCCTTGGTCGGCAAGCGCCGCGGCGATGGCCGCAGGCAGATCCGGAGGGCCCTGGGATGGACCCTGAGGCGGCGGGCCCGGTGGCGGCTGGGCGGGGGGAAGCGAACCGGCTGGGAGGCTCAAGTGCGTGCGCAGGCTGATGGCGACAGCGCAGTGTGCGCCCGCCCCTGCCGCCGGTCCAGAGGCCTGACGGCCGACTGCGCGCGAATCCGGCCATCACACGCAAGGTGTCAGCGTTTCCCGGATGCCGGCGTCGGCCATCCATTGGCCGAGCATGGCAGAGGAATGCAGGCGTCGGGAAAAATCGGTATACTGTCCCCGTATCCAAGGATAAGTATAACGTCCCCGTTTCTTTTCCCGATTTCTTGGATGGGTGGGATTCTCGTCGATCATTCGGGGAAGACGCGGGCCCAGTCCCGCTGCATGGACACCAGTATCCAGCCCTTGTCCGCGGCGTCATCCAGCCCCTTGTCGAGCCGGCCCATGTGACTCTCGCGGTCATAGGCGTATTCGCGCTCGGCGTCGTCGTGGTGCAGCAACAGCCCCAGGCGCCGGCCCTCGCCCGCCGTGGTCCACTCCAGCATCTGGTAGTCACCGTCTGAGTTGCCGAAGGCCATGATCGGCCGGCGGCCGATGTGGCGCCAGATGCCGACGGGCTTGCCCGCCTTGTCGTCGACGAAGGCGATCTCGGGCTGACGCACCAGGGTCGGCTCGCCGTCCACGAGCTTGTACTCCAGCGCAATCTGCGAGCCCACCACCTGCTCCGGGGGGATGCCGTAGACGCGCTCGGTCCAGGGGCGCAGGAAGGCGATGCCGCCGCCGGAGACGATGAAGGTCTTGAAGCCGTTCTCGCGCAGGTAATCGAGCAGTTCCAGCATGGGCTGGTAGACCAGCTCGGTGTAGGGGCGCTCGAAGCGTGGATGGCGGGCGGTTTTGAGCCAGTCGGCGGCGATGGCATCGAGCTCAGTGCTCGTCATGCCGGCGTGGGTGGCCATCAGCAGCTGCATAACGCCCTCCATGCCGGCCTCGCCCAGGGCCGCCTTGTCGCCTTCGAGGGCGGCCTTAAACGGCTGCTCCTCACGCCATTCCGGATGGTCGCCGGCGAGCTCGCGAAGCCGTTCCAGTACGAAGGCGAGCTGGGTGTAGAGCGGCTGCTCCACCCACAGAGCGCCGTCGTTGTCGAAAACGGCAATCCGCTCGGGCTCAGGGACGAAGTCCGGCGAGTCCGCTTCGGTGACGGCGGCGACGAACGCGGTGATGGCCCGCTTCGTGGCGCCCTCGTTCCAGGACGGCAGCGGGTCCGCGGCGGCCGCCAGGGGGATGATCAGTATCAGTAATGCCAGAAAACGCATGTTCGCTCCTCTGCCCAGGGGCACTCGGAAACTGTTCTCGCGCAGCGCCACGGTATTGGCCGCAGCGCTCGCGGCGGCCGGATCGCTTCGCTGCAACCGCTCAAACGCCGTCGGCGCGGCAGTGCGCCGCGCCGACGGCGCGCCGGCTGGAACCTGAGCGCGCCCAGCGGCGCGCTCCGCGTCAGCCGCCGGGCGGCGCGAGCTTCTCCATCACCTGGTCCAGGCTGAAGCTCGCCGCCTTCTGGCGCGGCGGGAACTCCTGGAAGGTTGCGAGGAACTTGGCCACATAGGCCTGCGCCGGCACCAGCAGGTAGGCACGGTCCAGGACCCAGTCGAAGTAGGTGTTGGACGTGATCTCCGCGCGCTCGTAGGGGTCGCGGCGCAGGTTCTCGATCAGCGGCACGCGCAGCGGGATGAAGGGCTCCATCCAGACGCGGAAGGTGCCCTCGGCCTTCTGCTCCATGAAGATGAGCTTCCAGTCCCCGTAGCGCAGCGCCGTCAGGTCACCGTCGTCGGAGAAGTAGAAGATCTCCTTACGCGCGCTCTCTTCGGCCTCGCCCGTCAGCAGCGGCAGGATGTTGTAGCCGTCCAGGTGCACCTTGTAGTTGCGGCCCACGGCGGGCACGCTGACGCCCTGTTTCAGGCGCGCCTTGACCTGTGGGTCCCCGGCGGCGGCGAGGAAGGTGGGGAACCAGTCCATGTGGTGGACGATCTCGTTGGTCCACTCGCCCGCCGGGATCCTGCCCGGCCAGCGCACCATGGCCGGCACGCGCCAGCCGCCCTCCCAGTTGGTGTTCTTCTCGCCACGGAAGGGCGTCGCCGCCGCATCCGGCCAGGTGTTGTAGTGCGGGCCGTTGTCGGTGGAGTAGAAGACGATGGTGTTGTCGGCGATGCCGAGCGCGTCCAGCTTGTCCAGGAACTTGCCGATGTGCATGTCGTGCTCGACCATGCCGTCGGCGTACTCGTCCTGCCCGGAAATGCCGCGCAGCCCAGGCTTCACATGGGTGCGGAAGTGCATGCGGGTGCCGTTCCACCAGACGAACCAGGGCTTGCCGGCCTTGGTCTGCTCCTCGATGAAGCGGATGGCGGCGTCGGAGGACTCGTCGTCCACGGTCTCCATGCGCTCTTTGGTGAGCGGGCCCGTGTCCTCGATCTTCTGGGTGCCGTCCGGCATGGCCCAGGAGTGAATGACGCCGCGGGGGCCGAACTTCTCGCGGAAGGTCTGCCCGTCCGGGAGCACCATGTCACCCGGATAGTCCTCGTTCTCCGGCTCCTCCTCGGCGTTCAGGTGGTACAGGTTGCCGAAGAACTCGTCGAAACCGTGGTTGGTGGGCAGGTGCTCGTCACGGTCGCCCAAATGGTTCTTGCCGAACTGGCCGGTGGCATAGCCGAGCGCCTTCAGCATCACGGCGATGCTCGGGTCCTCTTCGCGCATGCCGAGCTCGGCACCGGGCAGGCCCACCTTGGACAGGCCCGTGCGGAACACGCTCTGGCCGGTGATGAAGGAGCTGCGACCGGCAGTGCAGGACTGCTCACCGTAGTAATCGGTGAAGGTCATGCCCTCGTTCGCGATGCGGTCGATGTTCGGCGTCTCGTAGCCCACCAGCCCGTGGGTGTAGGTGCTGATGTTGGACCGGCCGATGTCGTCGCCCCAGACGACGAGGATGTTCGGGCGCTCGCTTGCGGCCTGCGTCTCGCCGCCTGCGCCCGCCGGCTGCGCACTCTGGGCGACCGCCTCGGTGGCCGCTTCGGACACGGCGGCGGGCCGCCCATTGTCGGGGGGTGCGGCCGCGGGATTGGACGCGAAGGGATTGGGCAGCTGCGCTTGCACGGGCAGGGCCAGCAGCGCCAATGCGGCCGCAACTCCTGGCAGGGTGATTGTGGGATTCAAAGCGGGTCCTCCGAGAACACAGTGGTGATGGTCGACAGACGCTGCGTTGCAGTGGCAGCGGCGCCCCGCCCGGCCAGGCGCCCGTCCGCTCAGGGGCGCTCGATAAAGCCTTCAGGCGTGCCGGCTCCACCTGTCCGCATTCGGCGCTCCATGCGCAACATCCCCTGACACGAAGCCTGGAACAGCCATGGAGGCGGCAGCACAGATGGCCGATGAAGGCGCCTTAATCCGGGACGAGTGCCGCAGACTCGCAGCGAGGCGCAGTATTGCCGCTGCCAAGCTTCCTGATAACCTTCTTGTCCGCTTTTCGCACATAAGGACAACAGGATGACAAGCTCGCAAGCACGGGGCGCAGGAGTGCCCCTGATCGAACGGACGGCGCTCACCTTCTTCGACGCCGAGCAGTTGGCGACGGCCATCCGGGAGGCCTCCATCGAGCACCACCAGTTGGAAGGGGGTGACTTTCGCGGCGAGCTCTCCGGACTGCTCGCGGGCTCCGTCGTCCTGAACAGCGGCTGCTACAGCCGCTCGCTGCGCGCCTGCGGCTGCCTGCCGGAGCATGCGGTGGTGGTGGGCGCCATCCTCGGGGCCGGGCGCGACGGCTGCATCAACGGCTATCGCTTCGGCGCCCGGGACCTGATCTGCTACCCGGCGGGCGCCGAGCTGGATTATCTCCTCCCGGCGCAGACGCGCTGGGCAGCGCTGCAGCTGCCCCGCGCCATGCTGGGCGAGCTGGGGCTGTCGGCGAGCCTGTTCGACAAGCCCAGGGTGTTCAGCGCCTCGATGCCGGGCTGTGCCCGCATCGTGCGTCGCATTGCCCGGCTGGCTGGGGCAGAACAGGGCACGCTCATCTCGGCCTGGCACGCGGACCTCGCCGCGCTGGCCGCCGAGCTGATGCTGATGGCGCAGCACGGCACCGCGCTGGGCGCGCGCCCGAGCTATGCCCACCGCATGGGTCTGCTGCGCGCGTTCGAGCAGCAGGCGCGTGAGCGCATCGGCGAGGAGCTGCGCATTCCGGCGCTCTGTGCTGACATCGGCGTCGCACAGCGCACGCTGGAGCAGACCTTCCGCGACCAGCTCGGCATCTCGCCCCGGCGTTATCTCACCATCCTGCGCCTGCATGTCGCCCGCGACGCGCTGCTCCGCGGCGCCGACAGCGACATCGCGACCATCGCCGCACGCTGCGGCATGCACCACGCGGGGCGATTCGCCACCGAATACCGGTCACTCTTCGGCGAAGCGCCGTCGGCGACGGCTCGCGCCTGATCTGGGGCTGCCGCCGGCGCCGGACCTCACCCCAGCCGCGCGTCAGGCCAAGCGCGGCCTCGAGACCACGCTGAGCGCGGTGACCGTCACCAGGATCAGCCCCATGCCGAGGAGCTGCATCGCCACCAGGCTCTCATGCAGCACCACGACGCCGAACAGCGACGCGGTGACCGGCTCCACCATGGCCACAATCGACGCCACCGCCGGCGCCGTATGGTTCAGGCCGACGATGTAGAAGATGAACGAGAGGCCTGCGCCGAGCACCCCCAGCACGGCGAACAACGGCCAGCTCGGCGTGCTCAGCACCCCAATCACCTGGCCGGCATCGCCCGGCCAGATGAGAATGCTGACGAGTGCCGCGAAGGCGACGACGAGAATCGCCTGGGGCGTGCCATGCGGCGCGGCATACTTGAAGCCGAAGATGAATACGGCATAGGACAGGCCCGAGAGCAGGCCGGCACCGGCACCGATCAGGGTTACGCTGCCTGCGCCCGTCTCATACACCCGTGTGAGCAGCACCACACCCACCATGACCATGGCGATGGCCGCCCATTTGCCGAGGGTGGGACGCTCGAGCCTGAGCGCGAAAGACACCAGGTACACGAACACCGGTGCGCAGTACATCAGCGTCGCCGCAACCGCGACACTGGCCTCCGCGATGCTCACGAAATAGAACGCGAAATTGCCGGCGACCCCGAGGCCGGCGATGGCCGACCAGAACCACAGGCGCCGATCCGACAGCCCGCTGCCGCGGGGTCTGACGACGAGCCACACGAGCACGAACAGCAGCCCAATGGCGCCCCGGTAGAAGGACACCACGAAGGGGTCCCAACCGTCGGCCATGAGCAGGCCGCCGATGCCCCCGGACAGCCCCCAGCAGAGCGCCGCCATGACCACGAAGACTGTACTCACAGTTGCCCCTGTCTTGTGTTGCTTGAGCCGCGAGCCGCGCTGGGAGTGCGGTCCTTGCGCCCCCGAGCGCATGGTGGAGACCTGTCCATGCACGCCCGCTCGCAGTGCCTACGACGATGACCGCCTCCGGCGCCGACGCGATGCCCGGCGGCCCGGCACACAAGCAAAGGGACAAAGGGCAAAGCGCACAGGGTCAAAGGGTCCTGGCGAGGCGAAAACCGACGTCGAAGGTCGCAACAAAAGGGTAGCACCAGTAGCGGAAGGCCGAGCGCAGGCCCCTCGGGAAGTCGCCCCAGCCGCCGCCGCGAACCACGCGCCGCGCACAGTCGCCGCCGTCTTCGCCGAGCCAGGCGCTGCCGTCGATGGGCGCTCCGTCACAGCTGTCGTGCCAGCAGTCGGCGACCCACTCCCAGGCGTTACCGGCGACCTCGTGCAGGCCGGTCCGCGGCGAGGCCTGCTTGCGGTAGTTGACATAGTGCCCCGTCAGTTCCTGCAACGCCCAGTCGTCGAGCGGCTCGCGCAGGGACTTATAGGTCAGCAGGTTATGCCCGGCCAGGTTGTCGAGCCCGTCGGGCAGGCGTCCGTGAGCACGCCGTCCCGGCTGCGCGCCATCGCTTGTGATCGAAACCGCTGAGCTGCGCATCAGCGCCCCTTTACAGCGGCTCGCGAGACTGCGGGGCTGGGCTGCGGAGGTGCGCCGGCGTTTTCCGGCGCGCGGGCCTGATCGACGCGCTACCCTAAAGGCATGGGGCTCGCCGCTCCCGCTCGACATCGAACCCGGCGTGCCGGCCGGCCGACGGATCACATCCGCCGCTGTGCTCGACCGGCAATCGCCTGTCCATCAGCGACCCGCGCGCCATGCTGAAGAAGCTCCCCATCGGCATCCAGACCTTCCGCGAGATCATCGAGGAGGGCTACGTCTACATCGACAAGACCGGGCATGCGCGGGCGCTGGCGCAGAGCGGCAAGTACTACTTCCTGTCGCGCCCGCGTCGCTTCGGCAAGAGCCTGTTCCTGGACACGCTGAAGGAGCTGTTCGAGGGCAGCGAGGCGCTGTTTCGCGGGCTGCACGTGCACCCGCACTGGGACTGGTCGCGGCGGCATCCGGTCATCCGGCTGGACTTCTCCGGCGGCGTGCTCACCAGCCATGAGGCGCTCGACCTGCGGATCAGCCGCCTGCTCGACGAGAACGCCGAGCGGCTCGGGCTGACCTGCGACTGGAGCCGAAACGACATCCCGGGCTGCTTCGGCGACCTGATCCGTGCCGCCAAGGCCGAGACCGGCGAGCGTGTCGTGATCCTGGTGGACGAGTACGACAAGCCCATCCTCGACAACATCGGGGACCTGCAACGGGCCGCGCAGATGCGCGAGGGGCTGAAGAATCTCTACTCGGCCATGAAGGGGCAGGACGCCCACATCCGGCTCGTGTTCATGACCGGGGTGACCAAGTTCAGTAAGGTCAGCCTGTTCTCTGGGCTCAACCAGCTCAACGATCTGACCCTGGACGCGCGCTTTGCCACGGTGTGCGGCTACACGCAGCAGGATCTGGAGACCGCCTTCGCCGAGCATCTCGCGGGCGTGGACTGGGCGCGGCTCAAGCAGTGGTACAACGGCTACGGCTTCCTCGGCGAGCCGGTGTACAACCCCTTCGACATCCTGTTGTTCATCGACAAGGGCCGGGAGTACCGCAACTTCTGGTTCGAGACCGGCAACCCGAGCTTTCTCATCGAGCTGCTGCCGCGCCGGGCGACCTTCCTGCCGGACCTGGAGGGGATCGAGGCCAGCGAGGAGATCCTGGATTCCTTCGATATCGAGCGCATCGACCCGATCACGCTCTTGTTCCAGACCGGCTATCTGACCATCGACAGCACCCGCTGGCGGCGCTCGCGGCTCCTGTATCGGCTCCGGCTGCCGAACCAGGAGGTGCGGATGGCGCTGGCGGACCGGCTCATCGACGGCTACCTCGGCACCCTGCCCGGCGGGCGCGATGCACTCCAGGACAGCCTCTACGACTGCCTGAGCGAGGGCGACGTGGCCGGCCTGGCGGCGGCCATCCAGCGCCTGTTCGCCGGTGTCGCGTGGCGCAACTTCATCCACGCCGACCTGCCCGAGACGGAAGGCTATTACGCCAGCGTGCTCTATGCCTTCTTTGCCAGCCTCAATGCCGAGGTCATCCCCGAGGACACGGGCAACCACGGCCAGGTGGACCTCACCGTGAAGCTGGCGGGCTACATCTACGTCATCGAGATCAAGCTCGCGCGCGGCGCCGGCAGCACCGCGCCGGCGAGCGCCGGCGAACCGGACGCCGGCGACACCGACAACCCGGCCCTGGCGCAGATCCGCACGCGCGGCTACAGCGCCAAGTACCGCGCCCTGCCGAGCAAGGCGCTCATCGAGCTGGGGCTGGTGTTAGACCGGCAGGCGCGCAACCTGGTGCAGGCGGATTGGGTGCGGGTGGCGTAGCGTCCAGCGGTGCTGGACGTTCCGAGGTGCTTGCCGCACCGGGGCACAGCGTGCGCGTGGGCGGCAAGGTGTCGGGCGTGCTTCAGCCCCAGGCTCAGGCCCTGCGGCGTCTGGCCCACCCCATCGCAGGGTCGCCGCGGGGCGCCGGCTGACATCCCGCCCGGACAGCGCGCCTTTGCTGCACGGGCGGGCCTTGCGCCCTACTCCGCCGCCTTCGCGTCGTCCTCGGCCACGGCCTTCATGCTGAGGCGAATCCGGCCCTGCTTGTCGACCTCCAGCACCTTGACGCGGACCACGTCGCCTTCCTTCAGCTTGTCGGAGACCTTCTGCACCCGCTCCTCGCTGATCTGGCTGATGTGCACCAGGCCGTCGCGGCCCGGCAGGATGGTGACGAAGGCGCCGAAGTCCATCAGGCGCACGACCTTGCCCTCGTAGATCTTGCCGACCTCCACGTCCGCGGTGATGAGCCGAATGCGCTTCTTGGCCTCTTCGCCGGCGCTGCGCTGCACGGAGAAGATCTTGACCACGCCGTCGTCGTTGATGTCCACGGTGGCGCCCGTCTCTTCGGTGATGCCGCGGATGGTGGCGCCGCCCTTGCCGATGACGTCGCGGATCTTCTCCGGGTGGATCTTGAACTCGATGATGCGCGGGGCGTAGTCGGACATCTCGGCGCGGTGCTCGGCGATGACCTTGTTCATCTCGCCGAGGATGTGCAGCCGGCCGGCCTTCGCCTGCTCCAGCGCAGTCTCCATGATCTCCTTGGTGATGCCCTCGATCTTGATGTCCATCTGCAGCGCATTGATGCCGTCGGCGGGGCCGGCGACCTTGAAGTCCATGTCGCCCAGGTGGTCCTCGTCGCCCATGATGTCCGTCAGCACGGCGAACTCGTCGCCCTCCTTGATGAGGCCCATGGCGACGCCGGCCACCGGCGCCTTGACGGGCACGCCGGCGTCCATCAGCGACAGGCTGGTGCCGCAGACGGATGCCATGGAGCTGGAGCCGTTGGACTCGGTGATCTCGGACACCACGCGCACCGAGTACGGGAACTCGTCCGGTGCCGGCATGGCGGCGAGGATGCCGCGCTTGGCGAGCCGGCCGTGGCCGATCTCGCGGCGCTTGGGGCTGCCGACCCGGCCCAGCTCGCCGACACAGAACGGCGGGAAGTTGTAGTGCAGCATGAAGGGCTCGCGGCGCTCGCCCTCCAGGGCGTCGATGATCTGGCTGTCGCGCTCGGTGCCGAGCGTGGTGACCACCAGGGCCTGGGTCTCGCCGCGGGTGAACAGCGCCGAGCCGTGGGTGCGTGGCAGCACGCCGGTGCGGATGTGGATGGGTCGCACCGTCTTGGTGTCGCGGCCGTCGATGCGGGGCTTGCCCCCCAGGATGGCGCCGCGGACGAGCTTCTTTTCCAGCTTCTCGATGGCGCCATAGACCTTGGGCTGGGGCCACTGGCCGTCGGCGTCGCCGGCGAGCTTCTCATAGGCCTCGTTGCGGACGACGTCGAGTGCCGCGTAGCGCTCCATCTTGTCCTTGATGGTGTAGGCCTCGGCCAGGCGGTCGGTGTAGGCGGACACCGCGTCTTCCAGCGCCGCATCGGCCACCGGCGGCTCGAAGGGCAGCGGCGGCTTGTTGACCTCGGCGGCCAGCTCCTGGATGGCCTGGATGGCCACCTGCATCTGCTCGTGGCCGAAGAGCACGGCGCCGAGCATGACCTCTTCGGTGAGGCCGCGGGCCTCGGACTCCACCATGAGCACGGCATTCTCGGTGCCGGCCACCACCAGATCCAGATCGCTGTCGGGGCCGAGGCCCGTCACGGCGGGGTTCAGGATGTACTGGCCGTTCTTGTAGCCGACGCGGGCGGCGGCGATGGGACCGTTGAAGGGCGCGCCGGAGATGGCGAGCGCCGCAGAGACGCCGATCATCGCCGGAACCTCCGGGTTCACCGCCGGGTTCAGGGACTTCACCGTGGCGATGACCTGGACCTCGCGGCCGAAGCCGTCGGCGAACAGCGGCCGGATGGGGCGATCGATGAGGCGGGAGGTCAGGATCTCGGCCTCGCTGGGCCGGCCCTCGCGACGAAAAAAGCCGCCGGGGATGCGGCCGGCGGCGTAGGTCTTCTCTTGGTAGTCGACGGTGAGCGGCAGGAAATCCTTGAGCTCGGTGGCGCGCTTGTCCACCACCACGGTACAGAGCACCACGGTATCGTCGACATTGATCAACACGGCGCCGTCCGCCTGGCGGGCGATTTCGCCCGTCTCGAGCGTGACCGTCTGGTCGCCGTACTGGAAGGTCTTGCGGATGGGGGTCACGGGAATCGGTCCTCTGGATGGGTCCTCAGGATATCCTGACGGGTGCGGACGGCGCCCTCGCTGCCGGTGTCGGCCGCGGCGCCTGTGGTGCGGTGCGGGACGCGCAATGACCGGCGCCATGCTCGGCGGCCGGCCACCGGCGCCTCCCTCAACACCGGCGCCGGATCAGCGGCGCAGGCCGAGCTTCTGGATCAGCGCGCGGTAGCGATCGAGGTCCTTCCGCTTGAGGTAATCGAGCAGCTTGCGCCGGGAGTTGACCATCCGCACCAGCCCGCGCCGGGAGTGATGATCTTTCTTGTGCTCGCTGAAGTGTGTGGTGAGGTCTTTGATGCGCGCGGTGAGCAGCGCGACCTGCACCTCGGTGCTGCCGGTGTCGTTGCCGTCTTTGCCGTGCTCCTCGACGATACGGCGCTTGTCTTCTGCGGTGATTGTCATTGCTGTGCTCCTGTTGGGCTTTGCTTGAGGGGGCGCCGGTGGGCGGTGCCCCAGGGCAGCGGTGCGCTCCGGCAATGACTCCAGGGCGCAGCGCGATTGAGTCGGGCCGCTGGGCCTGCGGCACAGGTGGCCCGGCGGCTTGGCGAAAGCCTGACTATGGTACCGGCGTTTCCGGTGCAGTTGAACCGATTGTGACAGTTCCGCTGCGGTGAAACGGCTTGCCGGTCCGTGCCACCCCGCGCTCGGTCAGATGAGGCGCTTCGGCTGCACGCGGCCGTCGTCCAGGATGACCCCGATGCCGAGGAACGCATCCCCGCCGGCGTAGAGCCGCACCAGTCCCTCCGTGGGCGCCTGCGGCACCAGCACCGGCTGCCCCTGGCGCAGATAGAAAGCCGCATCGGCGGACAGGCGCACCGCCGGGCAATGGCCGAGCACGCTGTCGAGGGGCAACAGCATGGCATCCAGGGCCTCGAAGCCCTGCTCGGCGGCGGCCTCCACGTCCGCCATGCTGACGAAACGGGTCTCGCCTTCCACATAGGGGCCGACGCCCGTGCGCCGCAGCGCCGAGACGTGCGCGCCGCAGCCGAGGGCGGCACCGATCTCCTCCGCCAGCGTGCGCACATAGGTCCCCTTGGAGCAGTGCACGTCGAGCTCCAGCGTCGGCGGCGTAAAGCCGAGCAGGTCGAGCGCGAAGATCTGCACCTCCCGCGGTGTGCGCTCCACCTCCTTGCCCTCGCGGGCCAGCTTGTAGAGCCGCTCGCCCTGGTGCTTCACGGCGGAGTACATGGGCGGCAGCTGCTCGATGCGGCCCATGAAGCGTGGCAGCACGGCCTCCACAGCGCCCGCGTCCACGCCGTCGATGGGACGCGTCTCCAGCACCTGGCCGTCGGCATCGGCGCTGTCGGTGGTGACACCCAGGGTCACGGTCACCCGGTAGCGCTTGTCCGCATCCAGCAGAAAGGACGAGAACTTGGTGGTCTGCCCCAGGCACAGCGGCAAAAGCCCGGTGGCGAGCGGGTCCAGGCTGCCCGTGTGGCCTGCCTTGGCGGCCTTGTACAGGCGTTTGACCTGCTGCAGGGCCTGGTTGGAGGAGATCCCGGCCGGCTTGTCCAGCAGCAGGATGCCGTCCACCGGCCGGCCTTTGTTGCGTCGTCTCGCCATGCTGGGCGTCTGCTTCACCCGCGTGCGCGGGTCGGCACTCCGTTGGACTGTTGGGTGTACTTGCGTGGAGCCTTGGGACGCGTCTGCGCGCGCCGGGCGCGGCGCTCAGGAGCGCTCGTCGTCGCGCTCGGGCGGCGGCGCCACGCTGTCGATCAGCGCCGCCAAGCGCTCGCCGTCACGCACCGAGGTGTCGTGAACGAAGTGCAGCTGCGGCACCGTGCGCAGGCGCACCCGCTTAGTCAGCGCCCGGCGCAGAAAGCCGGCCAGAGCGCCGTTCAGCACCTGCGCCTGCTCATCGCCGCAGTCATCCAGCGGGAAGCAGGTGAAATACACCTTGGCGTGGGACAGATCCCGGCTCACGCGCACCTCCTGCAGGGTCACCGGGCCGATGCGCGGGTCCTTCACCTCGGCGCGGAGCAGCGTCGCCAGCTCCCGCAGGAGCTCGGCGCCGACGCGCTCGGCGCGGCTGCCGTCGCTCATGGCCCGGGTACCTCGTGCATCGGTGCGCCCGTCACAGCTCCCGCTTCCGCTCGGTGCGCTCGAACACCTCGATCTGGTCGCCGGGCTGCACATCGTTGTAGTTCTTCACACCGATGCCGCACTCGGTGCCGGCCTTGACCTCGGCGACATCGTCCTTGTACCGGCGCAGGGACTCCAGCGCGCCCTCGTAGATGACCACATTGTCGCGCAGCACGCGGATCGGGTTGTTCCGCTTGATGACGCCGTCCACCACCATGCAGCCGGCGATGGCGCCGAACTTGGAGGAGCGGAACACGTCGCGCACCTCGGCCAGACCGATGATCTCCTCGGTGACGATGGGGCTCAGCATGCCGGAGATGGCCTGCTTCACGTCGTCGATGAGCTCGTAGATGATCGAGTAGTAGCGCAGGTCCAGCCCGTGGGACTCCACCACCCGGCGGGCAGCGGCATCGGCGCGGACGTTGAAGCCGAGCAGGATGGCGTTGGAGGTCACCGCCAGGTTGGCGTCGGACTCGGTGATACCGCCGACGCCCGCGGCCACCACGGCGACCTTCACCTCGTCGTTGGTCAGCTTCACCAGCGCCTCGCGCAGCGCCTCGACACTGCCCTGCACGTCCGCCTTCAGGATGATGTTGACGGACTTGGTCTGGCCCTCCTTGAGCTGCGAGAAGAGCTGGTCGAGGTTGGCCGCGCCCTGCTGGTCGATGCGCGACTGGCGGTCGCGCTCGGCGCGCAGCTCGGCCACCTCGCGGGCCTTGCGCTCATCGGCGACGGCGATGACGTCGTCGCCCGCGTTGGGCGCCGCCGACAGGCCCAGCACCTGTACCGGAATGGAGGGACCGGCTTCCTGCACGGCTTGGCCGTTCTCGTCGAACATGGCGCGCACGCGGCCGTACTCCGAGCCGCTGACGATGGTGTCGCCCTGACGCAGCGTGCCTGACTGCACCAGCACCGTCGCCACCGGGCCGCGGCCTTTCTCGACGCTCGACTCGACGATGGTGCCGTGGGCGGGGCTGTCCTTGGGTGCCGTCAGCTCCAGCACCTCGGCCTGCAGCAGCACGGCATCGAGCAGGTCGTCGACGCCGTCGCCGGTCTTGGCGGAGACCTTCACCAGCATGGTGTCGCCGCCCCATTCCTCGGCGACCACCTCGTGCTGGGTGAGCTCCTGCATCACCCGGTCCGGGTTGGCCTCCGGCTTGTCCATTTTGTTGACGGCGACCACCAGCGGCACCCCGGACGCCTTGGCGTGCTGGATGGCCTCGATGGTCTGCGGCATGACGCCGTCGTCGGCGGCCACCACCAGGATGACGATGTCGGTGACCTTGGCGCCACGGGCGCGCATGGCCGAGAAGGCGGCGTGGCCCGGGGTGTCCAGGAAGGAGATGATCCCCTTGTCCGTCTCGACGTGATAGGCGCCGATGTGCTGGGTGATCCCCCCCGCCTCGCCGGCGGTGACCCGCGTGCGGCGGATGTAGTCCAGCAGCGAGGTCTTGCCGTGGTCCACATGACCCATGATGGTCACCACCGGCGGCCGCGGCAGGCTCTCGGCCTGCTCGGTCTCTTCGCCCAGCAGCTCCATGACACTGTCCTCGGCGCTTTTCTCCTTCGCCTCCACGGCGGTGTGACCCATCTCCTCCACCAGCAGCATGGCCGTGTCACGGTCCAGCATCTGGTTGATGGTAACCATCATGCCCTGCTTGAAGAGCACCTTCACCAGGTCGGCGGCCTTCACCGACATGCGCTGGGCGAGGTCGGCAACGGTGATGGATTCCGGCACCTCCACCTCGCGCACCACCGGCGCCGTCGGCTTCTGAAACTGGTGCTTGTCGGCGAGCTGCGGGCGACCCGGCTTCTTGCGCCGGCGCACGGACGGGCGTGAGATGACGCCGAGCGCCGCGGCGTCGTCGTCGTCCACGACGCCACCGCCGGCACGCCTGGACTTGCCGGCGTCCTTCTTGCCCGCCTTCTTGCCGGGCTTCTCCTGCTCGCGCTCGGGACGCTCGGTGCGCTCACCGCGCTCTTCATGCTTCTTGGCGTGCTTGCGGTGGCGCTCGTGCGCATCCGCATCCGTGGGCACCTCCACCTCGGCAGGCTCGCCCTCGGACGCCGCGGGTGCGGCTTCGACCGCTTCGACCGCTTCCTCCGCCTCGGCCGCCGCGCGCTGCTGCGCTTCGCGCTGGGCGCGCTCTTCTGCTTCCTGCCGCTTGCGCTCCTCTTCTTCCCGGCGGCGGGCTTCTTCCTCGGCGCGCAGCCGCTCCTGCTCCTCCTGCTCGGCCAGGCGGCGCGCATCTTCTTCCGCACGTCGCGCCTCGAGCTCCGCCCGACGGCGCTGCTCATCGGTGGCGCCGCGCTGCGGCGGGCGCTGCGGCGCCGGCGGTGCGGGCTCCGGGGCCTTGCGTGCCGGGGCCTCGGCCGTCGGCGCCGGTGCAGGCCGCGGCTCCACCGCAGCCTTGCCCTCGTCGCGGCGCAGCTGGGTGCGCTTGCGGCGCACTTCCACGGAGACGGTTTTCTGCCCGCGCTGGCTGCCGCCGCCACGGGTGCTGAGCGTCGGCCGCGACGGGCGCGAGGGTGCCGGCCCGCGCCGCGGCTCCGCAGGCTCACGGCGCGGCGGCGCCGCCCGCTTGGCGGGCTCGTCGCCCTCCTTCTTGCCGTGGCTGCGGCGCAGGTAGTTCAGAAGCTGGAGCTTCTCCTGCTCTGTGATCGTGGCCTCGGCGGCGTCGGCCGCGATCCCGGCCTCGTTCAGCTGGGCGAGCAACCGCTCCACCGGAATGTTGACCGTGGTGGCAAGTTGTTTGACCGTGACATCGCTGCTCATAGACACCTCCGCAACCTAGGCCTGTTCCGACTCGGCGAACCAGGGCTCGCGCGCGGTCATGATGAGTTGGGCGGCCCGCTCTTCGTCCATGCCTTCGATCTCCATCAGCTCATCCACGGACTGCTCGGCGAGCTCCTCCATCGACGCAATGCCGCGCCGGGCCAGCGCATAGGCCAGCTCGTCGTCCATGCCTGCCATGCTGAGCAGGTCGGTGGCCGGTTGGCCCTCGTCGCTCTCGGTGCCGGTGACGGCACGAGTCAGCAGCACGTCCTTCGCGCGCTGGCGCAGGAGGTCGATGATCTCGTCATCGAACTCGGCGATGCCCGCAAGCTCGGCGGCCGGGACATAGGCCACCTCTTCGATGCTGGTGAAGCCTTCCTCCACCAGCAGGAAGGCGACATTCTCGTCCACCTGCAGCTGATCCATGAACAGGGAGGCGATGCGCCGGGCCTCCTCCTCGCCCTTGGCGGCGGCGTCCTCCTCGCTCATGACGTTCAGCTCCCAGCCCGTGAGCTGGCTCGCCAGGCGCACGTTCTGGCCGCCGCGGCCGATGGCCTGGGACAGATTGTCCTCCTTCACGGCGACATCCATGCTGCGGGCGTCCTCGTCGATGACGATGGACATGACGTCCGCCGGGGACATGGCATTGATGACGAACTGTGCCGGGTTCTCGTCCCACTGGATGATGTCGACCCGCTCGCCGTTCAGCTCGTTGGACACGGCCTGCACACGCGAGCCGCGCATGCCGACACAGGCGCCCACCGGGTCGATGCGCGGGTCCTTGGTGCGCACGGCGATCTTCGCCCGCAGGCCCGGGTCGCGGGCGGCGGCGAGAATCTCGATGGTGCCCTCGCCCACCTCCGGCACCTCCAGCTTGAACAGCTCGATGAGGAGCTGCGGGGCGGTACGGCTCACGAACAGCTGCGGACCCTTGAGCTCGGAGCGCACCTCGTACAGCAGCCCGCGCAGGCGGTCGTTGGGGCGCACGTTCTCGCGCGGGATCATCTGATCGCGCGGCACCAGGGCCTCGGCGTTACCGCCGAGGTCAAGCACGATGGTACCCCGCTCGGCCTTCTTGACGATGCCCGTCACCAGCTCGCCCTGGCGGTGCTGGAACATCTCCACCACCTTGGCCCGCTCGGCCTCGCGCACCTTCTGCACGATGACCTGCTTGGCGGTCTGCGCGGCGATACGGCCGAACAGCACCGACTCCATGGGCTCTTCGACGAAGTCGCCGAGCCCGAGCTCGGGGTCCAGCGCCTGCGCGGCGGACAGCGTGATCTGGCGCTCCGGCGCCTCCAGCGGCTCGCCGTCGTTGTCCTCGACAACTTCCCAGCGCCGGAAGGTCTCGTAGTCGCCGGTCTCCCGGTCGATGGCGACGCGCGCCTCGATGTCGCCGCCGTGCTTCTTGCGGGTGGCCGAGGCGAGCGCGGCCTCCATGGCCTCGAAGATGATCTCCTCGGGGACATCCTTCTCGTTGGAGACCGCCTCCACCACCAGCAAAATGTCTTTACTCATAGTGTCAACCAGTAATCAGAATTCGGGCACCAGCCGCGCCGTGTCGATCCGCGCGAACGGCAGGGCCAGGCGCTCGCCGTCGGCGTCCAGCAGCACCGCGTCACCCTCGACGCCGGCGATGCGGCCGTCGAAGCGACGCCGGCCGTCGAGCTTCTCCGCCAGGCGGATACGCACCCGGGCTCCGATGAAGCGGCGGAAGTGCTCCAGCTGGAACAGCGGCCGGTCCAGACCGGGCGACGACACCTCCAGGTCGTACTGGCCCGCAATGGGGTCGGCGACGTCCAGTGCACCGCTCAGCTGGTGGCTCACCGCCTCGCAGTCATCGAGGCCGATGCCGTCGGCGTGATCGATGTAGACCCGCAGAACGGCGGCGCCGGTGCTGCCGGTGTCGTGCTCGACCCCGACGCACTCATAGCCCATGGGCTCCACCACGGCGCGGACCAGATCAGTGAGCTTCGACTCGGCTCCTTTCATGTTGCGCCTGCGGCGGCGGATGACTCTCAGGACTGTGATTCGACAATGACGCCTCGGCCCGACCGGTGCACCGGATGCCTGCGGCACGACTTTCGCCCCTAACACTTAAGGGCGACCACACAAATACGCGCGCGCCGGACAGATACGGGGCAGACAGATTCGGGGCACCCCGGCACGGGAGCTTGCGGTGGGCGACGCCGTCCCCGGATCTGCCGCGTCGGCTACCGGCCGACGCATTTCGGACCGCCAGAAACAAAAAATGGGCCAGCGGCCCAGTCAGCTTCGCCCGGCCCGCCCTGCGGGTGGCGAGACAATCGTCGGCAATGCCGTCGCAGCCTCAAGCGCTCGGGCCGGAAGGCCGCACCCGTATCGCCCTTAGGGGCCGCCGCCAGAGCCCACCACCGCGGATAGAGCGCCGACGGACACTGCGAGCACCGATGCCCAAGCCGCGGAATGCTACCCCGCCTGGGGATCTATCGCAAGTCGGGCAAGCGGGCGGCGCCATTTCGTTGAGCTTCCGGGGCGCCGCTGACAGCGGCTCACAAGCCCGGCGGGCCGCATGCCCGCCGCTCCATAAGGCCGCATGATGCGGGCGCGCCGGCTGGACAGCCTCCGGTGTTTGCCGTCTAATCCTGCGCCATGGCCAATTCCCGCGCACCGAGCCCAGTGACCTGCCACCAGGATTCCGGTGCTGCGGCGCAGGCACACGCCCGTGCCACGGAGCGCACCATGGCGCTCGTCAACACCGGCAGCCGTCTCATCGGCCGCCCGGCGCCGGCGCCGCGTATCAGCTTCGATCTGCGCGGGCACTCCGCCGGGCAATGCCGCGTGGACGCTGAAGGCGGCGCGACCATCCGATACAACGCCGCGCTGCTCGCCCGGCACGAGCCGGACTTCCTGGCCCAGACGGTGCCCCACGAGGTGGCGCATTACCTCGCCTACCTGCGCTTCGGGCGGCGTATCCGACCGCACGGGCCGGAGTGGCAGCAGATCATGCATGCACTGGGCGCAGACCCGCAGCGCTGCCACGACTTCGACATCAGCGGGCTCACGGCGCGGCGTCTGCGGCGCCATCCGTATCATTGCCGCTGCGGTGAGCACGCGCTCACCAGCATCCGCCACCACCGCATTCTGCGCGGCGCGCGCTATGTGTGCCGAACCTGCGGCGAGGCATTGCGCCCGGGCGGGCCGCCCGCCGGCGACACGGAAAGCTGACGGCCCCGTCCCCATATCAGTGCATTCCGGGGCAGGCGGCCGCAGCAGGCGCCGCGCCCACAATCGCGCATCCAGGTCACGAGAGATCATGCTGAGCAGCATTCGCACCTTTTTCAATACGCATCTGTCGCGCCCGGGCGAGCGCGACCCCGAGGCCGCGGCGCAGGCCGTGCGCAGGGCCGCCGCGGCGCTTCTACTGGAAATGACGCACATGGAGGACGCACCCCAGGCCGTCGAGCGTGACACGGTGATGGCCCTGGTGCGGGAGTGCTTCGGCATGACCTATTCCCAGGCCGAGGCACTGCTCGGCTGCGCCGACGCCGAGCGCAGCAATTCGACGGATTACTTCCAGTTCACGTCACTGATCAACGACCATTACGACGCAGACGACAAGGCACGGCTCGTCGCCGCGTTATGGCGCGTGGCCTACGCCGACGAGCGCCTCGGGCAGCACGAGGAATATCTGGTGCGCAAGGTCTCCGAGCTTCTGTACGTGCCGCACAGCGTCTTCATCCGCGCGAAGCTCGAGATCGAGCAGGCCGCAGTCGGCACAGACGACACCACCGAGACAGCGACCAGGAGACGGACATGAGCAACGACACCGCGCACCCTTTGCCCCCGACCCCCGCCATCTTCGGCGAGCTGGAGAAGAACTGGGGCTGGCTCCTGCTGTTCGGTTTGGTGTCCATCGTGCTGGGCACCCTGGGGCTTGGGATGACCTTCCTGCTCACCGAGGTCTCCGTGGTGTTCTTCGGCGTGCTGCTGGTGGCAGGCGGCGTCTTTCAGCTGCTCGACGCCATCAAGTGCCGCGGTTGGAAGAGCATCGCCTGGCACGTGCTCATCGCGCTCCTGTACGTCGGCGCCGGCCTGCTGATGGTGCTGCACACGGAGCTGGCGGCCCTGTCGCTGACGCTGGTGATCGCCTACGCGCTCATCGCGGTCGGCGTGCTGCGGGCCATCATGGCCTTCCAGGTGCGCCCTGCGAAGGGCTGGTGGTGGCCGCTGCTGTCCGGCCTGGTGTCACTGGTGCTCGGCACGCTGATTCTGCTGGAGTGGCCGCAGTCCGGGCTGTTCATCATCGGGCTCTTCATCGCCATCGAGCTGATCTTCAACGGCTGGGCTTACCTCTTCATCGCACTGGCCGCGCGCAGTGCCGCCAAGGCGCGCAAAGCGCAGGGCTCGGTCAGCGCCTGATTCGGCGCCCACTGCGCCTTCGCGACTTCGTTCCCCGGCCCCCGGCCCCAGCCTGACGCATGCCGCGTCTGCCCGCCGAATGGGAGCCGCAGGACGCGGTGATGCTCACCTGGCCGCACGCGGGCACGGATTGGGCAGCACAGCTCGCGGCGGTGGAGGCGGTGTACCTTGCAATCGCCGCCGCCGTCGCGCGCCGCCAGCGTCTGCTCATCGCCTGCCGCGATGCCGACCATCGCGACCATGCGCGCCGATGCCTCGCCGCCGCCGGCATCGGCGCCGCGGCGACATGCACGCTCGCACCGAGCAACGACACCTGGGCCCGCGACCACGGCCCGCTCACCGTGCTCGACGCCGCCGGACGTGCCAACGCGGTGGACTTCCGCTTCAACGGCTGGGGCGGCAAGTTTCCGGCAGCGCTGGACGACTGCATCACGGCCCGACTCCACGCGGCGGGGCATCTCGGCGATGCGCCGCTGGTCACCAGTGCGCTGGTGCTGGAGGGCGGCGCCATCGACACGGACGGCACGGGCACGGCGTTGCTGGTGCGCCGTACCATCATCGACCCGGCGCGCAACCCGGGCTGGGACCAGGCCCGGGTGGAGGCGGAGCTCGCCCGCACGCTCGGCATCACGCGGTGCCTTTGGCTGAACCAGGGTGCGCTCGACGGCGACGACACCGACGGCCACATCGACACCCTCGCCCGGTTCTGCGCGCCGGGCAGGATTTGCCACGTGACGGCACATCCGGCGGCGTCCGCCGGCGAGCAGACCGCGCTCGGGGGTCTGCGACAGGAGCTCGCCGCGCTCCGCCGCCCTGACGGTCGGCCTTACGACCTGGTGCCGCTGCCGGCACCGGCACCATTACGCGACGAAGACGGCGCCCCGATGCCGGCGAGCTATGCGAACTTTCTGATCATCAACGGCGCCGTGCTGCTGCCGGGCTACGGCGACCCGGCGGATGCCCTGGCCGCCGAGCGCCTTGCCACCTGCTTCCCAGAGCGCGCCGTGGAGCTCATCGACTGCCGGGCGCTGATCCGACAGGGCGGCAGTCTGCACTGCATCACCATGCAGCTGCCCGCTGCGCGCACGCACTGACGGCACGGCACGACCCGTCATCTCGCCGCGGGGCGGCCCGAGCCGAGGGCAGAGCCGCTGTCGGTCCGCCCGCAAGCTCAGTCCGTACTGTTCTGCTTCACGGCACAACAGGGGCCGGGACCTGCGGCCCCGGTCCCGTCAACCTCGGCACGAAACTGCGCCGCCATGGCGCCCGCCGGCGGCTGCGGCGGTCCGGTCTCGACAGCCCCTTGGGCCGCGACCTGATGACCGGCGGCGAGCACCAGCGTCAAACCGCCGGCAACCAGTGAAGGGAACATCAGCCACCTCCGTTGTCAGTACTGCGACCCCATTGCAGCGCCACGGAAAGCCTGAGGCCAGGGCGCACCTGCCATCGGCGGATTGACGTCCGCGCAACCCAGGGTTCCGACTGAAGTCGGCGTACCCGGGGCCGACCCCGCGACTTCCGCAGCGCGGCACGCTGTGCACGGGCTGTAAGCCCGCTCGGCACGGGGAGCCATATTAGCGAAGGCTGATGTCTGAGCCGTGAACAAATCGCAGCAAATTGCAACGAAACCGTGACGGACTCTTCACCCACAGGCGGACCGGCCTTGGCAGGAAGGGCCTGCCGTGACACCGTCTCCCGCAACGACTCACCGAGCACCGGCCCCGTGTTGCACCTTCAGGCATGAGCGAGCCCTTCAACCAGACACCGGCCAGCGCCGGCCGGCGCCACGCCACCCAGGCGGCGCTGGCGATCATCGCCCTGCTGGCGCTGGCGGTGCTGGGCTGGCCCGACACCGCCACCGCCGTGCTGAGCGGTATCACGGGCGCCATCGTGGACACCGCCGGCTGGCTGGTGCTGCTCTTCGCCACCGCTTTGCTGCTGCTCGGGTGTGCCATCGCCGCAAGCCCCCTCGGGCACCTGCGGCTCGGGGGGCGGGATGAGCGACCGGAATTCGGCATGCCGTCCTGGCTCGCCATGCTCTTTGCGGCGGGTATGGGCTCAGGCCTGGTGTTTTGGGGGGTGGCCGAGCCGCTCACCCACAGCCGCACGCTCGCCACCGCCGGCGCCGACAGCGCGGCTGCGGCCATGGCCATCACCTGGTTCCATTGGGGCCTGCACGCCTGGGCCATCTATGCCCTTGCCGCACTGTCCATCGCCTGGTTCCATACCCGCCGCGGACTGCCGGAGACGCCCTCCGCCGGCATCGCCGCGGGCTGGCGCGGCTGGCTGCCCGCGCCCCTGTGCGACGCACTCGGTCGCGCGGCGGACCTGGTGGGGGTGGCCGCGGTGGTGTTCGGGGTCGCCGGGGCGCTCGCCAACAGCATCATCCTGCTGCGGGTGGGCATCGCCGCCGCCACCGGCTGGACACCGCCCGGCATGGTCTTGCAGCTGGCCCTGCTGACGCTGCTGGCGGCGGCCTTCATGACCTCCGCCGTCACCGGCATCAGCCACGGCATCCGCTGGCTCAGCAACCTGAACCTGGTCGCCGCGCTGGTCCTGCTGCTGGCGCTGCTGGTGCTGGGCGCACCGGCGGCGGCGAGTGCGCTCGGCCTCGAGGCACTCGGCACCTGGCTCGCGGCCATGCCGCGCTGGTCGCTGGCCCCCATCTCCATGGACGGCGCAGACGGCCTGCCCAGGGAGGGCTGGGCCGGGGACTGGACACTCACCTATCTGGTGTGGTGGATCGCCTGGACACCCTTCGTGGGGCTGTTCATCGCGCGTATCAGCCGCGGGCGCACGCTGCGGACTTTTCTGCTGGGCGTCATGCTGGTGCCGACGCTGTTCTCCATGCTCTGGTTCACCGTGCTCGGCGGCGGCGCCCTGGCCTACGACGCGGCGCAGGATGGACGTCTCACCGCAGCGCTCTCAGATCACTACACGCGCCCGCTGTTCCTGTGGCTGGATGCGCTGCCGTTGGGCCCCGCGCTGGCACTGCTGGTGTGCGGGCTGCTGTTCGTGTTCATGATCACCAGCGCGGATTCGGCCTGTTTCGTGCTCGGCATGCTGTCGACGGGGCGCGCCGACCCGGGCACCCCGAGCAAGCTCGGCTGGGGCCTGCTGCTCACGGCGCTCACGGCGGGCCTGCTGCTGCGAAACGACGTGGATGTGAACAAGGCGGTGGCCATCATCGGCGCTCTGCCGTTCACTGTCTTCCTGCTGTTGCAGGTCATCGCACTGCTGCGCGCGCTGCGCACCGAGCTGCGCCGCGCCGCTTGAGCCCGGCTCGGCGACCGCGCCGGACGCCCCGATTCGCGTCGCGCTTCGCGACGCAGTATGCCAATCACCACCGCTAGGCCCTGAAACGACCGTGGACTTCCAAGCCCCCACCACCACGCACCTGCCGGCTGACGGCACCAACCGCCGGCTGCGCACCAGCTCACGCAGCAGCGCGGCGCTGCGCTTCGATCTGCGCTGGCAGAGCGACGCGGTGCAGCACTGCGACAGCCTGTTCCTGCCGCAGGTGCCGCTTTGGCGGGCCGAACTGCCCCAGCACCTCAAAGACGAGGTGATGAACAAGCCCGTCGGGCATCGCGCCACGCGCAGGCTCGCCCCAGGTCACTTCTTGCCCGACCGGCACCGCGACCGGTTGCTCGCGGTGCGGGCGTCCCAGCTCAACCGGCGCTTTCTGGGACGCGGGCACATCGAGCCCAGGCGCGGCAGGTTCTACCCCAAGGGCATGCTCGTGACCGTGCAGGACAGCTTCGCCGCCGACCGCACGCCGTTTCGCGTCGTCGGGATCGAAGGCGACAGCCTGCAGGTGGACCTGAATCATCCGTTGGCCGGCAAACCGCTGGAGGTGACGGTCACCATCAGTGCCATGCTGGATGCCGCCGTCGCACAGCCGGGACCAACCCCGAACATTCGGGCACTGCTGACGGCCGACGGGCCCGGCATGCAGGGCCGCTGGCAGGCCAAGGCGACGGATTTCTTCGCCGATGCGCCCTTCGTGCGCATGGACGAAGACGACCCCGGCTTCTACGCCCGACCGCGGCTGGTGGACCACCTGGACAGTGCCGCCAGCGCCGAGATCCGCGCACTGTACGGGCGGCTCATTCCGCGGCGCAGCCGCATCCTGGACCTCATGTCGAGCTGGCAGTCGCACCTGCCCGAAGCGCTGGACCCGGACCAGGTGGTGGGCCTGGGCATGAACGCCGACGAGCTCGCCCAGAACCCCATGCTCACCGAGCGGATGATCCACGACCTCAACGCCGAGCCCCGGCTGCCCTTCGCGGACAGAACCTTCGACGCCGTTGTCTGTACCGTGTCGGTGGAGTATCTGACCGATCCACTCCGCGTCTTCCGCGAGCTGGCCCGGGTGCTCACGCCCGGCGGCATCGCCGTAATGACCTTCTCCAATCGCTGGTTTCCCACCAAGGTCACCCGGCTCTGGGAGGAGCTGCACGAATTCGAGCGCCCCGGCCTGGTGCTGGAATACTTCCGCGCCACCGGCTGCTTCCGGGACTTCAACACCTGGAGCCTGCGCGGTCTGCCGCGGCCCGCGGACGACAAGTACGCCCACCGGCTCCACCAGTCCGATCCGGTGCATGCGGTGTGGGCGCGCTGTGCCGGGCAGCCGACGATGCGGCTCTGAGGTAAAGACCGGTCCGACGCTCGGCAACGCCTGAGATCAGTGATCGCTTGCCCCGGCGGACTTGAGTCCCCCTTTCCCCGGGGTGCCGACTGAAGCCGGCGTTCCTTGGGGTGCCTTCGCGAGCTCCGAGGTGGTGCTTTAGGGAACGATCTCGATGGGCGTGCCGTCGCTCACGTAGCGCCAGATCTCGTCCACCGCCATGTTGGACACCGCGATGCAGCCCTGGGTCCAGTCCTCACCGCGCACCAGATCCCGCAGGTGGGCGAAGCGGGCGCCGCGCGGCTCGCCGTGGATCATGATGGCGCCGCCGGGGTCCCAGCCTTTGCGCGCGGCCTTGAGACGGTCGTCCAGGCTCGGATAGGAGATGTGCAGCGCCTTGTAGAAGTTGCTGCGCGCGTTGCGCCCGCTGATGGTGTAGCGCCCCTCGGGTGTGCGGTTGTCGCCCTGACGCTGCTTGTGGCCCTCGGGCTCGATGCCGAGGCTGATGCGATAGGTGCGAAAGGGCTTGCCGTCGCGCATGAGGTAGAGCCGGCGCTGGCTCTTTTTCACCAGGATTTTGTCGGCGAATTGCCCCCGGCGCGAGACCGCCGGCACGGGCGCCTGGGCACGCTGAGCGGCACAGCCGGGCAGCACGGACATGGCAGCGACGGAGCCCGTGAGACAGAGGACCATGCCGACACCGGCGGTGGCATGCAGGAGGGCTGAGTACATCTTGCGGGTGCCTTGGAGAAGAGGCTGTCCGCGCGGCGGATCAGCGGACCGAAGGCAGCAGACTATACCAGCCGCGGCGCCCTGGAGGCGCTTGCGAAGGCCGTGGAGCAGACCCCCGGCGGCCCCGCAGATCGTCCCCGTCAAAACTCTCCGGCACACCAAGCATGAAAGCCGGTCCACACTTGATCTGCGTCTTTGCCGGGGAGGCGGCGTCGGGAGTAGCGTGACGCGAAAATTACCACAGGAGGTCTCCCCCATGGCACGCGTACTGATACTCGGCGCCGGCATTTCCGGCCACACCACGGCCCGCTACCTCGGCAAATGGATCGGCAAGGAGCACGAGGTCACCGTCGTCTCCCCGAATGCCAAGTGGAACTGGATCCCCTCCAACATCTGGGTCGGCGTCGGCGAAATGACCGAGAAGCAGGTGACGTTCGAGCTCGAGCCCATCTACCGCAAGATCAACGTCAGGTTTCACCAGGCCCGGGCGGTGTCCATCCACCCCGACGGCGGCGGTGCCATGGCGGAGCCGCACGTGACCCTGGAGTACACCGACCCGGCCCGCAGCGGCGAGCAGGCCGCCCTGCCCTACGACTATCTCGTCAACGCCACCGGCCCCAAGCTCAACTTCGGCGCCACGCCGGGGCTCGGGCCCGACGGCGGCTACACCACGTCCGTCTGCACGCCGCAGCACGCGCTGCACGCCAACGAGCAGCTCCAGGCAGCCATCGCCGCCATGCAGCAGGGCGAACAGAAGACCTTCGTCATCGGCACCGGCCATGGCATGTGCACCTGCCAGGGGGCCGCGTTCGAGTACATCTACAACGTCGATCACCTGCTGCGCGACGCCGGGGTCCGCGACAAGGCACGACTGGTCTGGATCAGCAACGAGTACGAGCTCGGCGACTTCGGTATGGGCGGCGTACACATCAAGCGCGGCGGTTACATCACCAACGGCAAGGTTTTCGCCGAGTCGCTGATGGTGGAGCGCGGCATCGAGTGGATCGTGCGCGCGGCGGTGAAGAAAGTCGAGCCCGGCGCGCTCACCTACGAGCTGCTCGACGGCAGCGAGCACAGCCTTGCGTTCGACTTCGCGATGCTGATCCCGCCCTTCGCCGGGCAGCCGCTCAATGCCTATGACGCCGCGGGCACCGACATCACCGAAGAGATGTTCGCGCCCAACGGCTTCATGAAGGTGGACGGCGACTACAGGCCGAAGCCCTACGAGGAATGGAGCAAGGCCGATTGGCCAAGCACCTACCAGACGCCGAAGTACAGGAACATCTTCGCCATCGGCATCGCCTTCGCGCCGCCGCACCCCATCAGCAAGCCCATGAAGAGCCCCAATGGGACGCCCATCAGCCCCACGCCGCCGCGCACGGGCATGCCGTCAGCGGCCATCGGCAAGGCGGTGGCCGAGAACATCCGCGACCTGCTCGGCGGCGCCAGCGAGCTGAGCCATACGGCATCCATGGCCGAGATGGGCGCCGCCTGTGTCGCCTCCACCGGCTTCGACATCTTCAACGGCACCGCAGCCACCATGACCGTGTTCCCGGTGGTGCCCGACTACGAGACCTACCCGGAGTACGGCCGCGACATGGACCTCACCTTCGGCGAGATCGGCCTCGCCGGGCACTGGATGAAGTACATCCTGCACCACGTGTTCATGTATCAGGCCAAGCTGCGCCCGGGCTGGTCCGTCCTCCCGGACTGAGGGGGCCTGAGGCAGCCCACCGACCGACTCTGCGGATGCCTCGCGGCGTCCGTGAATCAGCAGCATTGCACGAGGTTGACGCATGTCCACAGACACCCTGTCCGCGAAGCCCAAGAACAGAGAGCCCTATCAGCAGGCCTACTATCCGCCCGTGCCCACCAAGTTCATCCGCTGGGTGCGCACCAACGTCGTCTGGCAGTTCATCCGCTTCTGGGTCATCAATTTCAAGATCCTGCGGCTGTTGTTGAAGTCGCACCACTGATGAGAGGCTGACCTTATGCCCGCATCGGGTCGGCGACCCCGGCCAAGCGCCTGCGGAACCGCAATCGACACCATCCAGCGGCACTGGACGGAGGTCGCTGCGGTGTCGGACCGCGTCCGCTTCCGGCTCGCCGACCACGACGGCGGCAACGGCGGCGAGGGCGGCTACTCCATGATCCGGACGGGTTACCGCTTCCATCTGTCCGGCCCGGATCGGGACGTGCGGCGTCTCACCTGCCCCGGCGTGCTGGCGGACCCGGCCTTCGCCGATCCACCGACGCTCGCTGAGATCGCCGCCGCCCTGGGCGGGGTCGCAACACTCAGGGTACAGGGCACGGACTGAGGACGGCAGACGCCGTCAGCGGCGCAGGCAACGCGCCATGGCCTCGCGCAGGGCCTGCTTGGTCATGGGCTTGGCGACAAAATCGTCCATGCCGGCTTCCAGGCAGGCGTGGCGATCGTGTGCCATGGCGTTGGCGGTGAGGGCGACCACCGGCAGGCGCACGCGCCCCTGCTCGGCTTCCAGCTTGCGCAGCCGGCGGGTGGCCTCGAAGCCGTCCATCACCGGCATCTGCACGTCCATGAAGACGATGTCGATGGCGTCGTCATGGGTGAGACGCTCCAGGGCCTCGGCACCGTTGACGGCGGTGACCACGGTGACGTCGAGCTTCTCCAGCATCGCACCGGCCACCGCCTGGTTGATGGGGTTGTCCTCCACCAGCAGCACCCGCGGGCGTTGCCGGCGCTGCGCCGCGGGCCGCGGGGCGGGCAGCGGGTCCGCCGTCGGCGGTTGCTGCGCCGCCGGAGGCATCGTTTCTGTGGCCACACGGAAGGGAATCTCGACGGAGAACTCCGAGCCCTCTCCCAGCGCGCTGGTGACGCCGATGTGCCCGCCCATGAGCTCGGCGAGCCGCCGGCAGATGGCGAGCCCCAGCCCGGTGCCACCGAAGCGGCGCGTGGTGCCGGCATCCGCCTGCATGAACGGCGTGAGCAGCCGCTGCTGCACGGCGGCGTCCATGCCGATGCCGCTGTCGCGCACATGCAGACCCAGCACGCAGCGCGCAGCGCCGTCGCGCCGCGCCGACACCCGCACCTGCACGCCGCCTTCTTCGGTGAACTTGAGGGCGTTGCCGATGAGGTTGTTCAGAATCTGCAGGAGCCGTCCGGCGTCGCCTTCCACCATGTCCGGCAGCATGTCCTCGAAGAAGAGCTCCAGCGACAACCCCTTGCCTGCGGCGCGCTCCCGGAACAGGGCCACGGCATCCTCGATGGTACGCCCGGGATCGAACGGCGCCGTCTCAAGCTCCATGCGACCCGCCTCCACCTTGGACAGGTCCAGGATGTCATCGATGATCGCCAGGAGCGACTTGGCGGACTGGCTTGCCATGTCCACCCAGCGCTGCTGCCTGTCGTCGAGCCGGCTTTCCTCCAACAGCTGGAGCATGCCCAGCACGCCGTTCATGGGGGTACGGATCTCGTGGCTGGTGGTGGCGAGAAAGGCGCTCTTGGCCTTGTTGGCGGTCTCCGCCTGCTCGCGCGCGCGCCGCTGCTCGATCTCGGAGCGGCGCAGCGCCTCCTCGGTACGCTTCTGCTCGGTGAGGTCGTGGATACTCGCGAACAGCAGGAGGCGCTCGTCCAGACTGAAGCGCACCAGTGTCACCTCGGCCGGGAAGGTTCGCGCCCTGGCCCCCAGAAAGTGCCACTGAAAGCGCACGAAGCCCTCGTTGAAGGCGGTGGCGATGTGATCCCGGGCGGTGGGCGCCGAGGGCCGGCCGTCCGGCTGCTCCGGCGGTGACAGCGCGAACAGATCCGCGGCGTCCGGCTGCTCGGCCTCCAGACCGAACCAGCGCTTGCTCACCGGATTCGAGTCGACGATGCGGCAACGCCCGTCCACCAGCAGGTAACCGTCGCTGGAGTGCTTGAAAATGGCGCGGAATTTCTCGGCGATGGACTTCTGATCGCTCACGTCCACGTGCGTGCCGATCATCCGGTAGGCCCGGCCCTCGGCATCGCGCAGCGCACGGCCGCGGGCGAGGATCCAGGCGAACTGCCCGTCCTTGCGGCGCAGGCGATGGATGTTCTCGTACTCCGGGTTGCGCCCCTGGAGATAGTCCGCGAGACGCTGCCGCGAGCGCTCCACATCGCCGGGATGCAGCCGTGACTCCCATTCCGCAAAGTCGTTGGGGATCTCATGCGGCGCATGGCCGAGCTGGGCCTTCCAGCGGTCGGAGAAATAGACCCGATCGCTGGCGATGTCCCAGTCCCACAGGCCGACGTTACTGCCGTCCAGGGCCAGGCTGAGCCGCTCCTCGCTGAGCCGCAGCTCGGCCACCTGCGCCTCGATGGTGGCCTGGTCCGCCCGGTTCTGCAGGAGCGCCCCCACCTGCTGGGCAAAGACGGTGAAGGACTCGGTGTGATCCGGCTCCAGGCCGGTGTAGAAGTCGGCGCCGTCGGCGGTGATGCCGCCGATGACCCAGGCGAAGCAGCGCCCGGCGGCCCCGCAGCAGGGGCAGGCGATGAGCTTGTGGCAGCCGAGCGCGGCGATCCGCGGCTCGTCCGTCGCAAGCCAGAGTACCGCGGCATTGCGAGCTCGCTGCTCGCCCTGAAGCGCGAAGCCCGCCTCCGCGAAGAGGGCGGCAAGCACGGCGCCAGGCAGCCGCGAGGGCTCGATCTCCACCGCAGCCGACGGCGCCGGCGCGAGCGCTCCCGTCTCGGCTGCGGGCCAGACCAGTGCGAACTCCAGCTCGAACAGGTCGACGATGGTCTCCGCGGTGGCTTCGGCGAAGGTGGACTCGTCCCTCAGCCCCAGGGCATAGGTGTTGTAGTCGTGGATGCCGCCGAAGCGGGCGAGCTCCCGGTCGAGGCGGTCGCGGGTGTCGATGAGCTGCTGGTGCACCACCGACAGGCGGGCGACGTGGCGCTGCAGCTCCGCATTGGCCGCCTTGAGACGCGCGATTTCCGCGTCCTGGTCCAGCTTGCCGGCTGCGATGGACAGGGTGCAATCCTCCTGCGCCAAAGTCCGAAGGACCCGCGGCGTTGCCTGCCGGCGGCGAATCCAGAGGCCCGGGATGCGCGCCTCAGGCGTCGCGGTAGATGGCGTACAGGGCAGTGGTGTAGTTGTGATAGGTGTTGCGGCCACCCAGCCGTGCAAACTCGCCGAAGCCGTACATGCCGAGCCAGGGCGGCACTTCGCCGTTTTTGGACAACGGATACTGCATCCGGCCCACCAGCTCTTCCTTCATCACCCGGTTGAACAGGAAGCGCCCACGCGCCAGGCAGTCCGCGTGGAACACGGCCTGGAGCTCACGGTCGCCGGCGCGCTTCACCATCTGCGTCATCATGCGGTCCATGTCGTTGAAGATCCGCTCCTCGTCGCGAACGGTGAGCCACAGCTCCGTACCTGCCTCGATACCGGTGGCACAGTGCATGGTGCCGTGCGCATCGCGCTTGGTGACCACGCGCAGGATGTGATCGTTGCCGTATTCTTCGGCGAGGTCCGCCGGCAGGCGCTCCGCCAGGGCGCCGATGGGGATGGTGTCGCCGCAGGTGGCGGTGCTCGGCAGTTGCAGGCGCTCGGTGTAGACCTCCCAGGCCGGACGGTCGTTCAGCTCGATGATACGGTTGCCCTCGGCCCGGGTGACCAGGAGCGGCTCGCCGACGGCGACGAAGCCGTGTGTGGCCTGGGTGATCACCGACAGGCCCGGGTCCGAGAAGCCGACGGCGAAGGCCGCGTGCTCGTAGACGGTGTCGTCCACCATCTGGAAGCTCGCCACCCCTTTCATGTTGTCGGCGGAGGTGGCACCGAAGATGGTCACCTCCGGGCCGAGCACGGACTCGATGCCGCGGATACAGGCGTCGTCGTCGATGTCGATGCCCGACGCGAGGAAGTACACCATGTTGACGCCGGGGTCCGTGGCCTTGAGCGAGCGGGCCAGCGCCGCGGCCTGCGCTTCGGCGTTATGGCCGTAGATGCCGTCCACATGCGCCACGGCGATGTGCTCGGCACCCCGCACCGCCATCAGGGCCACGTCCTTCATGGACTCGCTGACGCCCTCGCTGCCGACCACGCCGCAGCAGGAGCTGCCCACCACCCGTGCGCTCGGCGCCCGCTTGCGGGCTTCGTCGATGAGCTGCTGGTAGTCGTGCCCCATGGATGCGTGGATGACGATGAGGTCGCAGTCGTGATCGTCCTCGCCCAGCGCCGCGTCCAGGCACTCGGCGATGGCCCGGCGCGAATTGACCATGCGGGTGCTGGCGGAGTGGAATTCTAGCATGGTGCGGTCCCCGATGTCATTTTGGTCATTGGCTCGGATTGTAACCGCCGAGCGCGCAGGCGGCATCGTCCGGCAGCGCGTTTCGCGACCGGGAGCGGAATTCCGCGTCCGCGCGGCGCGCTCCGGCTCGCAAGCTCTCGGGGAACCCTGCGTCCCTGTGCGCCCCTGGGCTGCCGAAAGGGCCTCTCACACGCCGGCGCCAGAGGCCGGCTCCGCGGCTGCGACGCTGTTCGGCGTGCCGGTCCGCTCTCCTCCTGGGCGAAGGCGACGCCACGCCCACCACAGCGGGGCTTCCCGCCCCCTGTGGCAGGCGCTGAGGCGCGTGGCACGCGGGACTAGCCGTCGCGCTCCGCGTCGCCGTCGTCGAGTCCGCCGTCCCGGGTGGTGGTCGTGGTCCCGGCAGCCGCATTCCCGGTGGGCCCGGCGAGCTGCACCAGGCGCTCGGCATTCCCTGCGAGATGCAGGTGGACGTCCTGCTGCGGGTAGGGAATGCCGATGCCCTCGGCGTCGAAGCGGCGCTTGACCTCGCGTGTGATATCCCAGAACACCGCCCAGTAGTCGGCGGTTTTGGCCCAGGGGCGGACGATGAAGTTGACCGACGACTGGCCCAGCGCGCTCAGCTTGATGGTGGGCTCCGGCTCCTTCAGCACCTTGGGATGGCTGCCGACGATGTTTTCGAGGATGGCCTGGGCGCGGTCCATGTCGTCGTCGTAGCCGATGCCGAACTCCATGTCCACGCGCCGCTCGGTGACGCCGCTGGCGTTGGTGATGATGTCGCCCCAGATCTTGTTGTTCGGGACGATCATCGTCTTGTTATCGAAAGTCTTGATGGTCGTCGACACGAGATTCAGCGACTGCACGGTGCCGGAGACGCCGCCCGCGTCCACAACATCGCCCGTGTCGAACGGCCGGAAGAACAGGATCATCATGCCGCTCGCGAAGTTGCTGAGCGAGTCCTGCAGCGCGAAGGCCAGAATGAAGCCGGCGGCGCCCAAGGCGGCGAGCAGCGGTCCAACGCTCACTTCCAGCGCGGCGAGCGCCATGATGATGCCGATTGCCATGACCACCCAGCGCGCGGCGCGCACCAGAAAGTCCTCGAGCAAACTGGACGTCCCGGGCACCCGCTGGAGTGCGCGATGGATCATGGAACGGAAGATCCCCGACACGAACCAGGCCACCACCAGGATGCCGAGGAACTTGAGGATGTTGATCAGCCAGCGCAGCCCGCCCTCCTCGGACATCAGCCAGCCCTGGATGGCGAGCATGGAGGCATTGGCGTCGGTGAGGTCCAGCTCGACACCGCTGACCGCCGACGCGTACAGCCGATAATCGCGGATCTGCGCCTGAGTGTCCGCATCGTCCGGACTCGTCTTCTTGTCCAGGGCTTCGACGACTGCGGTGAGGCCGTCGAGCCGCTGCGTGCGCTCCTCGCGCAGCTTGGTGACATTTTCCAGCAGGGCATTGCGCACGGAATCCACTGCGGCTTCCTGGCCGGTGGTGTCCGCGTTCTCCGCCGCTTCCGCATCGGCCTCCCCGTTCAGACGCTTGGCCTCGATCTGGGCCGCCGCGATCTCCTCCGACTTTTCCTGCACCAAGCCCTGCCAGGCACCCGCCTCCACCAGCAGCTGTGACTTCGGCAGCGGCTTCAGCAGCAGCTCGAGCTGCTCCACCGGGATCGCCGGATCATCGACAGTGACCGGCACCGGCGGGTCCTCCCCCTCCGCCGCCGACAGCGGCACGGCGACGACAAGAAGCAAGAGACTGAAGACGGCGACATGCGTGATCCGGGACATGGCTCTCTCCTGGGCACTGGCGCGGCACAGCGGGCCTGCGACGGGCGCGCGCGCTCGCCCTGTGCTCGCGGCGTGCGCGATGAATGGGGCCGGGACGCCCGGTAATTTGTCTACCCGCGTGTGCGTTCCCGACGCAGGCGCGCGCATTGTCCACGACGGGATCGGCCTTTGCACCCCGATTCCGCCTTCCGCGTTGCGCAGATTGGATAGGCGGACTCACGCATTGAGCCCCCGGGTGGCGCAGACTCCTTGTCACGACAGGCCGCAGCCTGACCGCGAGACCCGGAGACAAGCCCATGCCCAGAGCATCCCATATCCCTGGCCAGTCGGAGCTGCACCTCGAGCCGATGGACGACGTGGGCGCATCCGCGCGGCGCTCGATCCGCATCCAGCGCAGCACCCTCGCCGGCTTCCGCCACCACGAGGCGCCGCAGCTCTGGCCGGCGCTCGCCCGCCGCGCGCCACTGACCCTGGAGCGGGAGGCGGACAATCCGCACGATGCCAACGCCGTTGCCCTGCGCTGGCGTGGGCGCAAGCTCGGCTACCTGCCACGCGGCGAGAACCTGGTGGCGGCACGCCTGCTGGACCGCCGGCGCCGGCTCAGCGCCCGCATCGAGCGCCTCGACCCCGAGGCCGAGCGCAATGCGCGCATCGGGATTGAAGTCATTCTCTGCTGAGCCGCCAGAACGGCAATGCCCTGCGGGCGGCAGCGCTGCTGTCGCCATCAGGCAGCAGCATCGCCATCGTCGGCAGCCGCTCCCGGCTGCGCATCCGCCACCGTGGACGCGGTCCCCGGCGGCGCCACCTCGGCGAGCCAGGCCAGCAGCAGCTCATAGCCCAGCGCCAGCACCACGGCGCCGACGAACAGGCCGATGATGCCGGCGGCGATGAAGCCGCCGATGGCACCGATGAAGATCACCGGCATGGGCACGGACGCGCCGCGCCCGAGCAGGATCGGCTTCAGCACATTGTCGATGGAGCCGACAAACAGCGCCCACAGCGCGAAGAGCACGGCGGTGCTCAGGTCGGCCGTGTAGAAGAGATAGATCATCACCGGCAGCAGCACCGGAAAGGCGCCGATCTGCACCACGGCGAAGAGCAGCGCCACCAGCGCCCAGAGCCCGGCCATGGGCACCCCCGCCGCGAGCATGCCGAGCCCCGCCAGCACCGCCTGGATCAGCGCCACGCCCAGGATGCCGCGGGAGACACTGCGCACGACGCCCTCTGCCAGGCGCACGAAGCTGAGCCCGCGGGCACCGGCCAGCCGCCAGCCGATGGCCAGCGCGGCCCGATGGCCGACGTCGCTTCTGGCCAGCAGCACGCCGGCGATGACAATGGCGAGCACGAAGTGCAGCAGCCCCATGCCCGCGCTGGTGGCCAGATGCAGCAGCCAGCTCCCCAGCGCCTTGAGCTGCGGCTCCAGCGCCCGCAGCACATCCTCCAGATTGGTGGACGCATCCCGCCAGGCGGTCTCGATCTCCGCGCCGAACAGCGGCACGCCGCTCAGGTCCGGCGGCGGCGGAATCTTCAGGTCCCCGCTCTCGAAGCCCCGGGCCAGCCACTCGGCCCCCTGCGCCACGGTGCCGCTCAGCATGGCCACCGGCAGCAGCAGCACCAGGAGCGCAATGATCACGAACAGGGCGGATGCGCTCACGCGCCGGCCGCCCACCAGCCCGAGCAGGCGCCGATAGCCCGGCCAGGCCGCCACCGCCAGAATGACGGCCCAGGCGATGGGCACCAGGAAGGGCTCCATGATGCGGTAGCAGAGCAGCAGCATCACCGCGATGAGGCCGATGCGGATGGCCGACTCCACCGCCGGATCGGGCTGGGACTGCGGCGGCGGCGGCCGGACATCGGGCGCGCCGGGCGACTTCGGGGCGCTGGGGGACTCGGGGGACTCGGCTGCGGGCATGTCGTGGCAGGCTCCCTGTCAGGGTGGTAGCAGGCACACTGCTGCGGACGCCGGGCCCGGGCAGCGGGTCTCAGTGCCGCGGCGGGCGCTCGTCGCGGGTGTCCTGCGCCGGCGCCGGGCGGGTCTCGCAGGGGCACTCGCCGGCGGCGGGCGGCACCGGATCGTAGCCCGAATCCCCCCAGGGATGACAGCGTGAGATCCGCCGCACCGCAAGCCAGCCGCCGCGGACGACGCCGTGCCGCGCCAGCGCCTCCAGCGCATAGTCCGAGCAGGTGGGCAGAAAGCGGCAGCGCGGGCCGATCATCGGCGAGATGACGTACTGGTAGACCTTGATCAGGAGCACCAGCGGTGCCGTCGCGAGCCGTCGCGGGAGGCTCGGCCGCGGGGCAATGGGGTGCGCGGCACAGGTTTTGGGATTCCTTGGCATCGAGGCGGATCAGAGCAGTAATGGAGCCGGACCCGAGACAGCCCGGCACAGACCGCGAGCATCGCACAGGTGCACCGCACCGCGCGCCGCAGGCTCGGCCCGGCGGCGGTCTGCGGTGCGCACCAGGCCACGGAGCCAGGGGCAACCCTCGACAATTCCGTTGCGACGGCGGGCACGACCGAGCGTCAATATTTTTTACAGGTCCAAGCCCCCGGCAAACCGCCCCGAGGCGCCGGAGCTGTCACAACATCGTCATCCTTCTGTCATCGGGCCATCATCGCTCACTCGCCTCAACGGACCCGCAAGTCGGGCTCCGCCCTATTAAAGTCAAAGCCAATAATCCCTTCGACTTCAACGGCGACCTCGACATCGACCTCACCCTGTCGGCGGCTGCCGGCAAGGAAGGCTTGTTCGTCAGCGCCGACGGCGACCTGGCCGTTGACGGCACCATCGGCACTTCTTTCGACGCAATCGATCTGCTCGCCCCGGGTACGACCATCGACGCCTCCTTGACTTATGCAAGCGACGCCTATTTTGCGCTCGACGGCAGCATCGCCACCGGTGGGGAATGGGTCCCGGTGCCGACCACCGGCTACTTCGGCTTCTCCTTTCAGAGCGTCGCCGGCACCCACTACGGCTATGGCGAGCTCACCGTCTCCGAGCTGTCGTCGCCGACGCCCACCGCGACGCTGCACGCCTGGGCCTATGAAGACGTCGCCGGCCAGAGCATCACGATCCCATCCGGCGACGTGCCGCTGCCGGGTACGGCGGCCCTGTTCGCCGCCGCCGGCACCTTCGTGCTGCTGAAGCGGCTGGTGGGCAAGCGCCGCAACTGACGCCGAGCCGCCGCCGGGCGCGATGCTCGCGCGGACGGCGTTGGGCCAGCCCTGCACCAACGCCGTCCGTCGAATGCCGCGGCCACCGCTTTCGGCATTTGCCAGCGCCCTGCGACGCCGCGCAGCCTTGCCGCCGGCATCCCGCGGCAGCCGCGTCCTGTACCACCGATGTCTGATCCGATCCGCGCCTGCTACGAGGCGGTGCACTATCCGGCGCTGACGCACCCGCAGCTGCATCCGGCACGGCTCCTTGCCAGCGCCCGGCTCTGGGGCCTCGATCCGCCGCCCGCCGCCCGGGCCCGGATGCTCGACCTCGGCTGCGGCACCGGGGCGCAGCTGCGCTGGGTCGCACAGAGCCTCCCCGGCAGCCGGTGCCTCGGCGTCGACCTTGCGGAGACCCAGATTCGGGAGGCGCGACGACGCGCCGCCGGCATCGACAACCTGCGCTTCGCGTGCGCCGACCTGACCGGGCTGGATCTCGGCGACCAGGTGTTCGACCTCATCATCGCGCACGGGGTGCTGACCTGGGTCCCGGACGCGGTCAAGGATGCCCTGTTCGCCACCGTCGCCCGCCACCTGGCACCCGGCGGCGTCGCCATGGTCTCCTACAACTGCCTGCCCGGCGCCCAGCTCCGCGAGGCCCTGCGCATGCTGATGCAGATGGAGCAGGAGCGGCTCGGGCTCGCCCCGGGCGATGTCGGCGCCGCCGCAGCCATGCTGGAGGTGCTGGACACCGGCATGGACGGGCTGGACCTGCCCCATGCGGACCTGCTGCGCCAGCAGCTGCTTCGGCTGCGGGCCAAGCCGCCGGACCTGCTGCGCCACGACGAGCTCGACCCGGTCTACGAGCCCCTGTACCTGCTGGAGGCGCTCCAGCTCGCCCGCGGCCACAGCCTGGCCTATGTCGCGGACACGGACCTGCTCGCGGACTGGCTGGCGTGTTATCCGCAGAGCTGCCGGCAGGCCTTTGCGCGGCCGGACATGGACCGTTTCCGGGCGCTCCAGTACGCGGACTTTCTGGCCAATCGCGCCTTTCGCCACAGCCTCTTCTGCCGCGCCGAGGCAGCCGGTGCTGTCCCCGCCGCGCCGGACCCGGCCCGGGTGCCGCCGCTGTCTCTGCGCTCTTACCTTGAGCCCATCGACACCGGCGCACGGCCCGGCGCAGCCCGCATCGCCTTTCGCACCCGCGCCGGCTGCCCGGTGGACGCAAACCGCGCTGCGCTGTTGCAGAGCCAAGCGGACCAGGGCACCCAGACCAGGGAGGTCGGCGTCAAGGACGCGCGCATGCAGGCGTTGCTGCTGCGCTGCGCCGAGCGCTGCCCCGGCGCCGCGCACATCGGGGGACTCCTGAACGAGGCCGATGGGGTTGGAGGTGCCGCCGACACCGACACGGCGCTGTGCAGCGGGCTCCTGCGGCTGGCCTCGAAGGGCATGATCGAGCTGTGCGACGGCCCCTGCCCGGCGCCGCCGGACCCCGATTGAGCGCCGGCGGTCGCGATCCTGCCCGAACCGGCCGGTCCCCGCCGGGGTCAGGGTGATGGCGGCGCCCGCCCAGGCTGATCAGTCCGCGCGGCCGGGCAGCAGCCCCTCGCGCTGCACAAAGGCCGCGATGGCGTCGAGGCCCTCGCCGGCGCGCAGGTTGGTGAAGACGAAGGGCCGCTCGCCGCGCATGCGCTTCGCATCCCGCTCCATCACCTCCAGGGATGCGCCGACATGCGGCGCCAGATCAATCTTGTTGATGACCAGCAGGTCCGAGCGGGTGATGCCGGGGCCGCCCTTGCGCGGGATCTTCTCGCCCTCGGACACGTCGATGACGTAGAGGGTCAGGTCCGCCAGCTCCGGGCTGAAGGTGGCCGCCAGGTTGTCGCCGCCGCTCTCGATGAAGATCAGGTCCAGGTCCGGGAACCGGGTCTGGAGGTCTTCCACCGCGGCGAGGTTCATGGACGCATCCTCGCGGATGGCCGTGTGCGGGCAGCCGCCGGTCTCGACCCCCATGATGCGGGCCTCCGGCAGCGCCTCCGAGCGGATCAGGAATTCCGCGTCCTCGCGGGTATAGATGTCGTTGGTGACCACAGCGATCTCGTAGTCGCCGCGCAGGCGCTTGCAGAGCGCATCCAGCAGCGCCGTCTTACCGGAGCCGACGGGGCCGCCGACGCCGACGCGCAGGGGGGTCTTGTCAGTCATGGGTCGGGATTGATAACCAGAAACACTCAGGGGCACTAGGACCGGAACAGCCGCGTGTACTGGCGCTCGTGGCAGGCGCTCGCAATGGCCAGCGCCGGGCTCGAGGCACCGATGTCATCGTCGCCCAAGCCGCGCGCCAGGTCCACCGCGGCCGGAATCTGCCCGGCGATGCGCATCAGCACCCGCTGCCCGTCGCTCTGCCCCAGGGGCACCAGCTTCACCGCTGCGAGCACCAGGTTCTCGGCCCAGGCGAAGGCGAGACCGCCCAGCGCCTCGGCCACCGGGATCTGCCAGCGCACGGCGGCGAAGGCGAAGCCCGCGGTCTGGCTGGGCGCCAGCAGGTCCCGCCAGTCGGCGCTGCCCGGCAGGTCCCAGGCGCGCAGCAAGTCCGCCATGGCCCGCCCGCGCTGGCCCTCCTCGGCGCGCAGCTCGCTGGTCTCCCGGGCCGCCAGCAGCAGGTGCGTCCATTGCGCGAGGCCGTCGCGGTCGTCGGCCGCCACCGCAGCCATCATGCGGGCGGCGACGGGCAGGTCCAGATGGGCCAGGGTGGCGTTGAGCTCGCCCATGAGCCAGTGCTCCGTGGCGGCCGCATCGGCCACCCAGCCCGCCTCCACGGCCCATTCCAGGGCCTGGGAATAGGTGAAGGCCCCCACCGGCAGCGACGGGCTCACCAGGTGCAGGAGCCGCAGCAGTGCAGGCGACAGCAGCGGCCCGCCGCCCTCAGTCGTGGCCGTGTCCATGATCGTGCCCCTGATCGTGCGCATGCTCGTGCGCATGCTCGTGCGCATGCTCGTGCGCATGCCCGTGGTGCGCGTGCGCCTGGCTGGAAGCGCCGCCGTAGGCCCCGGGCTCCGGCGCGAACGGGGCCTCGATCTGCGTCACCCTCAGCCCAAGACCCGCCACCATGGCGTCCAGCACATGGTCGTGCAGCCAGCTGAGCCGCCCGGGCTCGATCTGCAGCGCCACATGGCGGTTGCCCAGGTGATAGCAGGCGCGGGCCAGCAACAGCGGATCAGGGCTCTCGGCGCAGGACAGCGGCTCGGCTGCGGCGACGATGCGCACCACCAGGCCGTCGTCGGCGCCCAGCAGGTCACCGTCGCGCAGCACCTCGCCGCGCGGCAGCAGGATGCCCGCCTCGCCGCCGTCGTCCAACCGGATACGCTGGCGGGAGCGCTGGCGCTGATCCAGCGTCAGGTGCGCGGTGGCGGTCGCCTCGCTTGATTTGGGCAGACGCCGCGTCAGCATCGGCACGCCACCGTCAGTCATTGGCGGTCTGCTCCAGACGTGCGCGGACGGCGGCCACATACCCGAGCAAATCGTCCAGATGGTGCTCGACGACATCCCGCGCCGCCGCCGGATCGACCGCCTGATAGCCATACACCAGAATGTTGCGGAAGCCGTCCATGTCGCTCAGCACTGTGCCAAGCGCCCTGGGGACCCAGCCGGCGCGGACCAGCAGCTCGAACAGGGCGCGGTTGCTCTCGGGCTCGCCCAGTCGATCATCGGAGACGATGTGCGAGCCGACATCCAGGGCCGCCTGGATCGCCACCTGCAGCGTGTGCTCCACGAAGCGCTCTTCGCGCAGATCATGCTCGATGCGCGCCGGCTCGGCGAGACGGCGCAGATCCGCGACGCAGGTCTCGATGAAGGCCAGCTTCTTGCGCACGAGATCCGCGTCGGTCATCGGCCCACCTCGTCGCGCGCACGGCGATAGCGCTCCAGGTGGGGCAGCAGGTCGAAGTACTCGTTGCGGGCGCGGACCTCGAAGCGGATGCGCGCAGAGCGGTCCCGTTCCAGCAGCAGCACCCCGTCGCGCAGCACCCGGTGCACCAGGTCGACCGGTGCGCGGTTCAGCACCACCAGGTCCACGCGCCGACCGCCCAGGGCACCCGTGAGCCGATCCGCGAGGTCCAGATGCAGCCCCGCCAGGGTCCGCGGCGGGTCATCGTGGAACAGCACGGCGACATCCACGTCGCTGCCCGGCCGGTCCTCGCCGCGGGCGGCACTGCCGAACAGGTAGGCGCAGCACAGATCCGCGCCCTCGCGTTGCAGTGCCCCGGTGAGTCGGACAACCAACTCGGGATCCATGGCGTCCTCAGCCCTAAGCCCTAAGCCCTGAGCCCTAAAACAGAAAGTACCGCTGCGCCATCGGCAGCACGTCCGCCGGCTCGCAGGTGAGCAGCCGGCCGTCGGCGCGCACCTGGTAGGTCTGCGGGTCCACGTCGATGTTGGGCTGCCAGGCGTTGTGGATCATGTCCGCCTTGGTGACGTGGCGGACATCCCGGGTGACACCGATGAGGCGCTTCAGGTCCAGCTTCTGTGCCACCGCGTCCTGCATGGCCCAGCCGGAGACGAAGGTCATGCAGGTCTCGCCCACGGCGCGCCCGTGGGCGGCGAACATGGGCCGGTAATGCACGGGCTGCGGGGTGGGGATGGAGGCGTTCGGGTCGCCCATGGCGGCACCGGCGATGAGGCCGCCCTTCAGGATCAGGCTCGGCTTGGTACCGAAGAAGGCCGGGCGCCAGAGCACCAGGTCCGCGAGCTTGCCCACCTCGATGCTGCCCACCTCGTGGGCGATGCCGTGGGTGATGGCGGGGTTGATGGTGTACTTGGCCACATAACGCCTGGCGCGGGCGTTGTCGTGCTCGGCGGGGTCGCCGAGCCCATCCGGCGATGACAGGCTGCCGAACTGCACCTTCATTTTGTGCGCCGTCTGCCAGGTGCGGGTGATGACCTCGCCCACCCGGCCCATGGCCTGGGAGTCCGAGGCGATCATGCTGAAGGCGCCCAAGTCGTGCAGGATGTCCTCGGCGGCGATGGTCTCCCGGCGGATGCGGGACTCCGCAAAGGCCACGTCCTCCGGGATGGACGGCGACAGGTGATGGCAGACCATCAGCATGTCGAGATGCTCGTCCACGGTGTTCACCGTATAAGGCCGGGTCGGGTTGGTGGACGACGGCAGCACATTGGCCAGGCCCGCGGCCTTGATGATGTCCGGCGCATGGCCGCCGCCGGCGCCCTCGGTGTGGTAGGTGTGGATGCAGCGGTCCTTGAAGGCGGCGATGGTGTCCTCGACGAAGCCGGACTCGTTCAGGGTGTCCGTGTGGATGGCCACCTGCACGTCCATCTTCTCGGCCACGCCCAGGCAGCAGTCGATGGCGGCCGGCGTGGTGCCCCAGTCCTCGTG
>NZ_CAJXYK010000023.1 GCF_913063425.1 uncultured Thiohalocapsa sp.
GGCTGCGCGAGCACGCCCTGTGCGCTGCATCGGCCTGCGAAATTCGCCGGCCGAGGGGTTCAACTGCTCTTTTTAGGGTGATGCCGGCCAGCGCCGACGCCACCAGCGCGCCCTCGTTGTAAAGGGGCAGCTGGACCAGCACGGTGGGCAGGTCGGTGTCGGCCGGCAGGGAGGTGGGCCGGGCCCGCGGCGGCAGCAGCAGCCGCAGGGCGGTGAGGGTGGCAAGGTGCAGAGACAACAGCGCCAACAGCACGAGCCCGCAGATCAGGAGGGCCTCCAGCAGCCATCCGAGCCAGCCCATGGCACACACTCCAAAGTCCGATGCGCAAAACGGACATTGGACGGCGCACTTCGCGCTGCGCAAAGGCTTTCCAGCCGAAACGCCGGCTTGGTGGACGTGCGGTGGCGTGCAGCCCCGGGGTGACGATGCTGCCGCGCAGCCGCCGCCCGGATGGAGCCGGATGTATACGGCTGCCGCGCTGTGCAGCACCACCCGCGGGCGCCCTGGACGACGCCACTGTGCTCGGCCCCGGCCGGCGACATGCCTCAGTGTGCCCGCACCGCTTTCAAACGGACGGGGTGCCAGCCACCCCGGGCCGTGCACTCACGACAAGAGGACTGAGGCTCGAGATGGCGATCTGGATCGGGGTGGGGACTGCAACCGGGCGCGACGCCGGAGCCATTGCGGCCCCGGCCCGGCGCCCCAGCCGGCGCGGCGCCCGGCTGGGCGACCGACTGGGCGCCGGCTCAGCCGGCTCTGGTAAGACGAAGCGCCCGACGGATGCGTCAGGCCGGCTTGCGGAAGTGCATCACGCCCCAGGCGAGATAGCCGTTGCTGCCGGCATCCACCCAGTGCTGCAGGCCCTGGAGCATGCGGTCGATGTAGGCATCCGAGACCTTGCCGGCGAGGGACTCGCGCTCGGCCCGGAGCACGGCGGCGACACGGCCGTAGTGATTCACCAGCTGGTGGGTCATGTCGACGATCTCGACTTCCTCCCAGCCAAGGCGCCGGGCCTGCTCGCGATAGAACGCAAAGGAGCCCAGGCTGGAGAGATGGATGCGGTCCAGCACCGGCTGCAGCACACCCTCGGGGCAGTCGTCGGCCTGCATGGGGTCGGTGAAGACGAATTCGCCGCCGGGCTTCAGCACCCGGTCCACCTCGCCCATCACCTTGTCCCGATGGCCGGAATGCAGAATCGCATCCTGGGACCAGGCGGCGTCGAAGCTGCCGTTCTCGGCCGGCACCTGCTCGAAGCTGCCGTCCACGACCTCGATGAGCTGATCCACGCCCTGCTCGCGGTTCATCTGGCGGTCGCGCTCGTTCTCGGCCTCGCTCAGGTTCAGCGCCAGCACCCGGCAGCCGAAGCGCTTGGCGAGCCAGCGGGCGGCGCCGCCGTAGCCGGCGCCCAGGTCCACCAGCCGCGCATCGGGACCGGTGAGCTTGTCCTTGATGCGATCGGCCATGAAGGCGACGGTGCGCTCGGAGGCGTCCTTGATGGCGTCCTCAGGGCCTTCATACAAGCCGATGTGGATGTCCTCGCCGCCCCAGACGTGGAAGTAGAAATTATCGGCGTCCTCGCTGTTGTAGTAATCGCGGGCGGTCTGGACGACGTCCGAGTAGCTCTGGGCTGGGCTCGTTTGGGCACTCATGTCAGGACACCTCCCGGTATTCTTTCTCGGCGACGTGGATGAAGAAGTCCGGCTCCGCTTCGCGGTAGGTCTCCTGGAAGTCGCCATAGGTATCCACGCGCTGGAAGCCCACCTCGCGCATCAGCCCCTGCACATAGCGCTTGCGCAGCGGGAACATGTTGAGGTGGAACTCAGAGCCGTCCTGGAAGCTGTACTTGAACCGCGCCAGGCTCTCGTCCACGTGCTCCGGCTCGGCGCGGACGTTGTCGCCGCAGTAGTAGTAGTTGTGGGTGGGCTGCACCTGGTGGTCCAGCAGGGCGTCGTAGTTACGCTGGTCCAGGATCAGGATGCCGTCGTGCTTCAGCGTGGCATAGAACTCCGCCAGCGCCTTGCGCCGATCATTGTCGTCATGCAGGTGCGTGAAGGAGTTGCCGAGGCAGATCACGGCGTCGTAGAGGTCGTGCACGCTGCGGTTCAGCCAGCGCCAGTCGGCGTGGATGGTGCGCAGGATGTGACCCTGGCGGCGGGCGTTCTCGAAGGCCTTGGCGAGCATCACCGGGCTGCCGTCGGCGCTGGTGACCTCGAAGCCGGCCTTGAGCAGCTGCACCGAGTGGTAGCCGGTGCCGGTGGCGACGTCCAATACCTTCTGCGCGCCGCGCTCGCGCAGCTGCTGGATGAAGAACTGGCCCTCGGCGGCGGCGCGGCCGTCCCAGTCGATGAGCTCGTCCCACTTGTCGACGAAGGACTCGACATACTCTTCCTGATATTTTTCCGATTCGCGCACGGCGAGTGGATCATCGCCGTAGTCCTGGTGTTTGGGGATCTCGGTCCGAAGCGGCGGTTGCATGTGGCTCGTCCTCTCGGTGTCGATTGGCGGATGGCCGGGCGCCGCGCCCTCGTATGCCGGCGCCTCATGCCGGCGCCGTTTGCCGACACAGGCCTTGGCGCCGGCGGGCTTGAATATCCGATGGCCTGGGACGCGGCGGAAGCGTCCGGCCGTTCGCGGCGGGCCACGGCTCACACCGGGGTCGACGCGCAGGCCGTGCGGTGCGGGCCGGGCAATGCCCGGGGATGTGCGGCGTACAGCGCATGGAACACACGGCCGCCGCCGGGTTGAGATTGCACAGCATACTACTTAGTACCCTAATGAGTGCAAGCCCCATGTGGCCCACAACACCCGTAACCTCGCCTGTTTCCGCTATTCTTCGTCAAGCTTTACAGGCACTTGCTGCTTTTCGGCTATCACGCACAATGACCGGGATTATTTTGTGAGCGAAATATTACAGCCCCAGCAGGACCCGCTGCCCGAGGGCGGCGGCGGGCGACGCGACACCGACCGCACCGATGAGGTGCTGGTGGCCCTGCGCCGGGTGATCCGTGCCGTGGACCTACACTCGCGGGCGCTGGTGCGCAGCCACGGCCTCACGGCCCCCCAAGCCCTGGTGCTGAAGGAGATCGTCGCCGCCGGCGAGCTGCCGGTGGGCGGCGTCGCGCAGCGGGTCAACCTGAGCCACGCCACCATCACGGATATCGTGAACCGCCTGGAGCGGCGCGGCCTGGTGGCACGCACCCGCAGCGAGACCGACCGCCGCCGGGTGCTGGTGCGCGCCACACCCGAGGCCGCGCAGACGCTGCGCCGCGCCCCACCGCTGCTGCAGGACGCCTTCGCCGCGCGCTTCGCCAAGCTGGCGGATTGGGAGCAGACGCTGCTCCTGGCCTCGCTTCAGCGCATCGCCGCACTCATGGACGCCGAGCGGATCGACGCGGCGCCCGTGCTCGCGGCCGGTACCGTGGAGGATGCGGCGGAAGCGCCGGCGGACGGCGCCGGCGATGAAGGGGATGCGGCGTAGCCGGGCCTCGATGCCCGGGCCGGCTGCGTGGGGTGGAAGCTGCGTGTAGGGAGACAAGGAAGGGTTCAAGAACAACCAAACCCGTTATGTCGTCCTCGCCGACTCCGCGTCGTGCCGCAGAGGAACTAGGAAACACGCGAAAAGCGCGAAAAAGGCCGGCCCTAGGCGCTGCTGGGCCGCCGTTTCGCGCGTTTCGCGTCTTTCGTCGCTGAAAAAGGTCGTACCCCTTGTGCTCGAATCCGCACTCAGTGCCCAGGGCCAGGCCTGCGCACCGTCGCGCAGGGTTGAACGATTAAGTATACCGTCCCCATTTTTTGGCCGCCGGCCCTGGGCACACGGACTTGAGTCCGCCGCCGGCAAATCATCGCCGGGGCTCGGGTTTGCAGCGGCGCCGCACCAGCGCTTGCGAGCGTGGCTCATCCTGCGACCTTTGCGCCGCCGGCGGCGCGCCGCTGACGCGGTTTGGGCTATGTCACGGCGCGGGAGCGCCGTGACGATCAGGCGGTGGAGAGCGTGCCGAGGCGTCAGCGGGCGACCTCACCACCGGGCAGCGAGCGGGCCGCGTCGAGGATCGGGTCGAAGGTCTGCGACATCATGGCCGCGATGTTGCGGGCGTGGTTGACCAGCCAGAGGCTGTCGTCGGCGCCGTTCAGGACGATGGGCGGATACAGCTGCGAGACCCGATACAGCTCGTCGATGGCCTCGTCCAGCGCCACCAGCGCATCCTCTTCGAAGTCGGTGCCGTAGGCGGAGCGGATGACCGCGAGGGTATCCGCCGACACCGCCGACGCGCAGATGGCCGAGTACACCCGCTGGCGGCGCTCCTTGGCCGGCACCTTGTCGGCGTCGTTCAGGCGCGAGTAGATCTTGTCCATGGCCCCGTTCTGACCGCCGAGCTCGGTGAGCAGGGCTGCAAGATCGTCCGGGCGCACGTTGCTCACGGCGTCACCGGCGCGCAGGTCGCTGACATAGGCGTCGAAATCCCTGAAGCCGAGGTCATACTCGTGCCCGGAGTCGGCACCACCGAGCCAGGAGATGCCCCAGCGCCGCGGGTCATAGTTGAACTTCTTGGCGGCGTTGGTGAGCCGCGGGTCGTCTTGCGAGGAGCCGCCGATGCGCGCGGTGCGGTCGGCGAAGACCTCGAAGATCTCCGTGGTGACGTACCAGATGCCGCCGGGCTCGCCCTTGATGCCGGCGGCACAGGCGGCGTTGCGGTCGAAGAAGATGATCAGGTCGTTCGGGACCCAGCTGCCCTGGTCGTTCAGGCGACGCCGGAACTGGTAAGTGATGGCCTCCGCCAGCAGTGCACCCTTCTTGGCGCGATCAAGCTCTGCGTTGGCCGGGTCCTGGAAGTCCTGGTTGATCTCGGGGGTGTCCCAGATCCAAAACAGAATGCCGATCCAGAGTGCTGCGATGAGCACGGGGATGCCGATGATGAGGCCCGACCAGAGTACGGTCTGCTTGGTGAGCCACGTGAGTATCCGCTTGATCGGACTCTTGTTTGCTTCTGCCATGACATGATCTCCATGGGTGTTTCGGTGACATCGGGGTCTGCGTCGCCCGGCTTCGCGCTGCCGGAGCCGCGCCACGGTCGCTGCGGCCCGACACAGTGGCGGCGCTCGGGGCAAGTTAAATACACCGTCCCCGAGTTTTGTCCCCAGTTTTGTCCCCGAGTTCTTGGGCCGGATTTTTTTCGGACCTGGGGCGGCGGATCACTCGAAGATCCAGGCGTCCGTGGCGCGCTCCCAGCTCACCAGCTCCTCGGGCTTGAACCAGAGCGCGACCTCGCGGGCGCCGTTCTCGGGTGAGTCGGAGCCGTGCGCGAGGTTGCGGCCCACGTCCATGCCATAGTCGTGGCGGATGCTGCCGGGGGCGGCCTCGGACGGTTTGGTGGCGCCGAGTGTCTGACGCACGGCGGCGACGGCGTTCCTGCCCTCCCAGGCCATGGCCAGCACCGGGGCGCTGGTGATGTAGTCGATGAGGCCGGGGTAGAAGGGCTTGTCCTTGAGCTCGGCGTAGTGCTCGGCGGCGTGCTCCTGCGACACCTGCATGAACTTGGCGCCGACGAGCTTCAGGCCGCGGCGTTCCAGGCGTGCGACGATCTCGCCGACGAGGCCGCGCTGGACGCCGTCGGGCTTCACCATGACGAAGGTCTGTTCCATGGGCTGCTCCTGATTGATAAGGGTGGGCCTGTCGGGCGGACAGGCAGGGACGCGAATGGTGTGCTGCGCGGATGTATCCGCGGGCGGCCCGGATGATAGCCGTCGCGGAAGCGCCTGTCGCGGCAAGCGCGGTCTCCGGCAAATCCACACAAGGCCCTGTCGCCGTGGCGAGCGGCTGCGCGCCGCCCCGTGCCGTCGACCAACGCGGGCTCTGCTGCACGCGCGCTGACTGATTGCTCAAACCGGGACTGCCGCGCCGCGTTGGAAGCTGTTGCAATGGGGGCAGGTTTCAGTACCAGTGTCCCAACCCCAGTCAGGAGTCGGCTTGTCTTCCAACCCAGCTGCGGCGGCAAAGCCCCGCAACCCACGCACCGTCGTGGTCATTTCCTTCATCTTGGTGCTCGCCTTCGGCGTCTGGGGGCTGGTCTCGCCGGACAGCATGACGTCCGTCTCCGTCGGACTCATGAACTTCGTGCTGGAGAGCGTCGGCTGGTTCTACCTGGCGCTGTGCAGCGGCTTCATCGTGCTCGCCGCCGCGCTCGCGCTCAGCCCCTACGGCAAGATCCGCCTCGGGCCCGACGACGCGCGCCCGGATTTCACCACTTCGTCATGGATCGCCATGCTCTTCGCCGGCGGCATGGGTGCGGGGCTGGTGTTCTGGGGCGTCGCCGAGCCCGTGACCCACTTCGCCCACCCGCCCGGCGATGCGCAGGGGCAGACAGCCGCCTCGGCGCGCCTGGCCATGGTGCTCACCAACCTGCACTGGGGCCTGCACGCCTGGTCCATCTACGGCGTCTGCGCCCTGGTGCTGGCCTACTTCATCTTCCGCCGCGGCATGCCGGGCATGATCTCCACACCCATGCGCGCCACGCTGCCGCCGTCTGCGGCCACGCGCAACCTCGGCATCGTCTCCGATGTGATTGCAGTGTTCGCGGTGGTCTTCGGCCTGGCCGGCTCACTGGTGATGGGGGTGCTGCAGGTGCGCGCCGGCGTCACCGAGGTCTTCGGCCTTCAGCCCACCACGGCGCTCAGTGTCTTCATCCTGGCGCTGATGGCGGCGGCCTTCATGATCTCCACCTCGTCGGGGCTGGACAAAGGCATGAAACTGCTGAGCAACCTGAACATGCTGCTGGTGATGGTCCTGCTGGCGGTGGTGCTGGTGTTCGGCCCGACGGCGTACATCATGGAGGCCTTCGTCAACGGCATCGGCGACTACTTCTCGGCCCTGCCGGCCTACGCCTTCCGGCTGCTCTCCTACGAGAACCAAATGGACTGGACCAACAACTGGACCCTGACGTATCTCATCTGGTGGGTGGCCTGGGGACCCTTCGTCGGCATCTTCATCGCCCGCATCAGCCGCGGGCGCACCATCCGCGAGTTCTGCCTCGGCGTCATCGTGGTGCCGAGCATCTTCTCCCTGTTCTGGTTCGCCGCGCTCGGCAGCACCGGCATCTGGGTGGAGCTGAACGGCAGCGGCGGCCTTGCGGCACTCGTGACGGAGGACGTGGCCAAGGCGCTGTTCGCCTTCCTGGACTACATGCCCGCGGGCATCCTGCTCGCGAGCATGGCCATCGTGCTGATCTTTCTGTTCCTCGTCACCAGCGCGGACTCCGGCACCTTCGTCATCAGCATGATGACGTCCGAAGGCACGCTGAACCCCAAGACGGCGCTCAAGCTCGCCTGGGGTGCAACCATCTCCCTGCTGACGCTGGCCATCCTGCTGTCGGGCAGCGTCGAGGTGGCCAAGGCCATGGCGGCCTTCGGCGCCGTGCCCTTCACCGTGATCCTGGTCCTGCAGATCGTGTCCTTCCTGCGCGCGCTGCGGGAGGAGCCCGTGGGCAAGCGCGCACAGGAGCAGCCGGCATGAGCGCGCTTGGCAACGGACGCATCGGCATCTTGCTCAAAACACCGGCACTGCTTGCGCTGCTGACGCTCGCCCTGCTGCTCGGCGGCTGCGGCGAGCACCTCAAGCCCGTGCGCATCGGCTCCCAGGACTTCACCGAGCAAAAGCTCCTCGCCGAAATGATGGCCCTGCTCGCCGAAGACGCCGGCGTGCGCGTGGAGCGCGCGATCCCCTACGGCGACAACCGCAAGAGCCTGCAGGCCATCCAGCGCGGCGTGCTGGACGCCTATCCGGAGTACGACGGCAGCCTGCTCAGCCTCAGCGGCGTGCCGCGCATCCGCGACCCGCGCACGGCGACGACGGCGGTGCGCGAGCTGGTGACGCCGCTGGGGCTGCGCTGGCTGGAGCCCTTCGGTGTCGAGGACGGCTTCGCTGTGGCCATCCGCCGGGACCTGGCGCTCCGCGATGATGTCACCACCATCTCCGACCTCGCGGCCCTTCCCGGCGCCATCAGCTTCGCAGCGGATGAGGGCTACCTCGCCCGACCGGTGGACGGTCTCTACGCGCTGGCCCGGCGCTATGGGCTCAGGCTGGGCCAGGTGGCGCTCTTCCCGGTGGGCGACCGCAACGCCATCTACAACGCACTGGCCGAACAGCAGGTGAACGCCGCCGAGGTCTTCATGACCGATGCCCGGCTCGACGACTACGGCATCGTGGCGCTGGAGGACGATCTGGGGTTCTACTCCATCTATCGGCCGGCGCCCCTGGTCCGCGAAGCAATCCTGCAACGGCATCCACAGCTCGAAGCCGCCTGGAATAAGCTCGCCGGGCGCATCAGCAGCGACGACATGCGCAGCCTGAACGCCCGCGTGGAGCGCAACGGCGAGGACTATCGCGACGTCGCCAAGCGCCACCTCGAAGAGCTGGGTCTGCTGCCGGAGGCGCCCGTCGCCCGCGAGCCCCGCGGCACGGTCACACTGGCGGTATCGCCACTGTCGGACATGGGCTACCTGCCCATCCGCGCCGCCGAGGCCATCCACGAGGTCATGCCCGCCCGGCGGCTTCAGGTGACCGAGCAGCCCGTGCCGGCGGACGCGGTGCGCGACGGCAGCGCCCGCTTCGGCCTGCTCGGCGCCGAGGAGCTCTTCGACATCGGCCCCGAAGGCAGCATCACGCGGATACAGGACATCGAGGCCGTGGGGGCGGCGGGCAGCCGGCTCGCCCATATCATCGCCCGTGACGACGCGACCGACCCCCTTGCTTGGGAGCGTGTCGGCACCGGCACCAAGGGCAGCGGCAGCTGGAAGACGGCTTGGATGCTGCTCGACGCCGCCGGCCTGCTGGAGCAGGTGGAGGTGGTGCAGATCCGCAACCCCGCCCAAGCCGGTGAACGACTCGCCGAGGGCGAGCTGGACGCCCTGGTGGGCATGGTCGAGGAGGGGCATGCCGGCATCGCCAAGCTCCTGGAAGACCCGCGCTTCACGCTGGTGGATATGACGCGCCTCGCCGGGGCCAACCTGGCGCTGCGCTACCCCTTCCTGCGCCCGGCGCGCATCCCCGCGGGGAGCTATCCGACGGTGGAGGAAACCCTGAATACCGTCTCCAGCCAAGCGGTCCTGGCCACCCGCATACCGAAGCGCGAGGACGACGCGCTGCGCGAGTCCGGTCCCGCCTTCGTACCCGGCGTCTTCACCCGGCTGCCCCAACGCCTGCCCTTCGACACGGCGCTGCGCCTGTCCCTGGCCCTGGACACGCCGGAGACCGTGGACCCGCTGCTGCCGGCCTCCCCCGGGCTGACGCCGGACACACCGCCCACCAAGCAGCGCTTCACGGCAGACGTCTTCTCGGCGCTGCTGAACGGGGTGGCCCTGGCCTTTCTGGTGGTGATGGTGCTCCTCTACCTGCGCCCGCTGCCGGCCAATCCGGAGCTGCGCGGCGGCGAGCAACCGGCGGACGACTGAGCCCCGTGGGAGCGGCCTCCGGCCGCGATGACTTCCAGCGCATCGGCAGCATCCGTCGCGGCAAGGATGCCGCTCCCACAGCCCAGTGCCGCCCGTGGGAGCGGCCTCTGGCCGCGACGTCTTCCAGCGCATCGGCAGCAGTTCGTCGCGGCAAGGATGCCGCTCCCACAGCGCCCGGCGAGCTGTCATTGTTCTGCAACCGTCGCAGCCGGCGGGTTGGTTAGACTGCGGCGTCTATGCTGAGCAGCCAGCCGCCGCCGCATGGGCGCCGGCTCCCGGAGGCCCTTACCGTGTCCACCCTCGACCACGCCAAGCTCGATCCAGTCGCTGATCCGGATGACATCCCCGTCAATCCGGCCACTGAGCCGAGCCTGGACGACCTGATCCAGCGCCGCTTCGGCCGCCGCGACCTGCTGCGCGGAGCGCTCGGCGCCCTGGCCGCCGGTCCGCTGGCAGGACTCGCCGCGGGCACTGCTGCCGCCGCCACCGCCGAACCGCTGGGGCCTGCATCGTCGTCGCCGGACGACCCCACCCGCTTCGATTTCCCGGAGATCCCCCGCGGCGTCGACGCCACCCACCACGTGGCCCCCGGCTACAGTGCACAAGTGCTGATCCGCTGGGGCGACCCGCTGCTGCCCGGCGCCCCGCCCTTCGACCCGCAGCGCCCGAACGCCGCCGCCCAGCGCCGCCAATTCGGCTACAACAACGACTTCATCGGCTACATCCCGCTGCCGCTCGGCTCCAGCAACAGCGAGCACGGGCTGCTGTGCGTCAACCACGAATACACCAACACCGGGCTCATGTTCCCCGGCCTCGCCGACGCCGAGGACCCCGCCGCCGCCCTGACCGGCGCCATGGTGGACACGGAGCTCGCCGCCCACGGCGGCTCCATCGTCGAGATCCACAAGGCCGGCGGCCAATGGCATCTGGTGCCGGGCAGCCGCTTCAACCGGCGCATCGAGGCCCTCACCACGCCCATTCGCCTGAGCGGCCCCGCCGCCGGCCACCCACGGCTGCGCACCCGAGCGGACCCCACCGGCACCCGCGTCATCGGCACGCTCAACAACTGCGCCGGCGGCATCACGCCCTGGGGCACCTATCTGATGGCGGAGGAGAACTTCCACCTGTACTTCGCGGGCAGCCTGGACGGCCACCCGGAGCAGCGCAACTACGCCCGCTGCGGCATGCCCGCCGCCCGCTACGCCTGGGCCAGGCACCACCGGCGCTTCGACCTGAACGCCGAGCCCAACGAGGCCAACCGCTTCGGCTGGGTGGTGGAGGTGGACCCCTTCGACCCGCAGGCCATGCCCGTTAAGCGCACGGCGCTGGGGCGCTTCAAGCACGAGGGCGCCGAGTGCATCGTCAACGGCGACGGCCGGCTCGTGATCTACTCCGGCGACGACCAGCGCTTCGAGTTCCTGTACAAATTCGTCACCGCCGGCACCGTCACGCCCCTCCCCAACCCCGCGTCAGCCCCCGCCGAGGCGTCCTATGTCGGACGCATCGACGCGGGTGGACAGGTGCACTTTCGCAAACAGGACATGCGCCGGCGCATCGCCGCGGCCCGCGCCGCCAACCGCGACCTGCTGGATCAGGGCACCCTCTTCGTCGCCAGGCTTGGGGACGACGGCGGCCTGCAATGGCTGCCGCTGGTGCATGGGCACGGCCCGCTCACGGCGGCCAACGGCTTCGACTCCCAGGCCGACGTGCTCATCGAGACCCGCCGCGCCGCCACCCTGCTTGGGGCCACGCCCATGGACCGCCCCGAGGACGTCGAGCCCAATCCGCTCACCGGCAAGGTCTACGTCAGCCTCACGAACAACAAGAACCGGGGCAAGGACGGCTATCCGGATACGGACCCCGCCAACCCGCGCACCGGCAATCTCTGGGGTCAGGTGCTGGAGATCACCCCGCAGGACGGCGACCACGCCGCCGATACCGCCACCTGGGATCTGCTGGTGCGCGCCGGCGACCCCACCGACCCAGCCGTCGCCGCGCACTGGAACCCGGCCACCAGCGCGGACGGCTGGTTCGCCTGCCCGGACAACTGCGCCGTGGATCCGTCCGGGCGGCTCTGGGTCGCCACCGACCAGGGCGGTGGCTGGCCCGTCACCTCCGGCGGCGCCGACGGCATCTATGCACTGGAGACCGAAGGCCCCGGCCGCGGCACCGCCCGCTGCTTCTTCCGTGTGCCGGTGGGCGCCGAGATGTGCGGCCCCCGCTTCACGCCGGACGGGCGCACGCTGTTCGTCGCCGTGCAGCACCCAGGCGCCGACGGCACCGAGGCCTACCCGGGCTTCGAGCGCAAATCCACCTTCGAGGACCCCGCCACGCGCTGGCCGGACTTCGCAGACGGCATCCCACCGCGCCCGAGCGTGCTCGCCATCACCCGCAACGACGGCGGCGTCATCGGCGGCTGACCCCGGGGCCACCGGCTTTCAGCCCGCCCGCCGCGTGCCCGGCTCAACGCCGGGCACACGGCGTCACGGCATCCACCCCGAGCCGAGCCTCGCCGGGGAAATCACCCTGCCGAGCTGCAACGTCTGCCGAGCGCGCAGACTTCACGCAACGCCACAACGACCGCAAAGTCGGCACGACCTGAATCCTGAGAAAATTGACGCAGCAGGACTCCGGAAACTTCCATGGCGGCCCCGGCTATACATCGGGCGACCGGAAGATGATCCGATCAAGCCCAATGGACTTCGCCCGCATCGACGCCCCAACGACGGCGAGATCGCGCTCCTGCCCCGGCTGTTCGGGACCATCAGCGTCGACGCCGTGTGCAGCCCATGCCGCACCCCAATTCCCCCAACCAACCCGGCCGCAATCGTCAGCCTGGTGGCCATCGCCGCGTACATTGTGCGCCCTGTCTTCAACAACCGCTGAGCCCGCGCCCCGGCAACCTTTGGTCAGCAGCCACCGCAATGGCGGCCGAGCGGCTCTGACCAGCTGGTTGCGGTTGCACTGCCCCATCAAAGCACGTTTACTACGGCCCGGAGCCGTGATCTGCCATAGCCTCGGCTTGGCTGACCAGCCCTCCCGCCGCGACACCGCCAACTCCATATCCGTGAAATCCTTCCCACCTTGCGGGCTCGCAGTATCTATTGTGGATACTGCCCCATAGCCGCCAACGTCTCCCACGACGGCCCCGGCGGTGCGCTCGCTCATTCAGCCACAAATCGAAGCCATGTCTTACAGACCGCCGCGTCCAAAGCGCGTCTATGTCGCTGAGCACGCCACGTCGCGTCGCTGCGAACAGGCGAGGTATGTCGCACTGGCGGTGGCCACCCTGGTTCCCGCCCTCGCGACAAGCGCCGAGCTCACCCTGGCATGGGATCCAGTGGCTGACGACCGCGTCGCTTACTACGAGCTGCACTACGGCAAGACCAGCACCGAGTACGACCAGGTGCAAGCGTCCACCTCGACCACTGCAACCGTCTCCGCGCTGGATGAAGGCGTCACCTATTACTTCGCGGCCAAGGCCTGCAATCAGGACGGCACGCTCTGCAGTGCATTCTCCGAGGAGATCTCCACCACCATCGCCTACCGACCGCCGGAGGCAGACTTCACCGCTGGCGCACAGAGTGGTATCGCGCCCCTGACGGTCACCTTCTCTGACGCCTCCACCGGTGCCGTCGACACCTACGCCTGGGATTTCGGCGACGGCAATACCAGCACGCAACGCTCCCCCGTGCACACCTATCCCACTCCGGGCACCTACACCGTGACACTGGCCGTGACCGGCCCGGGGGGAGCCTCATCCACCATCAAGCAGGATGCGGTCGTCGTCTCCCATGCTCCGCCCACAGCCGACTTCACAGAAAGCACAGCCAATGGCGTCGCCCCGCTGCTCGTCACGTTCCAGGACCGATCGATAGGCGTGGTGGACAGCTATCGCTGGGACTTCGGCGACGGCGGCACCAGCAGCGGCCAAACCGCAGTGCACACCTATAACCAGCCAGGTCTCTATACCGTCGTGCTGGAAGTGACAGGCCCCGGCGGCATCGCGACCAAGACCAAGTCCGATCTGCTGAGCGTAGCACCGCCCGCCCCTGCTGCGGCGTTCGCGGCTGCGTCCACCACCGGCGCGGCACCACTCACTGTCCAATTCTCCGACGCGTCGCAGGGCCTGATCACGAGCTACGTCTGGCATTTTGGAGATGGCTCAAGCAGCGCCGAGTCGAGTCCAACGTACACCTACGAAGATCCCGGCATCTTTGACGTCGCGCTGACCGTAACGGGTCCAGGCGGCAGCGACACCCTCGTGCAGCCAGGGCTCGTCGAAGTCCTGCAGCCGGAGCTCAAGATCGAGGCCGGTGAGCTCACCCTGACCCACGAGCTGCAGCATGTCGACTTCGCTCAGCAGTTCGCCGATCCGATTGTCATTCTCGGTCCTGCCGAAGGGACCGGTGGGGACCCTGTGACAGTGCGGCTCGACAGCGTGGACGTTGACGGTTTTTGGGTCCACCTGCAGGAATGGGACTATTTGAACGGCACCCACACCGCCGAGCTCGTCGGGTACGTTGTCCTCGAGCGCGGCGTCCACCAGCTGCCTGACGGCACCTGGATAGAAGCCGGCCAGACCGTCGCCGACGGTGATGAAAGTTGGGAACTGGGCCTCTTCGACGCGCCGTTCTCGTCTTCACCTGTCGTGCTCGCCAGCGTCGCAACAGTGAACGGCACAAACGCCGTCACGACCCGTCTCCGAGACATCGATATCGCCGGCTTTCAAGCGCGTTTACAGGCAGAGGAGGCCAGCACCGTATCGCCCCCCGCGGAAGCGGTGAATTACCTTGCATGGGAGCCATCCTGCGGCGAGGTCAACGGCCTGCTGTTCAAGGTCGGCACCACCGCTGACGACAGGACACACTCCCCATCTACGCTCGTGTTTTCCGATGCCTGTCCTGCCGCGCACGGGCAGTTCGCTGAGCCGCCCACCCTACTCACCGACATGCAAACCACCGACGGTCCGGACACTGCGAATGTGCGATGGCTGCACAAGACCCCCGCATCCGTCTCCGTTTGGATCGACGAAGAGACATCTGCCGACTCGGAGATATCCCACACAACGGAAGGCTTAGGGTATCTCGTGATTGAACCCACCACTGCCGCTGGTCCCTGACCGCGACCACCTGTCACGACCCTGCCCACTCGCCCGCCAGCGCTGTTCTGGCGTAGCAACTCGTCACGACTGCGCGGCGCGGCTTGCCGATGATCGAAGCATCGGCTGCAGCGCAGACGCCATCTTCACCACGCTCGCGAAACACAGCCGAAGGCTCGCATGAGGCGCTTCGTCCTCGTAGCGTGCTTGCCCCTCAGCGTCTGACACGCCTTCACTGGCCAGGCGTCCCTGGCCGCCTGACGCGGCGCGGCTTCGAACTGTTGATCCGAAGATGCAACAAGGGTCACACATATTCAGAGTCAATGCATTACCCTGCCCTTCACTAAGCGTTTCCCTTAGTTGACTGAAAGCGGTTTCTGATCTTCCTGGCGGCGCACAGCTCGCCATGCGGGACGGAAATTCGCGGGACAGCAAGAGACATGACCCCTGGACTCTCTGCGTGGTGCGACTTCTGCAACACTTCGAAGCCTGTGGTGGTGTGCACGAAACCCTCGACAGTGGCTCTGGCCCTCGCCGCGTGTATCCTGTTTCCGAAACTCGCGCCGAGTGCCGAAGTCACCCTCGAATGGGACGCGGTCAATGACCCACGCGTTGCCTCCTATTCGGTATACATCGGGAAGGAGGCTGGCGTCTACGACGAGGCGAGACAATCCCCCTCCACAAGACTTACTGTCGACGGACTGGACGAAGGCGCCACTTACCACTTCGCGGTCAAGGCCTGCAACCTGGACGAGACGCTTTGCAGTGAATTTTCCGAGGAAATAGCGACGACCATCACATACGCAACGCCCAGCGCAGCGTTCACAATCGCTGGAGCCACCGGCGTTGCGCCCCTGGACGTGGCATTCACTGATGCCTCCACCGGGGTGATCGAGGCATACGCCTGGGACTTTGGCGACGGCGGCAGCAGCTCGCAACGATCGCCCTCCCATACTTATGCGTCTCCTGGGACGTACACGATCAGCCTCGATGTCACCGGCCCCGGGGGTACCTCCAGAGCAACCAGGCCTGCTGCGATCGTCGTCTCCCATGCACCGCCGATCGCCGACTTCACGGCAAGCAGCAGCACTGGCCCAGCCCCGCTCATTGTGACCTTCAAGGACAGCTCGGCCGGCGCGGTAGACACCTACGGCTGGGATTTCGGCGACGGCAACACCAGCACGGGTCAAACCGCGGTGCATGCCTACCGTGACGCAGGTGTCTACACCGTCGATCTCACAGTGACAGGCCCGGGAGGCAGCTCCAACGAGACCAAGCCGGACCTCGTCAGCGTATTGCCGTCTCCGCCCACCGCCGACTTCACCGCCGGCACGACATTCGGCCCAGCCCCGTTTGCGGTTCACTTCTCGGACGCCTCCACCGGAGACATCACCACCTATCATTGGAACTTCGGCGACGGCGCGACGAGCGCCGCGCGGGACCCGGTCCACACCTATAACGATCCCGGGACCTTCGACGTCGAGCTCACAGTCACAGGCCCCGGTGGAAACGACACACTGACGCGCCCGGACTACGTTGAAATACTCCCGTCCGAGCTCCGAATCGAGGCTGGCCAGCTCACCCTGAACCACAGGCCGCAGCGTGTCGACTTCACCAGGACGTTCCAGGACCCGATCATCATTCTTGGCCCCGCCAGCACCAACGGCGGACAGCCTGTCACTGCAAGAATCGAGTCCCTCGACGACGATGGCTTTTGGGTCTGGCTACAGGAATGGGACTATCTCGATGGCTGGCACGCGAACGAGACTGTTGGCTATGTCGTATTGGAACGCGGCGTTCATCAGTTGCCTGGCGGGACCCTGCTCGAGGCGGGACGAACCGAGGTTGACAACGACAGCACGGCCGAGCTGGTGCTGTTCGAAGCTGAGTTTTCCACACCACCAGTGGTACTGAGCAGCGTGACGACCGTCAACGATCCGGCCCCCATCACAACGCGCCTCCGGGGTATCGATGTCGCCGGCTTCGAAGCCCAATTGCAGCGGGAAGAAGCCAACAAAGGCGCCCATCCCTCTGAGACGGTGACCTACCTGGCCTGGGAACCCGGCTGCGGCAAGATCGACGGCATGCCCTACGCAGTCGGGGCGACCGCCGACGACAGGACCCACACGCCGTCTGCAATCGACTTCTCTACCACATGTGCAGACGGACAAAGCCAGTTCGCTGAGCTCCCTGTCCTGCTCGCGGACATGCAGACGAGGGACGGAGGAGACACCGCTAACCTCCGATGGAACCACAAAACCCGGGACTCCGTCTCCATCTGGGTGGACGAGGAACAGTCACGCGATTCCGAGACCCGCCACACCACGGAAGCGGTGGGCTACCTCGCCATTGGTCACACCGACACTGCTGACCCCTAATACGTCTGGGGAGTAAGCGCTTGAGGTCATCTGCTTGCCGCAAGCTGCGGCCCCGCAATCATGTGCTCGCTCCCGTAGACGCCGCGTGAGAGCAGGCGCACGCCAAGGCGAGGACAAACCTCTTCCGCCGCAGGATAAGGCGCGCGCACAGAAGCAGAGGAGCAAAGGGCAGAAGCGAGAATGCACCCGAGGCACTGATCATCCTCCCGGCCAAGCGGCCTGCACCGCGTCGCCGTCGAACGGGCTCACACAGAGGCAGTGACCCACGGAGACCGGGACTGCTTCCGGACGCTCTCCGTGGCTCTGTGGCACGGGTGATTGTGTCCCGCCCCCGCGGCAGATCACGGGCGCATGCTGACGGGTGCTGGCGGGCTCGACCATGGTCGATGTGAGCGAACGCCGCCGGGACGATAGTCAACGCCGAGCCCGGCAAGGCTTGGCGGCTTCCGCTCTACCTGCGTGATCTCCCTTCTTCTCTGCGACTTTGCGTCTCTGCGCGAGCTATCTTTCTCGCCGCCGTGCACTCGTCACTCGTCCAGCCTGTTAACGCAGCGGACGACCTCACCGAGGAATGTACGGTTCCAACGACCCGGCGGTGGACCGTGCAAACAACTCCAACACAGCATCAGCCGCGACCGCATCCTCACCGATGCCGACTGATGTTGTAAGTCGCACCAACGCCCCGTCTGTCCGGTTCTTGAGCAAGGCGTCCCAGAACAGGAACCATTTCACCGCATACTCGTTCGTCATCAACCGTCCCCGCTGCTGAAACCAGTAATAGACAAGTTGTCGCTCTTCGCCGAGCTGGATCAGCGCACGATTGACTCTTAACGGCTGACCTGCGATAGACACGCCTTCCAGCCTGCGCTGCGAGAACTCCTGCAGCCGCCAGCCACCCCCCGGGAGGCACGTCTTCGGCGAGTGCACGGATGCGCCTTTGCGTTGCGTCGCGTAGTACGCCACATACAGGTTCACCGATCCAGCGAGGGGATCCCGGAAATCCGCAAGCAGATAGTCGTCCAGCTTGAGGGCATCAAGATACTTCTGCCCCATATGCGTCTTCGTACCTGTCCAGCCCCCTACCTCGGTGGGAAAGAACAGAAAGTCCCGCCGGTCTGGAATCACCTCGGCACGACTCGGCAGCACAGACGCCACGACCGCACCGGAGCACAGCAGCAAGGACGCTGCAACAAACGAGCGCGGAATGTTTCTATATCGGCGCTCCGCCCCTGCAGGCAGCGGACCGGGACCTTCGAGCGAAAATGCATCCATCAGTGACCGGCGATCCTTTCCAACACGGGACAACCCCCACATCTCCAGCACAAGCAGCGCACCGCAGGCCATGAAGATGATCCAACCCTCGAAGTCGTGCAAAAATCCCTCAGCCATCTCGATGCCCCAGTATTCGACCAGCACCCCGATCACCCCGATCCGAAAGCTGTTCATCAGGATTGTGATGGGGATGGTCGAAAGGAACAGCACCACCTTCTTCCAAAGCGCGCCCTTGAAAATCACCGCGGCAATAAAGCCCAGCGCAGTCAACGGAAACAGATAGCGCAGCCCGCTGCAAGCGTCCACCACCTGAAGCTGATAGTTCCCAAGGTCGATCACATTTCCCTCGAGGAACACACTGATCCCGAACAGCCGGATGAGCCATACACCCAGCTCCGAGGAAATCAACTGGAGTTGTGCCGATAGATTGTGGTACAGAAAATCCGGCAATGGCACCATAAAGAACAGCAACAGATAGGCCGGCAATATGACAGTGAAAGCGCGCCACCCTAGAAATGCGAGCAACAGTCCCCCTAAGGTAACCAAGAACCCATACTGCACCACCGTATAAATTGTTCCAAGCTCCCCTGCCAAGAAAGCGAAGAGACCGAATGCCGCCAGCGCAACCCCCCACCATGATCCAGTGAACGGCATCTGACGCAGCGTCGCAGCTCGTTGCCATACCAGAAAGAGCGCGACAAACGGCAGCATAAAGCCATGGCTGTACTCGTCAGCGTTCCATGATGTAGCCATATGCTGGAGGCCGTCACGAAACGTCAGGTAGGCCAGGACCGCCAAAACGGGGACGAGCATCAGTTGCCAATATTCATGCTTCCATACGACCGTTTGCTGGGACATATTCTTCAGGCCTCGCTGCGCGTTGCACGCACACTGATGAAATAAAGCTCGCCTTGAACACGGATGAGCGCACAAACAAAGGCGTACGCGCCTTTGACGACCAACCCAAGACGCTTACCACAGCAGCATTGAGGGTATGGGTCGTTGAGCAGGCCGCAAGGACGGCGAAGCCAGAGGGCTGAGACGAAACGGCGTTGCGCCGGGGATTGACAAGCTGTTCCTAACCCAGCCCGGAGCCCACGTCACCCCTGAGTCTCCACTTCAAACCCCACCACACTGCGCCGCTCGCGGCTGAACTCCACGCCGATCAGGTGGATCGGCTCCCCGCCGGCACGGTAGCGCTCGGCGTAGCCGCGCGCCTTGATCTGCTCCAGCGCCCGTCCCTCGGGGGCGAGCTCCACCACCTTGAACTCGAACAGATACACATGCCCGTTGAACCGCAGCGCCAGGTCGAGCCGTCCGGCGTTGCTGCTCTCCTCCGGCGTCAGGTCCAGACCCAGGCTCGCGAAGTAGGCATAGAAGACGCTCGCATAGTAGCCCTCGTACTCGGCGATGGGATTATTGCGGTACCAGTCGGTCGGGATACTGGCGAAGAAGGCGGTGAACAGCTGCTCCAGGCCGGCAAAGTCGTTGGCCAGCAGCAGCTCGCCAAGCCGCGCCTTATGGCCGAGCGTCTCCTGACCGTTGGGTGTCCAGGCCTTCAGCAGGCTGTTGCTGAGGCTCTGGTAGACCTCCCGGTTGGGGAAGCGCAGGCGGTAGCGGTACTCGCCGAAGCACTCCTCCTCTTCGGCGATGGTGAGGTAGCCGGTCTGCCACAGCAGTGCCTCGGTGCTGATGCGCCCGACGTCAAACGCCGACAGCAGCTCGGCGTCGGCACGCAACTGCCCGAGCTGGGGCAGCCACACCCGCCGCTGCGTGAGCATATCGACCACGAAGGTCGGCGTCGCCGTCTCGAACCACCAGGCGCGAAACTGCCGCTCCTGAAACAGCAGCAGGACATCGAACGGGTTGTAGACCGCCTCGCCGGTCCAGTTGTAGCCGTTGTACCAGGCGCGGATCTGCTCGCGATCAAGCCCCTCGAGCTCTGGGGCAAAGACGGTGTCCAGGTCCGCCTCGGTGTAGCCACAGAGCACGGAATACTCACGCGAGACGGTGATGTCTCGGAGATTGTTCAGCCCCGAGAACAGGCTGACCTTGCTGAACTTGCTCACGCCGGTGAGGAAGGCAAAGCGGATGTGGGCATCGGCACCCTTGATCACCGAGTAGAGGTTCCGCAGCCCGTCGCGCAGCGCTCGCGCCGTGTCGGGATCTGTGAGGTTATCGAGGATCGGTTTGTCGTATTCGTCCACCAGCACGACCACCCGCTCGCCATGGGCGGCGTGGGCAGCGGCAATGAGCCCTTGGAAGCGTCCCGGCAGGCTGCGGTGTGGGCTCGCCACGTTGAGCCTGGCCTCGTTGTCCGCCAGCACCTCCCCGATCCGCTGGTCGAGATCGGCACGCGAGCGCAGCACCCCCTCGGCAAAACTCAGCCGGACTACCGGGAAGCGCCGCCCCCAGTCCCACCGCCCGTGCGCCGCAAGCCCTCGGAACAAGGCCTCGTTGCCGGCAAAGAGCTCCGCGAGGGTGTCCAGGAACAGCGACTTGCCGAAGCGCCGGGGGCGGGAGAGAAAGTAGTACTTGCCCTCCTCAATCAGACGCAGCGCAAAGCCGGTCTTGTCGACATAGTAGTACTCCCCCTCGCGGATCTCGCGGAAGGTCTGGATGCCGATGGGCAGGCGGCGGGGCATGATTGTACTCGGTGCTGCACTTCAGTGGTTCTCAGTGGTTCAGGCAAGTGTAGCGGAACCGCTGCCACGACCGCGTCCACGGAGATCGTCTCCTCCAGCGGCACCACGGGACAGGGGCGCTTCATCCAGACGGTGAGCGGACTCCGACCCCCGGTCTTTGGCGCCCGCCGTGAGCGCCCATGACAGCCAGCACTGGCCGGTCAGGATTCAGTCTCGCTGAGAGGGCGACCGAGAGACATTGCCTGACTAACCTCGTGGACCGACCAGTCAGAGACTCCCCGCCACCAGGGCATAGAGCACCGCCGGTGTTCAATGGCCGGCAGTCCCGACTCCCCCCGACTGGGTCCGGGTTCTTGCAAGCGCGATCGTGTCCAAAAGCACCCTCTGATAGCGGTCGGCCAGCACTGCCCGGTCGAAATGCTGCTGCACGTACCTCCGGCCGCTCCCGCCCAGCCGTTGGGCGAGGGCGCCATCCTCGTAGAGCATTCGAACACTCTCGGCGAGCCGTTCCGCGTTCTCCGGTTCGATGCAGATGCCCGCCCCCGCCTGTTCGATAATCGTCTGTGCCTCACCCTCGACACCCAGGATGATCGGCACCCGCATCGCCATGCTCTCGAAGATCTTGGACGGGATCACGGTCTTGAACAGGTCCGACTTCTTCAGCAGCACAAGGCTCACGTCGGTCAGAGACCACAGCGCCGGCATGCTTGCCTTCGGCAGCTGGTCCAGCATCACGACGTTGTTGAGTCCCATCTCGGAGCGCTTGGCCGCCAGCCTGTCCCGCTCGGCGCCATCGCCGACCATGACGAACAGGATGTCGTCGTTGTCCATGAGGGCGGCCGCTTCCAGGATCGTCTCCAAGTGGTGCGCCATCCCGTGCGTGCCGACATAGGCCGCGATAAACCGACCTTCTGCACCCAACTGCCGCGCCAACGCCTGCGCCTCCGGTGTCGCCGGGTCGCGCTCCTGGAACAGCCGCAGATTCACGCCGTTCTTCAGCACCGACATCTTGCGCGCGTCGATCCCCTTGCCAATCATGTACCGCTTGAAGGCATCGGTCACCGGGACGATCACATCCGCGTTGTGATAGGCGAACAGCTCCAGCCGCTCCAATGCCCGGATGATCAGCGGATTCTTGATCGCCCCGACGGTGACGATGGATTCCGGCCAAAGATCGCGGATCTCCAGCGCCCAGGGCACGCGCTTGAGGCGACTGACGAACCAGCCGGCGAGGCCATTGAAGAACTGCGGCGAGGTCGAGATCACGATGTCCGGCTTGGGGAGTCGCGGCGTCGCCACAATCGCGGCGAACATATAGGAGACATAATTCAGCGTCCGCCGCAAGAAGCCCTCGTTGGCCGAGAGGTAGGTCCACAGGCGAATGACGTGAATGCCGTCCATCTCCTCGGTCTGAAACCATCGGTTCCGGTACCCCTCGTAAAGCACCCCGCGAGGATGATTCGGCGCACAGGTCACCACCGTCACCTCATGACCGGAGCGTACCCATTCGACGCAATGCTCATAGGTACGCGACGCCGGGGCATTGACCTCGGGCGGAAAGTAATGGGACAAGAACAAGATCCGCATCGTACCTACTGACCTCCCTGATTGATTATTGACCCAGCAAGGCTCTCAGACCGCCGCCGCGCCGGCCTTTCGGATCGCGTAGCCAAGCGCTATGGGCAGCGGGCCGCGCACACTCAAACGAACGACCTGTTTGAGCAACTTCGTCCCGAAGTACGGAAAGTACTGTCCCGCCTCTATACAAACAGCGACGCCGGGCTGCGGGTCAATCACCGCAATCACCGTGCCCGCACGGTCCGCAACCACTATCGACCCGCCTTTGATCTCGGCCGACCAATCGGGGTGTAGGTGTATCCAGGAGTCCACGTCGTGGCGCCCGGAGCCCGAGACGCGATCCTCAACGCGCCAGGCCGCCGGCGGCTCATAAATCACCTCGCGCCGGTGGCGGATACATCCGGTGACCAACGGAAAGCCCTCCAGCTCTCCGACGAACCGGACACCCTGGCCAGTATGCGGCGCGAGTTCGGCGAGACAGGGCCGCGCCCGCCGCGCCACGCGGAACACCCCCCAAATCTCCGACTGTTCTGCACCGTCGACGCCCACCGTGTTGTGCGCCCGGGTGCTGCGGCTCAAGGCGCGCTCGGCGCTTGGCTCATAGTCGTAGACACCGGTGTCGACGACGATCGGTCGGCCATCGAGCGCCAGCTCGTAGCTCAACACGTCGCAGTGGGTGTGGCCCGGCTGGTAGGACGGGCTCACCGGCCCGCAATCGATGATCATCCGATCGGGCCCGTCGCCCAACCGGAAATAGCCGGAGTCGATCAATGCGCGTGGCAGGTCGTCAGGCCGCTCATAGCGGAAGAGCCGCTCGGCATAGCCGAACAGCGCCGCGGGCGTAGGGGCGATCCCAACGGCAGAGTCGTTGAACAACGGAATGTCCCCATTGGGCATCAGGATCGCAGCCAAAAAATCCAGCGCCCGCCACGCTGTGCCCTCGATCTCCCTACGCAGCTCCTGGTCCAGCCCCGGCTCAGAGCCCTGGGCCAGGTTCCAGACATCGAGCAAGTCCTCCAGGCAGAGAGCGTGATACATGGGGCTCAACTCATAGTGCCCCCCATCGGGCAGGAACTGCTCGCGGATCTGCTCCCGAAGGATCCGGCTGCCCAACTGGAGCCATCCATCCGCGTCACGCCCCCGGAAGAAGAGTCCGGCGAACAGGAGTGCCTTGCCGTTCTTCAAGTAGTGATTGGCGAGGATGTGGTACTCCAGATTCCGCGCCAGCCAGGCCGCCTGATCCGCCAGGCTGTCAAGCCAGCCCTGGGCGACCTGCTCTCGCCACTTGGGCTGCATGAAGAGTCTTACCCAGTTCGCGATGCGCAGCGACACTGTATAAGGCTCCCACGCATCCGGCGTCCCGGGCGGGTTCTCAGCGATCCAACTCGCGATCAGCTCCGCCTTGCGGCCCTCGCTCACCCCCGGCCAATGCAGGTAGTCGAAGTAATGCAGGTTGTAGCGCCAAAGCTTTGGCATCGCCGCCGCCCGCCAGTCCATCGGGCCGGCGCCAAAGGCGCGAAACCGATTCAGAAACGCAACGCCCTCAACCAAGTCTTGCCCAGTCTCTGGCTCGATGAACGCTGTACGGCTCGCGATGCCCCGCACCCAAAGCGGCCCCCGCCGGATAGCGCCTCCCCCAACCCCGAGCCCCCGCCGCAGCACGTACCACGCAATCTGCCCGGGCCGCATGTACCGGATCGTATGAAATGCCGTATAAAACCCTCGGAGCGCTTTCACATCAAAGACATCGTAAACCGATCGCGCGCCTATCCGGCCCTTGACCACAGAAGCTCCGTCGCCTCCACGTGCGTAGAAGCCACAGTCCTCATCGACTCGGCCGCAGGATGCCTAGTGCCGCGCTGTGAAAATGCCGAGGCCATGTAACAATTCACGCCGCCAGCGGCTTGCCTGTGTAGGTCCAGCGAAACGGCTTGGCCAACGTCTCGTTGAAGGTATCGATGAACGAGGTGAGCTTCTGATGCAGGTCGTCGAGGGAGCGGAAATTCCCGCGGCGGATGACTTTGCGCGCGAGGATGGAGAACCACATCTCGATCTGGTTGAGCCAGGACGCATGCTTGGGCGTGAAGTGGCAGACGATGCGGTGGCTGGGATCGCGCAGGAAGCGCTCGCGCGTGGCCATGGATTTGAGGATGCCGCGCTTGCCCTTGATGCCGAGGTCGATGTCGAGCCCGCAGGCGTCGGCGACGAGGCGCACCACCGCTTCCGAGCAGTGGATGTTGAGGTTGTCCATGATCAGGTGCCACGGTGTGTCGGCACTGCGCTGTGCCAGCATGTCGGCCAACCACTGCGCGAAGTCCTGCTCGGTGCGGGTCGGGCCGAGGTGGTAGCTGACCTTGCCGGTGACGACATCGAAGGCGGCGATCAGGGTCAGGGTGCCATGGCGGATGTACTCGAACTCGCGCCGCTCGATCAGGCCGGGGCGCATGGGCAAGCTCGCCGCGCTGCGCTCGAGCGCCTGCACGCCGGTCATCTCGTCAATGCTGCGTGTCTCGATGCCGGCGGCGGCGCGTTCCGGCGCCAGCCGGTACGTCTCGCAGACATCCTGGCACTTCTCGTCGAACTGGTCATCGCGCGGCGTGTTGATCCAGCCGCGGGTGCGGTGCGGAACATGTCAACCTGTTTCCGACACTCGCCGGTGTGATTGCTAGTTCGATATGGCGCGTGCTCGCTGCTGGTGGGGGGCGGAGTCGATGACGGGCGAGACGCGCGGCAGCGCGGTCGCTCGGCCACTTCGCACTCCGCCCAGTCTCCCTCCGCCGCGACCCGTGTCAAGGCGCAGCGCCCGCGCTGCGCTGCGGGCGCTGCGCCTTGACACGGCCCGCGGCTCCGGGCGATGGGCTGCGTGCGAAGCGACCGACCGACCGAGGATGGCCACCGGGCCAAGGTCTGTGCTGGGAACAGCACCCAGGTGGCAAGAGGGTGCTCGCTCCCTCCCTCCCAAGGATGGCCGGGGTGGCGCAAGTCACAGGACCGCCGGAACGCGTTGGCGTACATCGTGTTCAAGTCGGCTCACCGCTCGGCAGGCTGACGGGCGTGGCGCTGATGGGTTCAGGTGGGGCTGTGGCGCCGATCTCGCCGAGGGCTGCGAGGCCGTCCTGGGGGTTGATCGCCATGACCGCGGGCGGTCGCTTTGCCTTGGGCACGCCGTTGGGGTAGCGCTCGGGGTGGGCGGCGAAGTGGGCGTCGAGTGCGCCCTGGCGGCGGTCGTAGATCGGCTCGATGCGGCCGTGGAAGACGTCGGCCGGGGTGTAGAAGGCAATGCCCTCGTGCGGGCGTCGTTGGTAGTGCTCGATGAATCCGGTCATCCACCTGCGGGCGTCGTCGAGGTCGGCGAAGCGGCCCGGATAGCCGGGGCTGTACTTCAGCGTCTTGAACATCGACTCGCTGACAGCGTTGTCGTTGCTCACGCGCGGGCGCGAATAGCTGGGCTCGACGCCGAAGGCGGCGAGCAGGTCGCGGTAGGTCTCGGCGATCATCGGCGCCCCGCGGTCCTGATGCACCGTGAGCTGGCCGCCGCGGATGTCGTAGTGGGTCAGGGCGTGCTGGAACAGGTGCTGGGCCAGCGCGCCGTTCTCCTTGGCGCTGATCATCCAGGCGATGACGTAGCGGCTGTACAGATCGAGGATCAGGTACAGGTTCAGTCAGCGGCGTGGCTCGAGCGTCGGCAGCTTGGAGATGTCCCAGCTCCAGCAGGCATGCGGTCGGTCGGCGAGGAGGTGCGGCACCGCATGCTTGCCGGGCGCGCGTTGCGCACGGCGCTCGCGGGCCTCGCCGTCGGCGCGCAGGACGCGGTAGAACGTGGACAGGGAGGCGATGATCCACCCGGCGTTGAGCTCCGTGGCGTGGATGACGGGCAGGCTCGCGTCGCGGTACTCATCACTGTGGGCCAGATCGCGGATCTGTTGGCGCTCCGGCTCACTCAGCGCACGCGGCTGCACCGCCGCCGTCTGAGGCTCGCTGCGGCGCCGACGCGCGCGCGGATAGGTGCCGGTGCGCGAGAGCCCCAGCGCCGCGCAGGCGCGACTGCGCGGCACATGCGCCGGGCGTTCGGCGAGCGCGCTCATGGCGCGGGCTCGCTGCGGACCTGTTCGAGCAGGTCCGAGAGTTTTTTTTGGAGCGCGACCAGATCCTCGGCCACCTGCGCGCGACGCTCCAGGCGGGCGTTCTCGCGACGCAAGCGCTCGATCTCGCGATCCCGCGGGTCGGCCGGTTGGCGCCCGCCGCGCTTGGGCTCCAGGCCCTGCGTGCCCTGCTCGGCGAGCGCCTTGCGCCACTGGCTGAGCTGTGCGGCATACAGGCCGTTGCGCCGCAGCCAGGCGCCTTGCTCGCCATGCGGTAAGGCATCGGCCTCGGCCAGCAGGCGTTGCTTCTCGGCAGCGGAGAACCGTCGCCGGGTGCGTCGCTCCAGCTTCGGCTCGGTCAGGACTTCGGTGGACTCGCTCACGCTTGGTGCCTCCTCGGCTGGCCCTGGGATTCTTTATACAAGAATCCGGAAGGCGACTGTCGGCCTTGAGGTTGACACGTAGGGAGGGGCGAGAGACCCAGCGTGAAAAAAGTGAACACAACCGACCCGCCCCAGGCGACATCCGGCTCCTCTTCAGCATATACCGCGGCAACCCCGTCGCCGTCCTTTACGACTACCGACGTCCAGGCCTCTCCGACTCCGTGGAGTTCACTTCGGTCAAGACCACGCGTATCGACCGCGTAAGAGTTATCGAAGACGCAACGATCGCCATCCGGCGCGGCAGAGCCCACTACGTGTTAAGGGCCGCCGTGCCTCTTGCCGCGCTGGATGGTTGGACGCCCAAACCGGGCACAACCTACCCGGGCGACTTCGGGGTCGTCTACTCGGACGCCGCGGGGGCAACAAACATGCTCCGCATGCACTGGTCGAATACGGCAACGGCAATCGTGAACGATCTTTCCTTTGAGGCTGACATCCAGCCCGACCGTTGGGGCGCTCTCTTATCGCGCCCTGAGCAGGCCAAGCGTCACGACGGGGAAACCGAGAACCCCCGTAAACTGACTTTCCAGCCTTATCCACGGTCACCAACGGCAGGCTTGCTTCATCGCGACGCTTCAATCGAGGATCTTCAAACGCCGCTAGGCAATAGCGATCATCCTATGGAGGCGCTGCTCATTTTCATCCCAGCGCTCAGAACGGCTGCGCTTACGCCGCATCCACCGGAGGCTCGCCCCGCGCCAGCGCTTCGTAGACCCGATCGAGCTCGTCGACGATGTTCTCCCAAGAAAACTGTTCCTTCGCCGCTGCGCGGCCAGCAGCGCCCATTCGGGCAGCGGCTTGCCGATCCCTTAGAACGCGCAGCAAGGCGTCACTGATCTTATTGAGTTCCAGAGGAATCACGACACCAGCACCCGCTTCGTCGACCACCGGCCAAATGTTCACCTGATCCGAGATTACCACGGGACACCCGCAGGCCATGGCCTCGACCACCGTCATCCCGGTGTTTTCTGTGTATGAAGTCAGGGCAAAGACGTCCGCGTCCGCGTACGCCTGGCGTGTCTTTTTCGGCGGGATGTGGTCGACGAAGGCAACTTGCTGCTCAACGCCATTGTCGATGCACCATTGCCGCACCTTGGCGCCAAAGCCCTCGTTGTCCGGCCCGACGATCGCCAAGCACGCATCGGGCAGTGAGCGGAGTACTTGCCCAAACGCCGGAATCAACAAGTCCAGCCCTTTCTTGAAGTTGAGTCGGCCGAGGAACAGGATCAGCGGTTGATCTGGCCGCAGGCCCAGTTGGTCACGGAAGAGACCTCGCCGCGGCAACGACACATACTCCTCCCAGTCGACACCGGAGCGAACCACAACCTTTGGAGCACGTAACCCCAGAAATGCTGCCCGCGCCGCCTCCTCGTCTGTTGTGTAGTGTATCGCCCCGGCGTGATTGAGGTTTCGGAAGTCGAAAAGGCGCTCATAAAGCCGCTTGAGCGGTACACTGCAGCCGCTCTGCTTGTACATGTACGGATCAAGCGATCCATGCGGCTTGATCAAATACGGCACCCCCTTCTGCCGCGCAACAGCGGCAGCGAACGTCGGGGGAAAGCGATACAATCCATGCACATGCATTACATCGTACTCGGCGACGTAGGTCAGTAGCCATTTTCCTAACGCTACGGACAAATGTAGCGGCCGAAAATGCAGTTTGTGGTGCCAGATAGCGACTCCGTTCTCACACACTGCCTCGTGCGTCGCGACATCTAGGATGCCCTTCGGGTAGTCCAGATTGGTCGCGCAGATCGTAACCTCGTGTCCTCTCCTTACCTGCTCTTGCGCAAGCGAGCGCAAAACAGTGACAGGACCCCCATAGCGATCCGCCATTGTGGAAATGACGTGCAAGATCTTCACCGTAGACGTCGCCGCAAGAATGCTCCAGCGTCCCGGACTCAGATTGAAACGTTTCGCCAAAGAATGGGATGCGCTTCCTTCAGTCTGATGTCGACTTCGGATGATCGCCGGAGGTAAAGCGTGTTTACCTTTGGATTGTGGTGGTCAAGACGCGTTGTGCGTCGCTGGAAAGGATCGTAACTTACGGGATGAAATCCCCGTGACACAAGATTCAAGTGGATCTCCGAATCATTGTATCCGTAGCGAGCACCAAGGCCGTTGAGTTCGATCAAGAGCGCCAGGAGGGAGGCTTGGGAGAGGGTTGCGGTCGCGCCTTCTATGACCGCGGCTTCGAATCCCTCGACGTCGATCTTGATCATCGTGGGCGGCGTGTACTCCGCTATCCGATCAAGCGTGTCGACTGCAGCAGCGATCGTGCCCTCAACGGGTGCTCCAGCGGGAACCACATGGTTGGTTGGCCCGCCGGATGTGGAGAACTCAAGTTTGCCGCGCTTGCCGCCGACGCCGAGATTCCTGGCGTCTATCCGCGCTTGAAGGCGGTTGAGGTTCACATTGTCGAGCAGAGCCTCATAGCTTCCCGGTACCGGCTCCATTGCGATGACCCGCGCTCCCCTGCTCGCGGCAAGCAGACTGTAGGTCCCAACGTTGGCACCGATATCCAGAAAAACGTCATCCTCACGCAGAAGGTGCGCCACAAAGGCCATATCGTTGAACTCCATCAAGCCCACATAGGCATTGCCGGTTGCGCCGTGCATGCCGGTTTCGACAACCAGGCGCAGGTCATCCACATAGGGCATGATGGCCGGCGCCTTGAGCATCCGACTTCCGAGCTGCCAGCGAAGGATTCGCGCCATCGTTCCGGCACGGTCCAAACGACCCATCGGATGGTTGAGGTAGTGGAGCAGCATGTGCCAGGGGGCACCCAATCTCATTGACTTTCTCGCTCAAGTAGGGTGTTCACGATTTCCTCGAAATCCTCCGCCCATTGTTCTGGGGTGTGATCGCGTATTCTTTCTGAGGAAACTTTGCCCATTCGCAGGCGCAGATCAAGATTCTCCCCAAGTTCGAGCATCCGGGTCGCCAAAGCCGCGCTGTCCTCCGGCGGCACGATGTAGCCATTCACACCGTCTTGAATGCGCACTCGGATCTCACCGGCTGCGCTGGTGCTGATGACAGGAAGTGAAAACGCCATGGCCTCGTCTACGACTAAGCCGTAAGGATCGCCTAGCGTCGGAAAGACAAACACGTCGGACACGGCATAGTACCTCGGTAGTTCGCGCTTTTGCTTGTAACCAGCGAATACGACGTTGCGTATGCCGCGTTCTTTGCAAACGCGCTTGAGGTAACCTTCTTCGGCGCCATCGCCAACCAAGAGGAGACTCACCTCATGCGTCGCTTCCCGCTGCACGCGCTCGAAGGCCTCCAGCAGAACCCGAACACCTTTACCCCACCAGAGCCGTCCGACGTAAATGAATGTCGGCCCGAAGAGACCAAGCGCGGATCTGACCTGCTCACGTTTCGCTTGGAGGCGGAAATCACCGGACTCGAAAAATGGGCGACAGACGGTATGGGTTGCGAAAAACACACGCTCCGGCGGCGTGCCATAAGACATCGCATACTGCCTACCGTCCGGACCAGGTGTCTCCACTGCATCCACGTGATGGAACAGGAATCTCTTGAGCCACTCTTTGCCTGGATGCCTGGGAACCCAACGATCAAAAGTTTTAAGTACCCGAAAGCCGGTTTTGGCACCGCGGAGCTTTGCGATAGCCCAACCGACTACGAATGCCGGTTGGGCGTGTAGACTGAAAAGGACATCGGGCCTACGGCCGAACAAGAGCCATGGCCAGTGTTGTATTCGTCCAAGAAGCATTGTCCTTGGCAAGTAGCGGTACCGAAACCGCCAGTCGGATTCTTTGACCTCCCAGCTTCGGTCTGTTTCTGTGCGGTCGTTGAACCACGCTTCGAATTCGAAAGCGCCACGAGCCTCGACGGCATTGAATCGCTCAACCATATAGGGAGACGGAATATTGTTCCAATAGACCACGAAAGGCTTCCTGGTAACAGTCGATCTACCATGCTCCGAATCACTCCTTCGTTTCGGTCCACAGCCCCTATTCCTAGCTGGCATGGCCACGACTGGTCCCAGCGCTGTTGCAATCTTCCTGTTCAAGGTCGCGGAGCCAGGTCTTTAGATGCGCTACGACACGTTGACCATAGGAGTTCCAGGTAAAGGATTGCGCTCGATTGCGGGCGTTGCGACCCATTTCATACCTCATCTCGGTATCCTGCCTGAGCCAATTCACTCGGGTCGCAATTGCGTCCGCGTCTCGCGGCGGAACAAGAAAGCCGTCTATGCCATCCCGCACAATATCTCCGGGACCGTTCGGGGTCGTGACGACGGGGAGTCCGCTTGCCATTGCTTCGAGTACGACCAATGGCATCCCTTCAACGATCGTTGGAAAGACAAAGACATCCGACTGTTGATAAATCACCCGGAGTTCCGGTCGGGGCAATTGCCGCACGTGGCGGAACAAGTGGCGGTAGGGCTCGAAAGCCGTTCCATCTCCCTGGATCTCACCGACAAGCGTGAGCGATATGCCCGGGCCCGCGATCTTATCTACCGCCTCGAACAGATACGAGATTCCCTTACGCTGGCCGATTTGGCCAACGAACAAAAGTCGAAAGTCGCTTGTCTTCCTGGTGCTCGGTTCCGCGGGAGAGAATAGACCTGTATCGGCGCCATAGGGAATCACGACAAGCTTCTCGCTCGGTATTCCCTCCGAAATAAAGGATTCTTGGACGAAGGTGGAACCGACAAGGATGTAATCTGCCATATCGATTTCCGCATCGAAGCGTTCTTGCAGCCAAGGAGGACGGTCGTGGCCGGTCAACGTGTCGGCCAACTCCGGATGTAGCTCAGACTCCTCCGCCAGCACTCGGCGTGTGAATCGATGATGTGCGAGCGGATAGCTGAGGACACAGAGTGCGCCGCGCGCCTGGGCAAGGCGGAACACTGGCTCGGCTGTGCCCCAGCTGGAGACCACCGCGCGCTCGCCGGTAAATGCTTTCACGGCGGCATGTGCGACGGACGCCGTGCGGGCATGCATCAGCGATTGGCGTATTGACTTGTGTGCGCCAAGCCTGGCGGGGAATCGCTGATGCGCTGCCATCAGGAAGTCCGGGATCCGGCCCGACTCGCGGATATTCACGAGGGTCAATGGTTCGGGCATGGTACGTCTTCCGACCGTACGCTTATACGTTCGGCCCAGAACGGGGAGCTGGGAAACTCGTCGCTCCCAGACTCTGTCCATGTTCGCGTAAGGACGCACATACTTGGATAACAGCCCCGCTCTGGCCAAACCGGCGGCTATGTGGTTCATCGCATTGGAGGACGTGTTCACCGCAAGAATCATAAAATAGGCTCGCTCAGGGCATGGCATTCCTGCCGCGCGCGTGTGCAGTTTGCGCCGGGGGGGGATGATGGGTCATGCTATTGAATTGCTGCGCCAGCAATCAACCGCTGGGCGCGCCCGGGCCTGTGCGACCGGTAGCGGTTTTGGCGGCCGCGAGGCAGAATCCGAGAAAGATCCAGACATATCCGTTGAGTGTCCCCTGGCCCTGGATCTGCCCATAGAGAATCTGAAGGAAAATGAATCCGCACAGGGCGAAGGGCAGCACGTCTCCCGTTTGGAGCGTGGCGCGCAGGGTCGTGAGCGCGAGCCAGGCGGAAAGCGCGATACGGCCGAGGATTGTCACAATGCCCATCAAAATGCCTAAGTCGATGATGTGCCGGCTCCAAGAGTCCTCAGACCACCCACCGTATCCTTGCCAAGCGTAGAACGCAGGTGGTAACTGAACCCAGGAAAGCTGCTGTGCAGCGTTGCCGCCAATGCCGAGGAGGTAACCCTGTATCGGCGTGTCGGATAGATGGAACACAAACGCGTAAAACCCCCAGAGCACCCTGCCAAAAAACCCGTACTCGAATACGTGGGTTTCGCTTTCCCAGGCTCCTTGCCACCGAGCCATGAAGACCTCGAACCCCTCCGGCAAAAAAATCGGCCAAAGAATCGCCGCGGCAACCACGAGCAGAAAAGGAATAACACCGGCCTTGAAGGCGATGCTGCGCTGCCCAGTCAGGAGTCCGGCGAAGGCGGTTGCGCCCAGAATGACCGCGACGCTCGCAAACATCCCCCGGCTGCCGCTAACAGCAAGCATCGCGAAAACAGCGATGGCACTGGTCCAGACTAGCCGCGGGCCGGTAGCCCGCAACCGCCAAGACTGTATCAAGGAAACGACGACGAAGGCTGCGGCGCTCGCGACGAACAGCACCTGTCCCTTCGTGGCAGTAAAGAAACCGGTTGGTCGCACGTATCCTAAAGCGGCGCCGAGGTTCTTGAACTGCGTATCCTCGGACAGGCCTGAGCCCAGGTTTAAGACACTGTCTTTCGGTGCGAAGAACTGAAGGAGGACCAGCGGCGCAGCGGCTACTGCCAGCCAAAGTGTAAAGCGTATTATCTGATCCAGGTCCTCGCGCCGAAACTGTTCACCTATGAGGAAGGCGAGCGGGATGTAAAAGAAGTACATGATCCAGCCGTACGCGGCGAGCATGATGTGGCGCTCGCTGTACTCCCCCACAAAAAACTGAACGGGTAGCAGGAAGATCGAAGCAGCCATGACGATGTAAACAAAAAAAAGCGGCGGTACCGTGCGCGGCCAGCGCCGGTAGTAGAACGCAAGCCAATACAAAAGCAGCGTAAACGGGACGCGGATGAAAAACAGCGCCTGCCCCGCCTCCGGCAGCACCCACTTGCGGATTGCGCCCTCGAAAATCAGCAAGCCGTAGATCACGAACACCAGCGCGACCAGGCGCCGACGCCTGACGTCGCGGCGCGCGAGTTCCTGTGTGATCGGAAAAGTGCCGAAGACCGTGGACATGCGTCATTTACTACCCGTTCTCATTTACTACCCTTTCGAAGATGCGAAAGCCTTCCGTGTACGCCCCGCTCCATTCGAGCGCCGATCTCTCTGCACACCGCGCAAGCCTTGCAGCATGGCAAGTTGAGCGCGCAGTCGATCAACTTGGCGCTGTCGGTTTCCACGCGCTCAAGTTCCAGCCGAGAAGGTTCTCCAACTTGGATATCTCATGCGCGAACTCTCGGCTCAGAAATGCTCGTGTCTCACTCGACATCACCAGGTCAGGTCGTCCGAAGCTTAGTGTCTTAATACCAAGGGTCTGCTTCAGGGATTTCGCGGCCGCTATCGCAGTCCGTGTACGCGCGATTTTCACGATGAAGGAGTTCTTGAGCTTTCGTCCTTCATTAGTTCTCGGGAAGGTCGCTCGCAGATCGTCCGACACCCCTAGAAAACCAAGGGCTCGCTGATAAACTCGCTTTGTGTTCTCCCTCATGTCGTCCTGCGACAGGACCAGAACCCGGTCCGGTGGAACCGTGTCGTAGAGCCGTTCAAGTTGACTGCCGAGACTGCACACGTCCTTGTACAACAACACACTGATGTCGGACCAGTTACCGGGCGGATTGATGCCGCTCCGCCTCCGGATGTCCTGCAGTTCCCAAGCGTTTCTGAAGGTCGGCTGGTCCTCTTGTCCTTGAAAGCTCAACATGGAATAGAGCGAGAAGGCCATATCCGCGGGATTGCGAATCATGACGATAAAGCGTGCATCCGGGTTGAAGCGGAGAATTCTCTTCGCCGCATGGGTCGAATAGAGATTCCAGACGGACGCCTCACCGATGGCCTTTTCCCTTGCATCTTCGATTCCAGGAAAAAACCGATTCAGATATGCCTGATCCGAGTCTATTCTTGACGAACGAACGGGGGCGATATCCTTGCAGAAGTAATTCGGTTCTTTGTCGCTCGAGAACCTGATGTCCCAATGTTCCGATAAGTACCTCGCGAGGGCGGTGGTGCCACACTTTGGCCCCCCGACGATGAAGAAGTCTGGTTTTCTGCTCATTCCTTACGGTCTACCTGACACCGGCCGGACGAACGTGAAGAAAGCGTCGCACCTCGGAGACCAAGAAAAAGGGCGGTTGGCCGACCGACCGTGCCCAAGTGACGAGATTCAGGCCAGAAAAACGTAGGGATAGGGTCAAGATGACCGACCCCGCGATCAGTTCCGTGAGAACGGCCGACCAACCCACACCGGAAATTCCGATGGTGGTCGCGAGAATGTACGTCAAGCCGAGCGAGCCGAAACCGTAGATCGTTACATAGTATGCCGCCGCGGTCATGTGCTGGTTCGTCGCGATCAGAGGCGCCAAAGAGGTAAACCAGGTGGCGTTGATGACCGAAGCAATGAGCAGCAAATAGAACAACGGAGCATCTAGATCTAACTGCGCGTTGGTCCAAACGTGAAAAATTGCTTCACCGGCGAAGAGTATGAGCAGGGCCGCGAACAACGACATCCAGAGTACGACCTGGCTGGCCCGCAACAACAGACGCCGAAAGAGGGCCGCGTCTGTACTGCCGTAGATGCGGCTCAGTTCGGGCAAGAGGACTTGGTTTACAGCTACCCGCACCTTAGAGATTAGGCGCGAAAGGGTGGTAACCGCAGCCACAAGCGCAAGGATCGGCGGACCAAGCACCAGGCCCACCACTATTCGGGTGCCCTGGACGTTCAGGGCATTTCCCAGGGGGAACGCCATGCTGGAGACAGATGGCTTGAACAACCGGCGGATTTCGGCGATTTCTGCGTATCGGATGCCGTACCGCGGCCTGATACCATGCAGGAGCAGGACAGTGAGTAAGCACAGGAAACCGAAACACCTTCCGATGAGCATTGCCGCGGCAGCCGCGACATAGCCGCCCCCGTTCAGCACGATGAACAGCAGGAGTAGGAACTCGATAAGGGCGGTCAGTCCCGTTAGAAAGAGGGCGGTCGGATAGCGAGAAACGATCCAGAAGTTCGCCGTGAGCAACCCGATCTGGAAGCCCACCAGGACGTACAGCAGCAGAAAGACCGCTACGATACGAAATGAATCGTTCCCAATCTCCTTGAATGAGAGAAGTTCACTCAAGTTTACACTGTAGACAGCGGCCGGCACGAGGGCAATAAGGGCGAGAGAGACGAACAGGAGAAGCATCCAGGCGCTCTGGAAGACACGCCTTACACCGGTCTTGTCTTCCGCGCCCGCCAACATGCTCATCTTGCGGCGTGCGGCGCCTGCAAATCCGCCATCAGCCAGGAGCAGGTAGGCTGGGATTGTCGAGACCATGAGCCACTCACCATAACCCTGCGGTCCCCAGGCCCCGAGCAAGAGCGGCACTTCGCCCAAGCGCACAACTATCTGGACCAACTGGCCGAAACCCTGCGCCCCGAGGCCCCTCGCCAGCCGGCTCTTTAACGCGCTTATCTGGCAAGACATAGCAGGATTTCGCTTCGGAGCGAGCCGGCAGTCTTCCCGCAGGGATTCACAGGCATACGTTACGGCTTTCTGAATCGGCTCGGTGGTTGTGGTTTCGGGTTCACTCGGCTAGGACACAGCTTGTGCCTGTTTTGGCTGGGGTCCAAGGAAACCCCTGTCCGGCTGGCGAGAGAACAACAATTTGCGAGCGAGGTCGCGTCGGTTGCGCGTTGGGTTGACGGTGGTGAGACGAAGGCTGGTTAGGCTTTGCCGGATGGGTCGGCGGCACCCTCGTTCGCCATCCACCGCCATGTTTCTGCCAAGGCCTCTTCAAGCCGATAAGCAGGCGAGAACCCCAACGACGTGCGCGCGGATTCGAAGGACGCGAAGTTCCGCTCCACCTCGCCGGCGCGCTTGTCTTTGCGCTCTATCAGGTGGTCCGGTTTGCCGGCCGTTTCGCACATAATACGGGCCAGCTCGGCGACGGAGACCTCGCGCCCGGACGCCAAGTGGAAGACGTTGAAGCCGGGTAGGTTCGCTGTCAGACCGCGTCGGATTCCGTCGCAGAGGTCGTCCGCCATGAGGAAGTCCCGGGTGGCCGAGCCATCGCCGTAGATGATGATCGGGCGGTCTTCAAGGATGGCCTTTGCGAAAGTAGTGACGGCGCCCTTTTTGTGCCAGCTCCAGAGGCCGATGACGTTCGCGAATCGTAGGGCGGTGATGCTCATACCGTAAGCAGCGGCGAAGGAGCTGCAGTAGGCCTCGCCGCAGAGCTTACTCGACCCGTAGGGCGAGATGGGGCGGGGCAGGGATGTTTCGTCGACCGGTGGCTCGGCGTTGCCGATCAGGGCGCCGCCGGTGGATGCGAAGATGAACTGCGAGATCCCTGCCTTGCGGGTTTCGTCCAGCATCACGAAGGTGCCGCGGGCGTTGACGTCGAAGTTGTCTTCCGGGTCCGCAACGGATTCGACCACGGAGCCGTATGCGGCGAGGTGGATCACGGCGTCAATGCCCTCGAGGGCTGCGGCAACGGCAGCTCGGTCGCGGATATCGCCAATGCGGATGTCTGCGGTGGAGCCCTCAAGGTAATCGGTGCTGCCCTTGGAGAGATTGTCGAGCACGCGAACGGCGTAGCCGGAGGACTCCAGCATCGGCACCAGGTTGGCACCGATGAAGCCGCAGCCGCCGGTGACGAGGATGTGTTTTGCAGAGGGCGTATCGGTCATCATGATGGGGCCACGTGGGATTCGGCGCGCTGTCGCGTCGGTCGTCTTCTTCAAATGTGGGTGTTAGTCTCTCTGGATGACTTCGCCTCCTTTTGTCACTGTCACCAGTCGCCCCAGCAACTACCGGGCAGCGTGTCCGTTGCGCGGTTACGTGCATGCATCCCGGCAGGAGCTGTGCTGGTCAGCCTGACACGGGAGAGTATACGGCTTGGCATTTGCGGTGTCCCGTGCTCCAGATCGCTCGCGGCATTGCCCCTTGGGACGCAGGTCCGCCGGCGTATAAACCCCCCGGACTTTACAGAACTTTTCGTTCGAGGGTGAAGTGCTGTCAAGCGCCCTACTCCGGCTAGAATGCGCAGCGTTGATGCGAATCGCACTGGCCGGTGCCACGCCGCAACCGGCGGCTGCCTGTGTGGTGGCGGCATTCTTGCCGCGACTGGTGCTGCTTGACGGTCTGGAACTCGTGGCGGGGATGCCGTTGCCATACTTCCGGCGGTTGGTCATGTCAAAAAAAGCTCTTCAGCACTAGGGCGGCAACGCCTCCAAGCAGGAGGCCCAGCATCCACTTGACTACCGTCAGGTCGCTTTTGATCGGCGCGAGCTCGATCTGCAAATCCTTGCGGGTAACGAGCTCCGAATATTCAAGAGCGAAGCGAAGGGCCTCAATGAGAGCCTCCGCCTGATTCTCTTGGAAACCGGCTTCGCGGAGTCGGCGGACGACCTTGTGAGTATGGAACGTGACACTGGCCATATTGGAGGCGATCTTATAGTTCTCCCCCGTTTGCTAAATGTTTGCTAAACGGCCGCCCTCAGCACACAAGATGCCGCGACGCTAGACCGTCGGTAAGCTGGTGGACTACGCTTCGCTTGTCCACCCTACGCCCTGCGCCTGCCCGAGTGGTCGGAGTTGTGATCGAGGCAGTTTGCTAAACGGGCGCCCTCAACCCACATGATGCCGCGACGCTAGCCCCAAAACAAGTTTCTGCGAGGGCTCATGACCCCGAAAAGTCCGCCTTCTCGCCAACCCCTTCCGCCCGCGGCGATGCGCCTTCTGGCTCTGCCTCTTACGCTGGCCCCCTCGTCGGCGGCAGACGGGGCGAAACGTTGGCGTTACTTATGCTTCGCCTCACGGATCTGCACCGGGTCGTGCTGCTCGGCGGCATCGGCAGCGTGGGCACTCTCGCGACGGTTCGTGTTCCAGTAGGACTCACAGGGGATCTTGGTGCGGTCGCAGCGCCCGGCGTATTTGCGGGCGATGTCGGTCACCTCTTCCATTAGGCCGCCCTCAAGGGTAATGGGCTTGAGGCCGTGACTCAGGAATTTGTCGTTGGCGACAAAGAGGTCGTTCTCGTCGTCCTCTTGGCGCGGGTTGGAGACGAAGCTGATGTCGGCGCCGGTCATGTCGGCAACCAGTTTGGCGAGGTCGCGCACGCGGTGCGTCTCGGTCATCTGGTTGAAGATCTGCACCTTGTCGCCCTTTTCGGGTGGGTGCTCCACGGCAATCTGGATACAGCGGACCATGTCCTGGATGTGGATGAAAGCGCGGGTCTGACCGCCGGTGCCGTGCACGGTGAGCGGAAAATCCACGGCGGCTTGCATCAGGAAGCGGTTGAGCACGGTGCCGTAGTCGCCGTCGTAGTCGAAGCGGTTGATCAGGCGCTCGTCCTGCTTGGTCTCGGCGGTCTGGGTGCCCCAGACGATGCCCTGGTGCAGGTCGGTTACGCGCACCTTATCGTTCTTGTTGTAGTACGCGAAAAAGAGCTGATCCTGCGTCTTGGTCATGTGGTAGACGCTGCCCGGGTTGACCGGATAGAGCACCTCTTTTTCGACCATCTCGCCGTCGTCGGTCTTGAGGTGAACCTTGAGGTAGCCCTCCGGGATCTTCATGCCGGCGGTGCCGTACCCGTAAACGCCCATGGTGCCGAGGTGCACCACGTGGGTATCGAGCCCGGCCTCGACGATGGCGGCGAGCAGGTTGTGCGTGGCGTTGAGGTTGTTGTCGACGGTGTAGCGCTTGTGGAATGAGCTCTTCATCGAGTACGGCGCGGCGCGCTGCTCGGCGAAGTGGATGACGGCGTCCGGCTGATAGTCCATCAACAGATCCAGCAGGCGGACGTAGTTGCGGCTGACGTCGAAGTTGTAGAACTCGATGTTGCGGCCGGTAAGCTCCTTCCAGGCCTGGGTGCGCACACCCATGGGCTTGATCGGCGTGAGGCTTTCTGCCTCCAGCTCGTTGTCGATGTTGCGGCGGGACAGGTTGTCGACGATGACGACGTCGTGCCCGAGCGCAGAGAGGTGCAACGAGGTGGGCCAGCCGCAGAAGCCGTCGCCACCGAGGACAATGATCTTTTTGGAATCAGACATGGGACCTTTACGCGTTGTGGCCTTTGGGCTGGGCATGCGGCGCGCAGTGTTGCCGGGCCGCGCGGCACTGCAGAACTGGGTGGAGGTTGGGGGTTGCTGTCGCCCTGCTGGTCATTGGTCTGCGGCCTTGACGCCGCAATTGTCGCCGATGAGGCATTCGCCGCGCTGATCGCGACCCTTGGTGGGATCCCAGTGATCCTCGTTGATCGGCAAGGCGTGCACGCTAAGATAGCCCAGCATGGTGTCGCGGGACCAGTCCAGGATGGGGTGCACCTGGTAAATGCCGTTTTTGTACTGCACCAGCTGGGCCGCCTGCCGTTCCGGAGTCTCGTGGCGCATGATACCGCGAATCCAGGCCTTAGGTTGCAGCTCCGCGAAGGCGCGGTTCAAGGGAGCGTGCTTGATTTTGCGCACCACGGCGGAGAAGAGCGGGCTGCGCGGGTCGCACCAGCCGGAGTAGTCGCGCTCGATCTCGCCCGGGGTCAGCTCGCTGCGGTAGACCTTGAGGCGGTAGCCGGCGTCGCGAAAGTAGTCGATCATCCGATAGGTGGCGGAGGTGTAGAAGCCATGATCGACAAACACCAGCGGGAAGTCCCGGCTGCCGAGGGCGGCGGCGACCAGATGCGGCATGGCGGCGGAGGTTTCGCCGCCGGACGTGGTCAGGATCACCTGGCCGCCGAAGCGCGCGTAGGCGTTGCGGATACGCTCGACGGGCGTGAGTGACTGATGATCGACCATCGGCTGGCCTAGAGCGCGCGCTGCTGCCACTCGTGCAGCACGGCGCGGCATTGCAGGCAGTCGAGCTGCGCGAGCAAGGCGGCGATGCCGGCGACATCGGCCGCTGCTTTGGCGCCGACCATGGCTTGGGGTATCGCGAAGGCCGGGTCGATCTCGGCGACAAAGGCCCAGAGGCCTTGGTTGGAGAATGCGCTGTTGACGATCCATTTGGCGTCGTTCAGCGGCTCGGTGCGGCGGATGGCCTCGGGGGCGATGCCGAGCTCCCGCTGCAGCAGGAAAGGGACGACCTCGTGCGGGGCCTTGTCGGCCGGCAGCCGCCCGCCGGGGAGGTCGAGCGTGGCACGGCCGATGCCGGGCCGAAAGGTCGGTGCGACGCAGAAGATGTGTCCGGCCTGCAGCGGCAGGACGATCACCGAGTCGGCCTTCTCGACACGCCAGTATTCGAGTTCTTTGCCCTTGTCGCAGAGCCAGCGCTCGCCGATGAGCGTGACCCATTGCGAGGTGACACGGACGCATTCCGACAGGCGTTTCCAGTCAGTCATGGCGGCGCGGGCTGGTTTTGGAGGCGAGGGGTAGAGCCTCAGGGGCTTGGGATTTCCGCTGCATGCGCGCCTGTAGCGCACAGTCGGCGTTCTCCGAAGCGCCGTAGTCTACTCGAGTTTTTAATCGCGGGGGCACAGCGATTTCAAGGGTCCCAAGTTTACCGGGTCCTGCGGCGTTATGGGGATGTGGCACGGGCGGGCGGCGTGTTGGGGTGTCTGACCGCGTTTGTCGTGGCGGCATTCTTTCAGGTTCACGAAGCAGCGCTTCAGCGTTGGGGTCGCGAAGCTGGCGCTTCGCAACCAGTCAAACCCCAGCGTTGACAACCGGGGGCCGCTAGTGGATCGAGTTGAAGGTGCTCCTTTCCCTCGCAGTCCGCCACTAACGGCGTTTATAATGTTAACGCGCTAAGCCCAGCCGTTCCAGGCGACGGCCGGGGCGTCGATCAAGCGAGACCTCTACCCGTGCCCCCCCGCCACCCGGCTGCTTTCACCAGCGCAGACGCCTCAACGCGAATGTTATCCCGCTCGCAGCCGAGCAAGACACCATCATGACAGTCAGCCTCCGCGCCCGGCTGCTTCGCGGCGGCGCCGGCAGCTTGGCGATCAAGTTGGGCAGCGTCGGCCTGCAGTTCGCGGTGGCGGTGCAGCTGGCGCGCGTGCTCGGCCCTGACGGCTACGGAGTGTACGCACTGGTGCTCGCCATCGTCACCATCCTCGCCGTGCCGACCCAGCTCGGCCTGCCGCCATTGGTCACTCGTGAGACGGCGCGCGCCCAGGTCGGCGAGCACTGGGGCCGGATGCGCGGGCTCTGGCGGTGGAGCAACCTCCTGGTCTGGGCGTCCTCGGGCGGCATCGCTCTGCTCGGCCTCGCGGTGGTTTGGACCTTTTACGAGCACATCAGCCAGCCGATCATTCACACGCTCATCGCCGGCTTCGCGCTGATCCCCCTCATCGCCCTCGGCAACCTGCGCAGTGCCGCGCTGCGCGGCCTGCGCCACGTCGTTGCCGCGCCGCTGCCGGAGCAGATCCTGCGCCCGGGCTGCTCGTGCTGCTGGTCTTTGCGGCGTTGGCGCTGTTCCCGACCCAGCCGTTCACGCCGGCGATGGCGATGGCCCTGCACGCCCTGGCCGCCGCACTGGCCTTCGCGGTCGGCGCCGCGATGCTGGGGCTGCTGCGGCCGCGCCCGCTCGCCCGGCGCCCGCGGTTGGAGTATGCGCTGGTCTTCTTCGCGCTGGCCCTCTATCCCATCCAACCGCTGACGCCGGTGGTGACCGCCCTGCATATCCTGACCTTCGCGGCGGGCGCCGGGGTGCTTTACTTGATGCGCTCCCGCCCGCGGACTCAGCTGCCGCAGCCAGCATATGAAACGCGGGCCTGGCTGGGCTCGATTATCCCGCTGGCGCTCACTGCCGGCCTGCAGGTGATCAATGCGCAAGCGGACATCCTGGTCCTTGGCCTGTTCCGCCCGTCCGACGACGTCGGCGTCTACAAGGTCGCCGTGCAGGCGGCGATGCTGATCCCCTTCGGACTGCAGGCCGTCAATGTGGTGATCATGCCTTACGTCGCCCGGCTCCACGTCGAGGGTGATCATCGCCGACTGCAGCGCCTGGTCACGCAGAGCGCACGCGCCATACTTGCGCTGGCCCTGCCCCTGGTGCTCGTCTTCGTCTTCTTCGGGGAAGCGATCCTTGGCTTGGCCTTTGGGCCGGGGTACACGCGCGGCCAGACGGCGCTGATGCTGCTGTCGCTGGGCCAGCTGGTCAAGGCCGGTATGGGCTCGGTCGGCGTCCTGCTCAATATGACCGGCCACGAGCGCGACACCCTGCGGGGCGTTGCCATCGCCGCCCTGGCCAACCTCGTCCTGAACTTTGTGCTCATCCCGCCGTTTAGCCTGGTGGGCGCTGCCGCCGCCACCGCCTGCACCTTCATCATCTGGAATCTGCTGCTGCGGCGCGCCGTGTGGCAGCGCATTCAGATCGAGACCATGGCCTTTCCAATCCGCACCGCATAGGTCCTGACCAATCGCCCGCCCCAGTCACGCGGACGCCGCCAGCGCAAATCGAAGTCTGTCGCCAAGCCTTACCCTGCGCACGTTGACAGGTTTCTGCAAGCACCGCGGACGGTCACAGTGTCATGGGCAATGCGCAGGCCTTGCTGCATCCGCAAAAGCGGAGGCTTTCCTGCGGAGCGTTTTGCGCAGCTTTGCTTCACGAGCGTGGAGGTACCTCAAGCGCCCTGCCCTTGCCGCTGAGCGGTGTGCGCCGCTTTGGCACTGCTGGGCAACGCGTCTTGGTTTCTGGTTGCGCGTGTCGTGACAGCGTTCTTTCGGACTCGCGAAGGAGAGATTCCGCACTGGGCTCGCGAAGCTGGAGCTTCGCGCCCAGGGCACAGCGCCGCATCTCAATCCGTACGTGGACCCTCGTATCGAAGCTGGCGCCTCGCGACCGGTTAGACAGTGCTTTCGACCCTGCCCTTGTGAACCGAGGTACCGGAATGATTGAGCCCGAAGCAGTGCAGGGCCGCATCCGCCTGTCATTCTTACACTCACCGGCTCAGGAACGGGTTCTCGATCTGGTCAGACGGTGGCCCAGACGACATTGGCTCGGGTTGCGCTCGGGGGAGCAGGTCCGGTGTCCGACGCGTTCGGCGATGCGAACGCGCGGCCGTGGCCAGCAAACGCTCAGGCGGGTACAGGAAGACCGAGAGCGCAAAGGCGAACACAAGCTGGTTGGCCGGCGTGTAGAGGTTGTAGTCCACAAGCTCATGAATCCCGAGGAGAAGCACGCCGATGCCGCAGCCGATCTGAATAGAGCGAAGTCTGGTCTCACCCCCGGTACGCAGGATGCGGCCCCATTGCCACAGGTAGATCAGCAGGACCAGGGCTGTGAGCAGCAAGCCGGCGGCACCCAGGTCGAACATCCACTCAAGGTAGTCATTGTGAGCACGGTTGATGAAGGCCCAACCCAAATCGAGCGACTGATACGCCGGAAACGCGAAGGGAAAGGCACCTGGGCCGGCGCCGACCGGAAACATCGCGCCGATGCCGATCATGGTGTCGTTGAAGATCTGCCACCGGGCATCGCTTTCCAGCCCGGTGGCCGAGAACCGATCCAGCACCGGCGCCAGTCCAATGCTGACCCCCGCCGCCAACGCGAGAACAAGGATGACCCCGGCAGGACCCAGTGCGCTCTTGCGGCCGATCTGCCGGGCAAATACCCCGGTCGTGAGCAGAATGCCGAGGATGGTCAGCGCGATACCGGTGCGCGACCGGGTAAAAACAACGCCGACGATCAGAAGCAGTGCAATGGCGGCATACAGGATGACGCTGGTGCCGGATCGCGAGCCGAGCTTGATGACGCTGCGCTTGATGGCGTTGCCCTTGTGCTCGCGCGACTGTAGGCGGCTCAGCGCGTAGAACAGGAGGGCCAGCGTGATGGGCAAGACCATCTCGATGAGACCAGCCAAGTGGTTGCGGTTGGCGTAGGTGCCGACAGCGGACAGGCGGTGCGACCCCTCCACGGCAAGCGGCGTGCCGCCGCCCTGGCCTGTGCCGTACTGCAGGAGACCCAGCAGCGCCTGCAGCGAAGCGACGACGATGAGTAAGCCGACCAGGGCCTCCAGTTGTTGGTGCCGGAGGACGCGCACGCCGAGGAAGACGCTGACGGGCAGGACCAGGGAAAGCACGGCGCTGGTCGCCGCGCTGGGGATCACGGCCAATGTGGCGCTGTGCGCGTCCGGGAGCGTCGGCAGGTAGCCGCTCGCCTCCCGGTAGAGATCTCGCCCGGGGAGCCAATCTGCGACCACCGCCGGAAGCGGCAGCAGGTACAGGGCGGGCAGTACGACCAGCATCACGAGCGTCGCCGCCTGCAGCCGGTCGATCTTGATGCGGTGCGGCGACCACAGCGTGGCGCTCACAAGCGCCAGCCCCAACAGTTGGCTGACGAGCGCGGCGAGCGGCGTCGCGCCCGCCCGAAAAAGGGGCGTGAACGCCATGATGGCCAACAGCAGGGTAAACGCAATGCCCGCCTGGGCTGCGCTGTCCTGCCCGCTTGAGGGAGGGCTGGCTGGCACGGTCGGCGATCTCCAAGAATCACTGCGCGCGGGCGCGAGCGGGCTGCGGGACATCTCAGCTTACGCGCGCTCTCGGCCGATGGCGCCTGTATGGCTTCAGCCCCGGAGGCTCGGGCTCACGGTGCTGACGCGCCGCTGCTTCCTTGCGGGGGCTCATGTTCGGTGGGTGATTGTATCCGCGAGCGCTCAATGGTTGCAGCGGTTTCCGGCGGAATTGTGGCGCCCACGGCTTATGGGTCGCCGGGGCGAAGGCGCTTGGTGGCTGCCGCAGGTGCGCGGGCGGCGGTCGCCTCGCTCGGGGCAGTTCACGCCTCGTCCTCACCGGCGAACAGGCGGCTGAGCCAGCCTCGGCGCCGCTGCGGCCGACCGATCGGGGCTCCTGCGCGCCCTGCCGGCGGCGGGACGATGCTGTTGGCGGGCTGATCTGCGAGCACAGCCCGCGGCCGTTCATCCACCATGCGCTTAGCCTCCTCAGGGCCAACCCAATGCGCGGCAGCATCGCGGCCTGCGGAGAGGATGGGCGGGCGATGTGCGGGATCATGCGAGTCCGTGGCCAGGATGTGCACAATGCCGTCGTCCAACATCCGCTCGCTCCAGTAGCGCGCCCGGCGACCGAAGTCGCCGGTCACGGCGCCCGCTGTGAGTTGAATCCAGGCACCATCCGCGACCGCGTCCACGAACCAGCCGTAGTGGTCATCGTCCAGCCACGTGAGCCGCTCGGGATGGGTGATGACCGGGGTGTAGCCGGCAGCCATGGTGTCGAACAGGGTCTCGGCGAAGCGCACAGGAACCGTATGGTGGGGCGGCTCGAACAGGAAGTACCTGGAGCCGTGCAGCGTCGGGTGCGTTCCGCGGCGCAGACCGGCAAGGAGCTCGGGGACGATCTGAATGTCTGCTCCGAACGTCAGCTCCAAGGGGATGCCGGCCTCCGCCACCGCGCTGCGGAAGGCGTCGACCGCGGCGCTGATGTTGTCTGTGGCGTTCTCGTACAGGCCCGGATAGATGTGCGGCGTACATGCGGTCACTTCGATGCCGTCATCCGCCGCGACACGGGCCATCGCCAGCGCGGTCGCGAGGTCATGCGCACCGTCGTCGATGCCGGGCAGCATGTGGCAGTGCAGGTCGATCACGGGACAGTCTCCCAGAGCTTAGGGTGGTCAACGGAGTCCGCACACAGGCCCAAATCCCAAGTCATACGCCCAAGCGCCGATCCGCTGACTTCTGCGGCAAGCGACGCGGTGGCTGGATGCAGGCTCGAGATCCATGCCTGGACACAGTCTGAACATCGCCAGTGGCGAACGGTCGCACGCTTGGGGCATCCGGCCGGATCATGGCAGTACTGTCATCCAGAAGCCTGCACCGGCGGCGAAACTTGGCCTCGCTGGGCTTGTTCCGCCTGGCACATGGGCCTGACCTGCGCGCGTGGCACAGCAGGAACGAAGCGGCGTCGGCGCGTCCTCGCCTGGGCCCGAGATGGGACTGCAAAGCCGCGATTTCGAGCGATGATGGCCGTTGTTGCCCCATCTGCCGCTCCGACCGTTGAGCCGCGCACCGGTTGCGATCAACCCTTCCGCGGCTTGAACGACCGGTCGTCGGGTCTCTCTCCGGCTCCCGCTTGCAGGCCGGCTGCGCATGTTGCCAGTACAGCGGCCGTCCGGCATCATCCCCAGGTTTTCGTTGGGCTTGGAACTGACCGATGACGTACACAGTGCACTCCGTCGCTTGGCTCGCAGTCGGCGCTGTTCTCCTCTCCGGCTGTGCGGGAGACCCGGCGATCCCTAACGCCCAGCCATTGCCGGGGAGCGGACCAAGAACGGTGGAGGCAACCGCCCAGGCGTCGGCGCAGCAACTGGTGCCAGCGATGGTCGGCGTTCCGAGCGACCCGACTGTGGACACCAATCACCGCATCACCGCCGGGGATGTCCTCGAAATTCAGGTCTTCCAAGCGGAGGAGCTTGGCAGCACAGAGCGCGTGGGCGACGGCGGCGCCATCGCACTGCCGCTGGTGGGTGCGGTGTCTGTTGCCGGTCTTACCGCCGCCGAGGCAGAGCAGCGTATCGCAGCAGCGCTGGCGAAGGACTACTTACAGGACCCGCAGGTCAACGTCTTCGTCTCGGAGTATGCGGACCTGGAGGTCGCCATCGGCGGCGAAGTCAACAAGCCCGGGGTGTTCCCAATCCGCGGCCGGACCACCCTTCTCGAAGGGATTGCCTTGGCGGGCGGCACCACCAGACGCGCCAAAGACGAGCAGGTCATTGTGTTCAGGGCGAAGCCATCGAATTCCGGCGTCAGCGCCTACGTCGTCGATCTGAAGAAGGTTCAGCGAGGCGAGCTGCGGGACCCCCTGCTCGCCGCAAACGACAAGATCGTGGTGCCGAAGTCGGGCTCCCGCGTCTTCCTGGAGGATGTCAGAGACACGCTGCGCGGTTTCGTAAACTTCAATCCGCTTCTCTACTGACAGCATGTCTGCGATGAACGATCGCCCGCCCGTCCCAACAGCGGCGCCCCCGAACGCGGCGGGCAACCAACTTGCGTACTGGGACGGTGCCAGACCGCCGGATTTGGGCTATCCCACCGGGTCCGCAACGGACCAGCCCGATGCAGACATCATCGATCTGCGCGAATACTGGCGCCTGCTCATGCGCCGGCGGGCGACGATCCTGCTGGTGGTGGTCCTCGCAACGGTGCTCGCGCTCGTCGCGACATTCAACGCAACGCCCATCTACAGGAGCACCGCGCTCCTGCAGATCGACCGCACCGCAAACAAGGTCGTCGAGTACGGCAGCGTATCCTCAGAAGAGCGGAGCTGGTTCGGCGACCAGGAGTTCTATTCCACGCAGTACGAGCTGCTGCGCAGCCGCACCCTCGCCCGGCGCGTCATCGATCAGGTGGGTCTCGGGCCCAGCGAGAACGAGCAACCTGAAGAGCCGTCGTTCGCCAGCGGGGTCAAGGCCGCCATTAAGGGCGTCGTCGTAAACCTGACCGGGGGCACGCAGTCCCAGGCGTCCGCCGAGCCGGTGGACCCCGCGGCTGCTGAGCGCATTGCGGAAGAGAACCTCTTTCTCAACAGTTTGACCATTTCCCCGGTGCCTGACTCTCGGCTGGTGCGCGTGTCCTTTGAGAGCCCCAGTCCGGAGGAAGCGGCAGCGGTCGCCAACGCCATCGCGGCGAACTTCATCAGCATGAACCTGGAGCGGCGTTATGACGCCTCTTCCTATGCAAAGGAGTTCCTTCAGGACCAGCTGGAACAGATGCGAGTGACATTGGAGGAGTCGGAGCAGCGCTTCGTCGCCTATGCAAGGGAAAGAGAAATCGTCAACCTCGATGACCGCCTCGAAATCGTTCTGAACAAGCTGCGAACCATGAACGAGACCCTCGTCAAGGCCGAGGCGGAGCGGTTCGCGGCGGAGGCGGCATGGCTGGAGTTCCAGGAAGCGAGCGATGGCGGTGCACCGGGCGTGCTGGACAGCGAGGTCATTCAGTCCCTGAAGACCCGCCTCAGCAACCTGCAAGCCGAGTATGAGCAGAACCTCCAAGTCTACAAGCCCGGGTATCCCAAGATGCAGCGCCTCCAGCGCCAGATCGACGAGCTGCGCGAGGAAGTCGCCCGGGAGACCGCTGCCATCGCAGCCTCGGTCAAGGCCGAATACGAGGCAGACCTGCGTAAGGAGCAGTCCGTCCGGCAGCGCCTGCGTGAGCTGAAGGACGAGGCGTTGGCACTTCAGGATCGCAGCACCGACTACGAGACCCTGCGCCGGGAGGTGGAGACCAACCGCGAGCTCTACGACGGGCTGCTTCAACGCATGAAGGAGGTCGGCGTCGCCGCCGGTGTGGGCGAGAACAATGTATCGGTGGTCGATGCGGCGCAGACTCCGCTGGCGCCCTACAAGCCGAGCCTCACCAAGAACCTCGCCATTGCCATCGCCCTGGGCCTCTTCGCCGGCGTGGGCCTGGCCTTCCTGCTGGAAATGCTGGACGACAGCATCAAGGCGACCGACGACGTTGAGCGACGTGTCGGCGCACCCGTGTTGAGCTTGGTGCCCTATGCGTCGGCGCGCCAACATGGCCTGAGCGACGCAGAAGTGCCTTTGATTGCGTTCCGCGATCCCAAGAGCGCGGTGGCGGAGGCTGTGCGCTCGCTGCGCACTTCGCTCCTGTTCTCCACTTCAGAAGGGGCGCCGAAGATCCTCCACTTCACCAGCGCAAGCCCCACCGAGGGCAAGACGACCACTGCGGTGAGCACCGCCATCGCCTTTGCTCAAGCCGGCGGCAAGGTGCTGTTGGTCGACTGCGATCTGCGCAACCCATCCCTGCACCGTTCGTTTTCGCTGCCGAATGCGCAGGGCCTGACCAATCACTTGGCCGGCAATGCTGATCCGGCAGAGATCGCGCAGGCGAGCATGGTGAAGAATCTCTTCGTCATCACCAGCGGTCCACTGCCTCCCAACCCGGTGGAGCTGCTGTCCACCCCCAAGATGGCGGACCTGCTGAGCCTGGCGGTGGAGCGCTTCGACCACGTCATCATCGATGGCCCGCCGGTGATCGGCCTTGCAGACGCACTGGTGTTGGCCAACCTCTCCCGCGCGTCGATCTTCGTCGCCGAGCCGGGAACGACCCGCAAGCACGACATCGACGGCGCCGTGCGCCGGCTCCAGCAGGCGAACGCGCGCATCATTGGAGCCGTGCTCACCAAAGTCGGCCGGTCCGGAAAAGGCTATGGTTACGGCTATGGCTATGGCTACGGGTACGGCTACAGTTACAACTATCTGTACAGCTACGGTGGCAAAGGCCGTGATGCACAATCGCCTGAGCAGGTCGATGCCTGAGCCCTGACGTGACCCTTCGCCGCCATGATCCCGCCGTTGGTCGAGCTGGCGCTCGACTATTATCGTACCCCTCTCGCCTACAGACACCTCGCGGACATCTCCTTTCCACTGCCACGGGGCTTTGGCGAGCAGTTCTCGGCGCTGTGCTCGGCGCTTGCGCCGTTGCACATCGACGCGACGGCCCGGGCGCTCGACTGCTCACCGAGCGAGCTTGAGGCCGCAGTCAGGTTCTTCGCCCGCCATGTGCTGCTCGATCCAGGCGCCGACCACTACCGCGCGCTCGGCGTGTCGCCGCGGGCAACACCCTCGCTCATCCGAGGGCACTACCTGTGCCTGATCAAGCTCTTCCATCCCGATCGGTTGCCCGAGGCGACGGCGGCCGATATCGCCTGCTCAAGGCGGCTCAATGCGGCTTATCACGTCTTGGCCGCCCCTGAGCAGCGGGCGTGCTACGACCGCACGCATCCAGGGCGCAAGCGTCGCATACGTTCCAGCGATCCGCGCGATTTCTACGGACACCACTGGGTCCCTCTGGAGATGGGCGAAGCACCCGCGCGGACCGGTTTCGCCGCAAATCCCTGGCTCTGGAGCGGCAGCATCGGCGTCCTCGGTCTGCTGCTGGGCGGGATCGTCATCCTGCTCTGGCAGGCCGAAGGGCCGCGATCGCTGCGGGCAAACGGCCCGCTGGCCATGACCGCCGCGCCGCCGCGCCCCTACTACCTACAGGGCACCGGCACCACCCGTACGACGCAAAGCCAGGCCGCAGTACAGCGCCCCGTTGCAGCAGACGCGCCTGCATCCTCCCACGCTCCCACGAACAATGCCGATATCGACCGCAGGGCCGCCCTGATCGGGCGACGCATTGCAAACGAGCTGCAGATCGCTTTCCGCCGTGGAGACAGGGCGCAGTTGGCGGCGCTCTTCGTGGAGGCATCATGGACGGCTCTCCGCCATTCCGACGACCTGAGTTCAAAGGAAGCCGACCGTCCAGCCCAAAGCCGACGCAAGCTTTGGCTCACGTTCCAAGACATGGCTTGGCGAAGCAGCCCCGACGGGCGCATCAACGGCAGCGGCCGCATCATTGTCGCCAGAGAAGGCCCCAACGGAGCAACGCGGGAGGTTCATGGCTCTGTGGACTTGGAGCTGGTGCCGACGGACGCTGATTACCGGGTCCGCCGTTTTCGCATCCAGGAAGACTGACAAACCGTGTCCCGTATGATCTTGACCCTGTGGCGGGCGCTGCTGCTCCTGTTCGCGGCGTTGGTCGCATGGCGCATCCTCACAGCAGGCCTGGCCGGTCACTACGCTGATCGCATGCCGGGGGATCCGAATGCGCTGGAGCAGGTAATGACTTGGGCGCCAGATCACCCTCTGGCGCTGTATACAAAAGGCGTTGACATTCTGGAGGACGACAGCGACAGCGCTCGCGCGCTGTTCGTGCGTGCCTATGCCGCCAATCCCACCGATGCCCGTCCCCTGCTCGCCATCGCCGCGCTGGACGCGGAAGCCAACCGCAGTGAAAATGCCGACGCACTGATACGCAGCGCAGACCGCCTACAACCGGCCAACCCAAGCATTCAGCAGCGCATCGCGCTGTACTGGGACCAACGCGGCGATACGCCCACCGCGTTGCAGCATCTCAGCAAGGCCATGACCGCGGATCGCCGCATCAGAAGGCAAAGCTTTCCCGTCATTCTGCAGCTCGCGGAAAATCCAGCCAGCCGGGCTCTGCTGCAGCCCATTGTGGCGCAGGCTCCCCCGTGGTGGCCGGGCTTCTTCAGCTACGCCGCAGCACGCGCCGACAGCACCGAGGTCGTACGCGGTCTCATGGCGCTGCGGCGGGAAACGGATGGTGCCACCGTCAGTGAAGCAGAGCGCGTCGCATACCAGAACCGCCTGCTGCGGGACAACTACCCGGCCGAGGCCTACCTGTCCTGGCTGAACACCCTGGAGCGGGAGGCCCGCGAAGAGCTGGGGCTGCTGTTCAACGGCGGTTTCGAGCTGCCGTTGCGCAACTCGGGCTTCGGCTGGCGAACAAGAACGCACCAGCAGCTCAACATTCGCCCTCTACGCACATTGGGCAGCAAGGGCTCCCAGTCCCTGATGGTGCGGTTCAACAACTACGAGGGGCGCTTCCACCACCTCGCGCAGCGCTTGTTCCTTCAGCCCGGCACCTATCGCCTCATGGGCGTGGCCCGGGTGGATGGACTCAAGACCGAGGGCGGTGTCCGCTGGCGCCTTGCCTGTCTTGGCGACAGCCGCGAGGTGCTCGGGCAGAGCAAGATCTTTCTCGGCCGCTCCGAGTGGGAGGACTTCTCCTTCGACTTCGCCGTCCCCGACAGCGGCTGCGAGACCCAGGACCTGCGCCTGGTGTCTGCGGGCCGACACGCCTTCGAGCTCGATTTCGACGGACTGCTCTGGTTCGACAATCTGCGCATCGAGCGCACCGAGGGGCTCGATGCCGCCGCCCGCGCCGAGGCGCTGCGCGAGCCCTGAGCCCGCCCGGCTCGGCTGTGGGAGCGGCATCCCTGCCGCGCCGGGCACGCTTCTGCCGGATGGTCCTCGGCCCCTGTGTCAGGCTGGTTGTCGTCTCAAAGCACCTTGGTCACCAGCTTGATGCTGGTGTCGTGCGGGTCCGTCTCGATGCGAAAGCCGAGTGACTTCACCAGCGCCAGCATGCGCGTGTTGGCGGAGAGGACTTCCCCCTCCATGATGCGCAGGCCCCGGGCCCTGGCATTGCTCATCAGCGAGCTCATCAGCCGGGCACCGATGCCGCGACTGCGCACACCGTCGGCGACCACGATGGCGAACTCACAGCTTTCGCCGCCGGGGCGGGTCATGTAGCGGGCGACACCCACCTGCAGCTCCCGCCCGTTCTCCTGCACGACGCCGATGAGCGCCATCTCCCGGTCATAGTCGATCTGGGTGAAGCGCACCAGCATCTCGGGCGAGAGCTCCTTGATGGCCTGCATGAAGCGGAAGTACTTGGTCTGCTCCGACAGCCCGCGGACGAAGGCCTGCTCCATCTCGGCGTCCTCGGGCCGGATGGGGCGGATGGTCAGGTCCGTGCCGTCCGGCAGCGGCACCCGCTCGATCAGATGCTGCGGATAGGGGTGGATGGCCATGTGTCCGTACAGCGACTGCTGCGGCGGGCGGTACTCGACCCGGATGCGGGCATCCACGGCGATGACTTCGAGATCGTTGCCGATGAGCGGATTGATCTCCATGGACATGATCTCCGGCACCTCACAGACCATCTCGGACACGCGTTGCAGAATGCGCGCCAGGGCCTGGCGATTCATGGGCGGCTTGTTGCTGTAGGCCTCCATCAGGCGCGCCACCCGGGTGTGGGCGATCATGGTCTGAATGATGAACGTATTCAGCGGCGGCAGCCCCAGCGCACGGTCCAGCATCAGCTCCATGTCCGTACCGCCGGCGCCGAAGCTGATGACAGGCCCGAACACCGGGTCCCGCGACACACCCACCATCAGCTCCCGGGCGGCACGCGCCGGCACCATGTGCTCCACGGTGACACCCTCGATGTGCGCATCCGGGCGCAGCTTGGCGGCACGCTCGGTGAGCTCCGAGTAGGCGCGGCGAATGGTTTGAGCATCGCTCAGGTTCAGGCGCACGCCATCCACGTCGGATTTGTGCTCGAGGTCCGGCGAGTTGATCTTCAGGACCACCGGGAATCCCAGGGCCTCCGCCGCCATCAGCGCCTCGTTCGGGCTGCGGGTCATCACCGCCTGGGTGGTGGGGATGCGAAAGGCCGAGAGCACCGCTTTGGCCTCGATGGCGCCCAGCGTCTTGCGCCCTTCGGCCATGACGCCCTCGATGATGAGCCGCGCACCCTCCACGTCCGGTGCGCTCTGCTGCGACAGCGGGCCGGGCGACTGCACCAGCAGCTTCTGGTTGCGGGTCTGCTCGGCGAGGTAGGACATGGCGTCCACCGCCACCTCCGGCGACTCGAAGTGCGGCACCCCCGCCTCCGAGAACAGGCCGTGCGCGTCCGCGACGCTCGACTGCCCCATCCAGCAGGTCAGCACCGGCTTGCGCGTCTGCTTGGCCGCGGCAATGACCTCCTCCGCACTCGCGGTGGGATCACCGCAGTCCGCCAGCGGCGCCAGCAGCACCAGCACGCCATCGACGTTCTCGTCCTTCAGGCAGGCGTCCAGCGCCGCGCGGTAGCGGCCCTCGCCGGCATCGCCGATGACGTCCACCGGATTGTTGTGGGACCAATGCCTGGGCAGCGCCTGCTCCAGGGCTGCCCGGGTGGCGTCGCCGAAGGTGGCGAGCCTGAGCCCACGCTCCACCGCCCGATCCGCCGCCAGCACGCCCGGGCCGCCGCCGTTGGTGATGATGGCGATGCGGTTGCCGGCGAGCCTGCGCCCGGTACCGAACACCTGTGCCGCGGCGAAGAGCTGCCACAGACGCTCCACCTGTACCGCACCGCTGCGCTCCATGGCCGCAGAGAAGACCTGGGACGAGCCGACCCAGGCCCCGGTATGCGACAGGGCCGCACGGGAGCCGGCCGGGTGCCGCCCGCTCTTCACCACCACCACCGGCTTCAGGCGCGCCGCCGCGCGCAGAGCGCTCATGAAGCGGCGGGCATCGCGAATGCCCTCCACGTAGAGCAGAATGCTCTGGGTCTTGGGATCCAGCGCGAGGTAATCCAGCACGTCGCCGAAGTCCACGTCCGCGCCCGCCCCCAGGGAGACCACAGCCGAGTAGCCCAACCGGCGCGGCCCGGCCCAATCCACCATGGCGCTGCACACGGCCCCGGACTGAGACACCAGCGCCACGCGCCCATCGCGCACCAGCGTCGGGCCGAAGGCCGCATTCAGCCCGTTGGACGGGCGCATCACGCCCAGGCAATTCGGTCCCAGCACGCGGATGCGGTTGCGTCGCGCCGCCTCCACCATGCGCTCCTGCAGCACCCCGCCGCGCTCGTCCTTCTCGGCGAAGCCCGCCGAGTGCACCACGGCTGCCCGCACGCCATAGCCGCCGCACTGGTCCAGGATGCTCGGCACCGTCTCGGCGGGCGTGGCGATGAGCGCCAGGTCAATGTGCTTGTCCAGGGCCGCCAGATTCGGCCAGCAGGGATGCCCCTGCACCTGCTCATGCTTGGGATTGATCGCGTAACAGGGGCCTTTGAAGCCCGTGGCGAGGAGGTTGCGGAACACCGTGGTGCCGAGCGCGCCCTCACGCTCGCTGGCGCCGAAGACGGCCACCGCATCGGGCAGGAACAACTGATCGACATCGGACAGCCGCATGGACGCTTGGCCTCCCGGGTGCAAAAGGGATTAAGCTTTGGTGACAGACGGACGGCGAGCGCGGCGCCTCCCGGCTGCCGAGCAGCCAGCGGTCTGCGACCTGCCCAGCGCAGCACCGCCGGACCGGGGCGCCGCGCATCGCCCGACATCCTCTCACAGGCGCCGCGCGTCGGCAGCCGCGACCCGGGCTTTGGGCGCGTGCGCAGTCCGGGTCAAGAGTGCATCACCACGGGGCCGCCACCATGAACCTCGCCTTCATCTCCCACGAAGACTGCCGGCTGCACCAGATGGGTGCGCACCACGTGGAGGTGCCCGAGCGCCTGCACGCCATCACGGACCGGCTCATTGCCGCGGGACTGGAGATGCTGGTCTCGCATTATGACGCGCCCAAGGCCACCCGGGAGCAGTTGCTGCGGGTGCACCACCAGGGCTACGTGGACGCCGTCGTCGGCGCCGCCCCCAGTGCCGAGGACGTGCTGGTGTGGCTCGACGGCGACACGGCCATGAACCACGGCACCCTGGACGCCGCCCTGCGCGCCGCCGGAGCGGCCGCACACGCCGTGGACCTGGTGATGGGCGAGCGCCATCACGCCGCCTTCTGCGCCGTGCGACCGCCGGGCCACCACGCCGAGCGCAAGGCCGCCATGGGCTTCTGTTTTTTCAACAACGTCGCCGTGGGCGCCGCCCATGCCATGGCGGAGCACGGCATCGAGCGCGTTGCCATCGTGGACTTCGACGTCCACCACGGCAATGGTACCGAGGACATCTTCGCCGGCGACGAGCGGGTGCTGTTCTGCTCCAGCTTCCAGCACCCCTTCTACCCGGGCACCGGCGCCGACAGCCGGGCGCCGAATGTGCTCAACATCCCGCTGCCCGCCCGCACCGACGGCGCGGCCTTCCGCAGCGCCGTCGAGATGCACTGGCTGCCGCGGCTGGAGGCCTTCGCCCCGCAGCTGGTGATGATCTCCGCCGGCTTCGACGGCCATGCCGAGGACGACATGGCGCACTTCAATCTGCGCGAGCCGGACTACGCCTGGGTCACCAAGCAGCTGCACGACCTCGCCGAGCGCCATGCCGGCGGGCGCGTCGTCTCCTGTCTGGAAGGCGGCTACAACCTCTCCGCCCTCGGGCGCAGCGTCGCCGTGCACCTGGATGAGCTGATCGGCCACGGCTGACGGCGGCCGCCGCCGACACCGGCGCCCAGGATCGCTGCGCGGCCCGCCCAGCGGCCCGGCAGCGCCCCGCAGTGTGCGGGTCAATCGACGGCGAGGCGCTGTTCCAAAAACAGATACTGCACCCGCTGCCCGGCGCTCTCACCGGGGCCGAACCCGAGCCGACGGTAGAGGGTCATCGCACCCGCGTTGTCCTCACGCACCTCCAGCGTCACCTTGCAGTGGCCGCGCTCACGGGCCAGAGCGACCACCGCCTCCAGCAGCCGTGTGCCGATGCCGCGCCCACGCCAGGCCGGGTCCACGGCCAGGTCATGCACATTGGTGAGCGCTCGGGCCCGGAAGGTGGAGAAGCCCGTAAAGCACACGGCCACCCCCACCGGCACCGCCGCAACCCAAGCAAGCAGTACCGTGGCCCCTGGGAAATCCCGCAGCGCCGGCGCCAGGCTCGCCCGCGTGGCGGCCGGCAACGGCGTGCCGCCGCCCATGGGGTCCGCGGCGTAGCTGTCGAGCAGGCTCACGACAGCGGCGGCATCGCCGGGATCGCCCAAGTCCGCGCGGCGGATGTCGACAAATTGCTGGGTCACTGGCGAGAGTCCTTACGAGGGTTTATCGGAACCGGCCGGCAGCGGGCCTCACACAGTGCCCCACCCAGTGCCGCACCCAGTGCTCCACCCAGCGCTGGCCGCAGGCGACCGCCGCGGGCTGCCGCCGCACACCGGCCCGCGCGGGCGCCGACAGCGCCCGCACCGTTTACGGCGCCGCACCAGTTGCCAGCCCATCCCCGATCAACTGCAGGATCGCTGCCCCATCCACAGATGGGCGAAACACGTATATCCACTCGGCACCGGCGACGCGCAGACTGCTGTCATGAATTTCCTGTGGGCAGCATTCATCGCCCGGACGCGCCCTGTGCGCTTGCTGCTCTTGCTGCTGCTTTTCGGCCAGGGTGCCGCGCAGGCGTCGCTGATCGTCCTCTACGACAGCACTCAGTCGACGCTGCCCCAGGCACAGCCCTGGCTCGACTATGCCGCATCGCCGGGTGTCACGCCAACACTCACCGGCAGCGGGACAGCGGTGGACACCCGCGACGATCCTGGCGCCTTCGCCGGCTTCTCCACCCACAGCTTCGCGCCCACACACCCGACCTCCGCCTGGCAGCCCAAGCATCCGAGTCTGCCGGCGCTGGATGCGCGGGAAAACATCGGCCTGGCCTTCGAGCTGGCACTGCTGGACGAAGCGCGCCTGCGCGACGACCGCGCCGGCTTCACGCTGTTGCTGCTGGACCGGCGCGCCTTGGGCGTCGAGCTCAACTTCTGGGATGACGCCATCTGGGCCCAGGGCGCCGACCACGATGGACCCGCAGAGCTCGCGTCGTTCGCCACCATCGCAGGCAGCATCCTCTACGAGCTCAGCGTCACCGCTGACGGTTACGACCTCTGGGCCGACGGCACACGTCTCATGGGCGGGCCGCTGCGCCGATTCGACGCCGATGCGCTGCTGCCCGGCCTGCATGGGACCCCGAGCATCATCTACCTCGGCGACGCCTCCACCGATGCGGCGTCCAGCTACGCAATGGGTGACGTTCTGCTGGCACCCAGGCTCTTCACCACCACGCCGAGTCCGGCGACTGCTGCACTGCTGCTCGCAGGCCTGCTGGGGATGCCGCTCGTCGCGCGACTGCGGCGACGCTCCCTGCGCGATCGAGCGCACCGAGCCGCCTGCACCTAGGAGCGATCCGGGTCGGCCGGCGCCGCGGCTGTGCGCTCGGCGCCGCTTGGCGCTCGGCGCGGCTTGGCTCGGGGCCGCGCGCCCCGACCTACCCCACCTGAGCGGCGGCGCAATCCGTCTGCCGCATCCCAGCAGGCGGACGCCCCGGCCTGTTCGAGTCCGAGCCGCCGCGAGTCCAAGCCGCCGGCAGTGCGCCGGCCGCCACCAGCCACGCTCCACCACCAAGCCCATGCCGCCATCTGTGCCCAGCACGGCCATCGTCTGGCTTCGCCGTGATCTCCGCCTCGCCGACAACCCCGCCCTCACCACCGCCCTGGAACGCTGTGAGCGGGTGCTCCCCGTGTACATCCACGCACCCGACGAGGAGGCCCCCTGGCAGCCGGGCGGCGCCGCGCGCTGGTGGCTGCACCACAGCCTGACGGCGCTGGCCGCGGAGCTCGCCGCCACCGGCTCCCGGCTCATCGTGGCGCAGGGCGAGTCATTGTCCACCCTGCGCCGACTCATCGAGGCCACCGGTGCCGGCGAATGCCATTGGAACCGGCTCTACGAGCCCGCCACCATCGCCCGGGACACCGCCGTCAAGACGGCCCTGCGCGCCGAAGGGATCCACTGCGAGAGCCACAACGCTGCCATGCTCTTCGAGCCCTGGACACTCAAGACCGGTGCCGGGGAGCCCTACCGCGTGTTCAGCCCCTACTGGCGGCGCTGCGAGCCACGACTCGCGCAGGTGCCGCCCCCCTGCCCGGCACCTGCGAGCCTGCCGGCACCGCCGACGGCGCTGGAGAGCCTGCCCATCGATGCCCTGGAGCTCCTGCCCCGCATCCGCTGGGATCAGGGCCTCGCCGACACCTGGCGGCCCGGCAGCGCCGGCGCCGACACACGCCTGCGCAGCTTTCTCGACGGCGCCATGCAGCAGTACACGCAAGGCCGCGAGCTCCCCGCCGAGGCCGGCACCTCCGGCCTGTCGCCGCACCTGCACTGGGGCGAGCTCGGCCCGCGGCAGGTGCTGGCGGCGGTGCGCGATGCGGTTGCGGACATCACCGCCGGCGGTGCCGGCCATTTCGTGCGCGAGCTCGGCTGGCGGGAGTTCAGCATGCAGATGCTGTATCACTTTCCCGAGACCCCAATGCAGCCGCTGGACCCCAAGTTCGCGGATTTCCCCTGGCGCCGCGATGACGACGACGCCCTGCTCACCGCCTGGCAGCAGGGGCGCACCGGTATCCCCATCGTCGATGCCGGCATGCGCCAGCTCTGGCACAGCGGCTGGATGCACAACCGGGTGCGGATGGTGGTGGCTTCCTTCCTCACCAAGAACCTGCGCCTGCCCTGGCAGCACGGCGCCCGCTGGTTCTGGGACACGCTGGTGGACGCCGACCTCGGCAGCAACACCCAGGGCTGGCAGTGGGCGGCCGGCAGCGGTGCCGACGCGGCGCCCTACTTCCGCATCTTCAATCCGGTGCGCCAGGGCGAGCGCTTCGATGCCGACGGCGCCTATGTGCGCCGCTGGTGTCCGGAGCTTGAGGCCCTGCCGAACAAGCTGGTCCACCAGCCCTGGGCCGCCAGGCCCGCGGAGCTGGACGCCCTCGGTGTGCGGCTCGGCGACGACTACCCGGCGCCGGTGGTGGACCTGAAGACCTCGCGTGAGGAGGCGCTGGCGGCCTTCGAGCAGATCAAGCGCCCCGCCTGAGCCGGGCCGCCGCCGCTCACGGATGCCTGTCCGGCAGCTCAGCAATCTGCCGGCGCCGCCCGAACCCGGCGTCGCGTTGACGGCGGCCATCGCCGGCGGGCGCAAGGCGCGGTACCCTGCACCCGTTGCCCTGCCCGTCCTTACATAAGGACTGGCCCTTCAGCCGACCAATCCGCCGCCGTACGCCCATGGCCCAGCAAGTCCTCAAGGTCCCGCCCACCAAGAACACGCTGCTGACGCTCAAGAAACAGGTCAAGTTCCTCGAAGAGGGCCACGACCTGCTGGAGCGCAAGCGCGAGCTCCTGACGCGCCTCGTCTACGAGCGCATCGGCGAATACCGCCGCCTGCGCGAAGAGAGCCGCCAGGCACTGGACGAGGCCTACCGCTGCCTCGGCATCACCCACCTGCGCATGGGCAGCCGGGGCCTGCATCAGGCCGCCCTGGGGGCCCCGGCGGCGCTCAGTGTGGAGATCCTGCCGCGGCGCTCCCTGGGCGTCGAATACCCGGCGGTCACGGCCGAGCGCCGCCCCATCGAGCCGGTGGGGCTGCTCGGCAGCGACGCGAGCTTCGACAACACCCGTGAGCGTCTCGCCGACGCCGCCGTGGTGCTGGCGCGCCTGGGCGAAGTGGAGATCGCCCTGCACCGGCTCATGGAAGAGCAGCGCAAGGCGCAGAAGCGCGTCAACGCGCTCAAGTACAACATCATTCCGCTCTACCGGCGCACCATCCACTTCATCCAGTCGGCCCTGGAAGAAGAAGAGCGCAATACCCTGTTCCAGGTCAAGGTACTGCGCGAGCGCCAGCAGGCGGCGGCCGGCTGAGCCCGGGGCGGCCGACAATGCCCCAACGGGTTGATGCGGCGGCGCGCCGCCGTCATTGCGCGGTGCGTGCGGCAACGCCACCGTCGCCACCCGACCAACCACCCGGAGGATCAAGACCATGGACTCAAGCTCCCTGAAGGGCCTCGAATTCCTCGTCATCATCGGCGCCGTCGTCTGGTTCTACGTCTCCCAGCAGAACAAGCTGAAGCGGCTCAAGGCGGAGCGGGAAGCCAAGACAGAGCAGGCCGCCCCGAAGGCAGAGACCAAGGCCGGCGACGACTGAAGAGATTGGCCCTGTGGGAGCGCCCCTCTGGCCGCGACAGCCCGGCTGAGTGAGTCGCGGCAAGGATGCCGCTGCCACAACGGCGTCGCGGCAGGAATGCCGCTCCCACGGGCGTCAGGGCTGCAGCACCTCCAGCCCGCCCATGTAGGGCACCAGCGCTTCCGGCACGCGGATGCTGCCGTCGGCGTATTGATAATTCTCCAGCACCGCCACCAGGGTACGGCCTACGGCGAGGCCCGAGCCGTTCAGCGTGTGCACCAGCTCGGGCTTGTTGGTCTCGGGGTTGCGCCAGCGGGCCTGAAGCCGCCGCGCCTGAAAGTCGCCGAAGTTTGAGCAGGAGGAGATCTCCCGGTAGCGCTGCTGCCCCGGCAGCCAGACCTCCAGGTCGTAGGTCTTGACGGCGGAGAAGCCGAGATCGCCCGTGCAGAGGGTCACCACCCGGTAGGGCAGCCCCAGGCGCTGGAGGATGGTCTCGGCGTGGCCGGTGAGGGCCTCCAGTGCCTGAAAAGATTCACCCGGGCGCACCGCCTGCACCAGCTCCACCTTCTCGAACTGGTGCTGGCGGATCATGCCGCGGGTGTCCTTGCCGTAGGAGCCCGCCTCGCTGCGGAAGCAGGGCGTGTGGGCCACCCATTTCCGGGGCATGTCCTTGGCGTCGACGATGACGTCCCGCACCAGATTGGTCACCGGCACCTCGGCGGTGGGGATGAGGTAGAAATCCCGGCCCCCGGCGTCCTCTTCGGCGGTCGCGGCGGGGATGCGGAACAGGTCGGCAGCGAACTTGGGCAGCTGCCCCGTGCCGGTCAGGCTGTCGGCATTGACCAGATAGGGCACATAGGTCTCCGTGTACCCGTGCTCGGTGGTGTGGACATCCAGCATGAGCTGGATCAGCGCCCGGTGCAGCCTGGCGAGCGGCCCGCTCAGCACCACGAAACGGGCCGAGGTGAGCTTGGCGGCGGCGTCGAAGTCCATCCAGCCGGCGGGCACGCCGAGGTCCACGTGATCTTTGGGCGTGAAGTCGAGCGCCGGCGGCTCGCCCCAGCGGCGCTCCTCGCGGTTGGCGTCCTCATCGGCGCCGTCGGGTACGCTCGGGTCCGGGATGTTGGGCAGGCCGAGGGCCATGTCCCGCAGCTCGGCCTGCAGCTCGCCGAGCTCCGCGTCCAGCGCCTTCAGCCGGTCGCCGAGTCCGGCCACCTCCGCCTTGAGCGGCTCGATGTCCTCCCCCGCCGCCTTGGCCTTGCCGATGGCCTTGGAGCGGGTGTTGCGCAGGCTCTGGAGCTCCTGTACCTCGGTCTGCACGTCCTTGCGGCGGGCCTCCAGCGCCTGGATGCGTGCGGTGTCAACGGTCATACCGCGGCGGGCGAGCTGAGCGGCGACGTGCTCCAGGTCGGAGCGCAGCAGTTTCGGGTCCAGCATGGTTCGGTCTCGTTGTGTGTGTCGGCTCGCCACGCCGCGGCGACCGCCGCTCGGCTCAGGGTGCCGGCGTCTGTGCCACCGCCCCGGCGAGGGCGCCTGTCAGTGGCCCGTTGTCAGCGCGCCGCGCCGTGTCGATTGCTCGGGGCCGGCCTCAGCGCGACGCGACGCTTGGCACCAAAGTCTGCCGGGGGCAGCGGATCTGATGCCATCCAGGCCACGGCGCGGCCCGCGCATCATGAGCGCCGGCGCCGGCGATGGTTGCCCTCGACCTCGACCCCCCAGGACACCACGTGCCCCGGCTCGACGAAGTCCTTGATGCGCTCGATGGCGGCGCGTGCACGCTCGGGGCGGTCAAAGAACTCCAGCACCAGCGGCAGGTCCGACGACAGGTCCACCAGGCCGGTGCCGTGCACCACCCCGGAGGCGCCGAAGCCGGCCACGCCGCGCGTCACCGTGGCACCGCACACCCGAAGCTCATCGTGCAGGCACTTGAGCAGCGGCTTCAGCTCGTGATCCGACTCGCTGAGATACACCCGTACCATGGTGGCCGAAAACGGCTTGGCGGAAGACGGGGTGGCGGCGTACGGCGCCTCGTCGTCTGCAGCGGCGTCGGCGGCGGTGTCGGATTGCGGCTCGGTCATAGGGCCCTCGCGGCGAGGATGCCGGCCCAGCAGGCGGCGATGCAGACCAGCACGCTCGCGGCAATGTTGAGCAGGGCCCGCAGCATCTCCCCCTGCTCCACCAGCGTCAAGGTCTCCAGCGAGAAGGTGGAGAAGGTGGTGAAGGAGCCGAGAAAGCCGATGAGAATCGCCGCCCGCAGCTCCGCCGCGAGCAGACTGCGCTCCAGCAGCAGCACGAACAACAGCCCCATGGCGAAGGACCCGAGCACATTGACGCTCAGCGTGCCCCAGGGGAAGTCCCGCCCCAGCAGGCGGTACACGCCGGTGGAGACGAAGAACCGCGCCAGCGCACCGAGCGCGCCACCGCCCGCGATGGCCAGGACCTGCAGCAAGGGTGCACCCCCGGTGTTGGATCAGGGGCGGATTGTAAGCCAGCCGGGCGGGAGCACAACAAGCCGACAGGACCCAGGCGGCTCGGCCTGCACCCGGCTGCCGCGTTGCATCGGTTCCCAGAACAGCGGCGCCGAAGTGTGGCGAACAATCGGGATCGATTCCGATCCCGATACCGACACCGATACCGATTCCGACGCTGATTCCGACGCCCATTCCGACGCGGAGGCGGGCTTCGCAGTGCGCAGGACGCGCTGGCGTCCCTTCGGCGCAGCTGTGCTGGGGCGCAGACCCATGCGCGGATCAGGCTGTCCGGGATTGTCGCGGGCCGCCCAATGAAGCTTGATGCCGTCACCCGAAAAACCACAGGGCATCCCCGACAGCCCGGCACAGCCGCCGACCGCAGAACCCCCAGTTGCGCCCCGAACCGACCTCACAACCCAAGCCCAGCGCCTCACGGCGCCATCCGGCGCCGTGTGGCCGCTGCTGCTGCTGATTCTCGCCGCCAACGGCGCACCGCTGCTGCTGCGGCAGCTCTGCCGTAACCGCTGGGCGGCGCCCGTGGATCTGGGCCTGCGGCTGGCGGACGGCCGGCGGCTCTTCGGCGCCACCAAGACCTGGCGCGGCATCGGCGTCGCGCTCGTCGCCGGCATGGCCCTGGCACCGCTGCTCGGGCTTCCGCCGCTGCTCGGCCTCGCCGCCGGCGGCCTGGCCATGGCCGGCGACCTGCTGAGCAGCTTCGCCAAGCGCCGCCTGGGACTCAGCCCCGGCAGTCGCGCCCGCCTGCTGGACACGCTGCCCGAGGCGCTGCTGCCTGCGCTGGCGCTTATGGCCCCGCTGAATCTCACCGGCATGGACGTGCTGCTGTTGGTTATGCTGTTCACCCTGGTGCACAGCCTTGCCTCGCGGCTGCTCTATCGCCTGCGTCTCCGGCGCCGGCCCTGGTAGATGGCCCGCACAGCCGGCGCAGCCCCCGGACGGGGCCGACGATACCCATGACCCGCGCATTCAGCATCCTGACCTACAACATCCACAAGGGCTTCAGCATGAGCGGGCGGCAGTTCGTGCTGCACCGCATGCGTGACGCCCTGGCGGGCACGGGCGCGGACCTGGTGTTCCTGCAGGAGGCGCTGGGCGAGCACGCCGCCCATGCCCGGCGCCTGCACGAGTGGCCGGAGTATCCGCAGTTCGAGTTCCTCGCCGACACCGTCTGGCCACACCACGCCTATGGCCGCAATGCCATCTACGACCAGGGCCACCACGGCAACGCCATCCTGAGCCGCTATCCGTTCCGGGTCTGGGAGAACATCGGTGTCTCGCCCTATCCCTTCGCCGCCAGCCGCAGCCTGCTGCACGGCGTGATCCAGGTGCCGGGTGCGCACGAGCGCCTGCATGTGGTCTGCGTGCACTTCGGCTTCTTCGGCGCCGAGCGGCGGCCGCAGATCCAGCGTCTGTGCGCACGCATCGAGGCGCATGTGCCCCACGACGAGCCGCTGATCGTCGCCGGCGACTTCAATGATTGGTCGGGGCGCGCCGAGCGCGACTTCAACGCCGAGCTCGGCCTCAGCGAGGTCTTTCGCCGACTGCATGGCCGCCACGCCCGCACCTGGCCCGCAGTGGCGCCGGTACTGCCCATGGACCGCATCTACAGCCGCGGCGTCACGCCGCTGCGGGCGGAGCGCCTGGGGCTGGCCCCCTGGCACCGATTGTCCGACCACACGCCCCTGCAGGCCTGGTTCCGGCTGTGAGAGACCTGCACCGCTGGCGGCTGCCGAACCTGCTCAGCGCCTCCCGGCTGGTGGCGGCGCCGGTGCTGCTGCTGCTGGCGCTCCAGGGGCACCGTGAGGCCTTCCTGTGGCTGCTCGCCGTCGCCTTCTTCACGGACGCCATCGACGGCACCCTGGCCCGTCTGACGGGACAGGCCAGCCGCTTCGGGGCCATGCTGGATTCCTGGGCCGATGTGGCGGTCTATGCCGCCGTGGCCGTGTCCATGCTCCTGCTCTGGCCGGAGCTGGTGCGCCGGGAGGGCCTGGCCTTCGGTGCCGTGGTGGCGAGCTTCGTCGTCCCCGCGCTGGTGGGCCTGGTGCGCTTCCGCCGCTTCACCAGCTATCACACCCGGCTGGTGAAGCTGGCCGTGGCGGCGACGGCGGCGGGGCTGTTCCTGCTGCTGCTGGACCTGGCCGCCTGGCCGTTTCGCATCGCCGCCGTGCTCGCGGTGCTGGCGGCACTGGAGGAGGTCGTCATCACGCTGCTGCTCGCCGAGGAGCGCTCCAACGTCAGCAGCCTGCTGGAGGTACTGCGCACGCGCCGTCATCAGGACGACGCGCACGACTAGTCCAGCGCTGGGAAAAATCCGATGCCTCGCGATCGCTTGCCAGTCGCGGACTGAAGTTCGCCTGCCCCAGGCTGCCGACTGAAGTCGGCGTACCCGGTGCGGCCTCGACACGACTGCATTGGAGCACCAGTGCATCCTCAGCCCTCAGCCCTCAGCCCTCAGCCCTCAGCCCTCAGCCCTCAGCCCTCAGCCCTCAGCCTCGGCCCCCTGCATAGCCAATCCCTATCGGCCGATGAGAGCCGTCGCACTGATTCAATTGCTATTTCAGCATTTGCTTATATAATGCCGCCTGTCCGCATCGCATGACGCCTGTCGGTGTCACGCGGACCAGCGATAGATCAGATCGACCCTTGCCGACCCGGAAAACCCCAGACAGCCCGCGGCACGATGGCGCACTCACCGCGCCGGGGCGCTGCGGCTGCGAGACGCTTAAGGTGTGAACCATGAAGACGCTTGCCCTCTCCATCTCCGCCGTCGCCTTCGCCGCGGCCACCGCCACCGCCGCCGCCCAGTGGATGGCCCCCGGCTATGCCCCCTACGGCGCCCATGGCCCCGCCGCGCCCCTGCACGCACCGATGACACCAGAACAGTTCGAGGCGATGGCCGAGCGCCAGCGCGCGCTCGCGGAGCGGCAGGGCAAGGCTCTTGAGGCCATGATGGAGCGGCAGCGGGCCTACTTCGAGCGGTTCGCGCCGCCCGCGACCTTCGGTGCGCGCCCGCAGCCGCCCGAGATGCCGGCCTTCGAGCGCCCCGAGCCGCCCACCATGCCCGAGCTGCCGGCCTTCGGCGAGCGCCCCGAGCTGCCGGAGATCGCGGGCTTCGAGCGCCCCGAGCCGCCCGCCATGCCGGAGCTGCCTGCCTTCGGTGAGCGCCCGCAGCCGCCGGCCATGCCGCAGATGCCGCGCATGCCTGAGCACCTGGGCATGCCGGAGATGCCGGCGGCGCCTGAGCTGCCGAGCGTCGAGCTGCCGGAGCTGCCGCCGATGCCCGCCCCGAGCGCCGCCGCCCCGTCGGCTGAGGCCGCCACGGCGGAGCGTGAGACCCGCCAGGCCGAGCTTGCGGCCTACCGCGCGCAGATGCAGCAGCGCGCCGCCGAGCGCCGCGCCGCCATGGAGGCCCTCGCCGAGCAGCGCCGGGCGGCCGCGGCGGCCTATCGCAGCGCACCGCGGCCCGCGGGCTTCGCGCCGGTGCCCATGCCGGCCGGCGCCGAGCGCGCGCCCGCCGAGCAGCCGGCTGCCGACACGCCTGCTGAGGCGCCGGCCAGCTGAGTACCGCCTGCGGGCTCGGACCCGCTACAGGCGCCCGCGGCCCGGAGCCCGCCGCCGCGCGCGCCCACCTGTGCGCCCACCTGTGCGATGGGTGCAGCAAGCGTGCACCAAGCCGCCCCGCCGCTGCGGGGCGTGCCACAAAGCACGCACCCGAAACCCCCGGTCGGCTGCCGCTGGCCGGGGGTTTTTTGTGTCCGGCGCCCGCCGCTTTCGGCACAATGCGGGCGGGCAGCCGCTGCGGCGGGCCGTCCGGCGCCGGGCGATCATTCGCCCCGCCAATGATCAGTATTTGCCAATATTCCAGCCCTGGGTTAGCGTGCGCGCTTGGCGCAAGCGCTCCCTCAGGTGCAACGGCGCCGGCCGCCGCAGCGGACCGCACGGCGCCGGAGCATCTGCGCCGAGCCCGCGCCAGCACCGCTTCCCACCGCACAGGAAGGTCCATGGCCAACAAGCCCGACATCGACCCCCAAGAGACCCAGGAATGGCTCGACGCCCTCGAGGCCGTGCTGGAGCACGAGGGCACCGAGCGCGCCCACTACCTGCTGGAGCGCCTCATCGACAAGGCGCGCCGCTCCGGGGCCTACCTGCCCTTCAGCGCCAACACGGCCTACCTCAACACCATCCCGGTGCAGAAGCAGGAGCGCTTCCCCGGGGACCGCGCCATGGAGCGGCGGATCAGGTCCTTCATTCGCTGGAACGCCATGGCCATGGTGGTGCAGGCGAACCGGCTGTCGACAGAGCTCGGCGGGCACATCTCGTCTTTCGCATCCAGCGCCACGCTCTACGATGTCGGGCTGAACCACTTCTTCCGCGCCGCGAACAAAGACTTCGGCGGCGACCTGGTGTTCATCCAGGGCCACTCCGCGCCCGGTATCTATGCCCGCGCCTACCTTGAGGGCCGGCTCAGCGAAGAGGAGCTGTACGGCTTCCGCCAGGAGGTGGACGGGCCTGGGCTGTCCTCCTATCCACATCCCTGGCTGATGCCGGGCTTCTGGCAGTTCCCGACGGTGTCCATGGGCTTAGGCCCCATCATGGCCATCTACCAGGCGCGCTTCATGCGCTATCTCGCCGACCGCGGCGTGGTGAACACCGAGGGCCGCAAGGTCTGGGCCTTCCTCGGCGACGGCGAGATGGACGAGCCCGAGTCCCTGGGCGCCATCTCGCTCGCGGCGCGGGAGCGGCTGGATAACCTGGTGTTCGTGGTCAACTGCAACCTGCAGCGCCTGGACGGCCCCGTGCGCGGCAACGGCAAGATCATCCAGGAGCTGGAGGCCGTGTTCCGCGGCGCCGGCTGGAACGTCATCAAGGTCATCTGGGGCAGCTACTGGGACCCCCTGCTGGCCCGCGACAACAAGGGCCTGCTGCTCAAGCGCATGGAAGAGTGCGTGGACGGCGACTACCAGGCCTACAAGGCCAAGGGCGGCGCATACACCCGCGAGCACTTCTTCGGTAAATACCCGGAGCTCGCCGAGATGGTCGCCAACATGACCGACGAGGACATCTGGCGCCTGAACCGCGGTGGCCACGACCCGGCCAAGGTCTTCGCCGCCTACGCCGCCGCCATGCGTCACCAGGGCCAGCCGACGGTGATCCTGGCCAAAACGGTCAAGGGCTACGGCATGGGCATCGCCGGCGAGGGCATGAACATCACCCACTCGCAGAAGAAGATGGGCGAGGCGGCACTCAAGGCCTTCCGCGACCGCTTCAACATCCCGATCTCGGACGACCAGATCGGCGCCGCACCCTTCTACAAGCCACCGGCGGACAGCCCGGAGATGCAGTACCTGCACGCGCGCCGCGAGGCCCTGGGCGGGCCGCTGCCGGCGCGCAAGGCGGACTTCCAACCGCTGCCCATCCCGGATCTCGACGCCTTCAGGCAGCTGCTGGAGGCGAGCGGCGAGCGGGAGATGTCCACCACCATGGCCATGGTGCGCCTGCTCACCATGATCATCCGCGACAAATCCATCGGCAGATTCGTGGTGCCCATCGTGCCGGACGAGGCGCGCACCTTCGGCATGGAGGGCATGTTCCGCCAGCTCGGCATCTACTCCCACGTGGGCCAGCTGTACGAGCCGGTGGACTCCGACCAGGTGATGTACTACCGCGAGGAGAAGAACGGCCAGGTCCTGCAGGAGGGCATCAACGAGGCCGGCGCCATGTCGTCCTGGATCGCCGCCGCCACGGCCTACGCCAACCATGGCCAGGCGATGATCCCCTTCTACATCTACTACTCCATGTTCGGCTTTCAGCGCGTGGGGGATCTCATCTGGGCCGCCGGCGACATGCAGGCACGGGGCTTTCTGCTCGGCGGCACCGCCGGGCGCACCACGCTCGCGGGCGAGGGCCTCCAGCACCAGGACGGCCACAGCCAGATCGTCGCCTCCACCATTCCCAACTGCGTCAGCTACGACCCGGCCTTCGCCTACGAGCTGGCCGTCATCGTGCAGGACGGCATGCGGCGGATGTACCAGGAGCGGGAGAACTGCTTCTACTACATCACCGTCATGAACGAGAACTACCCGATGCCGGCCATGCCGGAGGGTGCCGCGGACGGCATCCGCCGCGGGCTGTACCGCTTCAGCCAGGCGGCGAACGGCAAGCACCGGGTGCAGCTTTTGGGCAGCGGCACCATCCTGCGCGAGGTCATCGCCGCCGCGGAGCTGCTGCAGCGGGACTTCGACGTCGCCGCCGACGTCTGGTCCGCCACCAGCTTCAACGAGCTGCGCCGCGACGGTATCGACGCCGAGCGCTGGAACATGCTCCACCCGGACGAGTCGCCGCGGCTGCCCTATGTGGCCGAGCAGCTGGGCGAGACCGAAGGCCCCATCGTCGCCGCCACCGACTACATGCGCACCTATGCGGACCAGATCCGGCCCTACCTGCCGCGCCGGTATTTCACCTTGGGCACAGACGGCTATGGGCGCAGCGACATGCGCAGCCAGCTGCGCAAGTTCTTCGAGGTGAACCGCTGGTACATCGCCGTCGCCGCGCTCAAGGCCCTGGCGGACGAGGGCGAGATCACCCCCGGGCGCGTGCGCGAGGCCATCGAGAAGTACCGCATCGACCCCGAGAAGCCGAACCCGGTGACCGTATGACCACGGTGTTGTTTGCGATCAACGCGACTCGCCAGAGCACGAACCGCATCCAGGAGAGAACACCGTGGCAAGCCTAGAGAACGTCCTGCTGCCGGACATCGGCGACTTTGCCGAGGTGGAGGTCATCGAGGTGCTGGTGGCGCCGGGCGATACCGTCGAGCCCGAGCAGTCGATCCTGACGCTGGAAAGCGACAAGGCGACCATGGAGATCCCGGCGCCCGTCGGCGGCACCGTCAAGGAGGTCAAGGTCAGTGTCGGGGACAAGGTGAGCAAGGATGCCCTGCTGATGACGGTGGAGACCGGCAGCGGCGCGGCCCCTGCCCCGGCAGCGCCGGCCCAGGCGGAGACACCGGCGGAGCCCGCGGCGCCGCAGGCGCAATCCCCGCAGCCGGACGCCCCGCCGCCCGCAGGCCCCGCCGCAGCCGCGCCAGCGCCGGCGCCGGCTGCCGCCGAATCCATCCCCGTGCACCTGCCGGATATCGGCGACTTCACCGACATCCCCGTCATCGAGGTGCTGGTGGCCCCAGGCGACCAGGTGGCCGTGGACCAGTCCATCCTGACCCTGGAGTCCGACAAGGCCACCATGGAGATCCCCTCGCCCGCCGCGGGCGAAGTGGCGTCCGTGAGCGTCAAGGTGGGCGACCAGATCAACCAGGGCGACCTGCTGCTGACGCTCCAGGGCAGCGCCGAGCGGGTGCCGGGCGACAGTGAGCCGGACAGCTCCGCCGAGGAGGCCGAAGTCGCCCAGGCACCGGCGGCAGCGCCGAAGCCGGAGGCATCGGCAGCCCCGCCCGCCGCCGGCCCGCTGCCCGGCGAGTCCGAGCGCCGCAAGGCCCCGGTGCTGCCGCGCCCGTCGGACATGCAGGCTTACGCCCCCGGCCGCACGCCCCACGCAAGCCCCGCAGTGCGCCGCTTCGCCCGCGAGCTCGGCGTGGACCTGACGCGCGTGAAGGGCAGCGGGCGCAAGAACCGCATCCTGAAGGAGGACGTCCAGGCCTTCGTCAAACAGGCGTTGTCCGCCGGCGCACCGCCGACTCCCGCAGGCGCCCTGCCCTTCCAGCTGCCGACGGCGCCGGAGGTGGACTTCGGCAAGTTCGGCCCGGTGGAGACCCAGCCGTTGCCGCGGATCAAGAAGATCAGCGGTCCGCACCTGCACCGGGCCTGGCTGTCGGTCCCCCATGTCACCCAGTTCGACGAAGCGGACATCACGGAGCTGGAGACCTTCCGCAAGGAGCAGAAGGCGGCGGCGGAGCAGGCCGGCGTCAAGCTCACCTTCATGCCCTTCCTACTCAAGGCCGTCGCCGGCGCGCTGTCGCAGATGCCCATCGTCAAGGCATCGCTCAGCGCCGACGGCGAGCGCCTGGTGATGAAGCACTACACCCACATCGGCGTCGCCGTGGACACGCCGAACGGCCTGGTGGTGCCGGTGCTGCGGGACGTGGACAAGAAGGGTCTGCTCGACATCGCCCGCGAGCTCATGGACCTGAGCGGCAAGGCCCGTGACGGCAAGCTGCTGCCCGGCGACATGCAGGGCGGCACCTTCACCATCTCCAGCCTCGGCGGCATCGGCGGCACCGCCTTCACGCCCATCATCAACGCCCCGGAGGTGGCCATCCTCGGCGTCTCACGCTCCGAGATGAAGCCCGTCTGGAACGGGGCCGAGTTCGCGCCGCGGCTGATGCTGCCGCTGTCGCTGTCCTACGACCACCGCGTCGTCGACGGTGCCGACGGCGTGCGCTTCACCACGCTGCTGGCGAGCCTGCTTGGGGATATTCGGCGGTTGTTGTTGTAGGGGGCTGCCCCCTCCTGCACTTTGGGTCAGCGAGGGAGGTGTCATGCATCAATCTTCCGGCCGCAAATCCGCGGAGGCGTCCAAATGAGCGCACTGAGCGATCTCTATGACCGGGATTATTCGGCCTGGGCCGAGAAGACCGCTGAGCTGCTCCGTCAGGGGCGCTTCTCGGAGCTCGACGTCGAGCACTTGGTGGAGGAGCTGGGCGACATGGGCAAGAGTCAACGCCAGGAGCTGGTGAACCGGCTGCGCATCCTCCTCGCCCATCTCCTGAAATGGCAGTTCCAGTACCGGCGGCTCTCGGCGCGCTGGGCCGAATTCGAGGGCAAAAGTTGGCGCAACACCCTGATCGAACACCGGCTTGCCCTCCGCTACCTGCTCGAAGATCACCCGGGTCTGAAGCGTCATCTACCGACAGCCGTCGCCAAGGCGTACCCCCAAGCCCTGGAGCTCGCGGCGCGGGAGTCGCAGCTGTCCGCGGAGACCTTTCCCGCGGCCTGCCCGTACACGCAACCGCAGATCCTGGATCCCGATTTCTTCCCGCAGGCCGAGTCGAGTCAGTCGGGCGGCTGAAACGGCCCTTCCGGGAGCACCGGCTTTCAGCCGGCTCGCTGCCCGCGCGGCTCGATGCCGCGCAGGCGGCGTGCGGGCAGAAGCCTGGGTCTAACCGATCATGCCGGGGGTGTGCGCTGCCCCAAGCGCCCGCGCAGGGCGCCGAGCCCGGCGCGGACGCGGTCGACGGGATGTCGGCGCTCCCGCGCGCTGCCGGGTCGACGCTCCCGGCCACTGTGGCCTTACCTGACCCGGGACATAGCCCAGGCGTCGGCGAAGCTCCAGAATATCGCCTGATACTGAATTTCCACCGGCGCTGTACGAGGTGCGAAAAATGACCGGGCGAGCCGTACGCGAGTCCATCCAGGGGCAGCCGTTCAATGATGTGCTGAACGAGCTGCATGCACACACCTTCTCGGGCTCCCCCGGGGAGTCAGACCCCTTCACGCTCGGCGAGCTGGAGCGGGAGTACATCGCCTATGCGCTGGCGCTCTACTACCAGTGCGGGCACTGCCGGGTGTACCACGGCAAGGTCATCGACCGGCTGCGGGCGAAGGCGGGGCTGCCCGAATGGCACTGGCAGGACGAGCTGGTGAAGACCGTTCTTTTCCTGCGCAGCAGCAAGGCGAGCCTGTCTGAGCCCGAATGGGACGGCTGGGTGGCGTCCTGGCGGCGCTTCGCCGGGCGCATCCACCACCGCCATCCGGGCCTCGCCTGCGCGACCGCCTATGCCGTCGGCATCTCCCGCGCCGACGAGGCACTGATGGACATGGCCTTCGAGTCGTTGAAAGACCGCTGGCCGGACCCGCAGACGCTCCTCGGCGTCATCCGGGACATCGACCGGGTGGTGGTGTTCATGAAGGCGGCGACGTCGAAGAACCGCACGGACCCCATCGTGCGCCGGCAGCTCGGGAGCTGCGGGGTTCGGGTTTAGTCGCCCGCGGGCGCCGCGATCCGCGAGCGCGTGCGTGCGCCCCGGCAAACATTGCCGGGGGCGCGGCATCTTGATGCTTGCTTGAGTGAGCACTAGGATGCCCGTCATGCGCACGACGCTCACCATCGACGACGATCTCATCCAGGCGCTGAAGGACCTGGCACATCAGCGCGGCATCAGCTTCAAGGTACTGGTCAACGAAACGCTGCGGCGCGGACTCAGCGCCGGCGAGCAGCCGCGCGCGGCCGCCGAGCCCTTTCGGGTGATCTCCGCACCGCGCGGCTTTCGACCGGGCATTGACCCCATGAAGCTAAACCAGCTCGCCGACGAGCTCGAAACCGAGCGATTCATCGGCACAGACCATCGAGTCGCCGCCGGGCTTACCAACGGGGACTCGGACGGCGACACCATTGGGGGCGTCGACGCAGCCGGGAGCGATGGCGGGAGCGGCCGCGGATGATCATCCCGGACCTCAACCTGCTGATTTATGCCTACAACGAAGACGCTCCCGGCCATGCGGGCGCCAAGCGTTGGTGGGAGGCCAGCCTGTCGGCGACGCGACCCGTGGGGCTCCCATGGGTGGTCTTGCTGGGCTTCGTGCGGCTGATGTCGAACCGTCGCGTGGTTGAGGTCCCCATGCCCGCCGCTGAGGCGGTCCAGCACTGCAAAGCCTGGCTCGCCCGCCCGAATGCGCGCATCATCCTGCCCGGGCCGGGGCACCTCGATGTGCTCGCCGACCTGCTCAGAGCCGGCTCTGCCGGTGCAGACCTGATCACGGATGCGCATCTGGCGGCCCTCGCCATCGAGCACCAGGCCGAGCTGCACTCCACTGACCGCGATTTCGCGCGGTTCCCCGGCCTTCGCTGGCGCAATCCAATCGCCAACAACTCCTGAGCCGATTAGACCTCTTCTTATGTGAAAGCTGCCTGCCGCCATCCTGCTGACTCGACGACGGCAGACAAGCACCAGACAACCCCCGCACGCCAGAGGCAAGTCCATGACCGACTCCCCCTCCGTCAAAGAGCTCACCGCCCAGGTCGCCGTGCTCGGCGCCGGCCCCGGCGGCTACACGGCGGCCTTCCGCGCCGCAGACCTGGGCCTGCGGGTGGTGCTCATCGAGCGCTTTCCGACCCTGGGCGGCGTGTGCCTGAACGTCGGCTGCATCCCGTCCAAGGCGCTGCTGCACACGGCCGCCATCATCGAAGAGACCAAGGGCATGGGCGCCATGGGCGTGACCTTCGCGCCGCCCGAGATCGACCTGGACAGGATGCGCGCGGGCAAGGACAAGGTAGTCAAGAAGCTCACCACGGGCCTGTCCGGCATGGCCAAGCAGCGTGGCGTGGAGGTGGTCACGGGCACCGGGCGCTTCGAGGGGCCGAACCGCATCGGCGTGGACAGCCGGGAGGGCAAGGTGACGGTGACCTTCGACAACTGCATCATCGCCGCGGGCTCCGCGCCCATCCGCATTCCGGGCTTCCCGCACGACGACCCGCGGGTCATGGACTCCACCGATGCGCTTGAGATCGACGGCATTCCCGAGCGGATGCTCGTGGTCGGCGGCGGCATCATCGGCCTGGAAATGGCGAGCGTCTACGCGGCCCTCGGCAGCAGGATCGACGTGGTGGAGCTCAAGGACCAGCTGATGCCCGGCGCCGACCTGGATCTGGTCCGCGCCTTCCAGAAGGTCATCAAGAAGCGCTACAACAAGATCTTCCTCGAGACCAAGGTCTCGCGCATGGAAGCCACCGGGGAGGGCATCAAGGTGGAATTCGAGGGCAAGTCGCCGGGCGAGGACACCTACGACAAGGTGCTGGTGGCCATCGGCCGGCGCCCCAACGGCAAGCTCATCAACGCCGAGGCCGCCGGCGTCAGGGTGGACGAGCACGGCTTCATCAAGACCGACCAGCACATGCGCACCAATGTGCCGAACATCTTCGCCATCGGCGACGTCGTCGGCGGCCCCATGCTCGCGCACAAGGCAACGCACGAGGCCAAGGTGGCGGCGGAGGTCATCGCCGGCGAGCCGGCGCTGTTCGACCCGCTCACCATCCCGTCCGTGGCCTACACGGACCCGGAAGTGGCCTGGATGGGCCTCACCGAGCACGAGGCCAAGGCCCAGGGCATCGAGGTGGAGAAAGGCGTCTTCCCCTGGGCCGCCAGCGGCCGGGCGCTCGGCATCCACCGCGACGAGGGCCTCACCAAGCTCCTGTTCGACCCGGAGACCAAGCGCATCGTCGGCGCCGGCATCGTCGGCCCCAACGCCGGCGAGCTCATCGGCGAGACCGTGCTGGCACTGGAAATGGGCGCGGACATGGAAGACATCGGCATGAGCATCCACCCGCATCCGACGCTGAACGAGACCATCGGGCTCGCCGCCGAGATGGCGCACGGGTCCATTACGGACCTGCTGCCGCCCAAAAAGAGGGCCTGAGGACTGAGGACTGAGGACTGAGGACTGAGGACTGGGGACTGAGGACTGAGGACTGAGGACTGAGGATCAGCCTATAGGAAGCCCGCTGTCCCGCACCACTTCGCGCGCCGCGCGGCCCAGCGGGCGCTCCCCTGGGGGCGCCGAGTTTCACTCGGCCCACCGCCGACGCGGCTCGACGCCGCGCCCGCGGCTTCAGCACGCTAGACTGTTGGTGATTGCCGCGCCCGGCGGCGCATGCCCGACGCATGGAGACTTCGCATGTCCACCACCGCCGAAGACCTCTATCACCGCTACCGCTTCAGCGTGGATGAATACCTGCGCATGGGTGAGACCGGCATCCTCACCGAGGACGACCGGGTGGAGCTGATCGATGGGGAGATTGTGGATATGCCGCCGATCGGACTGCCCCACTCCGGTGCGGTAAACCGCGTCGCCAACCTGTTCAGCCGTCGACTCGGCGAACGGGTAATTCTGTCTATCCAGAATCCCGTCAAGATCGGCGATTTCTCCCTGCCCCAGCCGGACATCGCACTGCTGCGCCCGCGCGAGGACTTCTACAGCACTGCCTACCCCGCCCCCGACGACATCCTGCTGCTGGTGGAAGTGGCAGAATCCTCAGTCCGCTACGACCGCGAGAAGAAGCTGCCGTTGTACGCCGCCGCCGGCATCCTCGAGTCCTGGCTCGTGGACATCCCTGCCGGCAAGCTCACCCTGTACCGCGAGCCTGCGGCGGACGGCTATCGCACGGCTGTCGAGGCGACCGATCTCAACGGCGTGGCGCCGGCGGCGCTCCCCGACTGCGCGCTCGACCTCCGCGGCCTCTTCGGCTGAGTCGCGGGCACCACCGACCTGGGGCCGCCGAGCTCCACTCGGCCCGCCGCCGGCACGGCTCGACGCCACGCCAGCGGCGTCAGCGCGCAAGACCACCCCAGACGCCCGAGTGTCGAGCATCAACGCCCAGCTCGCCCCTCCCCCGCCGTCGCCGCGCTCGCCGCCGCCAGCGATTTGCGCAGGTCAGTTTCCATCTGCACCAGCTCCGCGGCGGCCGCGGCGCGGGCCCGCTTGCCCTCGTCGGCGATGGCCAGGCTCTCCTCGATGGTCTCGATGAGCGCCTGGTTGGCCTGCTTGACGGTCTCGATGTCGAACACGCCGCGCTCGATCTGCCTGCGCGCCTCGGCGTTGGCGGTCTTCAGGTTCTCGGCGTTGGCGCGCAGCAGCTCGTTGGTGAGGTCCGTCGCAGCCCGGACGGTCTCGGCGGCGCGCCCGGAGCGGTAGATGGTGATGGCCTGGGCCAGCTGCTGGCGCCACAGGGGCACGGTGTTCACCAGTGTCGAGTTGATCTTGTTGATGAGCCCCTTGTCGTTCTCCTGCACCAGGCGGATGCTGGGCAGTGCCTGCATGGCCACCTGGCGGGTGAGGCGCAGGTCGTGCACGCGGCGCTCCAGATCGTCCCGGGCGCCGCGCAGGTCGCGCAGGTTCTGGGCCTGCACCATGTCGTTGGCCTGCTCCACCTCTGCGGCAAGCCTGGGGATGGTCTCCTGGTCCAGCTCCTTCAGCTTGGCGTCGCCGGCGGCGATGTAGTGCTCCAGCTCGCGGAAGTAATTCAGGTTGGCATCGTAGAGCCGGTCCAGGCTGGTGACGTCCGTGAGCAGCCGGGTCTTGTGCCGCTCAAGATCGATGGTGATGCGCTCGATGTGATCGCGCACCTCCTCGTACTCCTGAAGGAACTTCATGATGGGCTTGCCGGCACCGAAGAGGCGGGCGAAGAAGCCCTTCTTCGCGTTCGGGTCCAGGGCCTCCACGTCGAAGCCGCGCAGCGTGCCCACCATCTGGCTCAGCGTGGCGCCGGCGGCGCCAGTGTCCTTGCTGCGCACACCCTCCAGCATCTGGTCCGACACCTCGGTGAGCTGCTGCTGGGCCTTGGCGCCGAAGTGCATGACGGAGCTTGCGTCCGTGAGGTCCAGCTCCGCCAGCAGGCCCTTGATCTGCTGCTGCTCCGCCGGCGGCGCGGCATCCAGCGCGACGATCTCGTTGGCCGGCAACGCCGCGGTCTCATGCACGGCGGTCGGAGTCGCTTGCGACGCCTTAGGGTCTGAAGACGGCTCGCTCATGGTGGCTTTTCTCCGCAGTGGGTCTGTTCGATACCCTGCGAATTCTCCCACACGGGCGCGGTGTGGCGCGCCCGTGGGCAGGCGGCTGCGCGGCCCCGGCGCCGACAGCCGCGCCGGAGCGCGCAGGCGCCGTCGCTCTTGCCGGCGTGCGATACTGCGCCACCGTCCAACGACGCCGGAGCAACCTCGACCATGTCCACCCAATCCCGTCTGCGCACCGCCAAGCCCAGCACAGGCGCTGGACGCTGCCTGCGGCCCGCGATCACCGTCGCAATTTTGCTGGCGACGCTGCTGGCCCTGGGCTGCTCCGGTGCGGGCGAGGACGTGCGGGTGACGCTCTGCAAGGACATCGTGGCGGTGCGCACCGGTGCAGAGCCGGTGTTCGAGCCCGCGGACGTGCGCACCCGCGGCTATCAGGGCGCCGAAGTCCGGCTCGCCTATCAGGTCGGCGAGAGCCCCGGCCGCGCCACCTGCTTCTATGCGCACGATGCGGTGGAGGACACCGCCGATCAGCTCGCGAATCCGCTCAACGCCTATGCCACCTCCCCGGAGCGGGTGGTCATTACCGGCGAGACACTGAGCCGCCCGGCGCTGGCGGAGGCCGTGAAGCAGGCCATGCTGAAGCAGGGCCGGCACCTCGTCGAGCAGGCCGGCGACATGGCGCGCAAGGCCGTCACGCAGTGAGCTTGAGGTGCTGCAGCGGCGCGCCCTTGCCCCCAGCTCGGCCCCCAGCTCGGCCCCCAGCTCGGCCTCAAGCTCGGCCCCCAGCTCGGCGCCAAGCTCGGCCCCAACCCCGGCCCCGATCTTGGCCCTGATCCTGGCCTTGATCCTGGCCCTGACCTCGGCCCTGGCGACCGCCGCCGGCCCCGCACCGACAGCCGATCAACCCCTTCCCGGCGCCCAAGCACAGCCGCCCGCCATGCCGAGCCGCCCACCCATCGTCATCGCCCACCGCGGCGCCAGCGCCTACCGCCCCGAGCACACCCTTGCCGCCTACCAGCTCGCCATCGAGCAGGGGGCGGACTTCATTGAGCCGGATCTGGTGCCGACCCGCGACGGCGTGCTTGTCGCCCGCCACGAAAACGCCCTCTCCGACACCACGGACGTGGCGGCGCGCAAGGACTTCGCGGATCGGCGCACCACCAAGACCATCGACGGCGAGCCGGTCACCGACTGGTTCACCGAGGATTTCACCCTCGCAGAGCTTGCCGCCCTCCGCACCCGCGAGCGCATCCCCGACATCCGGCCCGCCAACAGCGCCTTCGACGGGCACTTCGGCATCCCGACCCTGGCAGAGATCATCCAGCTGGTGCGCGACGCCGAGCGGGACACGGGCCGCCGGGTCGGCATCTATCCGGAGATCAAGCACCCCACCTATTTCCGGCACACCGGACGCCACCTGGACGGCCGTCCCATCGGCATGGACCTGGGCGCCATGCTGGTGGCGGAGCTCAGGCGGCTGGACTTCACCGACCCCGCACGGGTCTACATCCAGTCCTTCGAGCCCGCGTCGCTGCTGGCACTGAAGCGCGAGACCCTGCCCCAGCACGGGCTGGCGATCCCGCTGGTGCAGCTCATCGGCGATGTCACCAACCGCTTCGTCAACGCCGGCGGCGGGGGCTTCTCCCGGCCCTTCGACCTGGTGTACCACGCCCGCAACGGCGACGACCTGGACGCGATCTACGGCATGCAGCTCGCGAGCGTCATCCGCCGGGGTGGCGGCTGGGAGGCCGGCTATGGCGCACTCGCCAGCGCCGAGGGCGCGGCGGCCATCGCCGGCTACGCAGACGCCATCGGCCCCTGGAAGCTCCTGATCTTTCCGCGCCGGCAGCTCCCCGACCCCGCGGACGGCGATGACGACGGTCGCGCCGAGATCACCCAGCAGCTCACCGGCGAGCAGACCCCGCTGGTGCGCATGGCCCATGCCGCGGGTCTGGCGGTGCACCCCTACACGCTGCGCCCGGAAGAGCCGTTTCTGGCGCTCAGCGCGGCGGGTGCCCCCCAGTCCTTCCGCGACGAGCTGACGCAACTGCTGGCCGCGGGCGTGGACGGCCTCTTCAGCGACGACCCGGCGGCGGCCAGGGCGGCCGTTCGGGCGCACCAGGCCACAGCACCGTAAGCAACGCCTGCCGCCGCGAATACCGCGCCCGGACGTGCCCGACATTGCGCGAGCCCAGCGCGGGTGCCGCCCCGACCCGCTATACTGCACCCTTTGCAAACAAACACGCGTTTAACTCGGTCTTGGCGGCGGGCAGCCGCATCTTCTGCCGACCGCATCGCCGCCGATCGTCCACGGGGTCTCCATGTTCCTCCGCCTCCTGCTGGTTTTTGTGATTCTCGCCGCGCTCGTGGGCGGCCTCGCCTATATGAAATACGAGCAGGTGACGGCCCAGATCGCCCAGTTCTCGGCGCCCATGCCGCCGTCGTCCGTATCCGAGGTGCGCGTGGAGACGCAGCGCTGGCAGCCGCAGCTGGATGCCGTCGGTAACGTACGCGCGGTGCAGGGCGTCATGGTCAACAATGAGGTGCCGGGGCAGGTGGAGACCATCCGCTTCGAGTCCGGCGACCGGGTGCGCGCCGGCCAGCCGCTGGTGCAGCTGGACACCACCGTGGACGAGGCGGACCTGAAGGGGCTTCAGGCGTCGCTGGAGCTGGCGCAGCTGCAGATCGAGCGCAACACCAAGCTGCTGCGCGACCGCGCGGTCTCCCAGGGTGACGTGGATCAGATCCAGGCCGAGCTGTCCCGGGCCCGGGCCGCGGTGGCCGCCAAGCGGGCGCTCATCGACAAGAAGACCATCCGCGCACCCTTCGACGGCGTGCTCGGCATCCGCCGGATCGACATCGGCCAGTATCTGCCGGAGGGCTCCGGCATCGTGGCGCTGGAGGCGCTGGACCCCGTATTCGTGGACTACAAGCTGCCGGAGCGCCACCTGGCCAAGCTCACCGAAGACCAGGCGGTGGAAGTGCGCGTGGCGGCCTACCCGGACCAGGTCTTCACCGGCCGCATCCAGGCCATCAGCCCCACCGTGGACCAGGGTACCCGCAACGTGCAGGTGCGCGCGCAGCTGCCGAACCCCGAGGGGCGGCTGCGGCCCGGCATGTTCGCCAAGGTGGCCACCCTGCTGCCGGTGCGCGAGCGGGTGCTGGCGATTCCGCGTCGGGCCGTGTCCTTCAACACCTACGGCGACTCGGTGTTCCTGATCCAGGAGCAGCCGGCGGACAGCGAGACCACGGCGGAGCCGGGGGCAGACACAAGCCCGGCGGCGTCCGACACCGCGCCCAAGCTCGTGGTGACCCGCAAGCAGATCACCACCGGTGCCGTGCGCGATGACCTGGTGGAGGTCACCGACGGCCTCGCCGCGGGCGACCGCGTGGTGCTGGCGGGGCACCAGAAGCTGCGCAACGGCGCCGAGGTGCAGATCGTGCAGGACGCCGGGATGGCACCGGGCGAGCTGGATCAGGCCGCGCTGGCGCCGGCGCAGTCTCCCGCAGAGGCTGGCGACGGCTCATGAGCTTCACCGACATCTTCGTCCGCCGGCCGGTGCTGGCGAGCGTCGTGAGCCTGTTGATCTTCATCCTGGGGCTCAGGTCGTTCCTGGGGCTTGAGGTGCGCCAGTACCCCGAGACCCGCAACACCGTGGTGACCGTCTCCACCGCCTATCCCGGCGCCGGCAGCGATCTGGTGCAGGGCTTCATCACGACGCCCCTGCAGCAGGCGGTGGCCGAGGCGGACGGCATCGATTACCTGACCTCCACCAGCACCCAGGGCATGTCCACCATCGAGGCGACCCTGCGCCTCAACTATGACCCGAATGCCGCCATCGCGGAGATCCAGGCCAAAGTCGCAAGCCGCCTCAATGTACTGCCGGAGGCGGCCCAGAACCCGGTGATCACCTCCACCACCGGCGATGCCACCGCGCTCATGTACCTCGCCTTCTACAGCGAGGAGCTGGGGCTGCCGCAGATCACGGACTACCTGCTGCGCGTGGTGCAGCCGCAGCTTCAGGCGCTGGAGGGCGTGGCCAAGGCGGAGATCTTCGGCAACCAGACCTATGCCATGCGCGTCTGGCTGGACCCGGACCGCATGGCCGCGCTCGGCATCAGCGGCGCCGATGTCGCCGAGGTGCTGTCCGCCAACAATTATCTCGCCGGCGTCGGCAACCTGCGCGGCGACATGGTGCAGGTGGACCTGGCCACCAACACGGATGTCAGTGACGTCGAGGACTTCCGCGACCTGGTGATCCGCGCCGACGCAAGCGCCCTGGTGCGCCTGCGCGACATCGCGGAGGTGGAGCTCGGCTCCCAGGACTATGACTCGGCGACGCTCTACAAGGGCATTCCGGCCATCTTCATCGGCATCGAGCCGACCCCGGGCGCCAACCCGCTCGACGTCGCCGAGCGCGTGCACGAGGCCCTGCCGGAGCTCAAGGCCCAGTTCCCGGAAGGGCTTCAGGCGCACATCCCCTACGACGCCAGCGAGTTCATCGAGGAGTCCATCGACGAGGTGTTCAAGACCCTCGCCGAGGCGGTGCTCATCGTGCTGTTCGTGATCTTCCTGTCGCTCGGGTCCGTGCGCGCGGCCATCGTGCCCTCGGTGACGGTGCCGCTCGCCATCGTCGGTGCGGCCTTCCTGATGCTGCTGATGGGCTTCTCCATCAACCTGCTGACGCTGCTGGCGCTGGTGCTGGCCATCGGGCTGGTGGTGGACGACGCCATCGTGGTGGTGGAGAACGTCCACCGGCACATCGAGATGGGCAAGCCCCGTATGCAGGCGGCCATGGACGCCGCCCGGGAGCTGGCGCTGCCCATCGTCGCCATGACCACGACCCTGGTGGCCGTCTATGCACCCATCGGCTTCATGGGCGGGCTGGTGGGCTCGCTGTTCGTGGAGTTCGCCTTCACCCTGGCGGCGGCGGTGCTGATTTCGGGTGTCGTGGCGCTGACCCTCTCGCCCATGATCTCCGCCCGGGTGCTGCGCCCGGCGGGTCAGCAGGGGCACTTCGAGCAGAACGTCGAGCACTTCTTCGACGGGCTCGCCAGGCTGTATGCACGCACGCTGCGCTGGTGGATCAGGTATCCGAGCAGCACTGTGCTGGTGGCCCTGGTGGTCATCGCGAGCATCTGGGCCATGTACAGCTTCTCGGAGAAGGAGCTGGCGCCGACGGAGGACCAGAGCATCCTGTTCTTCATGGCCACGGCGCCGCAGACTGCCACCGTGGACTACAACAAGCGCTACGTGGAGCAGCTCCAGCGCACCTTCGAGCAGGTGCCGGAGTACCAGGAGAGCTTCATCATCGCGGGCTTCATGGGCGACACCAGCACCACCTTCGGCGGCTTCAAGATGCCGCAGCCCTCACAGCGCGAGCGCTCCCAGATGGATGTGCAGCCGCAGCTCCAGGGTATGCTGGGCGGCATCGCCGGCTTCGACGCCGTGGCCTTCCCGCGCCCGAGCCTGCCCTCCCCCGGCCAGGGCATCCCGGTGGAGTTCGTGCTGGTCTCCGACGCGCCGGTGGAGGAGCTGGCCGACTATGCGGACGCCATCGTCGGCCGCGCCATGCAGAGCGGCAAATTCATGTTCCTGAGCAAGGACATCAAGCTGACCCGCCCGCGCACCATCATCGAGGTGGACCGGGACCTGGCCGGCGACCTCGGCATCAGCATGCGTCAGCTGGGGCAGTCGCTGGCGTCGATGCTGAACCAGGACTATGTCAACTGGTTCAGCCTGGCCGGGCGCAGCTACCAGGTGATCCCGCAGGTGCCGGACGCCGCCCGCAATGACCTGGAGAAGATCCAGGACTACCAGATCGCCACGGCTTCCGGCGAGCTGGTGCCACTGTCCACGCTGGTGAGCGTGCGCAAAGAGGTCGTGCCGTCCAAGCGGGTGCAGTTCCAGCAGCTGAACGCCGTCACCCTCTCCGGCGTCATGCTGACGTCGCTGGGCGAGGCCCTCGACTACCTGGAGACCACCGCGCAGGAGGTGGCCCCACGCAACGTGCGCTTCGACTACAAGGGCGAGTCGCGCCAGTTCAAACAGGAAGGCGCGGCGCTGGAGATCACCTTCTTCCTGTCCATCCTGGTGATCTATCTCGTGCTGGCGGCCCAGTTCGAGAGCTGGCGGGACCCGTTCGTGATCCTGATGTCCGTGCCGCTCAGCATCGCCGGCGCCATGGCGTTTCTGTTCCTTGGCTTTGCGACCGTGAACATCTACACCCAGGTCGGCCTGATCACCCTCATCGGCCTCATTGCCAAGAACGGCATCCTCATTGTCGAGTTCTCCAACCAGCTGCGCGAGCGCGAGGGCCTCGACAAGCGCGACGCCGTGGTCAAGGCGGCGATGATTCGCCTGCGGCCCATCCTGATGACGACGGTCTCCATGCTGGTGGCCATGATCCCGCTGCTGACGGCCAGCGGCCCAGGCGCCGTCAGCCGCTTCGACATCGGCCTGGTCATCACCACGGGGCTCGGCATCGGCACGCTCTTCACGCTGTTCATCGTGCCCGGCATGTACGTGCTGGTGGCGTCCAAGCAGACGCAGCAGCAGACCGAGGCCGCGGCGGCGGCGCGGGCCTGAGCGGCGGAGCCGGCGGTCCGCCTCGGGGCCAGGTCCACCCACTGCCGGCCAACAAGGCTGATGACACTGATCGACGGACTGATGCGGTGGATGCCCGGTTCAGGCCCGCAGTCCACGAGACACCGATCTGAGCGCGCCGACTCGCCCGCCCCCCGGCGAGCGCGTGTCGGTCCGCGGGACTGGAAATCGGACCGGCCAGCCCGGGTATCGCCAACGATTCAACCCCGCGCTATGCTCCCCCGCCATGGATAGCATCGCCTCGCCCCACGACACCTTCTTCCGCGAGAGCTTCACCCGCCCAGAGGTCGCCCGCGACTTCCTGCGCTGCCAGCTCCTGGCGGCGTTGCTTGCGCAGCTGGACCTGACGACGCTGATGATCAGCAAGGACACCTACGTCGCAAGCGACCTGCGCACGGCCTACTCGGACCTGGTCTACCGGGTCGGCTATCGCGGCGAAGCCCTGAACGTTTATCTGTTGTTCGAGCATAAAAGCTGGGCCGAGCACTGGACGGCGCTCCAGCTCCTGCGCTACATCGCCGCCGAGGGCGAGCAGTACCGAGAACAGCATCCCAAGGCCCGGCACCTGCCGCCGGTCTTCCCGCTGGTGATTTACCACGGCGACCGGCCCTGGCGGGCGCCCGCGGCATTCCAAGACCTGGTCAAGCCGTTGCCGGACAGCCTGGCGCCCTTCGTGCCGAGCTTCGGCTACCGGCTGGTGGATTTGTCCGGCCCCACTGATGCCGAGATCAAAGGCCGGGTGCTGACGCGGCTGGTGCAGCTTGCCATGCGCTGGGTCTTCGACGCCCAACCCGTCGAGCGGCTGCGCGAGCTGCTGGCGCTCATCGAGCAGATCGAAGACCGCGACACCGCGGTCCAAGTGCTGGAATCCCTGCTGCGCTATTTTGTCCAGGGCACGCAACGTGTCGACGAGCCCACCGTCCGAACACTGCTGCAACAGACCTCTACCGGAGAGCCGATCATGCAGACCTTCATCGACCGCTACATCGAGCAGGGCATCAACCAGGGCATCAGTCAGGGTCTCGATCAAGGCCAACGCCTCGGCGAAGCAACCGCGCTGCTGCGTCTGATCGAGCGCAAGTTCGGCCCGCCCAGCGACAGCGTGCGCGAGCGCGTGCTCGCCGCCGACAGTGACACCCTGTTGGAGTGGCTTGATCGCATCCTCGTCGCCGAGTCCCTGGACGCGCTGCTGCACTGACGGCGACGAGGCACTTGGGTTGCGGGGCGGCGTTGGCCGCAAGCGCGCTGAGCCCGAAGCGCCTAAAACCATGCGATCTTGGTCTTTACGAATCCGCGAAGAAGGCAAGCAGATCGGCGCGCGCAGAGGCATTCAGCCCAGCGAGGCGCGCAGGCTCTCGGTGCTCCTGGAAAATTGGCGCGGCCCGGTTGCCGAGCAAGTCCGCGCACGGGTCGAAGCAGCCAACCCGGAATCACCCATCACGCTGTTCATCGTGCCCGGCATTTACGTGCTGCTGGCCCCCCGGCAGACGCGGCATGAGCTGGCGGCGAGCGCGGCGGCACGGGCGTGAGCCTCTGCCAGCCGCCGGTGGGGCCAGCTCCCCGTGGGTGCGAGCTCCAGCCCCGACGCAGGTCTCTGGCGTAGGACGGATAAGCGCAGCGCATCCGCCGCTCGGCGGGCCGTAACCCCTCCCTGCCGGCGACACTGCTCCGGCGGTGTCAACCTGTGCCGGCGCTCTGCCGCGGGCGATCGGGCGAGCACGCGCCCAGGCTTGCAGGGCGGCGGCGGATGCCCTGTCCCCGCTCATGGCTCCTTCGTATACTCGCCCCCCAAGCCGCGCCGAGACGCAAGGACACCGATGAGCCACGACCAGAACTTCAAGAACCTGATCGTCGACTACCCGCACCAAGCGGTGCAGTTCTTCGCCGCCGACGAGGCCGCGCATGTGGACCAGAGCGTCCGCATCATCCCCATCCGCGAGGAGCAGCTCAAAGACCGGCTCGGCGACCGCTTCCGCGAGCTTGACACGCCGTTGCTGGTCGAGTGGCCGGACGGCCGCCGCACGGCCTTGCTGTTCGTGCTGGAGGAGGAGACGGACACGTCCAAGTTCTCGATCCACCGCCTGGCGCACTACTGCTTGGACCTCGCCGAGCTGTTCGAGACCGACCGCGTGGTGCCGGTGGCCATCTTCCTGCGCGACGGAGACCCGGCGGCGTCGCTGACCTTGGGCGGGGACCGCTACGACTTCCTTACCTTCCGCTACCTCGCCTGCGCCCTCCCCGACCTGCCCTGGGAGGCGTGGCGCGACAGCGACAACATCGTCGCCCGCGTCAACCTCCCCAACATGCGCTACGCTCCCAGCGAGCGCGTCGCCGTCTACGCCTTGGCGCTGCGCGGGCTCGTGCAGTTGGAGCCCGATCCCGAGAAACGGCTGAAGTATGCCGACTTCGTCGACATCTACGCCAACCTGACCGACGCCGAGCGCGAGCAGTACGAACGCGACTATCCCGAGGAGACCAAGACCATGCAGTCATTGACCACCCGCATGCGAGAAGAAGGCGAACGCATCGGTGAGCGGAGAGGCATCCAGCTTGGCGAAGCAGCGATGTTGCTGCTTCTACTGGAAGACAAGTTCGGCCCGGTTCCCGAGCAAGTCCGCGCACAGGTCGAAGCAGCCAACCCGGAATCCCTGCTGCGGTGGTCCCGGCGGGTGCTCAGGGCCGAGAGCATCGAAGACGTGTTCCGGTAACCGCCACCACCCGCTTAGCATGCCAGTATCGATCCGGACCCTGCACATCGCCCAAGAAGCACTCGGGCAGCCGCGGCAGCCCGTCTCGCTGCGCCTCGCCTGCCTCGTCACCGGCCTTACCAGCCGGCAGCGCGTGGATACTGCAAGGCACCACCGGCACGGGCAAGGGCATGCTGTTCAACGACATCATCCGGCCCCTGATCGGGGATGCGTACTGTCGCGCGGTCGGCCTCGGCAACCTGGAGGAGCAGTTCAACGGCTTTGCCGCGGAGACCATCGTGCTGTTCGTGGACGAGGTGGACACCGACCAGGTGCGGCAGATGCTCAAGCTCATCGCCCGGCTCAAGCGCTGGATCACCGAGCCGCGCATCGAGCTGCGCGCCATGCGGCAGGACCTGCGCAACCTGGACAACCACTTGAACCTGATCCTGGCGTCCAACCAGCCCAACTCGATGCGCATCGAGGCCAACGACCGGCGCTGCACCGTCTGTCCGCGGCAGGAGGCCAAGCTGCTGGACCCCGGTGAGGACGGTGCCGAGCTGGCGCAGCGTATCGCGAAGGAATTGCCCGCGTTCGCGGACTACCTGCGCTCGCGCCCGGCGGACCGCAGCCTGGCCGGCAGTGCGCTGGACACACCGGCGAAACGGCTGTTGCAGGCGATCACGCAGACCGCCATCGAAGAGGTTGCCCATGCCTTCCGTTATGGCGACCTAGCGTACTTCGTCGAGCAACGCCCGCTCGGTGCCGACGCCATGCCGCGCACCGTCCCAGCGCGGCTTCGGTGGCCAGTGGCACGCGGAGCCGGAGCAGATCGCCGCATGGCGCGCGCTGCTGGAAGCGGAGGCGCAGCCGGGGTTCACGCAAGGCCCATTGCCCGATGAGCCGCCGGCGGTGCGTCGCCCGCTGCTGACCAGCGAGCCGGAGGATGCGGCCTAAGCCGCGGCTCAGCCCCGCCCGAGCCTGCCGGCCTGTGGCGGGGCTGTTTGGCTGAGCGCTGCCGTCGTCATTCTGGAGCCGGGGCTGTTCCCGGTCTCAAGCGGATGATGGCGGCTGCGCTTGGCTGATTTTTCGTCTCCTTTCGCGCGCATCCAGGCTGGGTGGCTGGAGCGGAGAAGGGGGTGGGTTGGTTCTGCTGGGTCCCATCTGGTCGACAGGGACCCCACCCTCCGAAGCAGCGCGTTCCTCTGCCAGCATCACGAACGCGCCGTCTGTCTAAGCCGCAAGTGCCTGGAATCGCGTGGGAGGGGCGCGAACGCCCTATCAGGCACCGTCTCACTGATCGGAGCTGAACCCATGTCCAGTCTCCCAATGAATCTTGCCGATGCGTCGCTGGTGCTGCTCGCCGAGTACCCGGGCCACGGGCGCATGTTATCGACGCATGTCCGAGAC
>NZ_CAJXYK010000024.1 GCF_913063425.1 uncultured Thiohalocapsa sp.
TCCACGACCATGATCTACACCCATGTGATGAATCGCCCGGGGGTGCTGCCGGTGCGCAGCCCGGTGGATGGGTTGGGATGACGGGAGCGTTGGTCTTGGTGCGCCGGTGCCCTGATGCCAATCAGAGCAGCTCACCACGAAGACACGAAGAGCACGAAGCAGAAGACGCGGAAGGACAGCTGCTTGCCGGCAAGCTGCGCCGGGACTTCGCTCGCGCTGTGGGTCGAAGGCGCGAGTGTGCTTCGCCTGCGGAGTCCTCCTTGGTTCATCGTCGCGAAGCTCCTGCTTCGCGACGGCGGCCGGGAAGCTGTGCTTCCCGAGAACGGCCTTAGGCATCGGCGACCCCGGGAATCCGTTCCGCTCGCTTGCTCCATGGCCGCACGCGCCCCGCCACCCCTGCCTGCGCAGCACATCCGCAAGCACAGCTTCCGCGCTCGGGTCGCGAAGCTGGAGCTTCGCGACCAGGGAATCACCACGTAGCCAGGGCGACGCGGCGCAGAGCGTCCGCCCCAGCTCCGACGCTGGAACGTGGGAGCCAGCGCCCGGCCCGTGCTCGGACTCATGATCGACGCCCGGCGGCTCGGGCTGCGCTGGCGCAAGCGCGGCCCGGCACAGGCTCACAGGCTGAGCCTGTGCTGCGGTAGGCTCCGGGAAACGCACCCGGAGCCTGCCATGTCTGCTGTCCTTGACGCTTCGTCCGCCCGGCCCAGTCCCTCTGGGCTCGATCCGGCGCTGCCCGCTGGACCGGCAGTGGTCGGTGAGGGCACATCCAAGCCGCACGATGACCGCGTCCACCGCCTGCTCGGCGGCCTCAAGCGCAAGTATGCCGGGCGCATCACCGGTGAGCTGGCGATGCCGGCGCAGGCGGCGCGCTTTGCCGAGCTGCCGGAGGGGCTGCATCCGCGGCTGCGGGCGGCGCTGGCGGCGCGGGGGCTGACCCGGCTCTATGCCCACCAGCGCGCCGCCTGGGAGCGGGTGCAGGCGGGGGAGCATCTGGTGGTGGCGACGCCGACGGCGTCCGGCAAGACGCTCTGCTACAACCTGCCGGTGCTGGATGCGGTCTTGAGTCGGCAGGCGAAGGCGCTGTATCTGTTCCCCACCAAGGCGCTGGCGCAGGATCAGGTGGCGGAGCTGTCGGAGCTGAATCAGGCGTTGGTGGGCGGGGCGGGTGGTGCGGTCCGCACAGCGGAGCCTACGGGGGAAGGTGCCGGTAAAGGGGAGGGTGCTGCTGCGGCGCAGGTCCGCGCAGATGACGGCGTCGCGGCCCGCGCGCCGGACCCGGCGGGGTCCGTGCCCAGGGGCCGCTCTGCGGACCGGGGATCTGAGCGTGGCACCGGCGGCGGGTCCCTGGGCATCAAGGCCTTCACCTTCGACGGCGACACCCCGGGGGATGCCCGCAAGGCGGTGCGCACCCGCGGCGACATCGTGCTGTCCAACCCGGACATGCTGCATCAGGCCATCCTGCCGCATCACACCAAGTGGGCGCAGTTCTTCGAGTCGCTGCAATTCGTGGTGGTGGATGAGCTGCACGGCTATCGCGGCGTCTTCGGCAGCCATGTGGCCAATGTCTTCCGGCGGCTCTTGCGCATCTGCCGGTTCTACGGGGCCAGTCCGGTGTTCATCTTCGCGTCCGCCACCATCGCCAATCCGGCGGAGCTGGCGGGGCGGCTCATCGGTGCGCCCGTGCACGCGATCACCGACAGCGGTGCGCCGCGGGGGGAGCGGCAGCTTTTGCTCTGGAACCCGCCGGTCATCGACCCGGACCTCGGTATCCGGGCGTCGGCCCGCTCGCAGACCACGCGCATCGCCCGCGCGGCCACGAAGCAGGGGCTCAAGAACATCGTCTTCGCCCGCTCGCGGCTGATGGTGGAGGTCATCACCAAGTACCTGAAGGACGTCTTCGACCGCGACCCGCGCCGCCCGCCGCGGGTGCTCGCCTACCGCGGCGGCTATCTGCCGAGCGAGCGGCGCAGCGGTGAGCGGGCGCTGCGGGCGGGCCGCGTGGACTGCGTGGTAAGCACCTCGGCGCTGGAGCTCGGCGTGGACATCGGCGCCCTGGATGTCGCCGTGCTGAACGGCTACCCGGGCACCATCGCCGCCACCTGGCAGCGCCTCGGCCGCGCCGGGCGTCGCAACCGCCCTTGCCTGGGCGTGCTGGTGGCCACCAGCGACCCGCTGGATCAGTACATGGTGCGGCATCCGGAATTCTTCTTGGGCAGCTCGCCGGAGCATGCGCGCATCCATCCCGATCAGCTTCTGATCCTGATGGACCATGTGCGCTGCGCCGCCTTCGAGCTGCCCTTCCGCGACGGCGAGGGCTTCGGCGACTGCGCGGAGGACCTCGCCGAGATGCTCGCCTATCTGCGCGACGAGGGGCTGCTGCAGCGCCAGGGGCCGCAATGGTTCTGGGTGGCGGACAGCTATCCGGCCAATGCCGTGTCCCTGCGCTCGGTGGCGGAGGGCAACTTCGTGGTCATCGACACCACCGGCGGCGGGCAGACCATCATCGCCGAGGTGGACTACACCGGCGCCCCCGGCACCGTCTACGAGGGCGCCATCTACATGGTGCAGTCTCAGCCCTACCAGGTGGAGAAGCTGGACTGGACCGGCCGCAAGGCCTATGTCACCAGAACCCGGGCGGACTACTACACCGACGCCATCGATTACACCAAGCTCAAGATCCTGGCGGAATTCGACCGGGGCGGGATGGTGGCGGCGCTGCGCGGGGCGGGCGGGGTGGCTGCCGAGCGTCCTTATGCCGACAGCGACACCGATCCCGACAGCGATACCGAGACCGGCTCCGGCGCCGAGGCCACCGCGGCCGCCGCCCACGGCGAGGTGCACCTGGTGCGCCGTTATCCGGGCTACAAGAAGATCCGCTACTACAGCCACGACAACATCGGCTACGGCAACATCGACCTGCCGGACCAGGAGATGCACACCACCGCCGTCTGGTGGCAGCTGCACCCGCGGGTGCTGGCACGGGCGGTGGCGGAGACCTTCGGCAGCCGCGAGCGGCTGGTGGAGGGCTTCCTCGGCGCCGCCTACGCCCTGCACCACGTGGCGGCGCTGCGCGCCATGGCGGAGGTGCAGGACCTGGGCCGCGCCGTGGGCGACGGGCAGGGGCGCTGGTTCGCCGTGGTGGGTGCCGACGGCCGCGGCCAGCTGCGCGGGCCGGACAACCAGCCCCTGGACGCGCCGCCGCCCGGCGGCTTCGAGCCGACGCTCTTCCTGTACGACAACTACCCGGGCGGTGTCGGGCTTTCGGCGCCGCTGTTCGAGGCGGCGACGACGCTGCTCGCGGACGCCCTGGCGCTGGTGCAGGGCTGTGCCTGCACCGGCGGCTGCCCGGCCTGCATCGGGCCCATCCTGCCGGGCGACGAGCAGCGGGCGCAGCCGCCGAAGGCGCTGGCCGCCGCCGTGCTGGCGCTGCTCGGCGGGCGCTCGCCGGGAACCCTCACCGCGGGGACGTCGGGCACCGGCCAAGCCGCGGCGAAGCCCGGGCACGGCACCCGCCGGAGCGATGCATGAAGAGCCTGCGCGAGCGCCTGCGGCGGGTGCAGGGGGAGGCGGCGCCGGAGCCGACCCCGCCGGCGCCGGCGCAGCCGAGCCTTGCTGACCGCCTGAAGCGCCTGGGTGGGGCCAGAGCTGGTGCCGCCGGGGCAGCGACGCCGGCAGCCCCCGCAGCCCCCGCAGCAGCGGCGCCGCCGCCGACCCCTTCGCCCGCCCGCTCGGCTGCCCCTTCGGCGGCGGACGAGGCAGCCCTCGCCGCCCGGCTCGGTGCCGAGCAGCTCGCCCCCGGCGTGCTGCGGGTGGAGCGAAGCCGCCCCCTCGCCCTGGCGCACGGCCGCTGCACGGCGCAGCCGGACCCGGCCGCCGTGACGCTGCTGGAGCCGGATGCTCCGACGGACCCAGCCGGCTGGGTCGCCCTGGACACGGAGACCAGCGGCCTCGCCGGCGGCACCGGCACCTGGGCCTTTGTGGTGGGGCTCGCGCGCTGGCGGGCGGACCGGCTGGTGCTGACCCAGTACCTGCTGACCCGCCTGGATGCCGAAGCCGAGCTGCTGGCAATGCTGGGCGCGGACCTCGCCGACGCCGCGCTCCTGCTCAGCTACAACGGTAAGGCCTTCGATGTACCGCTGCTCGCGGCAAGGCTGCGCCTGGCGCGGCTGCCGGATGCGACGGCCGGCCTCGCGCATCTGGACCTGCTGCATCCGGTGCGCCGGGCCTTCAGCGGGGTCTGGCCCGATTGCCGCCTCGCCAGCGTCGAGGCACGCCTGCTGGGCCACAGGCGTGCGGATGACCTGCCCGGTGCCGAGGCGCCGGCGGCCTGGCTCTCCTGGCTGCGCCGGGGCGACGGCCGCCGGCTGGGTGCCGTGCTGGCGCACAACCGCGACGATCTGATCTCCGTCGCAGCCCTGCCGGCGCGGCTCGCGGCGGCGCATCACGCACCGGCGGCGCTCGGGGCCGATGTGCTGCGCATCGCCCGCTGGCGTCTCGCGGCGGGCGATCCCGCCGGCGCTCGGCGGCTGCTGGCCGCGGACGCGTCCGCCCTCGACGACGCCGCCCGGCAGCTGCTGGCCCGGCTCCACGCCCGCGCCGGCGACTGGCCGGCGGCGCTGGCCCTGTGGGAGCGCCTCGCCGCCGCCGGCGACCCGGCCGCGCTGGAGGCCCTGGCCAAGCACTACGAGCACCGCGCAAAGGACCCGGTCCAGGCCCTTGCCCACGCCCGGCGGCTGCCGCCGGGGCCGGCGACGGAGCGCCGCTGTCAGCGATTGGCGTACAAGGCGCGGGCGACCTGCCTGAGCAAGCATCTGCTGATCGAGCCGCCCGATGAGTGTCATTGACCGGGGCTCTGTGCTCGGCGATATAAGAGGCCGCCTTCTTCAGGCTCCACGGCAACCAACGGAGCGGCCCATGAGCATCAAAGTCGTCCTCGCCGACGATCACAAAATGATTCGCGAAGCCCTCGGCGCCTTGCTGTCCCGGGAGCCGGACATCCAGGTGGTGGCCTTCGCCGGCGACGGCGCCGAGGCGCTCACCCTCGCCCAGGCCTGGAAGCCGGACATCGTGCTGATGGACGTCTGCATGCCCGGCGTGGACGGCATCGAGGCCGCCATGCGCATCGTCAAGCTCCTGCCGCGCACCCGCGTCATCGCCCTGTCGGCCCAGGGCGAGCGGCCCTTCGTGTCACAGATGGTGGAGGCGGGCGTGCAGGGCTATGTGCTGAAGGACGAGTCCGTCGGCACGCTCGCGAGCGCGGTGCGGTCCGTGGCCGGCGGTCAGACCTGGCTGCCGGACAGCTCGCAGATCCTGAGCGGGCCGGAGAAACGGCTGCTGTCGCGCCGCGAGCGCCTGGTGCTGAAGGAGCTCGCCGAAGGCAAGCGGGCGCGGGAGGTGGCCGAGACCATGGGCATCAGCACCAAGACCGTGGATACCTATCGGCGGCGCATGATGTCCAAGCTCGGGCTGGAGTCCCAGGCCGAGCTGGTGAAGTACGCCGTCGCCCTGCACAGCGGCGCCGGCGAGCGCGTCCGCGGTGCGGCGGAGACGGCTTGAGGTCCGCGTTGCCCGTGCACCGGGCGCGGGATCGGGACTGATCGCCCGCACCGGGCTCGGCAGTGGCAGGGCATCGGCGCCGGTTCCGGCGCCCGAGCGCCGCAACCGGGGCCGCGTGCGCTGCTGCCGCCGACATCCATCGGCGGCCGTCTGCCGGTTTAACGCTCCACCAGCGTCCCCTGCACCGGCATGCGCAGCTGCGGGCGTGCGTCGGAGAGCCACAGCGTCAGCGCGGAATCCCCGGGCGGCCATTGGCCCTTCAGCTGGTTGTCCGGCGCGTCGCCGGTGAAGGTCAGATAGCCGTACTTGCCGTAGTGCGGCAGCTTGCGGGCGAGTCCGGGCACCGCCGCCGGCGTCTCTGCCGCGACCCAGCCGAGCGCGCGCGTCGCATCCCCGGCCGCCAGGGCCACACTCACGCCACGCTGCTCGGTGCCGGCCAGGGCCAGGCTCCGGGCAGCGGGATCGAGGTCCAGCCCGCCGGCGGTCCCGGCGAATGCGTCGAGAAAGGCGTTCTCCCAGCCGAAGAGCCAGACGGCGCCCGCGTCCGGCAGTTCATCCAGCGCCTTGTCCTCAGCGATCTCCCAGCCCGGGTGACCCCGCTGCCAGGCCTCCGCCAGGCGGCGGTAGGCGGCTTTGAGTGGCCCGGGTGCCGCCGCCGGCAGCACCATCAGCCCGGCCTCGGCGCCGAACAGGTTGCTGAGGGAGGCCGGCGATTCCTCCGGCAGCAGCCGGCGGAAGGTGTCGAACTGGGGGTCCACCGCCACGCGCACCGGCGCCGTCGCCAGCCGCGCCTCGAAGCGGGCACCGCGCTGCTTGAAGGGTGCCAGCACCCGCCGCGGCGTGCCGCGCTCGGAGTGCACCACCACCGGCACCGTCATCGGGAAGGGGGGCTCATCCTGCACCTGATAGACGCTGCCGGAGACCAGGAAACCGCCGCCCTCGGCCTGGGCCACCTCGACATTGCCGAGCTTGAGGCGGGCGGCGCCGGTACGAGTGGTCCAGGCGCTGAAGAAATCGTCCAGATCGCGGTTGCTGGCGAGCTCGAAGGCGAGCTTCAGGTCGTCGAAGTCGGCGGTGCGGAAGCGGTTCTGGCGATAGAAGGCCTTGAGCCCGCTCTTGAAAGTGTCCTCGCCCAGCATGACCCGCAGCATGTGCATGGTCATCAGCGTCTTGCCGTAACCGATGGCCTGGGAGGCGCTGCCGTGGCGACCGCGGAAGGCGGTGAGCGGGAAGTCCTCGCCGCTCTGCACGTAATCGGCGTAGGCCTTGAGCTGGTCGCGGCGGTAGTCGGCGCCGGCGCCCGCCAGGGCCTTGTTCAGATGGTCGGACAGGTAGGCCGTGAGCCCCTCGGACCAGTTGCCGCCGGCATAGTCCACGTAGACGCCGTTGCCCCACCAGTTGTGCAGGATCTCGTGGGGATAGGAGCTGTGCAGGATGAACGGCAGGCGCATCACCCGGGAGCCGAGCAGCGTGAAGGAGGGCATGCCGTAGCCCGTCTCCCAGAAATTCTCCACCAGCGCGAACTTGGCGTAGGGATAGGCGCCGATGAGCGCGCTGTAGCGGGCGAGGTAGGCGGCGGTGGCGTCCAGGTAGCGCGCGGCCAGGTCTGCGTCGGGCAGGCGCAGGTAGGCCTGGGCCTCGCCATGCGGCGTCTGCTGCCGATACAGCTTGAAGCGCGCGGCGCTGAGATAGAGCTCGTCCTGGGGCTGCTCCTCGGTCCAGCGGATCCGGGTGGCGTCGCCGTCCACCAGCTCGGGCCCCGCACCCTGGGAGACGGCGAGCCAGCCGGGCGGCAGAGTCACGGTGAGCCGCATGCGGTTCAGCGCGCCGGGACTGGTGGGATACCAGCCGGTATAGCCGGTGAGAAAGACGCCGTCCGCGGCGATGGTGCCCACCAGCTGCTGGCGCTCGCGGCCCATGCCCTCGCGCACCGTGGTCAGGGGGTGGCGGATGCGCCCGCCGTAGCCCAGCGTCAGGGTGCTGCCGGGGGCCTTGGGCGTGAGCCGGAAGCGCTCCAGATGGCCCTCACGGCCGATGCGCTCCAGCACGGCGTCGCCCGCCACCACCCGGGGGGCGAGCCCGTGGTGCAGCAGGAACACGAGCTGGCCGATGTCGGCGGGCAGTGTCAGTTTGTCCGTGGTGGTGAGGCGGCCCGCCTCCGGGTCCAGCGCCACCTCGATGTCATGACCGACGACGGGCTGCGCCAGGGCGGCCCCTGCCGGCGGTGCCGCCCACAGCAGCGCCCACAGCAGCGCCCACAGCAGCATTGGCAGCACCGCCACGGCGGGCAGCAGCGCGCGCAGTGTGAGCGCGCGGCGGGCCGGCGCCGGGCGCAGGGCAGGCGTATCGGCTCGGGGGCGAATGGGCGCGGCAAGGCTCGGCATGGGGAACTTCGGGGGTCGGCGCATGGTCGCTCCGTGGTCGGTTCGCGGCGGGCTCGCTGAGGAGCCGCGGCGGGCTGCACCGGGAGAATCCCGGGACGCGGCGCCGTCGCGCCCCCATAATGGAGATGTCCGCCAGACAATCACAGCAGGTGCCATGATCCAACGCCCCTTCACAACCCTTTCCGCCGCCGCCTGCGCCGCCGGCCTGCTCACGCAGGTCGCGGTCGCGGAGGCCACCGCCGCCGCCGCGGCCGACATGCTGCCCGGTCAGGACGAGATCCACGACACCGCCACCGCCGTGGTGGAAACGGCGAGCGTGGCCGGCATCGATGCGCTGCTGCCGCGCTTGCGCGACAAGCGCGTGGTCTTTGTCGGGGAGTCCCACGACCGCTACGAGGACCACCTGAACCAGCTGCGTATCATTCGCGGCCTGCACGAGCAGGGGCACGACCTCGCCATCGGCATGGAGTTCTTCCAGCGGCCCTTCCAGCCCGTGCTGGATGCCTTCATCGCCGGCGAGATCAGCGAGGCGGCACTGCTGCGGCAGACCGAGTACTTCACGCGCTGGCGCTTCGACTACCGGCTGTACCGGCCCATTCTGCGCTTCGCCCGCGAGCACGGCATCCCGCTGATCGCGCTGAACCTGCCGAAGGAGATCACCGACCAGGTGGGCGACGGCGGCATCGACTCCCTGAGTCCGGAGCAGGCGGCCCTGATCCCGGCGGACATCGACCGCGACGACGCCGTGTATCGGGAGCGGGTGGAGGCGGTGTTCGCCCTGCACCCGAAGGACGACGATGCCGACTTCGAGCACTTCATGGAGGTGCAGCTGCTCTGGGACGAGGGCATGGCGGAGCGCGCCGCGGACTATCTGCAAGCGCACCCGGACAAGACCCTGGTGGTGCTGGCGGGCACCGGTCACGTGGAGTACGGTCACGGCATCCCCCAGCGGGTGGCCCGGCGCATCGACGTGCCGGCGGCGACGGTGGTGAGCGGCAACATGCGGCCCTTCGACCCCGGGCTCGCGGACTACATCCTGTATCCGCAGCGGGTGGAGCTGCCGGCCACCGGGCTGCTCGGCGTCATGCTGGACACGGACTCCGAGGGCGAAGGCCTGGGTGTGCAGGGCTTCAGCGAGGACAGCGGCGCCAAGGCCGCCGGCGTGGAGGAGGGGGACCGCATCGTCAGCGTCGGCGACAGCCCCATCGACAGCTATGCCGACATCCGCATCGCACTCATGGACAGCCGCCCGGGGGAGGTGCTGCCGGTGGAGGTATTGCGGGAGAAGCTCATCGGCGGCAAGGAGCGGCTCAGCTTCGAGGTGGAGCTGCACTAGACGGCGCGGCCGCCGTCGATGTTTGCTCGGGTGACGCTGCGCTGACCCGACCTGCACGGAATTCCTGCCCGGTCCCCATGAGCGCGACCACGCCGCAAAAACCCGAGCTGCTTGCCCCCGCCGGCACGCTGAAGGGCCTCGAATACGCCCTCGCCTACGGCGCCGATGCGGTCTATGCGGGCGTGCCGCGCTACAGCCTGCGGGTGCGCAACAACGACTTCGATCTCGCCAACCTCGCCGCCGGCATCGAGCGGGCCCATGCCCGGGGCCGGCGTTTCTACCTCGCCGCCAACGTGCTGCCCCACGGCGCCAAGGTCCGCACCTTTCTGGACGACATGGCGCCGGTGGTGGCGCTGGGGCCGGATGCCCTCATCATGGCCGATCCCGGGCTCATCCTGCTGGTGCGCGAGCGCTGGCCGGACCTGCCCGTGCACCTGTCGGTGCAGGCCAATACCACCAATGCCGCGGCGGTGCGCTTCTGGCAGCAACAGGGCATCAGCCGCGTGATCCTGTCCCGGGAGCTGTCACTCGCGGAGATCGCCGACATCCGCACCGCCTGCCCGGATGTGGAGCTGGAGGTCTTTGTCCACGGCGCCGTCTGCATCGCCTATTCCGGGCGCTGCCTGCTGTCCGGCTATTTCAACCACCGCGACGCCAACCAGGGCAGCTGCACCAACGCCTGCCGCTGGGAATACCGGCTCGCGCGGCCGGCTGCGCCTGCTGGGGCAGGAGCGGCCGGCACCGACGGTACGCCGGCCGCCGCACCCGCCGCCGCCAGCGCGCGCCATCCCGCTGCGGACGAGGTCTGGCTGCTGGAGGAGGCGAAGCGGCCCGGCGAGTACATGCCGGTGCTCGAGGACGCAGCGGGCACCTACATCCTGAACGCCAAGGATCTGCGTGCCGTGCAGCACGTGGCCGCGCTTGCGGCCATGGGTATCGATTGTCTCAAGATCGAGGGCCGCACCAAGTCCCACTACTATGCCGCGCGCACCACCCGGGTCTATCGGCAGGCCATCGACGACGCCGTCGCCGGGCGCGCGTTCCGGCCGGCGCTGCTGGACGAGCTGGAGGGGCTGGCGAACCGCGGCTACACAGAGGGCTTCTACCGCCGCCATGCCCCGGAGGCGACCCAAAACTACGCCGACGGCGCCTCGCGCAACCACCGGCGCATCTTCGTCGGTGAGGTGCTGGACCTGGATCCGGGGACGGGGCTGGTGGAGGTGGCGGTGAAGAACCGCTTCGCCGTCGGTGACGAGCTGGAGCTGCTCACGCCCGCGGGCCGGAGCCTGCTGCGGGTCACGACCCTGCTCGGCCCGGACGGCCGGCCCCTGGACGCGGCACCGGGTGACGGCTGGCGGGTGCGCCTGCCCCTGCCCTGGCCCCAAGCCGGTTACGGGCTCCTGACGGCGGCAGCCTAAGAGAAACCCTGAGCGCGGCATAGGCCGATCGGCCCGCTTGTTGCAAAGGGCGGAAAAACGGCTACTGTCGTCGCTCAGTGGACGCTGCCGGCAGGGGGGCTTTGCTAATCTGGCCGCAGTTTCGGCAACCCTAGGGCACATCGGCCTCGCTGCCATGACCGTCAACCTGCTGCACGCCGCCGTGGCCGCAGCGCGCGAAGTCGCGAACCTGATCCTGCTCGGCGGTCTGTTCTTCCTGTTGTACGTGCAATTGCCGGCCATCGCCCGGCTGCGCTCCGCGCGCGCCCGGCTCGCACTGCGCAAGGCGAGCTTCGGGCGTGTCTTCCTCTGGGGCTGGCTCGGGCTCGGGGTGCTCTGGCTCACGGCCGTGTACGACCTGCTGCGGGCAGACGGGCAGCTGCCGGCCTACTCCGGCGCCGCCGCGGCGCTCGCGGCGGTATTCACCTTCATCTTCCTGATCGCCCAGTTCGGACTCTATACGCAGTCCATCATCGCCCTGGAGGAGGGCAACGCCGAGCGCGCTGCCTGGCTCAACCACCACCTGCGCTGGGTGCTGCGGGTCGCCTTCCTGCTGGCGCTGTCGGTGCTGCTGCTCCAACAGGTGGGGCCGGCGCTGATCCCACCGGAGGGCTTCTCGGTGCAGGCGCTGCTGCCGTCGCGCTGATCCCCTGGCTCCAGCCGCTCCCGGCCGCCGGGCGCGCCGCTGGCGGCTGGCTTCGCGTATCCTCTGCCGGGAGTCAGGGGAGCAACCACAATGAACCGAACGAGCCCGCCGTGGCACCCTGGTGCGGTGCTGCGCCAACTCCGTGCGCTCTGCTTGGGCGCTGTCGCACTGGTCGCCACGGCAGCGGTGGCGTCCGAGGCCGTGGACAGCGGGGAGGACGCGGCATTCGAGCTCCTGGAAGCCGACATCCCGGCCGTGCAGGCCGCTTTCGCTTCCGGCAGCCTCACCGCCGAGGCACTGACCCGCGCTTATCTGGCGCGCATCGAGGCGCTGGACCGCGCCGGACCTGGCCTGAACAGCGTCATCGCCGTCAATGAGCATGCCGTGGAGGATGCCGTTGCCCTGGACGCGGAGCGGGCGGCATCCGGCGCCCGCGGGCCCCTGCATGGCATCCCCGTCATCGTACGGGATGATCTGGACACCCTGGAGCTTCCCACCACCGCCGGGTCCGCAACCCTGCGCGGCCACGAGCCGCTGCGCGATGCCTTCGTGGTGGCGCGCCTGCGCGCCGCGGGCGCCGTGGTGCTGGCCAAGGCGAACCTGAGCGAGCTGGGCTTCGCCGCCGGGCGCCCCGGCTACAGCTCCGCCGGCGGGCAGACACGCAATCCGTACAATCCGCGGCGGGGGCCGTCCAGCGCCGGGGACGGCGCTGCCGTGGCCGCGAACCTGGCCATGCTGGCGGTGGGGACGGACACCGTCGGCGGGCTGCGGGGACCGGCCGCGGTGACGGCGCTGGCGGGCCTCAGACCCACGCTCGGCCTCACCAGCCGCGCCGGCATCGTGCCCACGGCGCTCAGCCTGGAGGTCACCGGCCCGCTCGCGCGCAGCGTCCGTGATCTGGCGCTGACGCTGGATGTCATTGCGGCGGAGGACCCGGCGGACCCGCGCACCGCGGACCCGCCGGCGCGGCCGGACAGCTACTCCGCCGCCCTGGCGGAGGCAACGCTCGATGGCGCCCGGCTCGGTGTCGCCGTGGACTACCGCGGCGGCAACGCCGAGGTGGATACTGCCTTTGCGGCGGCGCTGGCCCTGCTGCGCGCCCAGGGCGCGAAGCTGGTGGAGCTGTCCCTGCCCGACAGCGTTCTGGACGGTCGCGCGGTGATCCTGGACCGGCTCATCGACACCGAATTCCGCGACCAGCTCAATGCCTACCTGCTGCACACCGAGCAGGGCATGCCGCATTCGCTGGCGGAGCTGCTGCGCATGAGCCGCTCGCCCCTGATCGCAGGCTCGCCGACACCGGTGCATCCGGGGCGCATCGGCGCACTGACCCGGGCACTGCAAAGCCCCGGGCTCGCGGACCTGCACTACCTGCACGTCCTCTCGCGGCGGCTGCCGGCGGCCCGTGCCGCCGTCGCCGAGCTGTTCGAGGCGCACGCGCTCACCGCCCTGGTGCTGCCCACCATGCTGTGTCCCGCCGCATCGCTGCTGGATGACTACGACACAAGCTACGACTGCGATGCGCACGACCCGCAGCAGCCGTCTTACCTCGCCTCCATCGCCGCCCTGCCGGAGCTGACGCTGCCCATGGGCTGGACCGAGGCGGGTCTGCCGCTCGGCCTGTCCTTGGTCGGTCCCGCCTTTTCCGAGGCACGGCTGCTGGCGCTGGGCCATGCCTTCGAGGCCGCCGCCGGCGCCCGGGAGCCGCCGCCGCTGCCGGAGGTCTCCCTCGGCCAGCCGCGCGTGCCGGCCGACTAGTGCTCCAATGCGGAGGTGGTGCGGCCGCCACGGGTCCGCCCACTTCAGTCGGCACCCCTGGGCAGGCGGACGTCAGTCCGCCGCTGGCGAGTCATCGCGCGGCACCGGATTGCTCACGGCGCTGTACGCGCATGCCCGACCATCAGCAAGCATTCGGGAGAGGCCCGCTCATGACCTCCGGGGGCCGTCCACGGTATGATCGCCCGTTGCGGTGGTCGTGCTCCCGGGCCTCGGCTTCTACCCCATAGCGGGCCGGGCGTCGGCGCCCTCGGCTGACCGGTGCCCGGCATCCGCGCAGTCGCCGCAAGGCCGCAGCCGCAGGCCCCGCGATACCGCTCCGCCACCACGCGACCTCCTGCCGGACATGGCGTCAGAACGCCGCAGCAGCGACGACTTGCAGGCCACACCAGCCGCGGCGGGCCGGGTGCTGGCGCGCGGCGACTGTGCCGCGCTGGACTGGCTGCAAGCGCCGGTCTGGGTGTTCGACACCGAGCACCGGCGCATGTGGTGGGCCAATCAGGCGGCCCTCGCGCTGTGGAGCGCAGGAAACCTCGAGGAGCTTCTGGCGCGGGACTTCGCCGCCGACATGTCGGCGGTGACGGCGGCCCGGCTGAAGGACTATCTGCGCCGCTTCCGCGCCGGCGAGACGGTGCTGGAGCAATGGACCTTCTACCCCCGCGGGCGGCCGGTGACCGTGCACTGCACCTGCTCGGGCGTGCGCATCGACGACGGCCGCCTGGCCATGCTGGTGGAGGGGCGTCCGCCGCCGGAAGCTGCCACGGGCGACGCGCTGCGGGGTGTGGAGGCGGTGCGCTACGCCCCCGTGCCCATCGCGCTGTTCGACACCACCGGCCGGGTGCTCTTCCACAACCCGGCCGCCACCGAAGCCTTCGGACCCGTGGCAAAGGGCGCCGCAGGCGGCTTCGTCGAGCGCTTTCGCGAGCCGCTGGTGGGTGAGCGCATCTGGCGGCAGGTGCAGGCCGGCGTGGAGGTGAGCGACGAGGTGGTCGTGCTCACCCGCAGCGGCGAGCGCCGCCACCGCCTGCGCTGTCGCCTCACGGAGGATCCGGCCACCGGCGCCCCGGCCGTTCTCGCCGTGCACGAGGACGTGACGGAGATCAAGCGCACCCAGGCCTCGCTGGAGAAGCTCTCCCGGGCCGTGGAGCACAGCGGCAGCGCCGTGATGATCACCGACGCGGCGGCGCGCATCGAGTATGTGAATCCGCAGTTCACGCGCCTGACGGGCTATACGGCGGCGGAGGTCACCGGCCGCACGCCGGCCATGCTGCGCACCGCCGAGACGCCGCCGGCGGTCTACACTCACCTGTGGTCCACCATCGGCGCCGGTGAGGTCTGGCGCGGCGAGCTGCACAACCGCAGGAAGGACGGCTCGCTTTACTGGAATCTGCTCACCATCGCGCCGATCCTGGACCCGGGCGGGCGCATCCGTCACTTCGTGGGCGTGAGCGAGGATGTCACGGCACTCAAGGAAGCGCATGCGCGGGCCGAGCAGCTGTCGCGCTACGGCGGCCTCACCGGGCTCGCCAACCGCCGGCTGTTCACCGAGCAGCTGGCGGACCAGGTTGCGGCGGCGCGGCGGGGCGGCTCAACCGCGGCGCTGCTGTTTCTGGACCTGGACGGGTTCAAGGAGATCAACGACACATTGGGCCATCAATTGGGCGACCGCCTGCTGTGCGAGGTCGCCCAGAGGCTGCGCGCCACCGCAGGCGATGGCGACACCGTCGCGCGCCTGGGCGGCGATGAATTCGCACTGCTGCTGCCGGGCTGTGCCGAGGCGGAGACCGCCGCCGCGATGGCGCAGCGCATCCTGGCGGCGCTGCGACGCCCGCTCGACCTGCCCGGCCTGCAGCGCCCGGTGGCATCGAGCATCGGCATCACCCTGCTGCCCCGGGACGGCGCCGATGCAGACGCGCTGCTGCGCAACGCAGACCTCGCCATGTACAGCGCCAAGCAGGCCGGGCGCGGGCGCTGGGCCTTCTTTCGCCCGGACATGAATGCCGCCATCACGGCACGGGTGCAGCTGGAGCGGGAGCTGCGCGAGGCGCTGCGCACCGACGCGTTGATGCTGTGCTACCAGCCGGTGCTGCGGCTCGCGGATATGGCCGTCGTCGGCGCGGAGGCGCTGGTGCGCTGGCAGCACCCGCGCCACGGCCTGATGCTGCCGGCGTCCTTCCTGCGTGTCGCCGAGGACACGGGGCTCATTGTCGAGCTCGGCGAGCGGGTGCTGGCGCTGGCGTGCGCGGATCTGCACGCCAGTCTGGCGGACACGGGCCTTGCATGGATCAGCGTCAACGTTTCCGCGCGCCAGCTCGGCGCGCCCGGCTTCGAGTCGCACCTGCGGCGTGTGCTCGCGCAGCACTGGACGGGGCCGCTGCGGCTCAAGCTGGAGCTCACCGAAACCACGTTGATGCAGCACGGCGGTCCCGACGATGCCCTGCTGTCGCGCCTGCGCGATTTGGGCATCGGCCTCGCCGTGGACGATTTCGGCTCCGGTTGCGCGTCCATGGCGGCGCTGAAGCAACTGCCGGTGGACAGCCTGAAGGCGGATCGCGCCTTCATCCGCGCGCTGCCGCAGGATGCCGGCGAGCGCGCCATCATCACCGCCGTGCTGACCTTGGCCCGGGGGCTCGGCATCGGCGTCGTGGCCGAGGGCATCGACAGTCGGGCGCAGCTCGACTTCCTGCGCAGCGTCGGCTGCGACTTTGGTCAGGGCTTCCTGCTCGGGCGGCCCATGCCGGCGCCGGTGCTGAGGGCCTGGCTTGAGGCGCGCTCCGCAGACCCTGGGAGATGATGGCAAAACCCTTCATTTCGGCGCCGCAACCGTGCGATGCTCGCCGTCGCACTGCACGATGGCCACCACGGGCGCCGCGTCGGCGCTCGGCGCCGCCGCAGCTGCGCCACCCAGGGTACAAGACCATGACAGTCCCGCCCCAGCGCGATCAGCGCGTCGATGACTGGCTGGCCGGGCTCGGCCTGGCGGAGCTCGCCGATGTGCTCGCCCGCGAGCGCATCGACTGGGAGCTGCTGCCGGAGCTGGGCGCGGCGGACCTGCGCGAGCTCGGCATCCCCCTGGGCCTGCGCAAACGCCTGCTGCAGGGCCTGGAGACCCTGCGCGCGACACCGTCACCGGTCCGCTCGCCGCCGGCGGAGGACGGCGCCGAGCGCCGCCTGCTGACGGTGCTGTTCTGCGATCTGGTGGGCTACACGGCGCTTGGTCAGCACCTGGACGCCGAAGACCTGCAGGACGTGCTGGATGCCTACCGCCGCTGCTGCGGCGCCGCCATCGAGCGCTTCGGCGGTCATGTCGCCAACTATCTCGGCGACGGCATCATGGTCTACTTCGGCTATCCCCGGGCCAGCGAGCAGGATGCCGAGCGCGCCGTGCACACGGCGCTGGACCTGATGCAGCGCCTGGCGGCCGAGCCCCCCGTGCACGGTATCCGCATCCAGGCGCGGGTGGGCATCGCCACCGGCCCGGTGGTGGTGGGCCGGCTCATCGGCCTCGGCACCGCCCGCGAGCGCTCCGTGGTGGGGGAGACGCCGAGCCTCGCGGCACGCCTGCAATCCCTGGCCGGCCCGGACGGCATCGCCGTCGCGGAGAGCACCCACAGGCTCACCGGCGGCTTGTTCGAGTGGCAGGACCTGGGCACGCATCCGCTCAAGGGGTTCGCGGCCCCGGTGCAGGCCTGGCAGCCGCTTGCGGTGCGCCAGGTGGAAAGCCGCTTCGAGGCCGTGCGCCAGACCGGACAGGGCGGCGCGGCGGACGGCCCGCCCATGGTGGGGCGGGAAGCGCCGCTGCGTGAGCTGCTGTCCCTGTGGCAGACCTGCGAGGCGGGCCGCGGCGCCCTGGTGCTGCTGCGCGGGGAAGCGGGCATCGGCAAGTCCCGGCTCACCCAGGCCCTGCGCGCCGCCGTGGCCCAGCGCACGCACCGGGCGCTGCGCATGTACGCCTCGCCCTATTTCAGCAACACCGCGCTCTACCCGCTGATTGCGCAGCTGGAGCGCTCCGCCGGCTTCCACCGCGACGACAACACCGACACCCGGCTCGACAAGCTGGAGCGTCTGCTCGCCGAGACCGAGCAGAACCGCCCGGAGGTGCTGCCGCTGTTCGCCGACGTGCTGTCCCTGCCCACCGATCGCTGGCCGAGCCGCAACCTGACGCCGCAACTGCGCCGCGCCGAGACCCTGCGCGTGCTGCTGGAGCGCCTGCGGCGGGTGGCGGCGGATGCCCCGGTGCTGCTGGTGCTGGAGGACCTGCACTGGGTGGACCCCACCACCCTGGAGCTGCTCGCCAAGGCCGCGGACATGCTGGCGGAGCTGCCCATCCTGGTGGTGCTGACGGCGCGCCCGGAATTCAGTCATCCCCTGTTCGACGCGGACACCGCCCACCCCGCCGCCCGGGTGCTGACCCTGGAACGGCTCGCACCCGGCGACACCGCCCGCGTCATGGTGGCCCTGGCCGGCAAGCCCCTGGCGCCGCGACTCTACGAGCGCATCCATGCCAAGGCGGACGGCGTGCCCCTGTTCGTCGAGGAGCTCACCAAGAACCTGCTGGAGAGCGACGCCCTGGAGGAGCGCGACGGCGAGCTGCGGGCCGCGGGCGGCGACGACGCCCTGGCCATCCCGGACACCCTGCAGGACTCGCTCATGGCGCGCCTGGACCGCCTGGAGGATGCGCGGGAGCTGGCGCAGGTGGGGGCGGTCATCGGCCGGCAATTCAGCGCGGCGCTGCTGGCACGGGTGCTGGAGCGCGAGCCGGCGGCGCTGGCGGCGGGCCTCGGCCGTCTTGCGGACGCGGAGCTGGTGTTCACCAGCGGCAGCGACGCCCACCGCCAGTACAGCTTCAAGCACGCGCTGGTGCAGGACGCGGCCTACAACAGCCTGCTGCGCCGTCGCCGCCGGGGCCTGCACGGCCGGGTGGCGGATGTGCTGGAGGCGGAGTTTCCGGAAGTTGTCGCGGGCGAGCCCGAGCTGCTCGCCCACCACCATGCCGGGGCGGACCACCCGGACCGCGCCGCGGGCTATTGGCAGCGCGCCGGCGAGCGGGCCCTGCAGCGCTCCGCCAACGAGGAGGCCATCGCCTACCTGGACCGCGCGCTGCCCATGGTGGAGCGGCTGCCGGCATCGGTGGCGCGCAATCAGCTGGAGCTGGGGCTCTACGCCAGTCTGGGGCCGGCGCTGATGATGGCCCGCGGCTACACCGCACAGGAGGTGCAGCGGGCCTATGCCCGCGCCGGCGAGCTCTGCTCCCAGGTGGGGGAGACGCCGTTGCTGGTGCCGGCGCTGTTCGGGCTCTGGATCCACTACGCCGCGCGCTTCGAGCTGGCCGAGTGCCGCCGCATGGGTGAGCAGCTGTTCGCCGTCGGTGCCGCGTCGGGAGATCCGGACCTGATCCTGGAGACCCACGTGGTGCTGGGTGCGACGACTTTCCACATGGCCGAGCTGGACAAGGCCGCCTCGCACCTGCGCCACGTGGTGGCGCATTACGACCCGGTGCGCCACGGCGAGCACGCCTACACCTACGGGCAGGACCCCGGGGTGGCGGCCGGGGTGTATCTGGCCAATGCGCTGTGGTGCGCGGGCGCCCGGGAGGATGCCCTGGCCAGCCTGGATCAGGCCCTGCGCCTGGCCCGGGACCTGGGCCATCCCTACAGCCTGGCGCTGGGACTGGTGTTCGCGGCGCGGGTGCAGCAGAAGGAGCGCGATGCGGCAGCCACGGAGCGGCTGGCGCAGGAGGCCGTGAGCCTGGCGCAGCGCCAGGGCTTCCCGGCGGTGCTGTGCATGGCCCAGGGGCTGCTCGGCTGGGCGCTCGCGGCCCGCGGCGAGCATGCGGCGGGCCTGGAGGTGCAGCGCCAGGGGCTCGACTTCGGCCAAGCCATCGGCCACGGCGTCTCCCGCGCCTGGTTTCTGGCGCTGCTGGCGGACTCGGCGCTGGACGCAGGCGACCTGGATGCCGCCGGGGCGGCGCTGACGGAGGCCACCGCCAACATCGCCCGCATCGGCGCCCAGGCGGAGGAGGCGGAGGTCTACCGGGTGATGGCGCGCCTGCACGCCCACCGCGGCGAGGACGCGGCGGCCCAGGAGTGGCTGCACCGGGCGCGGGAGCGTGCGCAGGCCCAAGGGGCGCTCGGCTGGCACCGGCATCTGGATGCCCTTGCCGCAGAGACCGCGACCGGCTGAGCGCGGGGCGGGGGCTGCTGGTGGCTCAGATCTCGATGCTCTCGCCGATGCCCGCCGGCAGCAGATAGTCGCGGGCGCGCTGCTCGCCCTGGCTGCGCGCGCGGATGGCCGCGCCGATGGCGTCCAGGCGCCCGCGCAGCTCGCCCACCAGCTGCCACACCGCCGGCAGGTCCGCGAAGGACGAGAAGCCGTAGGTGCCGAGGGGCTCGTCGCTCGGCTCGCTCAGCAGATGCACCATGAGGATCTGCTGGGCCGAGGCCCCGAAGCCCGGCAGGGCACGCATCAGGTCGTCCTCGCTGGCGCTGCACTTGTTGGTGGGCGCCGGCGCATACAGGGCGCCGGGCACATTGGGCACATAGCCGAACATGTCGTACTGGCCGTTGTTCACGGCGGCGTGTCCGGCGCTGGCGGTGTAGACGATCTGAGTCACCAGGTCGGCGAGCAGGGCACGGTCGCCGATGCCGCCGGCGCCCGGGAAGCCGCGGATGCGCCCGCCTGCGTCGGCGGCAAGCTCCTGCGCCCAGGCCTGGAGCTCAGTGTCGGCGACGACGCTGGCATCGTCCGGGTAGAAGAGCGCCAGATAGCCGCTGACGAAGGCGTGCAGCGCGGCCCAGAGCGCCTGCACGTCCTCGCGGTAGTCGTAGCGGGGCAGGGCGTCCGCGTCCATGACGCCGCGGCGCTTCAGGTCTTCGATGGGGTGCATGTCGGCATAGGACCACTCGGCCCAGGCCCGGCCGAGCAGCTCCAGGCTGCCGGCGGCGCCTGCGGCCAGGGTCTTGTCGATGGGGCCGCCCGGCGCCAGCAGCTTGCGCCGCGCGGCGTCGTTGATGGCCATGGTGTAGCGGAAGTGCGGTGTGAGCAGGGCGCTCAGCGGGTGGTCCGGGTGCAGCTGCCGGGCGCTGGCGACGGCGAAGACCTCCATGACCAGATGCGTGTGCAGCAGGTGCACGACGATCTCGTGCATGTGCGCATCGGCGCTCTGTAGGAAGCGGGTCACGGTGAGCCAGAGCCAGGCCGGGTCCTTGGGCGTGAAGATGGGGTTGTGCGGGCCTGGCACCTGGCGCAGCTGGGCCGCGATGGGCAGAAGACGGCCGAGCCGGTCCACATAGAGCAGGCAGATGGGCGCGGTGAGATAGCCGTTCTTGGTGCTGATGGTCTCCAGCAGCGGATAGTCCAGCAGGTAGAGCCGCCGCGCCGCCATGGCCGAGGCCAGGGTCTCGCCCGGGTCCAGCAGCCCCTCGACCAGCGCGTCGGTCACCGGGAGCTTCTCCGGTAGGGCGTCGCAGCGCCGCAGCATCAGGGGATTGATGCCGGCCAGCCGCTGCCGGGCGTATTCGGCATCTTCTGTCCAGCGCCGCGCCGTCAGGGGCTTCTGGCGCACGGAATAGAAGACCTCGTAGCGCCGGATGCCCTTGAGGCTGCCGAAGGTCCAGCGGGGCCAGGCGAGCAGCAGGTCCAGTACTGTCACCGCGAGGTCGCTGTTCATGCGCCAGCGCTTCTGCAGGTCGAAGGCCTCCCGCGCCGGCAGCGTTGCCACGTGCGGCGGGGCGTGCTCGGGGTGCGCCCAGCGGTAGGTACTGCGCGTCAGCGCCAGCTGCTCGTCACGCCGGCGACGACCGTCGGCGTTCTCGTCCTGCGGCAGGCGCAGGGCCTGCGGGCGGGTGTTGGGCTCCGGCACCTCGCGGGCGTCGGGGATGGCCCCGGGCATGCCGAACAGGCGGTAAGACAGCAGCCGCGCGCGCTTGGTCCAGATATCCAGCCGACGCAGATGGTTGAGCGACGCCGGGTCATGGATGGAGCGGGCCTTGGGCACGCTCATGCACTTGGGCAGGTTCGCGATGTGGAACCACATGCGCTGGCCGGCGCGATAGTCCAGGGCGCGGTCCAGCGACACCTCCGCCAGCGGCAGCCAGGGGTGGGTGTCTTCGTTCCAGGGCTGCACGCAGTTGAGGATGGCGCGATCGTCGTCCGGGCGGCGGCGATGCAGCTGCAGCTCCAGGTGGTAGCGGATGGGGCCGCGGGCGATGCGGGCGGCCAGATCGTCCTTGAGGTAGTTGCGCGAGCGGGTCTCGCCGGGGCGGATCAGCTGCCGCCACAGGCATTCGAGCTCCGCCTCGGTGGCGCGGCCGTGGCCCTGCTCGCGGTCCTCCGGCAGCAGCCGGAACTTGATGTAGTAGTCCACGCCGTCCGCGTCGCGAAAGCCGAGCGGGGTCTTGGAATGGTAGCGCAGCCGGGTGTAGCTCTCGGGGTAGCGCAGGGCGCCGCGGATGCCCGCGATCTCCTCCGGATAGCGCTTGAGGTAGGGGACGATGTAGGGGTCGCGACCGCGGATGGTGGCCCACATGAACTGCAGGAAGGTGTAGGCGTCTTCGAAAGGGCCGGCATCCCCGCTGTTCATCATCAGGTCCAGCGGGCTGTCGTAGGGCGCATCGGCGAGCTTGAGCGACGCCGCCCGGGCCACCAGCCGCGCATCGTCCATGTAGGAGACGCTCGCGTGCCGCAGCCGGCACGGGAACACCCGCCCGGGGGTGAAGAAGTCGTTCCGCGGAAAGGCAGGGTTGTCCACGATACGCACCCGGCCGGCCAGCGCCATGCCGTTCTCGTGCGACATCCGCACGCGCTTGAACAGGGAGTTCAGCGTGATCAGCAGCAGGATCAGGAAGCTCACCAGCGCCAGCAGCAGCCGGTCGTACAGAAACTGGAAGAACGCCTTCACGGTGCAGCCTCGGCCGGAAACCAAGCCCGGACTGTACCGCAAAGGCCGAGCGCTGAATGCGCATTATTCACCTTTACGCCAGCGATTCGGCTCGGTAATGAGTCAGGCGCGATCGACGACCCCGAGGAAGCGCTGGAGCCCGCGCCCTGGCGCCCGCGCTGAAGCACGGGCGCCAGCGGGCCGAAGACGCGTGTCGCGTCCCACGGACGCGGCGCTCGCCGGAGGGCTCAGTGCGGCCCACTCTGCAAGTGCTGGATCGGACTGCCGTCAACGGCGGTCGCCCGGGACGCCTCCAGTGTCTTGGCGTCCTCCGGCGTGAGCTGCGGGCGGTCGACCGTGATGGTCAGCTTGTTGAGCTGGGCGGTGAGCGGGAACGGCGGCTTGTAGTCGGCGTCGTTGACCCCGGTCAGGGTATCCGAGCCGATGTCGAAGCTCTCGTCCCACTGCAGGATGATGGGCAGCGTGTGCTTGAGCTTCTGCGTCTGCACAACCTCGCCATCCACCTTGAGGACGCCGGTGCCGGACTGTCCGATGCCGCTCATGTTGTTGTAGGCGAGGGTGCCATCGCCAAGGCCGTCGTACTGGAAGTCGAACTCGATGGTGTGCTGTCCGGGGGAGAGCGCCTCTGGACCTTCCCACTTGACGCGCTTGAGGTTGATCAGGTTCCACAGGAAGACCGGCTTCCCATCGAGCAGGTAGAAACCGTAGCCGGCAAAGCGCCCGCCCGAGGTGAGGATCATGCCCTCGGCGCCACCCGCCGGCACGGTGATGTCGGCCGTGATGGTGTAGGAGCTGTTGAGCAGAGACGGCGAGTCACCCTGGGGCAGACCGACCATCGGGCGCGTGTAGACGAACGCGGTGCGCCCGGCGGTGATGTTCGGGCGCGGTGCGGCCATGCGTGCCGCCACCGATGCATTGAGTGGAAACACCTGGTACTTCCTGGCTTCCGCGATGAACTTCTCCTTCAGCTCCGCCACCTTCTCCGGATGGTCGGCAGCGATGTCGTTGGACTGGGTGAAGTCTTTGGTCAGGTCGTAGAGCTGGAAGGTTTGGTTGTTGAGCGGGTCGGGATTGGCCGCGCCGAAGGCTTGCCAGGGCGCCCGATTGACCTTGGTGCTCAGCAGCCAGCCGTCGTCGTACAGCGCCCACTGCCCCATCATCTCGAAGTACTGGGTCTGGTGGCGCGCCGGTGCGTCGGCGTTTTCGGCGTCGAAGGTGTAGGCGAAGCTGGTGCCCTCGATGGGTGCCTGCTCGATGCCGTCAACCTCCTCGGGTGCCGCGATGCCGGTGACCTCGAGGATAGTCGGCACGACATCGATGACATGGATGAACTGCTCGCGCAAAGCACCCTTGTCTTTGATGCGCGCCGGCCAGGCGACGACCATATTCTGGTTGATGGCGCCGAGCCGGGAGGCGTTCTGCTTGAACCAGTCGAAGGGCGTGTCGAAGGCCCAGGACCAGCCCGCGGACATGTGGTTGTAGGTCTCCTCGGTGCCCCAGACGTCGTACCACTGCATCTGGGTCTCCACCGGCATCTCATTGACGCCGTTGAAGAAGGCCACCTCGTTGGGGGTGCCGAGCGGGCCGCCCTCGGCGCTGGTGCCGTTGTCGCCGTTGATGTAGATGATCAGCGTGTTGTCGAGCCGACCCACGTCCTCGAAGGCCTGGACCACACGGCCGATCTCGTGGTCGGTGTAAGCGGCGTAGGCGGCAAAGACCTCCACCTGACGGATGAAGAGCTTCTTCTCGTCATCGGTGAGCTGGTCCCAGGGCTTCAGCAGCTCATCCGGCCAGGGCGTGAGCTGCGAATCCTCCGGAATCACGCCGAGCCGTTTCTGGTTCTCGAAGATCGTCTGGCGCAGCGCCTCGTAGCCGTCATCGAACAGGTTCATGGCCTGGATCTTCTCGACCCATGCCTGCGTGGGGTGGTGCGGCGCGTGCGTGGCACCCGGCGCATACTTGATGAACAGCGGCTTGGACGGATCGGTCTGATGCACCCGGTAGATGTAATCGATGGCGTCATCGGCCATGCCGGTGATCAGGTTCCAGGTCCCCTCCTTGCCGTCGAAGGGATAGATCTGTGTGGTGTTGCGGAACAGGTTCGGCTGCCATTGGTTGGCGTCGCCGCCGACGAAGCCGTAGAAGTACTCGAAGCCCATGCCCGTGGGCCACTTGTCGAAGGGACCCGCCTGGCTGGCGGCGAAGGCCGGCGTGTTGTGGTCCTTGCCGAACCAGGCCGTGGCGTAGCCGTTCTCCAGCAGGATGCGACCGATGGTGGCCTTGTCCTCGGCAATGATGCTGTTGTAGCCGGGATAGCCGGTGGACTGTTCCGAGATCACGCCGAAGCCGGCGGAATGGTGATTGCGGCCGGTGATCAGCGCCGCCCGCGTCGGCGAGCACAGGGCGGTGGAGAAGACGCGGTTGTAGCGCAGCCCCGCGTTGGCGATCTGGTCCATGGTCGGCGTCGGGATGACGCCGCCGAAGGTGCTCGGCACGCCGAAGCCGGCGTCATCGGTGATGATCAGCAGGATGTTCGGTGCCTCCTTGGGCGGCGCGATGCGCGGCGCCCACCAAGGCGTCGAGCTGAGCGCATCGTCCTTGATCACGCCGCCGAAGGGCGGTGCGGGTGCCGGGAGCTGCTCGCCGCTGATGGTCGCCGTGGCGTCGGGTGCGCCCATCGTGCCGGCGATCACCTCATAGCCCGCGGCATCCGCACTCGCGGCGCCCGCTGCTGCCGGCATACCCTGTCCCGGGATCGCGAGCTGCTGGCCCACGTCGATGACGTCAGTGCTCAGGTCGTTCTTTGCCTTCAACGCTGCGAGTGACACACCGAAGCGCGCGGCGATATCGGACAGGTCGTCGCCTGCTGCGACCTCGTAGGTGGACGTGTCAGGGTTGTAGGCGCCTTGCGCATGGGGACGGGCGCCTTGGTCCTCGGCCGCCGCGGCGGTGGCGAACAGCAGCACCAGGCCCAGCGCGGCGGCGGTGAATCCACCTCGCCCCGGGCCGACGGCGAGCATCGGATCGAACATCATGGAGTCTCCTCGTTTGGCTCAGTGGGACGGTCAATCGAGACAAGGGGCACGCCGGGTGCTCCGCTGATCGGTGCGGTGCGGCCGCGAAAACCCATGGCATCGATCAGGGTTGGTTGGGGATGTAGGCATACGCCTTGGGTACGTCCATGCCCTTGATGGTGAACGCCTGATCGCTCCAGAAGCTGCCGAGCTTGACGGTCTCGCCGGCCGGATACTCGCCGACGCGGCCATCGCCGCTGCTCATGACTTCGTAGCTGCCTTCTCCCGGCGGCATCTTCAGGTAGACGGTGCAGGGGCTGGAGTTGCAGGTGCCGGTGTCGCCCGGCGCGAGCGTGATCTCGTCGAAGCCCGAAATATCCTTGTCGCCGGCCTGAAGCGTCGCAGCACTGCCGATCAGCAAGCAGAGCAGCGCGCCCGTGAGCACGCCCGGCAGCATGCGGTTGCCAATGGCATTGATGTGGACATCATGCTGGTTGTGCTTCTTCATCGGGTGTCCTCCGTCAGGGTGGTGATCGAGCGCTTGACGACTCAGTGCGAAATGCAATCCAGGTGCTCCAACAGCTTGATCGTCCAGGGGCCGGGCTGATCGCGCCGCGGTGGCCGCTGCACCCAGGGGGGCCGGTGCGCGGCCGATTGTCGGATCCAGGTGCCGCAGGCGCTCACCAGCGGAAGCCGATGCCAAGGCCCGGCCCGTGCAGCGTCAGATCCATGTCATTCGTGTCGAGCTCATAGCCGATGGCGCGGTAGGCGAGGGTCACCTCGCCCCAGTCGAACCGGTAGCCGAGCCCGAGCATGGCCTGCCAGGTCCAGTTGGAGCCGGCGGTGCCGATGTCTGCGTAGTAGGGGACGTACCAGTCGGAGCCGGGAAACAGGATATGCCCGCGTGCGCCGATGATCCCGTCCCAGAGGTCCTGGTCCAGCGAAACCTTAGGCTGGCGGAGAAAGCGTCCGTCCTCGCCCAGCAGGGTGAGCTCCAGGTCGCTGGTGATGCTCAGGTAACGGAACCCCGCCATCAGGTCGAGATCGAAGGTCGGCCGCTCCACGACCCGGTAGCCCGCGGCGAGTGTCCATGCGGTGGTGCTGAGATCCGTTCTGGCCTTACGGGAGATGTCGGCATCCAGATTGCCGCGCGGTCCGGAGACGCGACGCAGCGTCGTCTGCGACTGCGCGAAGCTCGTATAGAGCACGTCGGTGTAGACCGACCATGGCCCCTTGCGGGCCTCGCCCATGGCCATGACGGCCATGTTCAGGTTCTCAAGGTAATCCCTCGGGCCGAGGTCGGTGCTGATGCTGACGGGGCCGAGCTCGTCACCGTTGGCATTGCGCAGGCTCCGCACGCTGATCTGCGCACTGGCATCCACGGCGGGGAGCCAGAGGTAGGGCGTCGCCTGGAACTGCCAGTCGGTGGCGCCCGTGTCCGCCGCCGCGAGATGGACCCCTGCGCCCATGCAGAGCGCCGCCAGGGCGGGCAGTACCGGGGTGCGCAACGGCAAGGAGATCTTGAGCATACCTGTCTCACTGGGGCGGTCTCGCGACGCGCTGCGGCACAGCATCGCTGCGGTGCCGACGCCGGGCGGGCGAGCACAAAAGGAGCCGAGAGTCGCTCCAGGGGTATTCCCCGAACGGCCTAACGGGATGCTAGTCCAGCGATCCGGGTCGGGATTGATCTTTCGCGACAGAATCGCGTGCACACCCTGAAATCGGCATCAGGGCAGGTCGCGGCGTTCGATGGCAGCGGGGTCGGGGCGGGCCGGGTGGATCAGGCGGCACCATGGCGTGAACGCCAGCGGATGGCAGTGGTGCCGGACCAGCGTCGGAAGGCGTGGCCGAACGCGGCAGCACTGCCGTAGCCGAGGGCCAGGGCGATGTCGTTGGCCGGCAGACGGGTGTCGCGCAGCAGCTGGCGTGCAATGGCATAGCGTGTTGCCTCCAGCACGGCCTTGAAGCTGGTGCCCTCGGCGCGCAGGCGGCGGTTCAGGGTACGCGGATGCAGTGCGAAGAGCCGCGCGATGCCCGCCAGATCCGTCGCCTCCACCTCGCCGCTCATGAAGAGCCGGTACAGCACCCGCTGGACCTGGTCCGCCAGTCGGGCGTCTGCGCGTGTCTCCAAGGCCGCCAGCTGACGCAGGGCCGCGGCGTAGGCCAGGGGATCGGCCTCTGGACACGGTCGCTTCAGGTCCGCCGCCGGAAACACGACGGCGGCCTGCTGCGCCCCGAAGCGCAGCGGCGCACGGTACAGCTGCCGGTATGGCGTCAGCAGGGCCGGCGCAGTGCGGAACAGGCGCACCTCGGTGGCGCGCCAACCGGGCCCCGCCAGCTCCCGCAGGATGTTCTGCATCACCGCGAGCGCGCAGTCGTAGATGTGCTGCGTCCCCAAGACGTCCGCGCAGTCGATGCTGTAACCGAACAGGGCATGCGGCCCGGCCTCCCACAGCGCCGGCACCGCGCCGCGGTCGTGCAGGTGCAGATGCAGGATCAGTGCGCGCAGGGCCGAGCCCACGTCCGGCGCCAAACGCACCGCCCGCCCGAGGAGCCCGAGCACGTCCAGCCCATGGTGGCGGCAGAGCGTCAGGCCAAGGCAGGGATTGCCGGTGTCGGCGGCCGCCTGCGTCAGCAGCCGGCCCACGGTGGTGAAGCCGATGCTGTTCTCCGGGTCAGTGAAGCGCGCCGGGTCCACGCCGGCCGCGCGGATGGTCACATGCGGGTCGCGGCCGTGGCCGGCGAGCAGTTGCGGCAAGCCCAAGAGCGGGGCCATGCGCACCTCGCCCGCTGCGATAAGGCCCGCCCCTGCGTGGCAGGGCAGGCAGCCGGTGGGCCTGTCCATTACGCATCTCCGCCGCCGCGGGCTGCGTGCGCCTGTCGTTCTGCGTCGGCCGCGTTTCCACCCGTGGCGTTCCGGTCCCTGGCGTTCTGCTCAGCGGCAGCATTAGGGCCTGGCGGCACCGGCTGCACGCGCCCGTCCAGCATGGTGCCCCAGACGGGGATGTCCTTGATCCAGGTGGCGGGCACGTCCAGCGGGCTCGCCGCCAGAATGGTCAGGTTGGCGCGCTTGCCCACGGCGATGGAGCCGATGCTGTCCTCCTGGCGGAGGGCATGCGCCGCGCCCAGGGTCACCGCCCGCAGCGCCGCTGCCCGCGGCAGCTGGTGCGCCGGCCCCGGAATGCGGCCCTCGGCGGTGAGCCGGTTCACAGCGGCCCAGACCAGCAGCAGCGGCTGCGCCGGCGCCATGGGCATATCGGAGCCGAACGACAGCGGGACGGCGTGCTCCAGCACCGTCGCCAGCGGCACCATGGCCGCTGCGCGCTCGGGGTCCATGCCGCCGGGGCTGCCGGGCCTGGTGCGGCGGCCGGCCAGCATGGAGAGCGCATGCGGATTGGCGCCGATGCTGCCGCCGAGGGCCGCCCATCTTTCCACCTGATCAGGCGCCGCGAACACCAAGGACGTGAGCCGGGTGCGGTGGTCCTCGCGGGGGGCACGTGCCATGGCCTGCTCCAGGCTCGTGAGGGCCAGCGCCACGGCGGCCTCGCCGTGGGCCTGGACGTGGATCTGCCAGCCGGCATCCCAATAGCTCTGGAAGGCGGCGTCGAAGGCGGCGGGCTCCATCGCCCAGGCACCTGCCCGCTCGCTGCGGTCGCCCTGTTGCATTTGCCCGCTCAGGGGATCGCCGTCGGTGGCGAGCCATACCTGCTGGGGCAGATGGCGGAGGCGGCGGTCCGCCCTGGTGGTGAGCGTGCGGGTGGTGTCGACGAGGGCGGCGGCGGCCGCCGGTGTGGTCGGGGGATGGCGGGCGGCAATCGCCGTGCCGTCGCGGATGAAGCAGTGCTCGAAGGGGGTCGCCGAGTCGGCGTAGACGGCTGCCATGGCCTTGCGCAAGGGCGCGGATGCGAGGCCGCCCGGTGCGCAGACCGTGGTGATGCCGTGGCGGTGGTAGTAGGTCTCCGTGAGCTCCAGGCCCAGCTGCTGCTGCGCCGGCGTCGCGAGCAGGGGCGCCAGCCGGTCCAGGATGGCGAGGGCGCCCTGGCTTCGGAAGTGGCCCGCGTCGAGGTCGATGCCGTCCTGGGCCTCGGCGCCGAGCCCTGCCACCAGCGCCGCGTCGATGCCGGTGCGCTCAAGCGCCGCGCTGTTCAGATGAAAGGCGCGGCCGGCGCGATGCCAGATGATCACCGGGGCCGAAGACATCAGCCCGTCCAGCAGGCGCCGGGACATGGGCCCGTGGAAGTCCTGGTGGTAGCCAAAGCTCAGAAAGGCACCGCTGCCCCCGCGGTGATGGTCCGCCAGTGCGTGCAACAGCCGCTCCTGGTAGGCCTCCGGGTCTCGCACCGCTGGGGAGAAGCCCGACGCGGTGGTCCAGTCGTCGATGGCGATGATGGTGCTGGCGAGCGCGAGCGCCGCAGCCAGTGGGTGCACCTGGGGGGCGATGAAGCCCGGCAGCAGCACCTTCCCGGCGAAGGTCTCGTCCAGCCGCGCATCCGGCCCGGCCGCGGCGGTCACCGCCTCCCGGCTGCCGACGGCGATGAAGCGCCCCTCGCGCACGGCGACGGCCTCCGCCTGTGGCTGCTCGGGGTCCATGGTGATGATGTCCCGCGCGACATAGACGGTTGCCTGCGCCGGCGCTTCGGCGAGGGCGGACAGCGCCTGCAGGGTCACGGCCTGGGCCGGTGCCGCGGCGGCAGCCGGGGGACCGCTCAGAAACAGGGCCGCGAGCGCGAGCCGCACAGCGCTCCGAGCGCGGGCAGGGTGCGAGTGTCTCGGGCGCATGGGCAGCTCCCCCGGCAGCGGCGGGATTCGCAGGTCGAGTCCGGAGTATAGGCCCCCGGTGCAATGCATCCAGGCGGCGGCTGCGCCGGTCATCGACCGCTGGTAACGCACGCTCGGTCGCAGCCGGGCGCAGCTGCCGACCCTGATCATCCGTGCATGCGGGCGGCGCCCGGCTCAATCGTGCTCGAAGGCCGCGGCGATGCGCCCGCCCACGTCCGGGTCGATCCTGCGCCAATACTCGAAGGCGCGCTCCAGCACCGGCTGGGTAACGCCGTCCTTCAGGTGGCCGACCACATTGCTCACCAGGCGCTCGCGGGCGGCGTCGTCCATCACGTGGCGCACCAGGTTGCCCGCCTGCACGAAGTCGTCATCCTCCCGGTGCGGCGTCTGCGCGGTGTGCATGAATTCGCCGCTCGCCGCCCAGCCCGCCTGGTAGGGCCAGCGCTCCGGGTCCGCGGCGGGTCCGCCCTTGGAGTTGGGTGCGTACACCGGGTCCTCGGACTTGATCACCCGCATGGCGCCCTCCTTGCTGTAGGCATGCACCGGCGCCTGCGGGCGATTCACCGGGATCTGCTTGTAATTGACGCCCATGCGGGCGCGGTGGGCATCCGCGTAGGAGAACACCCGCGCGAGCAGCATCCGGTCCGGGCTGAAGCCGATGCCGGGGACGATGTTGTTGGGCTCGAAGGCGGCCTGCTCGATCTCGGTGTGATAGTCCGTCGGATTGCGGTCGAGCGTCATGCGGCCGACCTCCATCAGCGGGTAGTCGCCGTGGGGCCAGACCTTGGTGAGGTCGAAGGGGTTGAAGCGGTAGTCCGCGGCGTCCTCGAAGGGCATGATCTGCACTTTGAGTGTCCAGCTCGGATACTCGCCGCGCTTGATGGCCTCGTAGAGGTCGCGGGTGTGGTAGTCCGCGTCGGCGCCGGCCAGGCGGTCGGCCTCCTCCTGGGTCAGGTAATCGATGCCCTGGTCCGTCTTGAAGTGGTATTTCACCCAGAAGCGCTCGCCCTCGGCGTTCACCCACAGGTAGGTGTGGCTGGAGTAGCCGTTCATGTGGCGCCAGGTCTTGGGGATGCCGCGGTCGCCCATGAGCCAGGTCACCTGGTGGGCCGTCTCCGGTGACAGCGTCCAGAAGTCCCACTGCATGTCATGGTCGCGCAGGTTGACGTCCGCGCGGCGCTTCTGAGAGCGGATGAAGGGTTGGAACTTCATCGGATCGCGGACGAAGAAGATGGGCGTGTTGTTGCCCACCATGTCGTAGTTGCCCTCGGGCGTGTAGAACTTCAGTGCGAAGCCGCGGGGGTCGCGCCAGGTGTCGGGGCTGCCCCGCTCGCCGGCGACGGTGGAGAAGCGCGCGAGCATTTCGGTGGTCGCGCCGGGCTGGAACAGCGCTGCCCTGGTGTAGGCACTGACGTCGTTGGTGACCTCGAAGCGTCCGTGGGCGCCGCCACCCTTGGCATGGGGCTGACGCTCCGGGATGCGCTCGCGGTTGAAATTCGCCATTTGCTCCAGTAGGTAATGATCCTGGAGCAGGATGGGACCATCCGGCCCGACGGTAAGCGAGTATTCGTCACTCGGCACCGGAATGCCGGCGTCGGTGGTGGTGGGCTTGCGGCCGTCGTTGCTCATGTTGGGGCTCCGTCAGTGGTTGATTCTGGCGTCCTGCAAGGCGCCAGCGCAGTCTGATCTTGGGTGAGGATTGGGCGCGCTCGCTCGCGCTGCCGGCGAAAAGGCCAATTGCGTTCGCAATAGGCGGCTCAGCCCGCCAGTGCGGCGATGAGCGTGCGGCAGAAGGCCGGCAGGTCACCTGGGTGGCGGCTTGAGATCAACGGGCCGTCCTGCACCACCTCGCTGTCCTCCCATTCGGCGCCGGCATTCACCAGATCGTCGCGGATGGAGGGCGCGGAGGTGACCCGCCGTCCGCGCACGATGCCGGCGGAGATGGGCACCCAGCCTGCGTGGCAGATGAAGGCCACCGGGCGGTCCTGCTGGGCCATGTCGCGCACCAGCGCCAGCAGATGCTCGTCCCGGCGCATGTAGTCCGGGGCATAGCCGCCGGGGATGATCAGGGCGTCAAGGTGCTTTGCGGATGCCGAGCTGACGGGGCCGTCCGCCATGGCCGTCAGGCCGTGCTTGCCGTGGTACATGCTTGCGCCGGTGCCGAGCAGGGCAACGGCGGCGCCAGCCTCGCGCATGCGGATCACCGGGTACCACAGCTCGAGGTCCTCGAACTGGTCTTCGACGAGAACGGCGATGCTGCGGTCTGGGATCTCCTGAGTCATGGATGTCCTCCAATGGGCAGATGGACGTTGCGGCCCGCGGGCGTGGTGCAGCGGGGAGCAGCAGAAGTGATGCCAATCGTCCGACTGGGCTCGGGGCGGCGCAGCGGCGTGGCTCGACCTGTCGGGCCGTACCGGTGCGGTGTCCGAAGAACGGGTCATTTCCCCTTCGAGCGGGGCAAATGCCCCGCTTTCGGGGCGGACGTCAGTCTGCGGCGGCGTTTGCCGTTTCCGGTGTCACGTCCGGTGGCTGATCGGGGGGCCGCAGCTGCTCCATGGGCTCGTCCCCGTGCCTGTTGCGGACGAGGTCCTGGAGTGAGCGAAAGCCCTCTTCCAGGTTGGATGCCATGGTCACCAGGCGTCCCTGGCTCACCATGATCCGGGCGAGCTGCGGCATACGCGAGGCCGCCTCGGCCTCCAGGAAAATGCCCTGGATGTAGATCACGACGCCGCCCACGGGGACCACCAGCATGCGCCCGCGCAGGACGTTGGAGCCCTCCTGGCTCCACAGCGTCAGCTCCTGGGTGATGGCCGCGTCCTGGCGAATGAAGGCATTCACCTGTGCCGGACCGTACACCAGGCTGCCCTTGGGGAAGTGGTAGACCACCAGGCGCCCATAGTTGTCGTCGTCGCTGCCCATGACTGCCAGCGCGCGCATGTTGCGCTGCCCGAGCGGGGTGAGCGGGGCGAACAGGCTGAACTCGAACTGATCTTCGTTAATGAGGTTCAGCATCACGTAGTAGGACTCGATGTGATGGATCTCGTCACCCCAATGGACGGTGGGCAGCTCCCACGCATCCTCCTGGTTGTAGAAGGTCTCCGGGTCGCGCTGGTGGTAGCGTGCATAGACGTCCAACTGCACGTTGAACATGCTCTGCGGATAGCGCACATGCGCCTTGAGTGCCTCCGGCATGGCATCGAAGGGCTCGAACAGGCCCGGATAGAGAAAGTCATAGGCCGCGGCGATGGGATCATCCGGATCTGTGAGGTAGTAGCTCACGCTGCCGTCATAGGCGTCCACGACGACCTTCACCGACTGGCGGATGTAATTGAAGCGCCGCTCGAACTGCTCCACCCGCCCCAACCGCGGAGCTGTGTAGGGCCGGGAGTAGGGATACCAGTCGGCGGCGGTCAGCGCGTCCTGGATCCAGTACAGGCGGCCGTCGGCCAGCGCCAGGTAGGGATTCGGGTCCAGAATGAGAAACGGCGTCAGCTTGCGGATGCGCTCGTGGAGGTCGCGGCGGAAGAGCAGCCGGCTTGCGTCCGTGGTCTGTGTGGTGTAGAGAATGTTCGGCTCACCGAAGTAGAGCGCAAACAGGAGCTTGCGGAAGAGTGAGCTCACCGGTACGCCGCCTTTGCCGGCATAGTCGGTGACATTCACCTCGTCCGCGGATGCATAGTCGAACTCGTGGCTCGCATTGGGCGCGATCACCGGCTGGTGCTTGCCGGGGCCGTAGTAGATGGCGGGCTGATCCACGGGGACTCCCGGCGCCGACTTGGGCGGGATACCCTGGATGTACCAGTCCATGGGCTTGTCCGCTGCCTGTGCCGCCGGCGTCATGACGATGCCGTAGCCGTGCGTGTACTTGAGCCACTGGTTCACCCAGGTCTGCTGGGATTCCCGCAGTGCGCCGAGGTCCAGGCGCCGCGCGGCGAGGAAGACTTGCTGGTAGACCCCATCCACCTCGTAACGGCCGATATCCACGTCGTCGAAGGTGTAGTAGGGCCTGATCTCCTGCAGCTCCTGATAGACCGGCAGGAGGTTTTCATCGTCCCAGATTGGCACGTTCTGGAGGCCGATCTCCACCTCCGGTGGAACCTCGTCGCGCGCCGGCTCGCGCAGTGGATACTCGCGTGTCTCCACGTCTTGCAGGTCATAGGCCGCCAGCGTCGCCTGAATGTTGTTCGCAATGAAAGGCGCCTGGCGTGTCAGCTCGTTGGGCTTGACCACGAAGCGGTGCACGGCGTCGATCATGAAGGGCGTGTGCCGCAGACCCACCACCGCCACCAGCAGCACCGTCATTGCGGCCAGCGTCCAGACGCCGCGACCGCTGTTCAAGAGCCGGATCACCACGGCACCGATGACCAGCACCAGCAGCAGGGCAATGCCGATGAGCGGCAGCGTGACCCACATCTCCTCGTAGCCCGGACCGTAGAACAGCGGCAGATGGGTGTCCGTGTAGAGCAGCAGCAGGGCGTCGCCGGCCAGCCAGCCGGCGGCCAGGATGAAGATGAGCCCGATCACCACGCTCAGGTGCAGGCGTGCGCCGCGGCGCATCTGCCCGCGATCCCGCGGCATGGCCCGGTGCTCCAGCCAATACAGCAGGGCCAGCCCCAGCAGCAGCACCAGCAGCGCGGCCGAGAGCTCGCCATACAGCAGCGCCAGCACAGGCAGCGTGAACAGGTAGAAGCTCACATCCAGCCCGTAGACGGGATCATCGATGCCCGCATCCGGCCCCAGGAGAAAGAGCGACTGCTCCCACTTCAGGAACATGGGCAGTGCCACCAGCACCGCGAGCATCAACGCAAGCGGCAGGTAGACCAGCAGCGAGCGCGTCTGAAAGCGCTGGTAGATCTGACGCAGTGGGGTGTCGGTCTCGGCATGGGCGCGTCCGGGCGCGCCCAGAAACTTGGCCCCGATCCAGAAATTGCCGAAGAACAGCAGGAAGAACAGGACCACGGCGGCGCCGAATACGAGCCAGCGGTACAGGAGCCGCTGCCAGAAGTAGAGCCCGTAGCCGAGGTTGTCGAACCACCAGAGGTCGATGAGGAAGTCCCGCAGCAGCACGCCGGTCCCGACCAGGGCGGCGGTCACCACCAGCAGCAGGCCGACGAGGGTCAGGGAGACGGATTTCCAGGCAGACATGGCTTCTCCGGACGACGACGGGTAGCTGCCCGCGGACAGCCATGTGGCGCATCCGGTTGCAGCGTCTGGGTGTTATCCGCCAGCAAGGGGCATGCCGCGCCTCCCAGGGCGCTGTGCCCCGGTCGCGCGACAGTTGACGCCCGGCGCCGCCGTCAAGGCCGGCGCGCCCATGCCGCGCCGCCGCAGCCGCTGACCCGGCACAGCGCGTGCCGCCCGCTGAGCCCGGACCGCCGGGTGGACTGAGCCGCCATCGGTGCAAAAGCCCCAACCCGGGGAGGTCCTCGCCACCTTCGGCGCCGACCCTGGGCACCCCACTCGTCGTCGCTGCGCCGGTTCGCCTGGCTGGCACCGGTGCTGCTAAGCAGTGGATATGCGCAACCAAAACGCTCCATCGAGGCCGGACCGGCGGCGACGCATGCCCGTTGCGGCGCACCTCTCTGTGGCGCGCGGCGTCAGCGTCCTGCTCGTGATCCTGATGCTGGTCGCGCCGCCGCTCGCCCCGCAGGACACGGACCTGCCCTTCGGCAAACGCATGGTGCGGGACTGGGTGCTGGACCGGCTCGGCGACATGGCCGGCCGCGAGCTCAGTATCGAGGGCGACATCGACGTGGATTTGGGCTGGACGCCCAAGGTGCGCGTCGGGCAGGTGCGGGTCGCCAACGCCGCGTGGGGGCGTGCCCGCCACCTGCTGGAGCTGGAGGCGCTCGAGGTTAGGGTGGACATGCAGCAGCTGCTCGGCGGCCGGGTGCGGCTGCCGCAGCTGACCCTGATCCGGCCCACGCTGTTCCTGGAGGTCTCCCCGGCCGGCGAGGCGAACTGGATCCTCGGCGGCTCAGAGCAGACCATCGTCGAGTCCGCGGCGGCGCCGGGGGGCGAGCTTGGCAACCTGCCGCAGATCGATCGCCTGCGAGTGATCGGCGGCGACCTGCGCTACCTGAGCCACGGCGGCGACGCGGACGGCGGCGATGGGCAATGGGTCGAGGGCCACATCGACGCTGCCGGCGGCAGCCTCACCGGCGAGGGTGTGGACCTGGCCGCGAGCGGCAGCCTGGGCGGGGATGCGTTCAACATCCTGCTGCGCAGCGCTGCCCTGGATGAGCTCCGCGGCGGCGATCATCCGAGCCCCGTGTTTCTGTCGGCCACAGCCGGCAGCAGCCGCCTGCGGGTGGAGGGCACCGCGGTGCGGCTCTTCGCGCTGCGGGGTATCGATCTGGAACTCACCGCGGCTGGCCCTGGCTTCCACCGCCTGCCGCTGCTGACGGGGCTGCCCGAGAGTCCGCCATTCGAGCTGCGCGGACGGCTGCTGGGGGATGCCGGTGACTGGCGCCTGGAGGCGCTTCAGACCACCATCGGCCGGAGCAGTCTGCGCGGTTCCGCGGGCTTCCAGCGCGGCGGCGAGCGACCGCGCATCACCGCGGACCTGACCGCCCAGACCCTCGCCCTCGACGAGCTGCTGTCCATCGCCCCCGAGCCCACGGCGGACGCCGCCGCCGCCGCGGCAGACCGCGTGACATTGCCCGACGGCGCCATCGACCTGTCCGTACTCACCACCCTGGATGCCGACCTGGCCTTCACCGCGGAGCGGCTGATCTACGAGCGGCTTCGCTTGCAGCGCGTGCGTGCCGAGCTGCATCTGGACGACGGCGTGCTGCGGCTCGAGCCCTTGTCCGCGGCCGCCGGCAGCGGGCGCATCAGCACCCGCGTGAAGCTCGGCACTGAGCCGCTCCAGGCGAGCGCACGGGTGCGCTTGCGGGACGTGGCGCTGGCGTCGCTGCTTCACGCTGGCGGCAGCACGGACCGTGGGCTCGGTGTGCTGGAGGGCACGCTGGCCTTGCGACTGCCGCCGCGGCAGTCGGCGGGCGCCGGCGCGCTGGTGCTCCAGCCGGCCGTGGCCCTGGAGCGTCTGCATGTGACCCGTGGGCGGCTCGGCTACAGGGAGCCGGCCCGGAGCACGGATGTGCTGCTGACGCTCGCGGCCGGTCCGGATCAGCCGGGTCCGAGACTGCATGTGCAGGGTCGGCTCCGCGGCATGCCGCTCGACGGCAGCGTCAGCGCGGACCCGCTGCCCCGGCTGCTCTCGCAGACCGACTATGGCCTGGAGGGCCGCCTCGAGGTCGGTGACAGCGATCTGTCCGGTGAGCTGGTTCTGGACACCGCCGGGGTGGATCCAACGGTGGACGCGGACCTCAGCTCTGCAACCCTGGACGTCGCCGCCCTGTCGGGGCTGATGCCCGCCGCCGAAGGCGCCGGCCGCACGCCCGCCTTCCACACGGACCTCAACGTCCGGCTGGACTATACCGCCGGGCGCATCCTCCTCGACGGCTCAAGCATCACCGACCTGGACATCGAGACGCGCCTCGCCGACAGGCGGCTGCGGCTCGGCCCGCTGCGGCTCAGCTGGCAAATGCCGGCACAGGACACGCTCCTTGAGCTCGCGCTCGACGCGCCGGAGGACGGCCATGTGCGTGGCCGCCTGAAGGGGCGGCTGCGTGGGCACCCGGTTGCGGCCACCGTCGGCGCCGATGCCTGGCTCCAGCTCCGTGACGGCGGACCACCCGGGAACTGGTGGCTGCGGCTGACGCCGGCCGATACCCGGATCGAGCTCAGCGGCAGCCTGCGGGACCTGCTCTCGCCCGGGACGCTGGACCTGGATCTCCGCGCCGAGGGCGACGACACCGGGCCCTTATCCCGCCTGCTCGGGGTGTCTTTGCCGACGCTGCCGCCCTATGCACTGTCGGCGCAGGTGCATCGGGACGGACCGCAGGTGGTCTTGCGGGATCTCGATGCCAGTGTCGGCGCAAGCGACCTCTCCGGGAAGGTGACGCTGGACCTCGCCGCCGAGCCGCCGGCTGTGCGCGCCGAGCTGCGCTCGGACCGCCTCGACTACGACGACCTGACCGCGTTCCTGAGCGATCCGCAACCGGAGCCGCCGGGGGGCCTTTTTCCCACCGCGCCGCTGCGCCTGGACCGGCTGGCGGGTGCGGTGCAGGGCCGTCTCGATTATCGCGCGCGGCGAATCATCGCCGCCGAGGTGCCCTTGGACGCTCTGCGGCTGGCGGCGAGACTCCGCGACGGCCGGCTGGGGCTCGCGCCGCTGCGCTTTGGGGTGGGCGGCGGTCGCGTCACGCTGGATCTGGACATGGCCATCGCGCGGCGACCACCACGGGCGGAGCTCTCCGGCGAGATCGCACGGGTGGACCTGCGCCGGGTGCTGAATCCCTTCGGCCTCACCGACGAGAGCCTGGGCATCGTCGGCGGGCGCTGTCAGCTGTGGATGCGGGGCGACAGCATCGCCGAGCTGCTGGGCTCCGCGGACGGCGGGCTCTTCCTGCTCATGACCGGCGGCGTGCTGGAGCAGCTCCTGATCGAGCTGGCGGGCCTCGATCTCGGCGAGGCCATGCTTGCCCTGGTGGACGAGGACCGAGTGCCCATCGACTGCGCCTACCTGAGTCTGCGCAGTCGTGGTGGTCAGGTGACCGTCGAGAACCTCAGCGTGGACACCCGCGATACGCTGTTCGTCGGCGGCGGTGGCCTGGATCTACAGGCCGAGCGGTTGGACGTGGTGATCGAGGCGCGGCCCAAGGACGCGAGCCTGCCGGCCTTCAGCTCCCCGCTGCGCCTGGAGGGGCCGCTTACGGACCCGCGGCTCGATCTGGTGAGCGGCGAGCTGCTCGCGCGGGGCGCGCTCGCCATCGGCCTTGCTGCGGCCCAGCCCGTCGCCGCCCTGCTCCCCCTCATCGAGGTGGGCGGCGATGCCGACAGCCCGTACTGCAATGGGCTCATGCAGGCGCTGGAGCAGGCCGTGGAGGAGACACGGCCATGACATGCGACCCGAGCCCCCGGCGCCGGCCGGTCCGATGCCGCCTGCGGCGCATTGTGCTGATGCTCGCACCGGCACTGGTGCTTGCGCTCAGTGGCTGCGCGACGCCCACCGCCGTGCAGCAGGAGCCGCCTGCGCAGTCCCGGCTGGAGAGCCGTGTCAAGGTGGCCCTGGTGGAAGACCCGGAACTGGAGGCTGCTGCCATTTTCGTGGAAGCCAGGGGGCGCCGCATCCGGCTCAGCGGCTTCGTCGACACCGCGGCGCAGCGCGAGCGTGCCGCGACGGTGGCGGCGGGCGTGGCGGGCGTCCGCGGGGTGGAGAGCCGCATTCGCATCCGCTGACGCATCCGCAGGACCACTGCCAGCGCGAGCATGGCTTTGCGCACACGCGACCCTGTGTGCAGACGGTGGTGCACGGCCGCGACGACAACCGCAGCGACCCTGACCGGGCTGCGCGGGCTCAGGCCACCCCCAGATCGTCCTCCACCAGTACCGGGTCCTGTTTGCCCTTGTGTCCGCGTTGCTTCTTGGGCTTCGGCGGCGGCTCGAAAGTGCGCTTGCCGGCGATGAGGTGACGCGGGATGCCGGTGACGATGACGGCGCGGATAGGGATCTCGCGGGCGGCGAGGGCCGTGGCGGCGGCCTTGAGGTCGGCGCGGCGGGTGTGGCCGCTGCGGGCCACCAGGAGCACGTTGCCGACGGCGGCGGCGGCCTCGATGACCGCCTCCATGGCGTTGATGGGCGGGAGATCATAGAGGACGTGCTCGCCCTCGCGCCTGACGCGCCGGGTGAGGTCCTTGAAGCCGCGGCTGCCGAGCAGCAGCAGGCCGCGGTCGTCCTCGTAGTCGCCGGCGCTCAGGATGCGCACATAGGGGTTGGTGGTGGGCTCGTAGGCGTCTTCCGGGGCGGCGGCGCCGGCGAGCACATCGGTGATCTCCGCCGGCGGGTGCAGGGCCTCGACGCCGAACAGGCTCTCGGGTCTGGGGCCGGCGTCGGCGCGCACATCGGCGTCCACCAGCAGGGTCAGCTCGTCCTTCAGCGCCAGCGCCGAGGCCAGATTCACCGCCACCAGTGAGCGCCCGGAGGCGGGCTCGGCGCTGGTGATGGCGAGGCTGCGCCAGTCCCTGGGCGCCAGCGCCGTGCGCAGGTCGTTGATCATGGTGCGGAACAGCGTGGACACGGGCGCCGTCGGCACCACGTGGTCGATGACGGCATCGTCCCCGTGCGGGGCCTGCTGGAACTCGAGCACCAGCTCGCAGCCGGTGAGGCCCTTCGCATCGCGCGCGGTGCGGATGATCGGGTCCAGGAATTCCAGCACCAGGGCCACGAAGAGCCCGAGCCCGCCGCCCAGGATGACGCCCGCGGCGGCGACGAGCTTGCGCAGCGAGGGCTCGGGCCAGATGGGCGGTGTGGCGCGCTCCAGGATGCTGAAGCCCGGGTTGTTGCGCAGCAGTGCCACGCGCACCTCGGCCTGCCGGGCGGCGAGCTTGTCCACCAGCTGCTCGGCCTCGCGCAGCTCGGCGGTGAGCTCCTGGTAGCCGGTGCGCGCCACGGTGAGGGCGTTCAGCGAGCTGCGCGCCTCGTCCAGGGTCTGCTTCACGGCCGCGGCTTGGGCCTCCGCCACCTTGATGTCGTCTTCCAGCGTCTGGGCGCGCAGCGAGAGCTCCTCGCGCTTGGGGTTCAGGCGGTATTCGTTCTCCGGCGCCACCTCGTCGTTGCTCTCTTCGATGAGCTGCTCCAGGGTGGCGATGCGCTTTTGGATGCGCTGGATCTTCGGGTTCTCTTCGGTGTAGCGGGTGCGCGCCTCGCGCAGCTCCCATTGGTACTCGGACAGACGCTGCTTGAAGGGGCTGTAGTAGCGGGAGATGGCGACGACCATCTCCGGCTCCTCCGCCAGCTGCTGCTGCACGCGCTTGAGCGCCGCGCGCATGGCGCCGGCCTCGGCGGTCAGGGTGCGATACTCGGCATCCAGCTCCGAGACCTGGCCCACCAGCACCATGAGCTGGTCCTTGAGGCTCGCGATCCGGTGCGCTTCCTCGAAGGCCAGCACCGCCGCGTTGGCCTGCTCCAGGGCCGAGCGGGCCTCGCGCAGCTGGCTGCTGTAGTCGTTGAAGGTCGCCTCGATGTCCCGGCGGCGGATGGCGGCGGCGTTCTCCAGGAACAGCTCGGCGACGGTGTTGGCGATGCGCGTGGCGGTGCTCGGGTCCTCCCAGACAACGCTGATGGTGAACACCTTGGACTCCCGGCCGACGCCGACGGAGATGGCCCCCGCCATGGTCATGCGCAGCACCGAGATGCCCACGCGCTCCATGGTCTCGTCGAGCGAGCTTGGCAGCTTGATGGTGTCGATGAAGGTCTGCAGGTCGTAGTCCTGCGGCCGGAACGGCGGCACATCGCTGACCTGGAAGGGGTCCTGGTGAGTGTCGGCGATGAGGGTCACCGTCGAGCGCCACTCCCGCGGCAGGGACAGCGCCAGCAGCAGGAACAGCAGAGTGACGACGGTGGCGATGGCGCCCACCAGCCACTTGCGCTGCCAGACGCCGCGCACGAAGCGCATGATGTCGATGTCGGGGCCGGCGGGGGCCTGATCTTCGTCATCGCCGAAGCCGGGCAGCGGCGGGAAGGCCGGTGCCGGCGGCGGGCCGGGGTCGTCCTCGTCGTCGTCGTCGGTGGTGGCGAGGCCGGTGGGCCTGTGCGCCGGGGGCGGGGCGCGGCTTGGTCCGATGTGCCCGGACTGGATGCCGGCGCCGGGGATAGGCTCGGGCGGGCGACTCTCGGGCTGCTGCGGACCGGCCGGGGCGCCGTCGGTGCCCGGCCGGGCCGCGTCCGCGGCCGGGTCCGGCAGATTCCAGGCGGCCTCGCCCGGGCTCTCATCGTCGCCGGGCGCCGCGTCGGCGTCTGCGCGCTGTCGCCGACGCAGGCTGGCGTCGATGTCGAGCTGCCTGCTCACGGCGGGTCCGGCGGTGCCAGCCCGTCGTCCAGCAGGTCGCCGTCGGCCTGCTCCATGGCGAGTGCGCCGTGGCGGCGCAGGTCTGCTACCACCACGTGCAGGGCGGCGGCGTCGAGCCGGCTGCCGTGGTGGCTCACCACGTGCTCCAGCGCGAGCTTGCAGAGGCGGTTGATCTCGCGCGGGATGCCGCGGCTCGCCCGGTGCAGCAGGGTCACGGCCGCGGGGTCCACGGGCGGCTCGCCCACCAGGCCGGCGGCCTTGAGCCGGTGGCGCACATAGTCGCCGGTTTCGGTCTCGGTGAGGGCGCCCAGATGGAAGCGCAGGCTGACGCGCTGCTCCACCTGCGGCAGGCGGGCCAGGCGCTCGCGCAGCTCCGGCTGGCCGATGAGGATGAGGGTCAGGAAGTTCTGCCGCTCGGAGGCGATGTTGGTGAGCGCCTTCAGCTGCTCCAGGGTGTCGAGGCCGAGCTGCTGGGCCTCGTCCACCAGCACGATCAGGTGCTTGTCCTGGGCCGCCACCTGCTCCGCCAGGGTGCGCTTGAAGGCGGCGAGGCGGCTTTAGCGGTCCGGCAGGTCGGCGCTGTGCACCCGCGCGCCGCGCATCTGGCTCAGCACCTCCAGCAGCAGGCCGTCGAAGTCCAGCAGGCTGTTCTCGATGTTGACGCGGATGTGATCGGCGCAAGACAGCTGCGCGTACAGCAGGGTGCGCAGCAGGGTCTTGCCGGCGCCGATCTCCCCGGTGAGCAGGCCGATGCCCATGTTGCGGTCCTGGGCCAGGAACAGGAGCCGCGACAGGGCCTCGCGGTGTGCGGCGGAGGGGAAGTAGAAGCGCGTGTCCCGCGTGTTCTCGAAGGCCGGGCGCGGCGGGTTGCGCGGGCCGAGCCGGCCGGCGTCGGCGGGCTCCGGGTCGGCGGTCGGGGCGTGCTCGGACACGGGGCGGGCGGCGCTGCGGGGTTCTGTGGGCATGCTGGGGGCGCGGTCTGCGTGCCCTCAGTATAGGCCAGACGAGGGTCGGAATCGGTGGAAAGCTGATCAGGCGATCAGGGCCTGTCGGCGGACGGCGCAGGCCGTCAGCCGCGCCGGCGATGGGGCACCGCCAGCGCGAAGGGCACAGTCCGGGGCCTGCGGCGTCGGTGCCGCTCCGGACCCCGCGCAGAACCCGGCCCGGGCCCGGGTTTGGATAATCGGCTCAGCGGGCGCCGCCCACCGGTGTGCGGTCCTGCGGGAGCTCAGTGCTCGCGCTCTCCGGCGCCGGGTTGTTCATGAAAAAGGACACCCGCGCCGGCAGCGGTGGGATCTGGATGAGCCTTTCCTGCTGCGCCTGCCCGGGGTAGAGGGGGACGGCCACCAGGCTGATGGCCCGGTCGTCACTGCTGAAGCCGATGGGATGGCGCAGCGGGCTGTAGCCGATGAAGCGCCCGTTCAGGTAGATGGCGGCGGCGGTGGGCCGGCTGTCGATGTGGACCCGGCGCCGGCTTTCACCGGCGGTCGCTTCCACGCGCGCTGTGCGCCTCGCACCGGTGCAGCCCGGGTCGAAGGCCGAGCAGCCCCGCGCAGGCTCGCGCATGGGCCATGCTCCGCCGCAGCCGGCAGTCAGTATGGCGGCGGCGAGGGCGGCGGCGAGGGCGGCGGCGAGGCCTGCAGTGCTGCGATGCCGCGGGAGCCCGGCCGGAGCCGGACCGCGTACGGCGACAGCGCTGCCGGTGCTGCGTATCCGTGTCACGGCGGCTTGGTCCGCGCCAGGCCGTCGAGCTCCGCCCAGGTCGCCGCCGCGGCACGGTCCCAGGTGAAGTCGGCGGCGCGATGTCGGCCGCGCTCGATCAATCGTTGCCGCAGCCCGCGGTCGTCACCGTGCTCGTCCAGCAGCCGGCCCAGGGTGTTGGCGATGGCGGCGGTGTCCGTCGGATCGAACAGGAGCCCGGCGTCGCCGACGACTTCCGGGATGCTGGAGGTGTCCGCCGCGCACACGGGCGTGCCGGACGCCATGGCCTCCAGCACCGGGATGCCGAAGCCTTCGAACAGGGACGGGAAGACGAAGACATCCGCCGCGGCATAGAGCGGCGGCAGCAGCTCATCGGGCACGAAGCCCGGAAAGGTCACGGCATGCTCAAGCCCGAGCTCGGCGACCTTGGCATCGATGGCCTCGGCACCGCTCCAGCGCCCGCCCGCGAGCACCAGCCGGTGGGGCAGGTCCGCATGTCTGCGCCGCAGCTGCGCGAACGCCTCCAGCAGTCGCACGTGATTCTTGCCCGGATGCTCCAGGCGGGCGGTGTAGAGCAGATACGGACCGTCGATGCCGAGCTGCCCGCGCATGGCGGCCACGGCGCCCGCCGGCTGCTGCGGTGTGAAGCGGCTGAGATCGGCGCCGTTGTGGATGACGCGGATGCGCTCGGGCGGCACCCGGGCGAAGGCTTCCAGGTCCCGCCGCGTGGACTCGCTGACGGCGATGACCCGGTCCAGGCGGCGCATCATGGCCGGGAGCACGCGCATGATATAGGCCATGCGCAGTGCATCGTATTTCTGCGGCACATGCAGCTGGGAGAAATCGTGCACGGTGCCGAGGCTCGGCACGCCATAGGACCAGGCCAGCCGGCGGTTGCCGGCGGGCATGAACACCAGATCGCAGCCCTGGGCGCGCAGCGCCGCCGGCAGGCGCAGCAAATGCCAGCCGATGCTCGCGATGGGGTGGGCGGTCCAGTTGGGGTAGGCGACCACCGCAAGCCGCGGGTGCCAGGACTGCACCCAGTCCCGGTCACCCTGGCCGACGAAGGCGATGAAGTCGTGCTGCGGCGCCAGCTCGATCATCCGGCCGACGATGTTGGCCATGTACTGGCTGATGCCGGACTTGCCGCCGTCGCCCGCGAAGGCGGAGATGCCGATGCGCATGGTGGATTCCGGCTCTTGCTGTGCGTGTCGTTGTCGGTCGCGCTGGTCGCGGTGTTTCAACGCAAGGGCGCAATGCCGCGAGGAGCGCGAGGGTTTTGGTTGTGTTGTTGCGTGCACCCAGCCCTGCCAGACGGACACGAGGGGGCGCAACGCGCGCTAGCCGAAATCCGCCACCGTTTCCCGCAGCACCCTGGTGAGCTGGTCCAGGCAGGCGTCTGGGCTGTAGCGCTCGCGCACGCGGGCGGCGGCGCGCCTGCCGAGCAGGGCCGCGAGCTCCGGGTCCGCCAGGAGCCGCGCCAGATTGTCGGCCAGGGCGTCGGTGTCCGCTTCCCGCGCCAGCAGGCCTGTGGTCCCGTGGTCCAGCCAGTCCGGGATACCGCCGACGGCGAAGCCCACCACCGGCCGGCCCCGGGCCATGGCCTCGATGCCCACCATGCCGAAGGGCTCCGGCCAGCGCGACGGCACGGCGCTCACCGAAGCGCGGGCGTAGTAAGCGTCCAGCGCGGCATGGTCCACCCAGCCGGTGAAGGTGATGCGGTGGGCGATGTCAAGCTTGATGGCCAGCGCCTTGCAGGCGTCCAGATGGTTGCCCGTGCCGACGACGGTGGCATGCCACTCCCCCGGCACCTGCGCCAGGGCCTTCAGCAGCAGGTCCACGCCCTTGCCGCGGATCACCTGGCCGACGTAGAGCACCTCGGGTGAGCTTGACGGCGGCTGTTGCTCGCAGCGGGCGAGCGAGCGCGGCACCGGCGGCACGATGCGGATGCGCGCCGGCGGCAGGCCGTTGGCGCGCAGCTCGTCGCGCATCCAGCGGCTGCCGACGATCAAGCGGCGGACGTTGACATGGGCGGCCAGGGCGGCGCGGACCTCCCGCGTGCCCTTGAGCTTGATGGGCAGGGGGCCGCCTTGGGCCCGCTGCACGAAGCAGAGGTGTGTCCAGCAGGCCGCCCCGGCAGGGCGGTCACAGACGCGCTTGCTGAGCGGGAAATACTTGTGACGGCGCGGGCACACCAGGTCATGGTCGTGCACCATGCGGGCGGTGGGGAAGCGGGCGGCGAGGTCGGCGACGCGACCCGGGTCCTGAAGCTTGTGCAGCAGCAGCACGTCCGGCTGGAAGCGCTCCAGCACCGCCTTCTCCGTGCCGCTGTCCGCGAAGACGCCGAGATAGTCTGACCGCGGTCGCGGGTCCGCGTGCAACAGGCCCTGGGGCAGCCCGCGGTCGGCGAGCCCGGCGGCGATGTCGTGCAGGATCTGCTCGACACCGCCGTAGAAGCCCGCCCGCTCGTGGACATGCAGGACGCGCATTCAGTGCACCAGCCCGAGTCGGCTCACGAGGTTGCCGATGTGGTCCACCAGCCGGCGCTCCTGGTAGTAGCGCACATAGACCTCCCGCGCCTTGTCCGCGATGCGCCGGCGCTCGTCCTCGTGGTCCAGGTACCAGCGGCATTGCTCCAGCATGTCCGACATGTCCCACTTGAGCGGCACATAGGTCTCGCCGGGGAAGCACACATCCGGCTCGGTTTTGATGTGCTCCAGCGAGGGCTTCAGCAGCAGGGCGCCGAAGTACATGGCCTCGTAGTCCTTCGGCGTGTATTCGCACCAGCCGGACGGCGAGACGAAAATTCGCGCCTGGGCCATTTCCCGATAATATTCGGAGAAGGAGACTTTGGCGGTGGAGGAAACCACCTTGTACTCGTCCGCGAGACGATTGAGCTCGGCAATGGTGGATTCCCGGTGCTTGCGCGTCCAGCCGGCGTACAGCGTGGCGCGGCAGTAGGCGTCGATGCTCTTGCCCCGTCCGCGCAGCCTGTCCAGCGCGGCGCGCGCCTTGGCGGCGGCGAAGCGGTGCGGCTTGTCCTTGCCCAGCAGCACCAGATCCGGCTTCCCCTCTGCGAGGTAGATCATGCGCTTCCACAGGCCGACGTTCCAGCCGAGTGCGAGCTTGTGCGCGTGCTCCGCAGGCAGCTCGGACTGGAACAGCTCCGTCCACACCTCGGACAGGATACTGTCCTCCGCCATGCCGATGTCGACCAGGTACTCGATGAACCTGGAGCCACCCAGGAAGCGCCGGGAATAATCGTCCCAATCGGTGTTGAGATACTGCTTCAGGTACAGGTCCACCTGCGGCAGGATGCCGAAGTGCGGCGATTGATTGCCGTCGCCGTAGTCGAAGTGGACGAGCTTCTGGTCCGGGCAGGCTCTGCGCAGCTCACGGTAGAAGTCCAGCAGCTTGCAGCGGTCCGTGTCCCAGGGGACGGAGAGGACGATGAGCTCGCCGGTGAAGGCCCGGGCGTCCAGGAGCTTCTGCTGCAGGCTGTCGGAGACGATCTCCCGGCTGGTGAGCCCGAAGCGGGATTGCAGATCGTCCTTGTAATGAATGAACGGATACAAAGACCCATGGCCGAAACCGGTGTTGGACAGAATCAGGGCCTGCATCGCGTCCTCCAGGGTGGTCTTGTGCTGTCATTGTCTTGGCTGATAGGGGACAGGCGCTCAAATCCCTGCCGCGACCATGGTAACCAATGTGCCAGGTCCGTGCCATGCCGCCGACCCGGCGCCGCATCCGGGGGCCTGCTTGAGCCCGGACGCTGGCCAGTGCCCTCGCGGCGGGCCATAGAGCTGGGCCACTGATCAATTACGCCGACCTCAGCAATGCCCCTGCCGCCGGAAATCTTCCCCGAGCCCATCAGCCTGAAGCAGCTCGTCTTCGTGGTGGCGACCCTCGGCTTCCTGGCCATGGCCATCCCGGCGGCCATCAGGTTTCCATGGATGGAGCGGGTCTGCATCGGCGGCATCCTGTTCATGGCCATCAACCCGGTGGACGTGACCTTCTTCAGCTACACCAACTACCGCGGCGACATCCGCGGCATCGAGTTCGGGATCACCGACTGGTTTACGATCGTCCTGATCGTGACCATGCAGTTCGCGCCGCGCTGGAAGCGCCGCCGGCTGCATTACCAAAGCCCGAATCAGATGCTGATGTGGACCTACCTGGCCTGGGCCACGGCGTCCATTGCCTGGGCCATGATCCCGCAGTTCGCGTTCTTCGGCGTCACCCGGCTCATCCGCGCCTTCGCGCTCTTCTGGGTGGCCTACAACTACGTCCGCGACGAAGACGATCTGCGCTTCGTCATCAATTGCGTGGTGGCACTCAGCTTCTACAGCTTCTTCCAGGTGCTGCTGGACAAGTACCAGCGCGGAGTCTTTCCGCCGCGGGGCTCCTTCGATCACCAGCACACCCTGGTGACCTTCCAGAACGTGATGAACTTCATCGTCTTCGCGGCGCTGCTGGGCGACACGGATAAGGTCTTCGACAAGCGCAGCCTGGTGTACTGGGCGGCCCTCGGCGCGGGCTCGCTTACCAGTGTCGCCACCCTCTCCCGCGGCGGCATGGTGACCATGGTCATGGGCTACGCCATGATGACGCCTATCCTGCTGTGGCTGAAGCAGCCCGGGCGCAAGCTCGGCAAGAAATTCATTGCCCTCGGCATCATGGTTCTGGCGAGCCTGCCGGCGCCGGCGGTGGTGCTGCCGCCCATCATCGACCGCTTCCAGAACGCCCCGGAGGAGTCCGCCGAAGCGCGCGACCTGTTCAACGAGGTGGCCAAGGACATGGGCGACACGCATTTCCTTGGCATCGGCCTCAACAACTATTCCTACGGGACGGCCTATGTCGACCAATACCGGGATCATCTCCCGCCCATCGACCACGGCGGGCTCGCGCATCACATCTACTGGCTGCACTATGCGGAGCTCGGCGTCGTCGGCCGCACCCTGTTCATTCTGCTGATGCTGGGCTTCATGGTCGTGATGCTGCGCTTCATCCTGCGCCGCCGCGACAGTCTGGAGCGTGTCTTCACCGTGGGCGTGCTGGCGGGCTTCATCATTGCCATGCTCATCGGGCTTCTGGAATGGAACTGGCGCCAGTCGCAGATGACGCTCACCTACATGATGCTCGCGGGCATCGTCTGCGCCCTGCCGCGGGTGGAGCGCGAGCGCGGGCTCGCAGAGCGGCGGCGGCGACAGCAGCTGCTCGCGCTGGCCGCCTATGCGCAGCAGCAGCAGGCCGGCGGCGGCCGGCGTGCGGCGCTCAGCGCCCGCCGGCACGGGGTCGGGCCGCGACCAGCTCCGCATACAGGTCGCGCAGCCGGGCGCTGATGGCGCGCCAGTCGTAGTCGCGGCGGGCCTTGCTGCGGCCGGCGTCCGCGAGCCGGCCGGCGAGTGCGGGGTCGTCCAGTACGCGGCCGAGCTGGGCAGCCAGGTCGCCGGCATCGCCCGGTGCCGCGTGCAGCACGTCCTTGCCGTCCGCGGTGAAGGACGGGATGCCGCCGATGCGTGAGGCCACCACCGGCAGCCCCGCCGCCCAGGCCTCCAGGATCACAATACCGAAGGGCTCGTGCAGTGACGGCAGGCAGAACACCTCCGCCGCGTGAAAGGCCCCCACCAGCAGCGGGTCGTCGGACCTGAGGCCCGGAATCAGGGTCAGGCTCGCGGCCACGCCGAGCGCCCGGACCCGGGCGTCCAGCTTCTCGCGGTAGCTCGCGACGGTCACCGGCCCCAGCAGCACCAGATGCAGGTCCGGATGGTCCGGCAGCGGCTGTGCCAGGGCCTCCACCAGGGCGATCTGGTTCTTCTGGTAGTCGATGCGGCTGACACAGAGCATGATCCGGCGCTCGGGTGGGATGCCGTGGGCCTGTCGAAAGGCAGCGCCGTCACCGCTGGCGAAGGCCGCACAGTCCACGCCGTTCGGCATCAGCTCCACGCGCTGCCCCGGCAGGCGCTCGCGGGCGGCGGCGAGCTCGTCGCCGCCGACGCAGAGCACCGCATCGGCGTCCTCCAGCACCCGGCGCGAGCCCATGGCCATGCCGAACAGCCGGCCCCACTCCAGCCGACCCTGAATGGGTGCCAGCATCTGGCTCATTTCGCCCTGGGGCACGACGAAATGGCCACCGTGCAGCGTGATGACATAGGGGATGCCGCGGAGCTTCGCCGCCGTGCGCACGGCCGCACCCAGGCGCTTGCCGCTGTGGGCATGCAGCAGGTCCACCCCGGGCTCCCGCAGCAGGGCCCAGAGGAGCGACAGCGACAGCAGATTGCCGCCCTTCTTGTCCATGTCGCGCCGCGCCGCTTTGTCCAGCCCCAGGAAGGGATAGCTGTACTGGAAGCGGCGCACGGGCACGCCGCGGATGGTCTCCGCCTGGGTGTCCGACAGCGCCAGGCTGGTGAAGATGCTGACCTCGTCGCCGTCGGCCAGCAGCGCCCGGCTGGTCTCGAGGATGGTGGTCTCGGTGCCGCCCCACTCATCGGCCACGAAGCGCCTTGGAACTTGAATGATCTTCACCCGTGTCACCGCTTCCTGTGCCGGCTCATGCGTTGGGCTGGGCCGCCGCCGGACGACGCGTCAGCTTTGCGGCAATGAAAAGCCGCTCCTCGGCCCGCAGCGAGGTCAGATAGTAGGTCATGTAATAGACCAGTGCCGCGGTGGCGCCCTGCAGAAAGACCCACTGGAAGCCGTCAACGGCCGGCTGCAGATAATCGAGTCCGTAGGCGGCGGCCAGTGACGGCACCAGCGGCGGCAGCACCGGCCACAGCGCCTCGCGGAAGAAGCGCCAAAGCGAAACGCCCCGGGACCAGCAGGCACGGGGCACGATGACCAGCACCTCCACGGTGAAGGCGGAGATCAGCGTTGCCAGTGCGACACCGTTCAGGCCGTGCTCCTGAATCAGGATCACCGACAGCACGAGGTTCAACAGCGCCGAGACGCCCATGGCCAGGGCGATGAACCGATGCTGCCCGTTCATCGCCAACACATTCGCCGCGTTGAGCTGTACCGCGGTGGACAAAATGGCCCCGAGCAGCAGCTGCAGCACCGGCACGGCACCGGCGAAATCTTCCCCCATCCACAGCAGGATGATGGCCTCGGTGTAGAAGAACAGCAGAGCGACGAAGGGCAGCGCGATGGCCATGCCGAAGCGGGTCCCGTCCAGCAGCACGCGGTCGATGGTGGCGTCGTCGCCGCCGCCCCGGGACTGTGCCACCAGCGGCATCAGGGCGTTGGAGAACTGCTTGTTGAGGTAATAGCTGTACTCGGCGATCTTCGCACCGATGGCATAGACGGCAACGGCGGAGAGCGGCAGGAAGGCCTTGATCACCACCGGGTCGATGCGCAGGATGATCAGCACGGCGATGTTCGCAATGAAAAAATAGAACGAGAAGCCGAGCAGCTCCGGCACCCGCGACCGCGAGAACAACCGCGGCGCGACGGACAGGCGCGGCGTCAGCACGAAGGCCAGCACCATGGCCAGGAGCGGTCCCAAGAGCATGGTCAGGCTGGTCGAGTAGATGAGCGCGCGGATGCCGTAATCCGCATTCAGCAGGGTCACGATGAGCGCGGCGTTGATGAGCTGCATCGCCATGTCGATGCCGTTCACCAGTGCCATGCGCCCGCTGCCGTTCAGTACCGCCTTGAACAGGTTGAGGGGCAGGTTGATGGCCACCACGCCGCCGAGCAGCCACAGGGCGAGCTGGAACCAGTGCCGCATCTCCGGCTCCAGATGGAACCAGGCACCGGCGAAGGTGGAGATCACGGCCACCAAGGCGATGCACAGCAGGCCGAGCAGCAGGTAGACGCCGAGCAGTGTCGCGAGCACCTCATTGCGTCCCGCATGGTCGCCGCTGCCGTGGAACTCCCCCATGTACTTGTTCGCCGCGGTGGCGAAGCCGAGATCCATCAGCCCGAACATGGCCACCACGGAGAAGATCAGTGACCAGAGCCCGAACTGGTCCACGCCGATCTTGCTGACGATGAAGGGCGTCAGGAAGAACACCAGCACCATCAGCACGACGAAGCGCAGATAGCTGGTGGCGATGTTGATGATCCAGCGCATGCTCAGTGGCGAGTGGCGAGTGGCGAGTGGCGAGTGGCGAGTGGCGAGTGGCGAGGAGTGGCGAGGGGCTGGTAGGCGTTCGCAGCGGGGCGGTGGATCAGCGCCGCTTGAACGGCCGTGCTGTGCGGTGATGTCGCCCGCGCAGCAAGCCTTGTCGCGGCATGTATCAGCCGCGTGGCGACGCGGTCAGCCGCGGAGGCCGGCCTCGGCCTGCATGACGTGGAACACGTCGGTGATGGCCTGCGGGTCGCCGGGCGGCGGTACGTTGCTGAGCAGGCAGGCGTCGGAGTCCGGGTCGTCCGGGTGGTAGCCGTGCATGCCGGTGATGGGCTTCAGACCCATGTGGCAGGGCACGATGATGACGCCGGGATTGGTGAGGAAATTCAGCTCGCCGTACTGATGGCCGTCGAAGTCGCAGCCGAGGGCGCGCAATTCGGCCTCCGACAGGATGCGCCCGTTCGGCTCCTGCTCCAGTGCGGCGATAATGCGCTCGCGGGCTTGCGGGTGCTTGAACCAGAACCGGCCCATGGTGGAGTCATAGGTCGCGACATAGTCCGTGTCGAAGGCGAGCCCCAGGGCCTCGATGCGTGCCATGAGATCGATGTGGGTGTGCACGGTGGCCATGCCGTGGTCGGAGCAGACGAAGAGCCTCACCTCGTCGTAGTGACGCTCGGCGACTTCCAGCAGCGCCGTCAGCTCGCGCTCGTACCAGGCCATCTTCTTGTCCACCTCCGGGCTTTCCTTGCCCACCTGGTGCAGCAGCGCGTCCATGGCGGCCATGTACAGGAACGCGAAGCGGATCTCGCCCTGCGCGATGTCCGCCTTCACTGCCGCGAGGTTGGCGTCCTCCGGCTCGCGCCAGTTGGAGACGTGGTAGGGCACGCGCTCGCGCTCCAGCAGGTCGAAGATGTTCTCGCCGCGGTTCAGCCCGCCCGGCTTGAACAGGTCCTTCTTCTCGCAGTAGTCGAACAGACCGATCTGACTGAAGGGCAGGCTGTAGAGCTGGAAATAGCCGGTAAAACCGTAGGCGCGCTTCACCAGCTTGCTGATCTGGTTGCGCACCCGCCCGCGGTCCACGATGCTGCGCGGCAGGAGCCCGAGCGGCTTCAGCGGCTTGAACGGAGAATGTTGCGGGTCGTAGTAGAAAAACGACCAATGCCCGTGCTCGCGCGGCGTGAGGCCGGACAGAATCGACGGCACGCAGGCGGACGAAAACCCGAAAGTGGAGCGCAGCCTGCGCCGGTGCGGCAGGCGCTCCTCCAGGAACCGGCGCCCGCGCAGCACCTCCCAGCCCAGGGCGTCGATGAAGCAGACGATGGCAAGGCGCTTGTTCGTGCTCGTGGACATACCGTCCTCCGTCAGTCTGTCATGGATGGCGCGGGCGGGCGGCCCCGGTCAGCCGAAGGCGCGCACCGCCGCTGCCTCGTCATCGAAGATCTGGAACACCGTGTGCAGGCGGGTCAGCTCGAACAGGGCGCGGATGGTGTCGCTCATCTGTGCCAGGTACAGGTCGCCGTCCATTTTCCGTGCTGCCTGCAGGCCGGCCACCACGACGGCGAGGCCGCTGGAGTCCATGAACGTCGTCTCACCCAGGTTCACCACCACCCGCCCGGAGCCGGATTGGATGATGTCCTTCAGCTGGGCACGGGCATCGCCGGCATTGGCCATGACCAGGCGCTCCGGCAGTGTGACCACGTCGATGCCGTTCTCTTGTCTGTGATTCAGGCTCATGGGTTGCTCCAATCGGCTTGAGGTTGGGCGCGGCGCACGACTCTGCCGGCGGCGGGTGCCGGTCAGGCGGTGGGTACCGGCCGGCTCAGGGTCAGCAGGTTCAGGCCCTCGCGCCGCTCGTAGTGCACGTCCGGAAATCCGGCGCGAATGATCTGCCAGCCGCGACCGCCGGCGGCATCCGTCGCCGCCGGCTCGCCGCTCGGCAGCGGCAGCGGCATGGGCCGGCCCTGGTCGCGCAGCTGGTAGCGCAGGGCGTCGGCGCAACACTCGCCGCTGATGGCAATGGGCAGACCAGGCTCGAGTGCATAGGCATGCTCGATGATGTTGTTGACCGCCTCCACCAGCGCGAGCTGAAGGCCGAAGACTTCCAGGTCGCCGAGCCCCGCCGCCTGCGCCAGCGGCATCAGGCGGGTCTCGATCAGGCCGTGCCAGGCCATGTCGTCCGGATCGCTGTTGAAGTCGATGTCCACGCGCTGCATGGCTTTCACTCAGAAAGGCGACGGGCGCCGTGGTATCCCGCCGACCGATCTGACGGGATGGTCGGCGGGTCCACGCGCCGGCGGACTGACCGGGCATGGGCTCACGGTGCCGGGCGCTCGATGATCAGCAGCGACACGTCGTCCTCCAGCTCGGCCTCGCCACGCCAGGCCAGGACGGCATCGCGCAGCAGAGCCGCGAGCGCACTGCTGCCCGCGTTGCGGTGCGCGCGCAGCAGATCGCACAGGTGCTCAAGGTCGAAGGCGCGGCCGTCGGCGTCGAAGCAATCGGTGATGCCGTCGCTGTAGGTGACGATGCGCTCGCCTGGGGCCAGGTGGAACCGGTGCGCGCTGTACTCGGCGGTGTCGAACATGCCCACGGGCAGACCCCCTTTGGACGCGAGCTCCACGCTGCCGTCGGCGCGCAGCAGCAGCGGCTGCGGGTGGCCGGCGCTGGCGAGGCGGCCCTCGCCCGTGTGCGGGTCGAGCACGCCGTAGACCACGGTGGCATAGCTGGTGACCTCGCCGTCGGGGCTGCACAGCTGCGCGTTCAGCGCCTCCAGGAAGCCCGCGGGGTTCAGGTACTCGCCGCTGTCCAGGTTGGGCGCCAGGATGCCCGTCTGCGGCACGAGCGAGCGGCTCAGGCTGGTGGACAACAGCGCCGCCGGGATACCGTGGCCGGCGACGTCCAGGTGGTAGAAGCCCATTTCGCTCGCCGACACCGGAAAGAAATGGAAGCTGTCGCCGGAGATCTTCGCCGCCGGCAGGAACAGCCAGCCGGCACTGAGCGGTGCGATGCCGGCGTCGGACACCGGCAGCAGCTCGCGCTGGATGCGGGCGGCGGCGGCGAGGTCGTTCTGGATCTGCCCGTAGGCGCGGTCCAGGGCATCGTGGCTCTGCTTGAGCCGGCGGTTCTGCTCCGCAAGCCGCTCCTCCAGGCCGAGGATGCGCACTCCAACCTGAAGGCGTGCCCGCAGCACCTGCACGTCGAAGGGCTTGCCGACGAAGTCGTCCGCGCCGGCGTCGAGGCCATACACGAGGTCTGTGTCCTCGGTGCGGCCGGTGAGCAGCATGACGTACACGTAGTGCGGAAAATCTTCGCGGCGGATGGCGGCGCAGACCTCGGGGCCGCTCATGCCGTCCATCATCCAGTCGCAGATCACCAGCCGTATGTCGCCGCCGCGCAGGCGCTGAAGCCCATCTGCGCCGTTGCTCGCCACCACCGGGTCGAAGCCCCACTTGCGCAGCAGCGCGCGCACGTAGGCGCGTACATCGGGTGCGTCGTCGATCACGAGCACTTTGAGCGGTGCCGTTGCACAGGTCTGCTCGGCCGGTTGCGGCTCGGCCGTGCCGGACACCGGCTGCGGGTCACTCATCTACGCCTGCAAGCTGCTCATGGGCGGTTCTCGGGCTCCTGTTGCGGTGTCCGTGTGGGACCGCTCGTCGTCTTTGCCGTCGCGCGCCGCGCGCCGTTGCGGTGGCGATGATGGCGGGCTCGTACCCATCCAGCGTCCGACGACGCATTGCATTTCGCGTGGGCAGGTCGCTCACGTTGCATTCTGCAAGTCCGGCTCATGCCGACCTTCGTGACTGTCGCGCAGGCCGTCGGGCAGTACCGCTGTGCTGAGGTTGGCACAGCATGGCAATCCCGGCAATGGACTTCGGCTGTCACTGTCATCCCTCCGCCTGGCCCGGCGGCTCGCAGGCAGGTCCCGGCCATCTTTGCTCCGGGCGGCGGTGGCAGCGCTCGGCCTGCTGCTCCTGTCGGGTCAGGCGGCGGCGGTCAGCGACATGTCCGCCAGCATCTACTCTGTGGATCTGGACCCTGAAGAGCTGAACGAGATCCAGGCGCTGCTGCCGGAGCGGAAGGTCAACAGCGCCTTCGTCAACAGCGCAGTGGACCCGAATCTGCGCCTGCTGGAGGCGGCCGAGGTGTCGCTGACCTTCATCGACGAGGGCGCCGGCTACAAGAACAGCTTCGGGTACTTCCTGTTCGACGACGAGCAGAACATCCTGGACGAGCGGACCATCTTCGCGAACGCCAGCAAAGAGACCGACAAGAAAGGCGGCGGCGCGGCGGCCAACAAGAAGTTCGGCGGTCTGGAAGCCGGCGATACCGTGGACCTAGGCGTCTTCGATGCCGGCACCAACATCGGCTTCTGGCTGCAAGGCAACGGCTACGCCGACCCGAACGGCCACACCTACTACACGCTGGATCATCTCAATCCGGACGGTCTGCGCCACGTGGCCATGATCAACGACGTCATGAACGAGCAGGTCGTGCTCGGGGTGGAAGACCTGTTCAACCTGGGCGACCAGGACTACAACGACATCATCTTCACCGTCACCGCCTCGCCGTTCTCCGCACTCGACGTCAGCAGCCTGCCCACCGGGGCGCCGGAGGCGGGACCCATCGCCACGGCGGTCATCTGCGCCTCGCTGCTCGGCGCTTACGCGCGTCGGCGCGGCGGCCTGCAACGGCGCCGTGGCTAGGGCGGACAGGGTTGCCGACGCGCCGGTGTCTCAGCCGCAGGGGCTCGGGCGCACCAAGCTCATCGCCGCTGTGGTGGCGGTACTCAGCATCGTCTGCCTGCTGGCGCTGGTGATCATCGTCGCCCGTGAGCAGATGATGGGGCACGCCATGGCGGTGGCGGACGCCCGCAGCGGCGGCGCAGGTGATCAGCGTGCGGCGCTGGAGGCGGTGCTGGACCGCGATCCCCACGACGACACCGCCATCGCCGAGCTTGCGATGCTGGCCACCGACGAGCTTCGCTGGCGCGACGCCGCCGGGCACTGGGGTCAGCTCGCCAAGCTGGACCCGCTGCATACCGATGCCCGCTTCGAGCAGGCCCGCGCGCTGCTGGCGCTGGGGGATGCGGCTGCTGCCGCGTCTGTGCTCACCCAGGATGGGCGCACACCCAGCGCCCGGGAGCAGGTCCTGCTCGCACGCGCCGCCCTGCTCCGGGGTGATCTGGACGCCGCGCGCACCCATGCCGGGGTTGCGGCGGACGCGGCGGCAGACCTGCCTGCGGTGGCGCTGCTTAAGGCCGATCTCGCCTTTCTCGCCGCCGACGACGCCCGCGCCGCCGCCCTCTACGAGCCCCTGCTCAACGACCCGGACGCCGCCGCGGCGGCCGGGCTGGGCCTTCCACAGATCGCAGTGCGTGCCGGCGAGACGGATGCCGCGCTGGACCGGCTTGCGGCCCTGCCCGCCGACGCGGGCTATCAGGTGCTGCGCGCACGGGCCTCGCTGTACCGCCAGCTCGGGCGGGATGCCGCGGCGGCGGCGGATCTCACCGCGCTCATGGACCGCTATGGCCCGGTGGCGGACCTGGTGGTGCCCCTGGCCGAGCTGCGCGCCGCCGCCGAAGACAGCGCCGGGGTGCGCGCACTGCGCGAGTCCCTGGTGGGCACCGGTGCCGCGGAGCTCGCCGCCCGGCATTATCTGTAGGCCATCGAGGCCTACCTCGCCGGCGCGCTTGCCGATGCGCGGGACTTCCTCGGCTGGTCTGCGGACTTCTTCGCCGGCCGCGACCTGTACCGCTGGCTGCAGCTGGATATCGGTGCGCAGCTCGGCGACGCGGCCCTGGTGGGCGCGGCGGTGGCGGCGATGCAGGAGGGCGTCCAGAGTCCGGTGCGCCTGGCGCGGGTTACCACGCTGCTGGTGGCCGAGGCGCGGGATTTCGCCGCTGCCGGCGATGCCGCCACCGCCGCGGCGCTGGCGGACGCCGCGCTGGCGCTGGTGCCGGAGCTGCCGGCGGCGCAGCTGGTGGCGGCGCGGGCAGCATTGCTGGCCGGAGAAGAAGAGCGGGTCGTCGCGTACGCCAGGCCGCTCCTGGATGATCCGGATCACCGCAGCGCAGCACTGGAGGTGCTCGGCCGCGCGGCGCTGCGTACCGCGGACACCACCCGCGCAGCGGACTATTTCGCGGAGCTTGCCGCGGCGGCACCGCAGGCGGCCGTCGGGCGCTACTGGCAGGGCGTCACCGCCGCCCGTGCCGGAGACCTCGCCGGCGCGGAAGCCCACCTGCGCGCGGCCTATGATCAGCGACCTGACCCGCGCATCGAGGCGGCGCTCATGGACGTGCTGCTGGCCCGCAGCGACTGGCAGGCGGCCCTGGCCCTGGCGCGCACACTCACAGATGCCGAGGACGCCGCGACCCGCGCCCGTGGCCAGGCCTATCTCGGCGGCGTGCTGCGGGCCCAGGGCGATGCCGCCGCCGCAGCCGCCGCCTACGCCGATGCCGCGGCCACCGACCCCGCCCGGGCCGCCTATGCACTCGCCGCGGCGGACCTGTTCATGGGCCTGGAGCGCTGGGAGGAGGCGGACCGCCTGCTCGCCGCCGCCGGCGCCCGCCACCCCGACAACCGCTACGTCGCCTTCAAGCGGGCGCTGCTGGCCCAGCGCGCCGGGCGGGCGGATGAGGCAGCACAACGCTACCGGGCGCTGCTGGCGGACACACCAGGCTGGGCGCTGCCCATGGTCAATCTCTCGGAGCTGCTCGCCGCAGACCCGGCGGCGGCAGACGCGGAAGCGCTGGACCTGGCCGAGCGCGCCGCCTCCCTGACGCCGGAATGGTCCGACGCGCAGTGGAATCTGGCCGAGCGCCGCGCCGAGGCCGGCGACACCGCCGGCGCCCTGGCGGCGGCGCGGGCGGTGCTCGCGCTCGCGCCGGAGCACAGCGCCGCGCAGGCGCTGGTCCAGCGGCTCGGTGACGGCGCGTGAGGGGCAGGCCGAGCCCGGTCCGGCCGCTGCTGCGGCTGCTGGCGCCGCCGTTGGTGCTGTTGGCCCTGCTGGCGCCGAGCCTGCCCTGGATTGTGCAGGCCTGGCGCACCTCGCCGCTGGATGCCTGGGGTTGGGTCTTTCTGCTGCTCGGTGTGCTCTGGTGGCTCCTGGTGCTGGACCTGGCCACGCCGGCGCCCGCCGCGGACCGCCCCCGCAGCCTGGATCACGCGGGCTGGCCGGTGCTGGGGCTCTTCGCCGTCATCGGCCTGCTCGGGCTGCTGCTGGACGTGCGGGTGGCGCAGGCGGTGGCGGCCCTCGGCATCGGTTGGGCCTGCGGCTGGCTGCTGCTCGGTGGCCGTCTCGCGCTGCTGCTGGCGCCGGCCTTGGTGCTGGGACTGCTGGCGCTCCCCACCACGGGCTATGTGCTGCAGCTCGGGCTGGCGGCACTGGCCGAGCGGCTGCTGCCGCAGCCGGGGGGCACCGCCGGAGCCGCGGGCGTGATGCTGCTCAAGGCCGTCATTGCGTCGGCCGCCCTGCTGCTCGGTCTGCTGCTGGCCTGGCTGGCCCGCCGGGGGCGGCTGGCGCCGCCACGGCCGGTCACCGCCGCCTACGGTGCAGCGGCGGCCCTTGCGCTGCTCGGGCTCCTGGCGGCGCTGAACCCGCCCGCCTTCGGGCCGCCGCTCGCGCTCGCCGACGACGAATGGGCCTTCGGGGCCTGGCTCGGCGCCGAGATCCCGGTGACCGCGGCGGAGCGGCGGCTCTTTGCGGACAGCCGCAGCCTGAGCAAGCGCCTCTACAGCACCCGCGACGGGCAGCGCGTCAGCGTGCTGCTGGTGGAGAGCGATGATGTCCATGACCTGCACACACCGGAGTATTGCCTGAGCGGCAGCGGCTGGTCGCTGCTGCGCGATGTGCCGCTCGCCGCCGGTGATGCGCCGCAGCTGGAGTTCCGTCACCCGGCGCCCGCCGCCGGCGCGCTGACGGCCGTCCGTGGCGGGCAGCGACTCGCCGGCGTGTACTGGTTCGGCTCCGATGCGCGCTCCACCGATGACATCGCCGGCCTGCGGCTGCATCGCCGTCTGCACGGCGACGGGCCTTGGCGCATGATCCTGGTAACGGCGGTGGGCGATTCGGCCCGCAGCCCGGAGCCGGTGCTGCGGCGCTTCGTGCGCGACGCACCCTGGCTGGGCAGCGAATCTTGAGCAGGCCACAGCACCGGCACAGGCAGCCCGGGCGGCGCGGCCCATGAGCGCGGACGCGGCGCCCGCGCCGCTGCGGTCACGTCAGCCCTGGCCCCTGCTGGTGGGGGCCGGCCTGGTGGCCCTGGGCCTGCTGCTGCAAAGCCCGCGGGTGCTGGCCGCAGACCCACTCGCACACCTGATCCTCGCGGGCACCGCCGCGGTGCTGCTGCTGCATCGGCTGCGCGACCCGGCGGCGCCGGGGAGCCCGGCCCTGGGGGTGGCGCTGGCCCTGCTGGCGGCGCTGGCGGCCTTCGCGGCGCCCGTCGCCGGCGCCATACGCCCGCCGCTGCTGCATGCTGCGCTCGCGCTGCTGTTGCTGAGCGGTGTCGCCGTGGGCTTCGGTGCCCGCATGGCGGGGCGGGTGGCCGCGCCGCTGCTGGTGCTGTTCGTGCTGGTGCCGATGCTGCCGCTGTTCGAGGCGGCGCTGAGCTATCCCATGCGGCGGCTCTCGGCACTGCTGGCGGCGGCGGTGCTGTCCCTGGGGCCGGGGACGGTGACCCTGACCGGCACTGAGCTTGCCTGGGGGGAGCTCCGCGTCAGTGTCACCTCCGCCTGCAGCGGTCTCACACTGCTCCAGAACCTCATCTGGGTGGCCTGGTGGACGGTGCTGCTGCGGCATACCGGGGTGCTGCAGCGCGGGCTGCACATGCTGCCGGCCGTGCCGGCGGTGGTCATCGCCAACACCCTGCGCGTCATCGCGCTGGCGGTGGCCGCCGCCTGGCAGGGGGAGCAGGTGCTGCTGGGCACCACCCATGTGATCATCGGCTGGGCCGCCGTGGCACTCGCGGCGGGGCTGTTCCTGGCCATGGAGCAGGTGTTTCCGGCCTCCGCCGGCGCCGGCGTTGATGGGGGCTGAGGCGCCATCCCCCGCAGGCAGGCCGCATTGCCAGGGCCTCGGGGCGCTCGGCATACTGCCGCTTTGACCAGAGCGCCGCGCATCGCGGTGCCCCGCCGGAGCCCGCATGCGAGACCTCATCGACGCCACCATCGCCGCCCATGTCGCGGTGCTGAACGACACCGCGGCCCTGGCGCCGGAGATCGGTCGCTTCGCCGAGCAGGCGGCGCAGTGCATCGCCGGCGGCGGGCGGGTGTTCTGGATGGGCAACGGCGGCAGCGCCGCGGACTGCCAGCATTTGGCGGCGGAGCTGGTGGGCCGCTTCGAGCGCGAGCGGCCGGGGCTTGCGTCCATCGCGCTCACCACCGACAGCTCCATTCTGACCTCCGTCGCCAACGACTACGGCTTCGAGTCCGTCTTCGCCCGCCAGGTGGAGGCGCTGTGCCGCGACGGGGACTTGCTGGTGGGGCTGTCCACATCGGGCAACAGCGCCAATGTGCTGCGCGCCATGGAGCGGGCGGCGGGTCGCGGCATCTACCGGGTCGGCCTCACCGGCGCCGGCGGCGGGCGCCTGGCGGACACCTGTGAGCTGTGCCTGTCGGTGCCGTCCCGGGTCACGGCGCGCATCCAGGAGGCCCACATCGTCATCGGCCACATCCTCTGCGACCTGGTGGAGCGCCGCATCACCGGCGAGGCGCCGGCTGCCGAGTCGGCCCGGGGCAACTGCTGATGTTCCGCGAGCCCCAGCGCGTGCGCGACGCCGTCGCCGGCGGCTTCGGCGGTGCGCGGGTGCTGGTGGTGGGCGATCTGATGCTGGACCGCTACCTCACGGGGGACGTGGGCCGCATTTCGCCTGAGGCGCCGGTGCCGGTGCTGAGGCTGGGCGGCGAGCGGCGCGTCGCCGGCGGTGCGGCCAATGTCGCGCGCAATCTGCTCGGGCTCGGGCTCGCCGTCTCGCTGGCGGGCGTGCGCGGCGACGATGCCGACGGCGCGGCGTTGCTGGGGCTGCTGCAGGCCGCCGGAATGGACCACGCCGCGGTGCTGACGGACCCGCACCGGCCCACCACCAGCAAGACGCGCATCGTCGGCAACGGTCAGCAGATGCTGCGCATCGACGCCGAGGACACAGGCCCGCTGTCGGCGCGGCTCGCGGAGGACTTGGTGCAGGCAGTGGCCGCGGCCATGGACGACGCCGACGTGCTGCTGCTCTCCGACTATGCCAAGGGCGTGCTCGCGGGTCCGCTCTGTACGCGCCTCATCGAGCTCGCAGCGCAGCGCGGCGTGCCGGTGCTGGTGGACCCCAAGGGACGGGACTTCGCGCGCTACCGCGGTGCCACCCTGCTGACGCCGAACCGTGCCGAGCTGGCGCTGGCCGTCGGCGCCGATGCGGCCGATCTGGACGGCCTGCTGCGGCAGGCACAGGGGCTGCGCGCAGACCTCGGTCTCGCGCAGCTGGTGGTGACCCTGGGCGAGCTCGGCATGGCGCTGGTGGACGCCGATCGCATCACCCGGGTGCCGGCGGTGGCACGGGAGGTGTTCGATGTCTCGGGTGCCGGCGACACCGTCATTGCCGGCATCGCCGCCGGACTCGCGGCGGGGCTGGACCCGGTGGATCGGGCGCATCTCGCGAACCTGGCCGCCGGCGTCGTGGTGGGCCACCGCGGCACGGCGGCCGTCACCCGCGACGAGGTGTTGGCGGCCATGGCCGGCGAGGCGGCGCTGGAGCAGGCGGCGAAGATCCGTGACCTGGCTGGCATGCACGAGCAGGTGCAGGCCTGGCGTGCCGCGGGGGAGCGCGTGGTGTTCACCAACGGGTGCTTCGACCTGCTGCACCTGGGCCATGTCACCTACCTGGAGCGGGCGCGCCGGCATGGGCAGCGGCTGGTGGTGGGCCTCAACACGGACCGCTCGGTGCGTGCGCTCAAAGGGGCGGACCGGCCCCTCATCGGCGAGCAGGACCGCGCCCGGGTGCTGGCGGCGCTGGCAGCGGTGGACGGCGTGGTGCTGTTCGATGCGGACACGCCCATCGAGCTGATCCGTGCGCTGCGCCCGGACGTGCTCGCCAAGGGTGCGGATTATCGGGAGGACGAAGTTGTCGGTGCCGCCGAGGTCAAGGCCTGGGGCGGCCAGGTGGTGCTGGTGCCGCTGGTGGCGGACCGCAGCACCTCAGCCATTGTCGAGCGTATGCGCCCGGACACGCCGGGCTGACGAGGTGGGTCTTGGAGTGTCCCAAGTGCGGCGCGGCGGATCAGCACGGGCAGGCCATCTGTAGCGCCTGTGGCGTCGTGTTCGAGAAATACTGGAAGTACCACCCGCGCCCGGGTGACGAGGCCGCCGCGGGCATGGCGTCTGACGATGCGGCGCCCATTGCAGCGCCCAGCCGCCGTGCGGTGCGCCGGTCGCGAGCCCGATCCGGCGCCGGGCGTGGTCCGCTCGCGGAGTTGTTGCTGCCGACCCCCGTCGCCGACCCGGTGGCGGCCGGGGCGCGGGCGGCATTGCTGGCTGTGCTGGTGGTCTGGGGGCTCTGGCTCATCACGTCGTCCGTGGCGAGCAACGCCGCCGGCGAGTCCTTTCTGCACCTGGTGAACCTGCCGTTCCACGAGGCGGGACATGTCTTCTTCGGCCTCTTCGGTGAATTCATCGGCTCCCTCGGCGGCACCCTCGGACAGTTGCTGATGCCGCTCACCGCCATGCTGGTGCTGCTGCTGAAGACCCGCGACCCGTTCGGGGCCGCCGTGGCCCTGTGGTGGCTCGGGGAGAATTTTCTCGACATTGCGCCTTACATCAACGACGCCCGCGCGGGCCAGCTGCCGCTGCTCGGCGGCAACTTCGGGCACTCGGCGCCCTACGGCTTCCACGACTGGGAGTATCTGCTGACGGAGACGGGCCTGATCCGCCTGGATCACCAGATTGCCCAGGCGAGCCACGTGCTCGGCAGCCTGATCATGCTGCTGGCGATGGCGTGGGGCGGGGTGCTGGTGTATCGGCAGTTGACGGCGGAGCGGTGAGCTGCGGGCCAGGGTTACATCACGCAGAACACCAGGCGCTCGACCTGAGCGTCAACCGGCCTCGGGCCAGTGATCCGTGCTCAGCAGCTGATCGATGGTGTAGGGGCAGGTATCGGGGAAGGTGGACTCCGGCAGGCCGGTTTCGTTGGCGGCGTTGTACCGGGCACGCGGATACTGGCGCGCGACCAGCTCCGGCAGACGATTGCGCAGGCTCGGGCTGTCGTCCAACAGATCCCTGATCGCCGTGCGGCCGTTGTAGATCGAGCCTCGCCACCCGCTGCTGCGATGCCCGGGTTGGTGCTCCCACTTGAGTAGATGCAGCATCACGACGGCCAGGTGACTGCCTAGTGCCCTGACATCGCTGCGCGCCGTATCTTCCAGCTCCTCGGCGATGTTCTCCACATCCAGCGCCTCCAGTCGGCGGGCCCGCAGCAGGGCCGCATTCTCGAACAGCCAGCGCACGTAGTCCTGCTCGTACAGCTCGGACAGCCGGCCGGCGGCCTCTTCTGCGCTGTGCTGCGGCTCGGGTTTGGTGACCGCGGACATAGGGTTTCTTTGCTCGCTGGGGGGGCTCGCTGGGGGGCTCGCTGGGGGGGCTCGCTTGGGGGGCTCGCTGAAGGGAAGCGGCGCAATCGCGTATCAGACCATCGGCCCCGCATCCTCAGCAAGCCGCGCGCGTGCCGCCAGGCACTCAGGCCCGCCCAGCGCCAGCTCGCGGCAGGGCAGGGGACGCTGCGCATAGATGCCGCAGTTCATCTGGGTGCGATCGAGGGCCGCGCACCAGCCGTCGTCGAGTCGGCGCATGCGGCGGTTGCCGGCGGCGTCCGTCTCAAACAGGCGCTCGGGGATGTCGTGGTCGCCGATGCAGGGCACTTCGAGGCGACAGCAGGCGGCGGCGCAGGTGTCGCAGGTCATGGACATGGTGATCTCTTGGCAGTGCGGCAGACTCCTTGGTTGGGTCGAGTGGCCCAAGGCGATGTGCGGGCTGAAAGGAGAGTTGTCGTGCCGCCGAGTGCCAATGCAGCCGACTGCATGGTCCCTACAGGAGCCTGACCAGGGCGGCGATGACGGCCGCCTGGGTAACCAGCATGCCGGCGAACCATTTGATGAGGTCCACCGTCTGGGCGGAGATGCGCGCGTCCAGGTAGTCGCGTGTGACCAAGTCTTCGCCCGGCGCATCCCTGAACGCCTCCGCAATGGCCTCGGCCTGGGCCTGGTCGATGCCGGCTGCCTCTAAACGTTTGACGAACTTGAGTGTGTCGAAAGCGGTACTGGCCATCGGTCAGCCCTGGGCTGCCTGAGAAGGATGTCCCGACTAAGCGGGAGACTCGTCAGACGCCCGATAATACTTCGCCAGCTCTGTCTCCGACACACGCGTCAGCATCTCCCGCGGGAAGGCGCTCATGAGCTCCCAGGCCAGGTTGAGGGTGGCGTCGATGCTGCGGTCCTCGGCCTCGTCCTGGGCGACAAACCTTGTATCGAAGTCATCGGCGAACTTGAGATAGCGCCGGTCGCGCTCGGAGAGCTCATCGGCGCCGATGATGCTGGCGAGGTTGCGGGTCTCCAGCGCCCGGGCGTAGAGGGCATAGAGCTGGGCGGCGACGCGCGGATGGTCCTCGCGGGTGTCGTCCTTGCCGATGCCGTCCTTCATCAGCCGCGACAGGCTCGGGGAGATGTGCACCGGGGGATAGATGCCCTGGTTTTGGAGCTCCCGGGACAGCACGATCTGGCCTTCCGTGATGTAGCCCGTGAGGTCCGGGATGGGGTGGGTGATGTCGTCAGACGGCATGGACACCACCGGCATCATGGTGATGGACCCATGGCGCTCGTGGATGCGCCCGCAGCGCTCGTAGATCTCGGCGAGGTCGGAGTACAGATAGCCGGGGTAGCCCTTGCGCGCCGGCACGTCACCCTTGGCCGTGGCCACCTCGCGCAGGGCCTCTGCGTAGTAGGTCATGTCCGTCATGACCACGAGCACGTGGCGGTCCAGGTCGTAGGCCAGGTATTCGGCGGCGGTGAGCGCGGTGCGCGGCAGGGTGAGGCGCTCCACCGGCGGGTCGTCGGCGAGGTTCACGAACATCACCACGTTGCGCAGCACACCGGAGTTGGCGAACTCATCGCGAAAGAACTTGGCATCGGCGTAAGAGACGCCCATGGCGGCGAAGACGATGGAGAAGCTCGTGTCCTCGTCCTTGAGCTTCGCCTGGCGGACGATCTGTGCCGCGAGCCGGTTGTGCGGCAGGCCGGAGCCCGAGAAGATCGGCAGCTTCTGACCGCGCACCAGGGAGTTGAGCCCGTCGATGGTGGAGATGCCGGTCTGGATGAACTCCCGGGGATAGGTGCGCGCGGCGGGGTTGATGGCCGAGCCCCCCACGGGCCGGCGCACGTTGGAGAGCACCGGCGGGCGGCCGTCGCGGGGCTCGCCGAGACCGTTGAGCTCGCGCCCGAGGATCTCCGGCGACAGCGCGATCTCCACCGGCTCGTCCAGGAAGCGGACCCAGATGTCCTCCAGATCCAGGTCTTCGATGCCCTCGAACACCAGGATGAGGACCTCTTCGTCGGCGGCGCGGATCACCTGCCCGTCGCGGGTCTCGCCGGCGCTGTCGGTGATGCGCACGCGGTCGCCGAAGGCGACGCCCGGGGTGTGCCGGACCTTGATCAGGCCGCCGTGGGCTTCGCTGGCGGTGCGGTATTCTTTGATGCTCATTGGTCTACTTCGCGGCTTGGACCGAGCGCCGGCCCGCGGGTTGCTGTTGGAAGGTCAACGGGCTACGCCGCTTTGAACTGCTGCAGCGCTGCGGCATTCTGCACTTGAGCTCGAAAGTTCTCCATCATCTCGAGCACTTCGCGCGCCAGCTCCTCGAAACGTCCCACGGTGATGATCAGATACTCGCCATGGGCTATGGTGTTGCGTGACCGAAGCAATGTTTCGTCGATGAGGTTGCACTTTGTTTCGAAAGGAGCAAAGCTGAGCCCAAGTGTTTCGACAATCTCCCGAAGAACTTCCGATGACAGGTTCGCTCTGGTCGTTATCCCGTCCTTATAGGGAAGCGAACACCTTTGGGATAGGCTGGCGCGGAAAAATTCGACAATCTCGATATGGGCGCGTATACGATTCGCATTTGCCGCCGCATTCAGTTTGGAGCGGGCGGCGAGGGCAAGAAGAGCTGGAGCCAATTCATCAAAACGTAGTCGCTGGGCCGCGATGTACTCCAAGTATGCAAGTGCGGCGAACTTCACGAACCCTTCCCAGTGCGCGTAAAGCAGGGTAACGGCGCCCCTGAGAACAGTTGACTCCCGATCACCGCGCCCGGCAGCTGCGTCGAGGAGAAATTTCAGCTGTGTCAGCTCCTTTTTGCGCCAAATCAGGTCCTGGTCGATCGCGTCCGCAAGCTGCGACTCGGTGCGGATTTTCATGCCGAGAAGATCGTGCGCCCGAGGGGTACGATTCTGGGAATGCGGGTGGAGGCTCGCATGCCCGCCCCAGAGTACTCAAGAAACCTTGGATCCGTCCAGAGGTTCCGCGCTCGTTCCGCAATTTTGTCTCTTGCTGCCGGGATGCTCTTGTAGTTGTAGCCAATGCCAAGGGCGATGGCCTCGAACGCGGAAATGGAAAAGCCGCCAAGGAAGCGTCCCTTCGCTTGATCGAAGCGATGGAAGCTGTCGCTGCCGAGCGTGTCTGCAAGCAATCTGAAAGTGGAGCGAAATGCTTCGGCCGCCTCAGCTCTATCATATGCCCCATCCTTCGCGACCTCCTTCGCCTTTTCCGTTAGAAACTCTCCCAAGTCGCCGAGGCCCGTGAGCTCCTCTTCCGGAATGGTGCGCAGAGCGAGAAAGCGAAGTACGAGCTCCATGTCGTACTGTTCGTCGACAGCTCTGTCTGAAAGAGCAATGCATTCCCGGAAGCTTGCGTCACCCGAGAGATCCTTCATCCAGCGGAAGAGATCACGATTCAGCATTACCAGCAGGCTGTTTCGCATTTCTTGATCGGAGAGTGGAGAGCCGCCGGTGTTGAGCCGCTGGAAGAGCTCAAACTTGGTTTGCTCATCACTTTCCTTCAGAATGATGCTAACATCGATCTTGGCGCGCTTGATCAGAAGGCGCTGCGCGTTGCTTAGGCTCTGCCCAGGCTCCTCGTCATCTTGCCATCTGATTCCTGCGAGTGACGGTAGATAAGCCGTGGCCTCCATTGTCAGCGCAGGGATGACTCTATCCTCCTCGTCGCGGAGTATCCCGATGAACTCGAAAATGGTCGAGAGCCGCTGGAGTCCGTCAACGACATCCCAGACGCCATCATCTCTCTGCGAAACGAAAATTTGCGGTATCGGGATGCCGAGAAGAAGCGATTCGATCAAACGGGATTTCTGCTTCTGCGTCCAGCGGAAGAAGCGTTGGAACTCCGGGTGAATGTCAAGCTCCCGCTGCTCATAAATGCTAATCCATTCGCCAATCGATATTGGGTATCCATCAGTACGGATGTCTGCGCGGGCTTTATCGATTTCGGATTGAAGGGTCATGGCATGCTGCGACGGAAGTGAGCAATCGTCTCAATGATTTTGACACAACACGACTAGAACGTAACGGACGTTGGGCAAGGCTGTGCCTGTGGAGTGCCGGATTGAGCGTGCCAACGTCTCCCGTAAATCGAATGTGACTATTTGGGGTGGGTGATGATGAGATCTCTTCAATCGGCCGCCTGTTTGGCATACTCCAACCGAATCCCCTCGAACGCCTGCTCCACCTCCTGCGCGAAGGCGCGGATCTCCGCCACCTGGTCGCTGTTGTAGAGGCTTTTGCAGCGCCGCGCCTTGGAAAGCTGGGGCAGCTCCGCGAGCTCCGCCACCGGCACGCCGAGCTCGATGAGCGCCATGCCCTTGTCGTAGATGGACAGTGCCAGGTCCAGCAGCGCGAACTGCTTCTCGGGCGAGCAGAAGGTGTCCACGTCGTCCAGCGCGCTCTGCTGCAGCACGCCTTCTTTCACCAGCGCGGCGCCCTCCAGCTGCCAGCGCTGGGCGTCGGACAGGGCCTCCGGCCCCACCAGGTTGACGATGCGTGAGAGCTCGGCGTCCCGGGCCAGCAGCGCCAGGGCCTCGGTGCGGCGCCGCTCCCAGCGGCGGTCGATCTCTTCGTGCCACCATTCGGCGGCGGTGTGCACATGGCCCGAGAAGCTGGTGACCCAGTCGATGCTCGGGTAGTGGCGGGCGTCGGCGAGCTCCTTGGACAGGGCCCAGAAGGTCTCGATGATGTCCTTGGTGTGACTGGTGACGGGCTCGGAGAAGTCGCCGCCCGGGGGCGAGACGGCGCCGATGAGGGTCACGGAGCCGGAGCCCGCGCCATGGGTCTCGACGCGCCCGGCACGCTCGTAGACGGCGGCGAGGCGCGAGGCAAGATAGGCCGGATAGCCCTCTTCCACCGGCATCTGCCCGAGGCGCCCCGACACCTCGCGCAGGGCCTCGGCCCAGCGGGAGGTGGAATCCGCCAGCATGACCACGTCATAGCCCATGTCGCGGTAGTACTCGGCCATGGTGAGGCCGACGTACACCGACGCCTCGCGCGCCACCACCGGCATGTTGGAGGTGTTGGCCACCAGCAGCGTGCGCTCCATGAGCTTGCGCCCGGAGTAGGGGTCTTCGAGCTTCGGGAAGCTCTCCAGCACGTCGACAAGCTCGTTGCCGCGCTCGCCGCAGCCGACGTAGATGACGATGTCCGCATTGGACCAGCGCGCGATCTGCTGCTGCACCACGGTCTTGCCGGCGCCGAAGGGGCCGGGCACCGCGCCCTTGCCGCCCTTCAGCTGTGGAAAGAAGGTATCGATGACGCGCTGGCCGGTGATGAGCGGCGAGACGCCGTCGTCGCGCTTGAGGTAGGGCCGCGGGCGGCGTACCGGCCAGCGGTGATAAAGGCTGAGCCGATGGGTCGCGCCCTTGGCATCGCGGACATGGGCAATGGTGGACTCGATGTCGTACTCGCCGGCCGGGGCCACTTCTTCCAGCTCCCCCTGGATGCCCGGCGGCACCAGCACCTTGTGCACCACCGTCTCGGTCTCCTGCACCGTGCCGAGCACGCTGCCCGGGCCGACGGCCTGCCCCGGCTCCAGGTCCGGGTTCGGCTCGAACTCCCATTGCCGTGCGCGGTCCAGTGCCGGCACGTCGAGGCCGCGGGCGATGTAGTCGCCCGACTGGAGCGCGATCTTCGACAGCGGGCGCTGTACGCCGTCGAAGATGCCGCCCATGAGTCCGGGGCCCAGCTCCACCGACAGCGGCCAGCCGAGGCCCACGGCCGGCTCGCCCGGGCGTACGCCGTCGGTGGCCTCGTAGGTCTGCACCGTCGCCTGTTGCCCCGAGAGGGAGATGACCTCCCCCACCAGGCCGATCTCGCCGATGCGCACCTGCTCGCCGCTGCGCACGCCCGGCAGGTCGATGGTGACGATGGGACCGTTGATGTCGCGGACGGTGCCGATGCGGTGTTGGTCGGACATGGGCATTCAGGTCAGGGTTGGGAAAACTGGTCGGGAAGCAGGGAGTCCGGCGCTGGCGAAGCGTACGCACTGCGTACTCCGCACCTCTTAACCCCCAAACAACGCCCCCGTATCGAACCCGCTCGGCAGCAGCCGCTCCAGGATCGCCTGCTGGATACGCATGCGCAGCCGCGCCATGCGGCCCTCGAAGGTGTTGTCCACGCGGATGCGCCCGTCGCCGCTGGTGACGAGCACGCCGGCGAGGGTGTCGATGGGCTGCTCGCTGAGCGTCGCCTGCGTGCCCTTGGGCAGCGCCGCCGTGACGCTCGCCCAATGCTCGGTGAGCAGCTTCTGGTCCTGGGCGTTGGCGGCCACATGCACCTCGGCCTGCTCGACGGCCTCCGCGGCGGTGGCAATGAAGCCCGTCAGGGTCTTGAGGTAAGCCTTGCTGTCTTCGACGTGCTGGCGCATGCGCTCGGCGAGGCGATGCTCCACGTCCCGGACCAGGTTCCAGCGCACGCGGTCCAGGTGGCTTTGCAGCTTCAGCTCCTCCGCCTGGACCTGCTGGCGATAGGTGCGCTCGCCGAGGGACTTGGCGATGGCCTCCTCGCGCTGCTCGCGCAGCCGCAGCTTGTCCGCGGCGTCGCGCAGAATCTGGTCGCGGGCGCGGTTGGCGCGCTCGCGGTACTCGTTGGCGAGGCGCTCGGCGCGGGCGAGGATGGCCTCTTCGAGCTCGTGTGCTTGGGTGACCATGGATTAAGGGCTGAGGGCTGAGGGCTGAGGGCTGAGGGCTGAGGGCTGGGGAGGAGTAACGAGCTGCGGGGAGCGGGTATCGAGGTGCTGATGCCTTGCCCCTCGTGACGCGTTACGCGCCATGCATACTTCCGGAACCGAACATGGCCTGGAGGCGGTCAGCGACCTCGCTCTCCAGCTGCACCGGCCCGGCCAGCGGCGGTACGGACACCACCACGATGCGTCCCCCCTCGCGCCGGACCTGGGCCAGGTTGGCGGCACCGGAGCGCATCACGGCATCGTCCACCACCACGAAGGCCTTGTCCCGGGACTGGCGCAGCTGCCGGAACACCTGGTCCACGTCCTCGGCGCTCGGGTTTGCATGCGTCTCGAAGCCGATGAGCCGGAAGCCGTCGGCGAGGCTGTCGGCGCCGAGAAACAGCATGCGGGTGGGCGGCGCTTCGGCCGGTTCCTGCGGCGGTGCGGGCTGGGTGGGCGCGGCGGCCATGGCGACTCAGATGCGGTTCAGCAGCAGGATGGAGATGACCAGGCCATAGATGGCGATACCCTCGGCGAGACCGAGGTAGATGAGCGTGCGGCCCAGCGTTTCCGGCTTCTCGGTGATGGCGGCGAGGGAGGCCGCACCGATGGGGCCGACGGCGATGCCGGCGCCGATGGTGGACAGTGCGGTGGGGATTCCGGCGCCGAGGATGGCGAGACCCATGCCTGTGGTCATCTCGACTTCCACCACCTCGATGGCCTCCTCTGCGAGGGCCTCGTTGATGCCGAGCAGCAGCAGGCCGAGCTGTGCGCCGAAGAACAGCAGCAGCTGCCCGCCCATGGCCGGCTTGCTCCAGCGCGGCAGCTGCAGGGTGGCGGCGGGGCGCAGCTCCAGATAAAGGCCGGTGGCGATAACACCGACGATGGCGAAGGACATCAGGGCGGCGAGCCAATACATGCGTGGGTTCCTCGACTGACGAATGTGCGTTGCTGGAAAGCTTGTCTCGGGCGGATTGCGCCTCGGGGCTGGTGCGGGTTGTCAAGCAGTGTCGCGCGCGGTGTCGATGATCCGGCTCACTTGACGATGGACGTGGCGATGTTCGGGCTGCCGGGGTTCACGTCGACGGTCCGGGTGCTCGGCACGACCACCAGGTCCATGTCCTCCATCGCAATGGCACCGAGCAGCACCTGATCCCCGAGCACCAGTGCACCTACATAGCCCACACGGGTTTTGAAGCGGACTTCCACCGGGCCGACGTAGGGCACGAGCTGGCGACGGCCGTCGGCGAGCGTCACCTCCTTCTGCTCCGCGGTCTGCAGGTCCAGCTGGATGCGGATGTGCTCCGGAATGCACAGATGCACCGAGCCGGTATCGGCCAGCGCATCCACCTCCACCGCGGCGAGGTCCGGTTTGCGCGGATTCTTCAGGATCAGGCGTGCGTTGGAAAGGCCCATGGCTGTACTCGCTGAGGTCGGGCTCCACTCAGCCCGCCCCGGAGGCGCCGCGGCGCAGCTTGAGCGGCGCGAACTCGTGCCCCTCGCCGGAGAAATAGCGGGAGAAGCCCTCGTAGTACTCCAGGCGCATCACCTGGATGGCGACGATGCCCCCCTCCAGCACCAGCACGAACAGGTTGCCGAGAATGACGGTCAGAACGTGGCCGGTCATGCCCATCATATCGGCGAGCGTCAGCACCGCCAGCGACAGCGCCGCATGGTTCAGGCTGAAGGCGGCGACGCGCAGGAAGGAGAGTGTGTTGGACACATAGCCGATGATGGTCTCCAGCGTTTCGATGAAGACCACCAGCACCTTCTCGCCGGCGGGCGCATCCAGATGCCGCCAGCCGTAGACGGCGAGTGCGCCGAGGCTGGTGAGCACCAGCAGGGTCGGCAGGCCGCCGAATTCGCCGCTGCCGGCGAGGCTCAGCCCGCCCCACACCAGCGACAGGTAGAACACCAGATTGACGATGCCGTGATGGCCGAACCAGGCGCCGGCGATGTTGCCCACCACCCAGCGGTTATAGATGGCGAGCAGGCAGGCCACCATGATGAACACCACACCGTAGCCGAGCGCGATCTGGAGCATCAGGATCGGCTGGTGGATGGGGCTGGTCCAGAGCGCCGGCAGCAGCTCCTCGTAGCCGAAGATACTGCCGTAGAGGAAGCCGAAGAACACGGACGACACGCCGGCCATGATGCCGAAGAGCCAAAAGCGCCCGAGCTTGTCGCGGAAGTACCAGCCCGCGCCGGCAATGACCGCCCCCTGGCCGACATCGCCGAACATGGAGCCGAACATGAGCAGGAAGGTGGCGGCGAAGAGCGGTGTGGGGTCCACCTCGCCGTACTGCGGGATGCCGTACTGCTTCACCAGCATGGCAAAGGGGGCGAGCCAGCGGTTCTTCACCGGCACCGTGGGCACCAGCGGGCGCTCGTCCGGGCGCGGGTCGCGGAAGCTGAGATCGAACGGCATCGCCAGGCTCACTTCCAGTCGCTCCGCCAGGCTCGGCAGCGCCCGCAGCGGCACCCAGCCCGCGAGCATCGCCAGCTGGCCCGCGCTGTGGATGGACGGGTCGAGGGTGACGAAGGGCTCTGCGAGCAGCAGGGTACGGCGGGCATCGAGCAGGGTCTCGCGGTGGGTCCGCTCCCACTGCGCGAGCTCCGTGCGCAATGTGTCGCGCTGGCCCGCCAGCTCCGCCCGGCGGGTGGCGAGCTCCTCGCGCTTGGCCGCCGGGTCCATGTCGGTGAAGTCGCTCGGAATGGGCAGTGCCTGGAAGCCGGCGGAGGCCAGCACCGAGCCGAGCTGCGCCTCGCGCTCGCCGCGCGGGCCGACGATGATGACGTGGGCGCTGTCGCCGCGCTCCAGGTAATTGAACAGGATGTGGTCCGCGAGCTGCACCGCGCCTTCGAGCCGGCTCACGTTCTCCCGCGGCACGATGCCCACATAGAAATCCAGGAAGCGGGTCTTGCTGCGCAGCTTGCCCAGGTCGATCTTGAGGTTGGCGAAGTTGTCCAGCGCCGCTTCCTGATCGCGGACGAAGCGCTCCTCCTCGTCCAGGCGGCGGAAGGCCTCCTCGAAGCGCGAGGCATCCTCCCAGCGCTCGCGCAGCAGGATGCTGACGGCGGCGAGCTCGTCCGGGTGCACCACGTGCACCTGGTCGATGGGCGGCGCTGCCGGCACGTCCACCAGCTTGGCGATCTTGTCGAGTCGCGTGGCCGCCTGCCGATAGCGCTCGCGATAGTCGCGCCCGGGGGCACCCGCCAGCGCCTGCACCTCCGGCGGGCGGTCGTCCGGGTGGAAGCTCTCCGTCTCGGCGAGGGTGAGTGACGCCTGCGGCAGGTCGTCCGCCATCACCAGCAGCCGGACGTGCTTCATGGGCAGTGGGCGCAGCACGGCTCAGTCCTCCGGCGCGGGCGCGGGCTGGGGGGCGGTTACATCACGGGCGGCGTCGGTCATCCTGCGGCTCGCAGCGGCGGCTGGGTGGTTGGTTGACACAGTGGTCGTGAAGCGCATGGGGTCAGGGCACCAGCGCCGGGCACTCGCATGCTGGGCACACGCATGCTGGGCACAAGCATGTTGGGCAATCATCAGGCGGCCGCCGGCATGCCGATGGGGCAGTTCGGCGCCGCCAGCTCCAGCGCAATGTCCACCACGTCCTGGGGCAGGCCCAACAGGCGACCCTGGATCAGCGCATAGAGCTGGTGCATGTCGTGCTCGCGCAGGATCAGATACGCCAGCGCCCGGGCGATGCCGGAGCGCCCGCTGCTGAGCGTGCGGCGGCATTCCTCCAGCAGCATGTCGCCGGCGCAGCGCTGCACGTCGATGAGGCTGGAGCAGCCCGCCAGGAGTGTATCCAGCGGCGCCGGCATGGCCTCCAGCACCTGCTCGAAGCCGTCAATGTTCGCGAGATGCAGAAGCCGGTCGCGATGCAGCAGCCGCTTGGAGGGCACCAGCTGGTAGAAGGCCTCGCTCGGCGAGAAGCCGAAGGAGAAGCGAAAGCGCAGCAGCCAGAGCAGGTTCATGCGGTCCAGCACGGCGCCCACCAGCTGGCGCACGGCGTCCGCCTCGGCCCCCTGGAACTGCATGGCCTGCCGCGCCAGCTCGGCGTAATGGCGCTGGTCCACCGCGGCCTCCAGCACGAAGGGGTCGCGGCGCTGCTCGTAGGACTCCCGCGCCTGACGGGCAATGAGCCGCAGCGGCCCGCGCTCCAGCACCCGCAGCAGCTCCAGCACGTTCTCCGCGCGGTAGAGCTCCTGGTGCGGGAGCCGCACCCGCTCGGGCAGCTCGTACAGGTTGGCGCGGATCTCCGCCTGGTCCAGCTCGTGGAGCTTGCCCCGGATCAGAGTCTTGAGGTTGAACAGCGCGTACTTGCGCGCCCAGGACAGGAGCAGGCCGCGGCCGGTGGCCGGCATGGGCCGCACCAGCACCGCGAGATCCGCCAGTAGGATGTGGAGCAGCGTCTGCTCCACGGCGCGTGCCTTGGTGCGGGGCGGGAGCTGGTCGTCCAGGAGCGGGCCGAGCGCGAACCGTTCCGCCAGCGCCGGCAGATCGAGCCGGCTCAGCAGCTTCAGATCCGCGGCCGCGAGCAGCTGCCCGGACATGGCGGTGACGCGGGTGTTGAGATAGGCCTGGTCGGTGGCGCTCATGGGGCGATGGCCGTTGCACTGCTGCGCTGCGGTGGGCACCCGGCTGCCGCCATGGGCGCATCAGCGACGGCCTGCACCGGTGCGGAGGCCGGGGCGGAGGCCGGTGCGGAGCTTGCGGCGCGCGGGCGCATTCAGCGGCTCGGGTCGATGAGCAGCTCGAAGGCGGTGTCCAGCGCCTCCTGCTCGCGCTCTTCGGCCATGTTGCGCAGCTGCACGTGGCGCTCGTCGTAGCGGCGCTTGAGCTCGGCGATGGTCTGCTCGGCGCGCTCCTCGGCCTTGGCGATGAAGCCCCGGTGCAGGTCCGGCACCCGGGCCGTGAAGCGCTGGTCCTCGGCGCGGGCGTCGGCCATGGCCGCCTGGATGATGTGCTCGCGCTCCTGCTCGGCCTCCTGCGCGATCTGCTCCGCGCGCATCTCGGCATCGAGCAGGCGTTTCAGGGTGTCATCCACGGGCGGCTCCGGGTGGCGGTGGCGGCGATCGAGAAGCGACGCGCGAAGAGTAGCGAAAGCGCGTGCCTGCTGGCCAGCGCCGTAATCCTCCCGCTTGCGGTGGATCAGTAGTCGCTGATGTGCTTATAGTGCGTCGCGTCCCGGTGGGGCGGCGGTGGTGTCGGCGCGCGGTCGGTGGCGGGAGAGTGCGCATCAGACCCCGCCACCGCCGGTCGGGCTCGGGCAGCAGGGGCTGCGGCTGATACTGAGCCGGGTGCGCCCCGACGGGTATCCCCCCTGTGGCCGTCGGCCTTGACGCCGGTCATGCGCCGGTGCCGGGCGGGGGCGCAGCATGGCAGCGGGAGCTGCCCCTGTGCCTGCTGCCTCGAGCCCGTGCCTGTGCGGAAGATCCCGATGTTCCCATGAGCATGTACTAATATTCCATGAGGGACGTGCTGATTTGATCGCCGGCGTCGTCGGCGGCGGTCCGTCACTTGAAGTCGTTCCGCGCACCCAAGGAGCTCAGATGCCAAGCGTCGCCCCGTTCTCCAGCCGCCGTGCCTTTGCTGCCATGCCGCTTGCAGCCCTGCTGTTGTGTCCGCTGCTGCTGATCGCCGGCAACGCCGCCGCGGACCTGCCGACGACGGCGTCCCGGATGAAGCGCAGCGTCGTCGCCGTCGGCACCTACATGGCGGTGCGGGCGACGCAGAAGCAGCCGCGGGGGACAGGCTTCGTGGTGGCGCCCAACCATGTGGTCACCAACGCCCATGTGGTGCCGCGCAAGCTCGACGAGGGGCGGCGGGAGACGGTGGCCGTGTATCGCCCGAGCGCCGAGGGCCGCACCGAGATGCGCCCGGCCAAGCTGGTGGCTGCCGACCGCGAGCACGATCTGGCGCTGCTGCGCTTCGAGGGTGGCGCCCTGCCGGCGGTGAGCCTGGGGCGCACCGCGGACATCCGCGAAGGGCAGTGGGCGGCCTTCACCGGGTATCCGCTGGTGGGGGCGCTCGGGCTCTATTCGGCCACGCACCGGGCGGTGGTGGCGGCGCTCGCGCCCATCGCAGCACCGGTGGGCTCCGGGCGGGAGCTGACGCCGGAGATGATCAAGCGCCTGTCGGCGCCGTTCAAGATCCTGCAGCTGGACGCCACCGCCTACCCCGGCAACAGCGGCAGCCCGGTCTATGACGTGGACACGGGACGGGTGATCGGCGTCATCAACAGTGTGTACGTGAAGCGCACCCGGGAGTCCGCCATCAAGGACCCGAGCGGCATCAGCTATGCCATTCCGGTGGACTTCGTGCGCGAGCTGATGAGCAAGGCCGGCCTGCGCTGACACGGGGCGCGCAGAGCCGGAGATACCCCGCGCACGGCGCCATGGGGCAGCGCCGGCGCGGGTGGGGATGCACAGGCAGAGGGGAGCACAGCGGTCATGACCGATGAGCGTGCCGACGGCCGCGCCGTGGATGCGGCCTTCAATCGGGTGCTGCGGGCCGAGGCCGAGGCCCGGGCGGCCCTAGCGGATTGCCGGGCCCAGGCGGATGCGCGCGTCACCGCCGCCGAGCAGGCAGCCCGCGCCATCGCCGGTCGTGCCGAGCGGCGCATCCGCGCCGCCCACCGCATTGCCGACCGCGGCATCGAGCGTGCCCTGGCGGACCTCGCCGCCGACGGCAACGGCGGGGAGGCGCCGGCCGCACCGGATGCCGCCGTCGTGGAGGCGCTCGCCGCCGCGCTCGCGGCCGAGCTCACCGCCGAGCTCACCCCCGACCTCACCCCCGAGCTTACTGGGGGCCGGTCGTGAGCGCCGCCCGCCGCGACTTCGCCCACGCCCAGGCGCGCGTGCAGGCCCGCTACGGACGGCTGCCCGCCGAGGCGGACTGGCGGCGCATCAGCGGTATCCGCGGGCTCGGTGCCTGGCTGGAGGATGCCCGCAACGGACCGCACCGGGACTGGATCAAGGGCTTCTCTGCCGCCAGCACCGCCGCGGACATCGAGGCCGGCGTCCGCGGACGCCTGCTCGACGAGATCGACGCCGTCGCGGCCTATGTGCCCGCGGCCTGGCAGGACGCCGTGCACTGGACCCGCTGGCTGCCGCTCGCAGGCGTGCTGGAGCGCGTGCGCGCCGGCGGCCGCCTGCCGGACTGGGCGCGCGGGCTGCCGCAGGTGGCCGCCCTCGTGGATGAGCAGGGCGACTGGGTGCAGGCGCAGATGGAGCGTGCCGGCATCGGCTCGCTGCTGGACCCGGCGGCCGGTCCGCTGCTCGGTGCCTGGACGGACGGCTGGCGGCAGCGCTGGCCGAGCCCGGGGGACGCGGTGCAGGCGGACCTGGACGGCCTCGCCGCACTGCTGCGCGAGCACCTGACGGTCTTTCGCCGCAGCGACCCGCAGCGGGCCTGGACCCGCCGCCAGGCGCTGCGCGAGCGGCTGCGCTTCCGCTTCCATGGCCTCGGTCTGTCGCCGGCGGCGCCCTTCACCTATCTAGCCCTGCTGGCCCTGGATCTGGAGCGCCTGCGCCGGGCCCTGCTGGACCGCGCCCTGTTCCCGGAGCTGCCGGCGGGCGGCACCCGGGAGGAGGCAGCCTGATGCTGCGGCCGCTGGCCACCCGCTGGTTCGAGGTGCTGTGCCCGCGCAGCGAAGCGGTGCGCACCCTGGCGGAGCTTGCGCGCACCGGCGCCGTGGAGCTGGAGCTGCGCGAGCCGCAGGCCGCCGAGCAGCCGCTCACGGACATCGCGGCGGGCCTGGCTGAGTATCAGCGCCTGGCGCAGCGCTACCAGCGCTATTGGCAGCGCGGGCGGCTGCGCCGCGGGCCACTCACGGCGGGTCCGGTCCAGGTCATGCAGCGGGCGCTTGCGCGCATCGCCGCCTGGCGGCAGGAGGCGGACCCCCTCATCGACCAGCTGCAGGCCTGCGAAGAGGAGCAGACCGGGCTCAGGTGGCTGGAGCAGATCATCGGCAAGGTACGCGGCAGCACCCTGGACTTCGCCCTGGTGACCAGCTCCGGACCGACCTTGGGCACCTTCTGCGCCATCCTGCCCGCGGGCACCGCGCTCGCCCTACCCGAGCCGATGATCGCCCGCAGCGTGCCCTGGGCGGACGAGGACTGCTGGATGATCCTCGCGCCGGCCGACCGCCTCGAGTCCGCCAAGGCGCAGGTGAAGGCCCAGCAGGGGCGCATCGTGGTACGCCCGCCCTGGCTGAAGGGCGATGCGGTGACGGCGCTCGCCCGCATCCGTGCCCGGCGCAGTTTCCTCTCCCGGCGGGCGGTGCACCTCACCGCGGAGATCGACAGCCTGTTCGATGAGGTCGGCCTCGACGACAGCCTGGGCGAGGCCGTATGGCTCGACTGGTTCAGCCGCCGTGTGGGTGCCCTGGAGCGCGAGGGCGAGCACCTGGCCTGGATCACCGGCTGGACCGACGATCTGGACGGGGCGCGCCTCAGCGACGCCCTGGAGCGCGCCGGCACCCGGGCGCTGCTGCGCTTCGCACCGCCGCCGGCGGGCGCCCGGCCGCCGCAGGTGCTGCACAACCCGGCCTGGCTCAAGCCCTTCGAGCTGTTTGCCCGGGCGCTCGGCGTGCCCGGCGGGGACGAGGCGGACCCGACGCCGCTCCTGGCCCTGGTGGTGCCGCTGCTGTTCGGCTACATGTTCGGCGACGTGGGCCAGGGGCTGGTGCTGATGGCGGCGGGGCTCTGGCTCATGCGCCGCTTCGACGCCGCCCGGCTCATGGTGCTGTGCGGCGCCTCGGCGACGCTGTTCGGTTTCCTGTTCGGCAGCCTGTTCGGCGTCGAGCACATCATTCCGGCGCTCTGGCTGCATCCGCTGGCGCAGCCCCTCATCGTGCTCGCGGTGCCGTTGGTGTTTGCGGTGCTGCTGCTCTCGGTCGGGCAGCTGCTGGCCGGCTTCGGGGCGCTGGCGGCGGGGCGCGCCCGCCACTGGCTCGCCGTCGATGCCGGCATGCTGGTGCTGTACCTGGGGCTGGTGGGCATGCTTGCGGCGCCCGGTCTGGGGCTGGGCTGGGTCGCGCTGCTCGGGCTCGCCTGGTACCTCGCCGGGTCCTATTGGATCGCGCACCGGCTGCTGGGGGCGCTGGCGGCGCTGGGCCATCTTGCCGAGAGCTGGCTGCAGCTGCTCACCAACACCCTGTCCTTTGCGCGCGTCGGCGCCTTTGCGCTGGCCCATGCGGCGCTGTCCGCGGCCATTGTCACCATGGCCGACACCGCCCCCGGCTGGGCCGCGCTGCTGATCCTGATCCTCGGCAACCTGGTGATCATTCTGCTGGAGGGGCTGGTGGTGTCCATCCAGACCACGCGGCTCGTGCTGTTCGAGTTCTTCAACCGTTTCCTCAAGGGCACCGGGCGGGTGTTCGCCCCGCTGCCGGCGCCCCCCGCCGTCGTCACAGGAGGTCCGTCATGAGCAAATCCGTACTCGTCGCCGGCTCGCTGTTCGTTTCCGCCGTGCTCGTGGCGGTGCTGGCGAGCGTGCTGCTGTGGCAGCCGCAGGCCTTTGCGCAAACGGAGGTGGTGGAGGTCACCGAGCGCCTCATCGACCCGAGCGTGCAGCGCTGGGGCTTCGTGGCCGCGGCGCTCGCCACCGCCATCGGCGCCCTGGGTGCTGCTTATGCCGTGGCCACCGTGGGCGCGGCGTCCGTCGGCGCGCTGGCCGAAAAGCCGGAGCTGTTCGGCCGGGTGATCATCCTGGTGGGCCTCGCCGAGGGGATCGCGATCTATGGGCTCATCGTCTCGGTGCTGATCCTGAACAAGATCTGACCGGCGCGCCGTCCCGCCATGGCCGAGCCCAGCGCAAGCCGCTGCATCTTCGTCGGCGACGCCGTGAGCGCCGCCGGCTGGCGCCTCGCCGGCGCCGACTGCCGCACGCCGGCGCCGGCCGAGCTGCCGGCGCTGCTGCGGGCACTGCGGCGGGAGCGCGACGTGGGGCTGATCGTCCTCACGGCGGCCGCTGCGGCGGGGCTGCCGCCGGCGCTGCGGGCCGAGGCGCTGGCGAGCCAGCGTCCGCCCTGTGTGGTGGTGGCGGACGCCCGCGGCCTGAGCGAGCCCGCGGATCTCACCGCCGTCCTGAAACGCCAGCTGGGGTTGGCCGAATGAACATCGAAGAACGCGAGCGGGCGCTGCTGAAACTGGTCCAGGACGAGCGCGACAGGGCCTGTCGGCAGCTCCTGGCGGAGGCCGACGCGCGCGCCCGGGCGCTGATCCAGGATGCCTATCGGCGTGAGCGTGCAGCGCTGCACCAGCGCATCGTCGCCGAGCGCAGCCGGGCCGAGGGCATCCTGCGCGCCGCCGCTGCGGAGCAGGCCACCGCGCGCCGGCGTCGCGGCGAGCAGGCGGACGCGCGGCTGCTCGCCGCCGCCTGGCCGCGGCTGCAAGCCCAGCTCGCCGAGCGCTGGGCGCAGCCCGAGCAGCGCCGGCGCTGGGTGGAGACCACCCTGGAGCAGGCCCTGGCCCGACTGCCGCGCCGGGGCTGGACCATTCGCCACGCCGGCGGCTGGCCGCAGGCGGAGCGCGACGCGGCCCTGGCACGGCTCGCCCGGGCCGGCATCGAGCCGCCGGCGCTGCGGGCGGACGGCGACCTGGCCGCCGGGCTCATCGTCGCCGCCGGCGGTGCCGTGCTGGACATGAGCCTCGAGGGACTGCTCAGGGACCGTGCCCGCATCGAAGCGCGGCTGCTGGCCATGGCCAAGGGCCGTGACGGATACCGGGCGCAGGGCCGGGCGGCGGCAGGGCCGACCGGCGCAGCGGATGCGACCGCCGGCATCAACCAACCAGACTCGCAGGAGGTCCCGGCATGAGTGCGCGCGCCACCACCACCTGGATCAGCGGCCCGGTGCTGCGGGCGGCGTCCACCGGCGCCTTCCTGCTGCGCGAGGCCGTGGTCGTCGGTGCGGACCGCCTGCTCGGCGAGGTCATCCGCGTCGCCCGGGACGAGATCACCGTGCAGGTGTACGAGGACACCTCCGGGCTGCGGCCCGGCGACCCGGTGGAGGGCAGCGGGCGGCTGCTGTCGATCCGGCTCGGGCCCGGCATTCTCGGCAACATCTTCGACGGCCTGCTGCGGCCCATCGGCGTGGACGGCTCCGCTGGCGAAGACGCCTCCGAGGCAGCCTGGGTGCGACCCGGCATGCGCGAGGCCGCCGCCGGGCGCTTCCGCTTCACGCCCACCTTGGCCGTGGGCGACCGGGTCACGCCCGGTGCGGTCATCGGCGAGGTCGGCGCGGCCGGCGCCGAGCCCGCGGAGCAGGGCCTGCGCCAGCGCTGCCTGGTGCCGCCGGATGCCGCCGCCGGCGAGATCGTCGAGCTGGCCGATGCCGGCGACGTTGCCGAGGACGCCGCCGTCTGCACCCTGCGCACGGACGACGGCGGCGAGTACGACGTGGCCCTGTCCCATCGCTGGCCCGTGCGCCTGCCGCGGCCCGTGGCCAAGCGCCTGCCGGCGGACGAGCCCATGCTCACGGGCCAGCGCATCCTGGATTGTCTCTTTCCCATTGCCCGCGGCGGCACCGCGTCCATCCCCGGCGGCTTCGGCACCGGCAAGACGGTGCTGCTGGAGACCATCGCCAAATGGTGCGACGCCGACGTCATCGTCTATGTCGGCTGCGGCGAGCGCGGCAACGAGCTCGCCGGGCTGCTGGCGGAGTTCCTGGAGCTTCAGGACCCGCGCACCGGCCGCCCGCTGCTGGAGCGCACCGTGGTCATCGCCAACACCTCCAACATGCCCGTCGCGGCACGCGAGGCCAGCATCTACACCGGCATCACCGTGGCCGAGTACTTCCGCGACCAGGGCCTCGACGTGGCGCTGATGGCGGACTCCACCAGCCGCTGGGCGGAGGCCCTGCGGGAGGTGTCCGGGCGGCTCGGGGAGCTGCCGGGGGAGGGCGGCTATCCGGCCTACTTGTCGTCCAGACTCGCGGACTTCTACGAGCGCGCAGCGCGGGTGGAGACGCTCGCCGGCGCCCGGGGCTCGGTCAGCGTCATGGGCGCCGTGAGCCCGCCGTCGGGGGATTTCTCGGAGCCTGTGACCAACCACACCCGCCGCTACGTCGGCTGCCTGTGGGCGCTGGACGTGCGCCGGGCCCAGGCCAGGTTCTATCCGGCCATCCATCCGCTGACCTCCTACAGCGACAGCGCCCAGGGCCTGGCGCGCTGGTGGCACAGCGCGGGCTGCACCCGCTGGGAGATCCTGCGCCGGCGCTTCCTGACCCTATTGGAGGACGAAGCCCGCCTGGAGCGCATGGCCCGCATCATCGGCCGCGACGCCATGCCGCCGCGCCAGCGCCTGACCCTGCTCTGCGCCCAGCTCATCAACCAGGCCTTCCTGCGCCAATCCGCGTTCTCCGAGATCGACCGCTACGCCACCCCCCAGCGTCAGGCGGTGATGATGCGCCTCATCGGCAGCTTCATCGACGCCGGCGACAAGCTGCTCGCCGACGGCGTGCCGCCGGAGCGCATCAATACGGCGCCGATCTTCCGCGCGCTGATGCGCATGGGCGAGGAGATACCCGAAGGCGACTGGGAGCGCTTCTCGGAGCTCGACAGAGAGCTGACTGCGACGGCGCGGCGGCTGCGGGAAGCAGCGGCGGAAGTCGACGTATGAAGGGTGACGTTTGAAGTTGGACGGCTTGCTGGGTTGGGAAATGCGCCTACAGATGCCCACAGCCCGCGTGGCGCCGCCAAGGGGTGGGGTTTACACTCGGGACCATGTCAGAGGAGCGGTGAGTCGGGAGATCCGCGCCGGCAGGTCGCGCTTGGCTGCCCTCCGATGAGCCCTTCTTCGATACGCATGCCTGGGCTTTTGGCAATGATGCCCGCGGGGGCTCTTTCCGCGGAGGCAACAGATGGCGAGCACGAACAAGCTTTACGAGCAGGACTACAGCGCTTGGGCAAGGCGGCAGATCGAGCTGCTGAGCAAGGGACGGTTCGCCGACCTCGATATCGACCACTTGGTGGAGGAGCTCGAAGACATGGGCCGCAGCGAGCGGAACGAGCTCGAAAGCCGCCTGACGATCCTGCTCGCGCATCTGCTCAAGTGGCAGTTTCAATACGCGGCGCTCTCGGAGCGTTGGAAGGAATTCAAAGGCGACAGGTCGCGCTCGACCATCATCGAGCAGCGTGATCGGATTGCCAAGCGACTGCAGAAGTCCCCCGGTCTTCGCCCCGAGCTGCCTGCGCTGGCCGCGGAGGCTTACGCGGATGCCATCGGACTCGCCAGCAAGGAGACTGGCCTCCACCCCGAGGTTTTCCCCCCGGACTGCCCGTACGCAATGGCGCAGATTCTAGACGACGCGTTCTTTCCAGAATCCAGCGCGTAATCGGGGCTGCGGGGCACAAGCTGCTCGCCGACGGCGTGCCGCCGGAGCGCATCAACGCGGCACCCGCTCGCGGATGCGCATGGGCGATCGGCCGGCAGGCGCGACTGAAGCGCCCGTGCATCAGCCGGCGGGGTCCGCTGCTGAGCCGCGGCTCGCCCCCAGGGATTGCCGTTCGCGGTAGAGTCCGGTATCCACTGCGTCGGCCATCGCTTCGCTGTCCAGGTCGCGGCCGAGGAACGCCGCGATACGGGCGCCGGCGCGCCGCGGCTCGGCAATGACCTCGGCATGGTCGACCCGGAGCGTGCGGATCTGGGGCTGCGCGGCCAGCCAGGCGCGGACCCGGGTCAGCTGGCGCGTATAGGTGCTGCCCAGGTCCACGGCCGCTGTGGCCGTCTGTCCATTGTCTTTGCGCGCCAGCATTCGGCGCTGCGAAGTCAGCACCTCTTCGAGGTCCCGCTCCATCAGGATCACGCGGTAGCTGTGCCCCGCCGGCAGGAACGGCAGCAGCTGGGCGACGATCTTCACCCCCTTGTTGCGGGCGTCGGCGAGCCAGGCAGCGTCGGTGCGCAGTCGGGTGGCCGCCTCCAGCTCATAGTAGCCGCGCGGGTTGCTCGTGTCGGCCTCGCGGCGGCCGTCGGTCAGGATCGGCAGGCCGCCGGCGGCGAGCATCTGCATCATCATCGAGGTGCCGGAGCGCGGCAGGCCGGAGACCACGACGATGCAGTCCTGGTCATCGAAGCTGCCGGCATCGTCAGTGCCTTGTTCATCGTGGACGGCGACCGCCGCGGCGGCCGGGCCGTGGCTGGATGTCGGATCGGCGCCCTGCGATTCGGCGGTCGCCGGCGGCGCCGTGCCGCGCCGCCGGCGACGCGCCATTGCCAGCTGCGCCTGCTGGTCCGCGGCCTTTTGCGGATCGGACAACAGGCGCCGGTAGAGCCAGAGCAGGAGCCGGTGGGCGCGGATAAAGCCCGGCGCCTGGGTCACCGCGGTGCGCCAGGCCTCCTCGGCGCGGCGCGGCTCGCCCAGGCGCACCAGCGCGAGCCCAAGCACATAGTGCGCCATGGGGTAGTGGAAGCGCAGCCAAATGGTCTCCAGGGCCAGCTCCACCGCGCGCTCGGTCCGACCCTGATGCAGCAGCGCGATCGCCAGCCCGAGGTGGGCCTGGGGGCTCAGCTCGTCGATGTCGAGCGCCGCATCGAAGGCCTGCTCGGCGGCGCGCCACTCGCGCAACGCAAGGTGGGTCTCCCCGATCAGGGTCTGCAGCATGGGCCGGCGCGGTGCGCGCTGCCGGGCGCGCGCCAGCGCTTCCAACGCCTCGCGGTGCAGGCCCTTGGCGCCGAGCGCCCAGCCGCGCAGATAGTCGAGCTCGCCGAGGTTGAGCCGCGCCAGCGTGCGCCAGTCCTCGAGCTGCCGCTTGTCATCGTCGGACAGGCGCTCGGGGTCCAGCGGCGTCTGCGTGTCGTCGTCGGCGATGCCCTGGTCACGGCGCAGTCGGGCGATCTGCTCGCGGGCGTCGTCGGCGGCGGCGCGCCGGTGCGCGGCGATGCGCTCGACCAGATCCAGCAGCGCGTCGGCCTCCCCGAGGCTGCGGTGGCACAGGCCGAGCTGGATGCCGTAGCGGTACTGATCCGGCGCATCCCGATACAGCGCCTCCAGCAGCGACAGCGCCTTGCGATGCAGCCCGCCGTCGATGTACGAGCGCGCCAGGTTGTAGCGCAGCTCACGCTCGGTGCGCTGCACCGCCGCCGCCGCGTCGTCGCCGGGCGGCTCGATGTAGCCGAGGGCGACCAGCTGGTCCAGGGCGGCCTTGGCGGCGATGGGGTCGAACTGCTCGGTCTCGCGCAGGCGCCCGTCGTTGCCGCTCACCTCGTCCCAGCTCGGGATGCGCTCCAGCGGTGTCGGATCCGTGAGTGCCTGCACCAGGGGCTTGCCGTCCATGTCCGCGCCGCAGGGCAGCCCCAACAGGCTGAGGATGGTCGGCGTCACGTCCAGCAGGCTGGCGCCGTAGATGAGCTGATCCTGCGCGACACCTGGGCCGGCCATGGC
>NZ_CAJXYK010000025.1 GCF_913063425.1 uncultured Thiohalocapsa sp.
ATGCTGTCGGTGTGCAGCGGGGCACGGATGGATTCACTGACCCAGCTCGGCGGCAGGGCGGCGAGCAGATAGGCCTCCCCGTGGCGCTCGCTGTTGAGCTGGCTGATGTTCTGGGGCTTGGTGCCGCCGAACTTCAGCACCGCGACATCCGGGTACTCGTGCAACGCCCGGTCGTGGTGTCGCTTGTCCTTGCGTGCCTGTCGCGCAGCCTTGGCGTCGTCGCCGAAGCGGTCGTCCCGGATGATCTCCCAGACACGGTGTACCAGCGACGATGGAAAGAGCGGCGCCAACAGGTGGTACTCGCCATCCGCAAGGGGCCAGTAGAGCTGCTTGGCGAGTTTATGAGAGGTGGGGTCATCCTTGGGCTCAGTCAGCGCGGCGAAGGCCTGCATCCACTCCCTCGCCTGCGCCTCGTCGCCGGGCAGTGCCTCCAGCAGGGCGGCGTCGGCGCTGGCCGCGCGCTCCAGTATGGTCTTGCCGTCCACCTCCAGGCGCAGGAACTTCAGCACGTCCAAAGCCGCTGCGTTGCCAACGACATCGGGTGCGGCATCGTCGGCGAGGGTATGCGTGCCGACCAGCGATGGCCCGGCGTGCGGATGGCCGGGGCTGCTCAGGCTGGTTCCCTTGGCGTCGGGGTGCGAGAACTTCAGCGCATGGGTGACCTGCTGTATCTGCCCGACCCGGCGGGCGGCGTCGCTGATCCAGGTCTGCGGGGCGTACTCCTTCAACAGCTTGTCGCGTTTGTCGTCCTGGCCTTCTTTGAGGGCGTCGAGTTTGGGTTTGAGGCGTTCTTGGAGGAAGTCCTCGATGGACTCGCGAAGCGAGGCGACCTCAGCCCGGTCCACGGTTGGCGTTGCGATCATTGTTTCTCCTTGCGACTTGCCTGATCCGTCCTCTCCCGCCGAGCCATCTAGCGGGAACCCTCACAGTGTCATCTTCTCCGATGCGGTGACTCATTTCGTGAGTCCGCGATTCTTCCATATTCAACAGCGCCTGCTGAAGCCCAGCGCCGGGTGGTACCACCAACCCTGCTCGGCGCGCTTCGCCGGCAGGTCTAGGATTCCGAACCGTCGCGCGCATCGCGCGGTGTCGAGACCGAGTGCTTCGGCCAGGGCCGCCAGCGCGTCCTCGTACTCCGGCTCGCCCCAGAAGGTGACGCGCGGGCCGGCCTCCTGGCTGAGGTCGAGCGGGTGACGTAGCGCCTCGACCCCGGTGGTCGATCCGTCGCGCTCGAACCGGCGGAATTCGATCTCGCCATCGGCATCCGGTAGCAGCCCGTAGCGCTGCCGGCCGTCGGGGTCATTGCGGAAGCGCTGGCTGCGCTGAAGCAGGCCGGTGAGGTGGGCGGGCGTCGTCCACCAGCGGTCGACGGGCATGGTCTCCATCGGGAAGGCTTCGTCGGCCAGCATGCAGGCCCGGAGCTGAGCCTGCTCCAGATCGACGAGGTTGTCGCGCGGCGTGAGCGCAGCGCGTTCCTGAATGCGGGCGCTGGCATCGATTCGCCCAACTTGTTCTTCCGTGAGCAGGCGGGTCAAGTGATGGGAGTTCAGCTGCAAGCCGTTTCGCTCCTCCGACTCGAAACCTGGACGAAGGAACACCGCCTCTCCGATGCCGTTCTGCAGGTGCTTAACGTTGGTGTCGAGCAGGTAGATGTTCGGCGTGTCGCAGGCGCCGGGCCGATGCCGACGCACCCGCCCGGCCAGCTGAATGATGGAGCGCATGGACGAGGGCTCGACCACGGCCCAGTCGTAGTCGTGGTCGCGCCCCACCTCGGCGACGGCGGTGGCGATGACGACGAAGATCTGGTCCGGCTCCGGGTGCTGATCGAGCCAGGCGCGCATGTCGACGTCGTCGAACAGTGCGGCGGGGTTCTTGCGGTTGAGCAGCCGGTCGAGGCGGCGCTCGATACCGGCGCGCACCAGCAGCGGATGCTGCGAGTGGTAGACGCACAGGTGCAGGCGGGTCTGCTCCGGCGCGCCGAGCGCATGCAGCGCTCGCGCCGTCTCCACCAGCGGATCGATATTCGCCATGCGGACCAGGCCGATGCTGGCGCGCTTGCCGGTCTTGGGGTCCTCGCCGGCATGCTGCCCATGCAGGGTGAGGATTTGCTCGCGCAGCGTCACGGCCAAGTCTCGGCAGATGTCCTCGCGTGGCCGATTGCCCTGGATCGGTAACGGCTGGATCACGGCCTTGCGCCGTTGCTCCGCCTCGGCGAGCCGTTGGATACGCCGCTCGACGAACTCGTCGTGCTGCGTTCTGAAGGTCTCGCCCGCTGCATGGTTGCCGTGCTTGGCATCGAACTCGTCGAACCAGGCACAGCAGATGTCCAGCGGAAGCCCAGGCTCGCCGCGGTGGGCCTGGAAGATGCGGCGGCCCTTGCGGTAGGCATTGAACAGCCCCTGGACCAGGGCCGGCGGCAGGGTCGCGGACGACAGCAGCACGCGGCTGCCGAGCATGCCGCACCAGTGCACCAGGCGGGTCAGGGCCGGCAGGTCTTCCAGGCCGAGATCGTCCGGCTCGTCCAGCACCAGGTCTGAGGTCATCAGCCGGAGCATGGGTGCGATCTGGCGTCCGCCGCGGATGCCTTCGACCGCGGGCATGAGGTGGTCGATGGTGCAGACCAGGATCGGGGACTGGAGCAGGCGCTCGGCCTGCGGGTTGTTGCCCAGCCATTTCTTGAGCGGCCCATCCTCCAGGCTGCCCTCGAAGTGCACGAAGTCCTGCTCGCCCAGCAGGGCCTCGGCGGACTCACTGCCCGCCTGTTCCCATGCGCTGGGCGCCTGGTCTTGCGGCTGATCCGCCGCGCGCTGGTGCTCGTGCAGCGCCCGAATCCCGCCGCCGCCGACCAACACCGCCATATCCTCTGACCCCAGGTGCAGTCTGTCGCGGTAGGCATCGCCGGTTTGCAGTGTCAGCGTGCGTAAGCCGAGGGCGATGTTGAAGCGAACGCCGAGCCGGGGATCACCCAGGGCGTAGAGGATGCGCCCGTTGGCGAGGGTCTTGCCGAGGCCGGTGGACGCCATGTTGACGCCGAAGAAACCCTGCCGGGCGGTGCGCGATTGCAGCGACGAGGCCAGGTCGAAGGCGCGATCCTGCCAGCGGAAACGGCTGTCCTTGCTCCGCTGCCGAAAGCCCTTGTGGCGGGCGATGCGCGGCAGCCGGCGTTCGATGTCCGGCAATCGGCCGACGAAGGCGCCGGCGGCTCGCTCAACGCCGATCAGGTGCTCGTCCAGGCGTTGGTTGAGTTGGCCGTCCTTGGTGTTGGCGTAGAGCGGAAAGCCCTTGTCACCGAGGCTGGGCTCGCTCTTGAGGCTGGAGTAGTGATGGTCCGCGAGCATCAGGGCAAGGCGCGATAGGTGCAGCACATAGGGGTCATCGCGATCCGGGGCGTCCACCCAGCCTGAGCGATTCAACAGGGCCTGCGCGATGCGGGCCGCGCGCTTGCGCCAGCTCTCGCTGGCGGAGGGCATGCCGTTGCTGAAGCGCCAGCAGGCTTCGATCTGTTGCTGCTCAGGCTCCCTGGCGCTGCCGCACCAGTCGGGCTGAATCAGTCGCTCGACGACCTTGAGAGACTTGGTTCTAGGCAGCTTTTGTAACGCATCCGGCGCCACGGGCATGCGGTGGTGGCTCACGATGAGCCAGCCGACGACCTGGGCGAGTGGGGGCAGGTGTTGCAGCGGCGGGGGCGACTTACCGCCATCAATGCTGTCCCGGAAGGGGGCTGGGAACAGCTTGGAGCCTTGGTCCCCGGCGACCGTCGCCAAGCGTTGCAGCCAGTCGGTGTCCTGCGTGTCCGCGCCGACGAAGGCCTGGAACATCCGCAGCGAGACCCATTCATGGCGATACGCATCGGCCAGGTAGTCCGTGCTGGTCAGCTTGTCCTGGAAGGCGTCGTTGGCCTTGCCGACGTCATGGAACAGGGCTGCGAGCTGGGCCAGCAGCCGGATGTCCTCGGCGTGATGCCAGTCGTTCTCGTCCCCGCTCCGGCGGACATCGCGCGAGGTGGTGTTGGTCGGGGTTCCACCGGTCTCGTTGAACTGTCGCTGGTCGCCGACAATCCACATCAGATCGGTTTGGTTCCGGCCACGTATCCAGTGGCAGGCGACGGCGGTGTTCTTGCGCGCGGTCTTGCGCAGCATGCGATGAACCGTCTGCAATCCCTGCTGGGTGATCGGTGTCTGCCAGCTGCGATCACCCCGCCGCTCAGCGAATTGGTCCAGGATGCGGCGGGTCTCGGTGAGCGCGCGTTTGGTGCACTGGGAAACGAACAAGACGTTCATTCGACGGATGCTCCCAGGTCCGTCGCGATGCGCTTCAGCGTATCGATCATCAGGTCCAAGGACTCGGATCTGGTCAGTGCCTCGATGCAGCCGCGTCGGAACTCTTGTTCCTCATGTCCTGCCATCGCCGAGATGAAGGCCTGCGGTAGGATGACAGCATCCTTCACAAGATCCGCCGCGTCAAACACCAACCCGCCACGACGCGTCTTGCCATGGAGCACCGCGAGTCCGTGCGGCAGCCCGAGTACCCAGGTGGCGGTCGCACCGAGACCATAGGCAAGGTAGTTGCCATGGTCGAGGAAGCGGTTCGCCGGGTCCGTTCCGGTGCCTCGCTTTGCGCGCGTGAAGTCGCCGTAGCCGACAGTATCGACTGCCACTCTGAACAATTGCTTGGTGAGGCGCGCTTCTTCTGTCAGCAGGGCCGTTACATCCGCAGCTGCATCTATTTGGGCAACTGTACGCTTCAGCAGGGCATCGAGGCGGGGCTGATTGACGGCGAAGTCGCTGTCGAGCAAAGCACGATTGCCCAGCCACTGCTGACGGATACAAGCGACGCGGGTCCTCTGGATGATTTTCGCGGCTTCCAGGCGCAGCTTGTCATCGAACCAGAACCGAACCCAGGATTGCAGGAATTCCGTCGGCCTGTATTCACTTTGGGGAGAGAACCAGACGATATCCGTGTCTCGCTCTGTGGCCGTGAACAGGGGCGATCCCCCTCCGCCGCAGAAACCCACCAGTACGCCTGCCTTGGCCAGTTCCCGCATGGCCGCCTGGGTGATAGAGGTACCCGTGCCCAGCAGCAGACTTGTTGTATTGGCGATGGGGATGTTCCAATAGAGGGACCGCTTTCCCGCATCGGTGACATATTCGACACGGCCCCCGTTCACGAGGACCCTGCAATGCTCCAGATAATAGAGATTGGCCCGCTTCGAATGGAGAATGGTTTTGAGGTCGCTTGGGGTTAACTCGTCCATGCTGTCCTTATGAAGCTATCAGGGTCTGTTGAGTACGCGCGCCCACGGAAACGACCGGGATACTCCTCCCTCCGTAAGACCGCGTCTTTGTCGGGGCACGAACGCAGGGGCGTCGGCGCTCTCGTCGCAAACGAGGCGGCACAGCGTTGCCTACGACAGTTCGTGACCTGGCTTTGGCTACTATACACAGGTGACAGGCTCAACGAGTGAGCCCTCGGCCTCAGCGACGCCAAGATTCAACCTAGAAACGGCAGTTGACCGCTTCGTCGCAACGACACATGTTTGCGTCAATGGAGAATGCGTACAGAAGGCGAGCTCACCGACTGGGTGCGGGCCGCGACGACCCCCAAGGCGCGCCCCGCGCGGCACCCAGCTGCGTTACGACTCGTTGGAATAGGCTACCCGGCCCAGCTGATCGGGTAGTCGGCGTCAGGCGCCGTTTGACCTCGTCTCAGGCCGCGACCGCCCCGAGATCCGGCACCGCCGTCGCGTAAGATGGCGAGGCTGCCGCCGACGCCTGAGGGCGACGACAACAGCGCAGGTCTTCGTGTCCGCGCCGGCGCGCAGGGATGAAACCGTGTGGGCAAAGCGGGTCCGCGACCACACGGAGCGCCGCGAGGGCGATGCGCGCGATGCCGCGGGGGGGCGCTGCTGCTCGGCCTGAGGCCGGGGCGCTGCTGACAGTCCCGCCCGGTGCCCGCGGTGTGCGGATCAGACCATGAACCCCAGATCGTCGGTGTCGAAGTTGGCGATGTTCGGGCAGATGATGGGCAGGTCGTCCGCCGGCACGCCGTACCATTTGGCGAGCGTCGCGGCCACCTGATCCACGGCGGTGTCCGGGATGAAGCGCCCGCGCCCGCCGACATCATCCGGGCCATCGATGGTCTGGTCCGGCATGCGCCCGTAGAGGCCGCCCCGCACCGCCGCGCCCTGCACGAACTGGACGCCGCTCCAGGCGTGATCGGAGCCGTTGTTGCCGTTCATGGCGAAGGTGCGGGCGAACTCCGATGCGCTGAAGGTGGTCACCTTCTCGCCCAAGCCGTTGGCCTGGGCCCAGGCGTCGAAGGCGGCCATGCCGTCGGCGAGCTCGCGGATCAGCCGCGGGTGGCGGTTGTTCTGGTCGGAGTGGGTGTCGAAGCCGCCCATGGAGGCAAAGAAGGTCTGGCGGCGGATGCCGATGCGTGAGGCGACGCTGATGATCTGCGCAATGGCCTGAAGCTGGCCGCCGAGCCGCCCGGGCGGGAAGCCGGCGATGGGCTGGGCGTCGGCCAGGGCCTCGGCCAGCGCCTGGTTGCCCTCCAGCGCGCGGGCCTTCTTCTCGCTGTAGGCGCCGTCGAAGACGTGCGGCGTGCCGAACAGCAGCGCGCGGCGCCCGGCATCGAGCCGACCCTGAAGGCCGCCGCCGACGAAGCGGCTCACCGGCACCTCGATCTCGCCCCGCGTATTGACCGCATAAGGCAGCACCTGCTCGCCCACCTGGATCACGTTGTCGCCGGAGAGCGAGACGTTGGTGAAGGTGGAGAGCCCGACATTGCTGCCGTAGAAATAGTCGCTGAGCCGTCCGTGCCAGCCCGTGTAGCCCATGTCCGCGTCGAAGATGCCGCAGGTCTGGGTCTGGAACTGCTGGTCGGAGTGGGAGCCGATGCTGGGCGGGCGCCGCCGGGTGCGGTCCCGGTACTGCTGCTTGGTGAGCGGCTCCACCAGCGGGCCGACACTCAGCGTCGCCGCGAGCCGGCCGGCGTCGTAGACGGGCTTGAGCGCGGCCATGTCCGGGTTGAGCCCGAAGCTGCGCCCGAGCGGGTCCAGATGCGCCGCATCCGGCAGCGGCAGCAGCGTGTCTGCCTCAATGGTGAGCCCGCGGCGTGCCCGCGCATAGGTGGCGTGCCCGTCCGGGTCCGACGGAATCACGCAGTTGTGGGAGTCGTTGCCGCCGTACAGAAAGATGCAGATCAGCGCCTTGTAGTCGCCGGGCACGTCCGCCGCGGCGGCGAGCCGGCTCCAGTTCAGCGCGCCCAAGGTGCTCAGCGCCGCCGCCGGATGCCGGATGACGGGCCGGGCGGCGGCGCCGGCCAGCGCCCCGAGCTGACCGAGGAAGCGCCGGCGCGCGCGCTGCGATGTCGTATTGCGCATGTCGATTACTCCTCGATCAGGTACTCGGGGGAGGTGACGATCAGGTAGACACCGGCGAGCACCCGCGTCACCCGGCCCTGCTCGCCCTGGCGGGCGTAGTCGTAGAAGACCTGTGTTGCCAAGACCGCCCGCAGGGTGTCGGACATGGCCCCGCCCAGGAACAGCAGGTCCAGGTGGTCGATGATCTTGGTGACCCCGCCGTCGGCCATCGCCAGCTCCATGGACAGGTTGTACCAGTCCGCGCCGGCCTGCGTCGCACCGAGTGTCCAGGTGTCCATTGTGGCGACGGCGCCCGTGATCTGCTCCTCGTTGATGATTTCGAGCTCCGGCGAGTACAGGCCCAGATCCGCAATCTCGCCCGGCGCCTGGTAATCCGGCTTGAAGAAGTTGAACACCGACGGCGCCGACAGCGGCACCTGCCCGAGCGGTGCCAGCTCGGCGAGCCGGATCGCGGTGGCGTCCGGGTCCACCCCGAGCGCCCGCCAGACGCCGGTGAGCTGCAGCAGCGGCTCCTTCATCTTGCCGAAGGCGCGGGACCCGGGCAGACCCTCCTCCGCAGGCGCCGCGTCGGCCGCAAGGTCCGCCGCCAGCGCATCCAGCGGGTCCGGCGCGCCGCTGCGGGCCTCCGTGTCCAGCAGCACGGCCTTGAGGGTCTCGCCGAGGTCGCCGTCGCTCGCACGGAAGGCGTCCGCGACGCGCCCGACGTAGTCCGGGCTCGGGTTGCTGGTGACGAAGCGCTGGATCAGCTGGCGGCCGATGAAGGGCGCCACGTTGCGGTGTGCCGCAATGTTGTCGAGCGTCCGGGTCAGGTCCGCGGTGGGATCAGCCGTCGCCAGGTTCAGGTCCGGCGGGATCGGCTCGTACTGCCCGCGCACCGCCGGGTCCAGCAGCACCTTCATGCCCTGCTCGTGCTCGGCCGGGTCCAGCACCATGGGCAGCCGCCACTTCTCCGGCAGGCGCTCCGTCGCATAGTCCCAGCCGGTGAAGACGCGGGCGTACTGCATCAGGTCCTCGCCGGTGTAGGTCGGGATGGGCTCGCCGGCGGCGTCCAGCACCTGCTCGCCGTTGGGCGTGAGCTCCCACAGGCCGATGGAGAAGAGCTGGAGCACCTCGCGGGCATAGTTCTCGTCCGGCACCGTGGCGGTCACCGGGTCGGCCTTGACGTTGCCGGCGGTGTCCAGGAAGAAGCCCATGGCCGGGTGCAGGGTCACCTGCTCCAGCAGGTCCCGATAGCGACCGAAGGCGCCGTCCACCAGCATGTCGTAGTAGTGCACGGCACCGAGGGCGCCTGCGTCCGTGGACAGCACATTGCCGAGATCGGAGATGACGAAGATCTGCGACAGCGCGAAGGCCATGCGCTGGCGCAGCTGATCCTCCGCCGTCACGGCATTGCGCAGCCAGGCGTTCACGCGCAGCCGGCGGTTGTCCGCATCCGGCGCCAGGCGGCTGAGCTCCTCGAACAGCGCCTCGTGCCCGCTCGCCGGCAGGGCCAGCTGGGCGTCGATCCAGGCCTCCGGACCCATGGTCATCACCGTGGCGATGTCTTCGCGGGTGGCGCCGAAGCTGGCCTGATTCAGGAAGCGCACGGCCTCTCCGGCGCTCATCACCGGCGTCTCGCCGGCGCCCACTTCGACGGTCAGGGTGCCGACGGCGCTGCCGCCGCGGCGGTCGCCGACGCCGTAGTGCACCACGTCGGTGCCGGTGAAGCCGAGCGGCGGCGTGTAGACGAGCCGCTTGCCGTCGTCCGCCAGCACTGCGGCGCCGGCAGCCGTCGTCGCATCGGCGCCCGTCAGCACCAAAATGTCGCCGTCCATGTCGCGGTCGTTGGCGAGCACCGCCACCGTAATGGACTGGCCGCGGCCGATGCCGGTGCTGGCGGTGTCCGCCGCGGGCATCGGGTCGGTGTTGGTGAGGGCGCTCCCCGGCCCGCCATCCGGCGGCGTGCCGGGGCCGTCGGCATCCGGGTCGAGCCGGAACAGCACGTCGGCGGTGACGGGCGTGGTGCCGAAGCGCGGCCCGGCGTAGGTCACCTCCAGGCTGTCATCGCCCCCGCGCTCGAAGTAGGTCACGCGGATGGCGTGGCGGCCGCGGTCGAGGCCGATGCGCCCGCAGCGGGTGCGCGCGGCGTGCAGCCCGTCGTTGTCCACCACCAGGGTGTCGCCGATAAAGAGCCGGCTGCCGTCGTCGGAGCGGGTGCAGAGCTCGTAATGGCCGTACTCGGGGATGTCGATGTACGCCTGGAACACGAAGCCGTAATGGTCGTCCTGCTGCCTGGGCGCCAGCGTGAAGCCGTCCGCCACGCCGGTGGCCACCGGCGTCAGGGTGTCGAAGTCCGGCAGCCGGCGCCAGCGGCCCTCGTAGTAGGCGTAGTCGACGCCGCCGACGAGGTTGGCCGCGTTGGCGCCCGCGTCCTGAAGGTCCGGCAGCACCGCCGGGTCCAGCATCAGCGCATCCGCGGGCAGCGGGCCGCGCTCGCCGTCCGGGCCGCGCACCTCGACGGTGAGGCGCTCGTCCCCGTAGCGCTCGAAGAACTGGATCTCGATGGGATGCCAGCCGGCCGCGAGGCCGATGGAGCCCGCCGCCTGCCGGTAGCTGTGCAGGCCGTCGTTGTCGACGACGACGGTGTCGCCGATGCGCAGGCGGCTGCCGTCGTCGGAGCCGAGCCGGAAGTCGTACCAGCCCGCGTCATCGATGCGCAGCCAGCCGCGGTAGCGCACGCCGAACCTGCTGTCCTCGTTGATGGTGCCGAGATCCGGTGCCGCGGCGATGCCAACACCAGCCGGTGTCAGCTCGCCGAAGGCCGGCAGGTTGCGCCAGTTGCCGAGATAGAGCTCGTAGGCGAGGCCCGGCAGGGCCGCGGGCACCGGCGCCGCGTCCGGTGCGGCGGCGGCGGGCCGCAGCGGCGGCAGCTGGTCGCTGGTGTGGAACAGGTCGCTTGCGGCCACCGGCGCGCGGACTCCGTCGGGGCCCGTGCTGTCGAGCGCCAGGGTCATGCCGCCCCAGCCCTGGAAGAAGTCCACGCGGATAGGGTGCAGGCCGGCCTTGAGGCCGATGCTGCCCATGGCCTCTCTCGGCCCATGGCGGCCGTCGTTGTCCACCACCAGGGTGTCGCCGATCCAGAGCCTGGAGCCGTCGTCGGAGGTGAGGTGGAAGCGGTGGAAGCCGGGCTCGGCAATGCGGATGTAGCCCTCGAAGCGCAGCCCGAGCTTGCGGTCCGTGGTGGCCCGCGCCAAATCAAGCCCGGGGCTGACGCCGAGCGCCACCGGCGTCAGCGTCGCGAAGTCCGGCAGGCGGTGCCAGCTTCCTGCATATTCACGGTAGGCGAGGCCGGGCGTCACCCGGCCGTCGGGATCGGCCGCGGCCGCGAGCGTCGGCAGCTGATCCGGGGTATGGCTGAAGGCGGCGGCGGGCACGGCTGCCTCGCTGCCGTCCGGCAACTGCCAGGAGAGCGCCAGGCCCGTGTCGCCCCAGCGCTGGTGATAGGTCAGCTCGAACGCATGCAGGCCCGCTTCCAGGCCGATGCTGCCGAAGGCCTCGCGGTTAGGGCGGTCGGCGAGCAGCACCGGCGTGCCCGCGATGCTGAGCGCGACGCCGTCATCGGCGGTGGCGAAGAAGCGGTAGTGGCCGTCCTGCGGCACCTCGATGTAGCCGGTGTACTGGAGAGCGAACTTGTGGCTCTCCGGCGATACGCCGAGGTCGAGGCCGTCGGCGACCCCGTGCACGCCCGGCGCAAGGGTTGCGAAGTCGGGTGGCTCACTGAACTTGCCCTCGGCGTAGGCATAGGCCAGGCCGTTGCGGAGCCCGCCCGCCGGCGTCTGCGCCGCCAGATAGGCGGGCAGCTGGGAGGCGGTGTGGAAGAGCGCCGTCGCCGGCAGCGGCTGCGGCTCGGCGTCGTCCGGTCCCTGCATGCCGACAGCGAGCGCATCGCCGCCCCAACGCTCGTAGTAGTCGATGCGGATGGGGTGCAGGCCGGCCGCGAGCGGCAGCGCCCCCACCACGTCCGGATTGCCCCAGTGGCGCTCGCGCTCGGCCACCAGCTGGGCGTCGTCACCGGTGCCGATCCAGAGCTGGACCGGGGCCTTGGCATTCAGCGTGAAGGCGTAGACGCCGGCGGTGTCCACCTGGAGGTAGCCGCGGAAGGAGAAGGCGTAGCGGTTGTCGTCCATGCGCCGGGTCAGGCCCGGCGCGGCGACGACGCCATACTCCAGCACCTCCTCCGTGTCCAGGTCCGGCATGCTGTCCCAGTGGCCCTCGGCGTAGCGGTAGGCGAGGCCGGGCAGGGGCTCCTCATCCAGCGCCACCGGCTGCTGCATGGGCGGCAGCAGGTCGAACGCGAAGCTGAGCGCTTCCGCCGGGATCAGCTCGCGCGCGAAGCCGGGGCCGGACCAGTCGACCTCCAGCATCGCGCCGCCCCAGCCCTGGAAATGGTCCACTGTGATGCGGTGCAGACCCGCCGCCAGCGCAATGCTGCCCGCGCGCTCGCGCGGGCCATGCCGGCCGTCGTTGTCCACCACGCGCTTGTCGCCGATGTAGAGCGCACTGCCGTCGTCGGAGGTGGTGTAGAAGCTGTAGATCCCGGCTTCCGGGACCTCGATGTAGCCCTGGAAGCGCAGCGCGAAGGTGTTGTCGTCGAGCGAGACAGCGCTGTCGAAGCCGTCCGCAACGCCGATGAAATCCGGTGTCAGCGCGGTGAAGTCCGGCAGCCGGTCCCAGCGCCCGTCGTGCCAGCTGTAGGCGACACCGGGGTAGAGATCCTGCTCGGCCGTGTCGTCCGCCGGCCGGGGCTCGGGCATCTGTGCCGCGGCGAAGGCGAGCAGGCCGGGGTCGATCGGCTGCACGCTGCCGTCCGGGCCCTCGTAGCCGACCTCCAGACCCGCGTCCCCGGTGGCCTCGAAGAAGCCGACCTCGATGGGATAGTCGCCGGCGTCGAGCCGGACGGGCTCGCTCCAGCGGGTGCGCATGCCGTGGCGGCCATCGTTGTTCACGATCCGCTCACCGTCCAGCAGCAGGTCGCTGCCGTCGTCAGAGCGGGTGTAGAAGCGGTACTCGCCGGGCGCCGGGATGGTCAGAAAGCCCGTGTAGCGCACCGCGAAGTCGTCCGACTGCGGCACCGGGTCGATGCCGAAGCCCGGCGCCACGCCGTAGCCCGAGGGCGTCAGCGCAGCGAAGTCCGGCAAGCTGTGGAAACGACCGGAATACCAGGTGAAGAAGACGCCGCCGCCGACGGTCCCGGCTGCCGACGGATCGCCGTCTGCCGCGGGCGGCAGGTCCGCCACCACGGCGACGGCGGCGCCCGCGCCGAACAGCGTCGCGGCGAGGAGCGCGATGCCGGGCAGCCGGGGCAGCCGCCGGCGGCGATGCTGTCCACACCCCCGCGCAGGCGGCGGGCGGCTCGCTGCGCGCTCTGAGGTGTCACTCGGCTTGATCCTGGGCGCCTGCATCGGGCTCTCCGTCGAGGGCAGGGTGTTCGGGCAGACCTTACTCCGCCGGGCTCGCGGCGGCCGGTCATCGGGCTTTCACTGATCCGGGCGTAAACGCCATGCACCTTACCCCGCCAGCGATGCGGAAAAATGTGACCCGGGTCGCGCGGGCACAGATCGCGGACGAAGATTGCGATTCTTCAATGACGAGCGGGTGATCGAGCAGAACCGACGGGATGAGCGCCCATGCGGAGGCGTGCCGGCGGCCGGCGTGCCATGGAGCCATCACACCGGTGGCAGGAATGGCGCCAGGAAGCAGAGCGACCGCCCGGCGGACACCGGCTTACCCCCGCCAGAACCCCGGCGTCAGCAGCACCAGGATGGTGAAGATCTCCAGCCGCCCGAGCAGCATGGCGGCGACGGCGACGAGCTTGCCCTGGTCGCTCACGCCCTGGAAGTTGTAGGCCACCTCGCCGAGACCAGGCCCCAGGTTGTTGATGCTGGTGGCCACCGCGGCGAAGGCGGAGAGCGGCTCCAGCCCGCTGTGGATCATCCACAGCCCGCAGAGCACGAAGGTGATCATGTACAGGGCGAAGTAGCCCCACACCGACTGCATCAGCCCCGCATCCACCACGCGGCGCCCCACCCGCATCGGCACCTGGGCGCGGGGATGGATCAGCCGCTGCACCTCGTAGAGCCCCTGCTTCACCAGGAGCAGCACCCGCAGCGCCTTCATGCCGCCAGCGGTGGAGCCGCCGCAGCCGCCGACGAAGGCGATCAGGAGCAGCAGCACGGGCAGGAAATCCGGCCAGTGCGCATGGTCCACCGTGGCGAAGCCGGTGCTGGTCACCAGCGACACCACCGTGAAGGCGGCCTCGCGAAAGCCCGTGAGCGGATCGGCGAACACCTGCTCGAGCGCCAGCACCAGCCCCACCACCAGCACCACCAGCAGCACGAAGCCGAGGAAGGCCCGCGCCTCCGCGTCGCGCAGGTAGAGCCAGGCATCGCGCTTGGTCCAGACCAAATAGTGCAGCCCGAAGTTGATGGCCGCGAGCAGCATGAACAGGATCGCCACCGCCTCCACCGCCGGGCTTTGGTAGTACCCGAGGCTCGCATCATGGGTGGAGAAGCCGCCGGTGGAGACGGTGCTCAGGCTGTGCGCGACGGCGTCGAAGGTGTCCATGCCGGCGAGCCGGTAGCCGAGCGCACAGGCCAGCGTCAGGCTGAGGTACAACAGCCACAGCGAGCGCGCGGTGCCCACCAGCCGCGGGGTGAGCTTCTCCTCCTTGAGCGGCCCCGGCGCCTCGGCGCGGTAGAGCTGCATGCCGCCGATGCCGAGCAGCGGGATCACGGCGAGCCCGAGCACGACGACGCCCATTCCGCCCAGCCACTGCAGCTGCTGGCGGTAGAACAGCAGCGAGCGCGGCAGGGCATCCAGCCCCGTGATCACCGTGGCGCCTGTGGTGGTGAGCCCGGAGGCCGACTCGAACAGCGCATCCACCGGCGTGAGGCCGATGCCGAGCGCCAGCGGCCAGGCGCCGAGCGCACTCAGCAGCAGCCAGAACAGTGCGACGATGAGGAAGCCGTCCCGCACCCCGAGCTCGCCGCGACGGCCGATGCGGAGACGCGCCCCGAGGCCGCCGCTCAGCCACAGCACCAGCCCGAGCGCGAGCGCCCCGCTCAGGGGCAGGAGCAGATGCCGCAGCTCGGCCTCGCCGTAGGCCAGACCCACGGCCACGGGCACCGTCAGCGTGGCGGCGAACAGCAGGGCGAACAGCCCGAGGACGCGGGCGATGAGGAGCGGGTGCATGGGCGCGTACGACGAGGCCGGTGGAGCACCAGCGAAGGCATGGCCCGATTAAAGCGCAGCCCCCACGCGGCTGCACGCAAATCGGCGGGCGGACGGCGGCCGTGCGGGGGTTGGTGTGGGAGTGGGGAGGGATCCGTGGCGAGCAGCGTCGAGGGCTGAGGGCAGAGGGCTGAGGGGCGGCAGCCCAGCGGCCTTGCCGGCGTCCGCGGCCTCAGCCCATGGCCCCCGGCCCTCGCCGGCAGCGGCTCCCTGCCCTGGCGATACGGCTGCCGCCGGCTGGTTCGAGCGGATTTGCTAGAACTGATAGCTCGCAATGAGCCGCCAGTGGCTCATGGTGGCGTCCGCCTTCACACCGGAGCGCGGGTTCACGAAGTCGTCGTACTCACTGGTGCGGTTGACGTAGAAGGTGCGGAGCATGAGCCCCTTGACCTGCTTCGGCTTCCAGGTCAGCACCAGATCCAGCTCCTGGGCGTTGCTGGTGGGCTCCGCCGCCGGCGACACATTGGGCACGGCGCCGATGGTGTCCGACTTGCCGTAGTCGAAATAGGCGGCCATGAACACCAGCCCCGGGATGATCATGTACTTGCCGCGCACCCCCCAGGCGTCCACGTTCTCGCGGTAGGCGTTGCGGGAGAAGATGGAGCTGGTATAAGCGGGGTCGGCGCCGAAGCTGTTCAGGAAGGCCGTGTCGCCGTCGGAATGGTTCCAGAAGGCGTGGAAGGACCATTTCTTCTTCGGCCCGAGCAGCCCGGCCTTGAGGCCATAGAGGTTGTACTCGAGCTCGCCGCTGCCGAAGTTGCGCTGAATGGCCGGGATCCCCTGGATGCCGGCAGGTCCGTCGCCCACGTCATCCTGGCGCAGGTACTGGGCGCCCAGATCCAGCTTGAGGCCGTTCAGCGGCACCTTGGCATCCACGTCCAGATAGAAGTTGTTGGCGATGTCGTCCACATAGGCGTTCCAGACGCCGATGGTGGTGTACGGCAGCCCGCTGTAGGAGACCGACGCGAGCGTGATGCCGCTGATGTCGTCGGCATCCGGTCCGAGCGCGATCTGGCCCAGATTGAAGAACCTGACCTGGCCGAGATCCGGCTGGTTCGGCTGCTGCGACGCACCACCTGTGCCCGTGCCCTCGCCGATGAAGCCCCAGTCCGTCATGGCCCGGGAGCCGAAGGACATCTGTGTGATCTGCCCGAGGGAGATGTCGAGCCCCTCCACCGGCTTGGCACCCACGCGCAATGCGGTGTAGGAGTTCGGCACATGGTTGTAGGTGTTCTTGGTGAGCGGCGTATCGATGGGCGCGCGGCCGGCGAAGGCGTAGAGCTGCTTGTCGCCGTAGGTGACATTGGCGATGGTGAGCTGCCCCTTCTGCACGCCCTCGTCGGCAATGAACATGCCGCGCGCCGTGCGCGCCTCGAAGCGCTCGGGGTCGAAGTCCGTGCTGCCGAAGATATCGCCGTTCAGATAGGCCGCCGTCGTGAACTTGAAGCCCTGCCACTTGGGGCTTGTGTACTTGCCCATGAGCGAGTAGGAGTTGCCGCTGCTCGGGTCCCAGCCGTTGTCCTTGGCGGTCAGGATGCTCATGGCCAGCAGTCTGGCATTGAAGGTGCCGTAATCGGTGCCGCCGAAGTTGAGGTCGTAGGCGGCCGCCGCGCCGGCGGCGCTGCAGCCGATCGCTGCGACGATCAGGCGTTTCAACATGGATCTCTCCTTATGGATGGTCGTTGCAGGCAAGGGATACCCGCGGAGGGGCCTCGTTGTTGTTCCGAGCCGAATCCGACGACTCTGCAACAGATCCTAGAGGAAAACCCGAGCTGCGCCAGTGCGAAAAAGTTGAAATGCGGCATTTTCGCGACAGGAGAGCGTTTAACTTGGCCTGTATCAAGCACCGACCGCGCCTTCGACGTTGCGCAGACATGACAGTTGACAGGTCAGCGGAGCCGCAGTCGCGGAACCCCACCGAAGCGATGGCGCAGCAACTGATGTTGTAAAAAATCCTCTGAATGCCATGGCCCGGGCGGCATCGCGATACTGCCCGCTGCCCAGCGCACTGTTATACTGTTTCATCACGGTCAACCAACTTCCGGCACGCCCCCGCGGATGCCAGCAACCATGACGTCAGGCCCCGGCGTAGACCGCCACGACACCCTCCTCCCCTGCGCGGGCAAACGCCGCCGGCGCTGGCGACTCGGACTCGCCGCGCTGCTGCTCTGCACGCTGCCGCCGCTTGCCGCAGCGCCGCTCGACGTCTTTGTCAGCGTCCTGCCGCTCGCCACCTTCGCCGAGCGCGTCGGCGGCGAGCGGGTGCAGGTGCACACCATGGTGCAGCCGGGCCACAGCCCGGCCACCTACGAGCCCACGCCACGGCAGATCACAGCACTCGCCAACGCTGACCTCTACCTGCGCGTGGGCGTGCCGTTCGAGGATGCCTGGATGAAGCGCATCCGCGCCACGAATCCCGACATGCCGGTGGTGGACCTGCGCGAAGGCCTGTCCCTGCGCCGCCAGGAAGCCCACCGCCACGGGGCGGCCGGCGGCGACGACCATGGCGCGCAGGCGCATGAGCACGGCCCACTGGACGCCCACGTCTGGACCAGTCCCCGGCTGGTGCGGCAGATGGCGGAGACCATGCGCGCGGCCTTCACCGAGCTGGATCCCGCCGGTGCCGTAACCTATGCCGAGCAACAGGCGGCCTTCGACGCCGAGCTCGCAGCCCTGGATGCGCAGCTGCAAGCGCGCCTGCACGGCCTCGCGAACCGACGCTTCCTCGTCTACCACCCCGCCTGGGGCTACTTCGCGGACGCCTACGGGCTGACCCAGATCCCCATCGAGCAGGAGGGCAAGGAGCCCGGCGCACGCCGGCTCACTGCACTCATCGAGCAGGCGCGCGCCGAGGGGGCGCGGGTGATCCTGGTGCAGCCGCAGTTCGACCAGCGCGCCGCGGCGCAGGTGGCGCGCGCCATCGACGGCCGCGTCGAGCCCGTCGACCCGCTGTCGCCGGAGTATGCCGCCACGCTGCGCCGGCTCGCGGACATCCTGATGGCAGCCGACGCCGGCACGGCCGCCGGCGCCCCGAAAGCGGCACATCGGGAACAGGCGCCGCGGGAGCAGGCGCCCCGGGAGCAGACACCTTGAGCACCGGCAGCGCCGCACCCCCCGCCATCGACATCGCCGGGGTGCACTTCGCCTACGGCGAGGTGCCGGTGCTGGAGGACGTGAGCCTCACCGTCGCCGCCGGCGAGTTCCTCGGCATCGTCGGTCCCAATGCCGGCGGCAAGAGCACCCTGCTGAAGCTGATTCTCGGGCTGCTCAAGCCCAGCGCCGGGCGCATCCGGGTGCTCGGTGAGCCACCACGGCGCGCGCGCCGGCACATCGGCTATGTGCCGCAGTACCCGGGCTTTGCGCGGGACTTCCCCATCAGCGTCGAGGACGTGGTGCTCATGGGCCGCTTCGGGCTCGGGGCCGGGCTCGGATCAGGGCTCGGCGGGCGACTTGGACCCTGGACCCGCAATGACCGAGCAGCGGCGGCCGCGGCACTGGACGAGGTGGAGGCCCTGGACCTGCGCAGGCGGCAGATCGGCACGCTGTCCGGTGGCCAGCTGCAGCGCGTGCTGCTGGCCCGGGCGCTGGTGGGCGAGCCGAATCTGCTGATCCTGGACGAGCCCACCGCGAACATCGACCAGCGCCTGGAGGGGGAGATCTTCGAGCTCCTGGCCCAGCTCAACCGCAGGCTCACCATCGTCGTCGTCTCCCATGACATCGCCTTCATCTCCGCTTATGTGAGCCGCGTCGCCTGTCTGAATCGCACCCTGGTCTGCCACGCCACGGACAGCATCAACGGCCGGATCATCGAGGACCTCTACGGCGAGCATGTGCGCCGGATCCAGCACGCTCACGGCCACGGCCACGGCGACCGCGCCGCCGGCGGCGCCCACGCGGAGGTGGGCCGCCATGGCTGAGTTCTTCACCGCCCTGACAGAGCAGGCCTTTCTGCGCCAGGCGCTGCTGGCGGGCCTGCTGGCGAGCCTCGGCTGCGGACTCATCGGCCCCTTCGTGGTGGTGAAGCGCATCGCCTTCCTGGCGGGCGGCATCGCCCACTCGGTGCTGGCCGGCATGGGGGCGGCGCTCTACTTCGGCTTCGACCCGCTGCTGGGGGCGCTCATCGCCGCCGTGGTCGCGGCGCTGCTCATCGGCTGGGTGCGGCTCACCTGGCGCACCGGCGAGGACACGGCCATCGGTGCGCTCTGGGCCATCGGTATGGCGGTGGGGATTCTGTTCATTTCCCGCACCCCGGGCTACAGCACAGACCTGATGAGCTTCCTCTTCGGCAACATCCTGCTGGTGCCGACCCGCGAGCTCTGGTTCATGGCCGCGCTGGATCTGCTGCTCCTGACGGTGGTGGGCCTGGGCTATCGACACTTCATCGCCGTCGCCTTCGACGAGGACTTCGCGCGGCTGCGGGGCCTGCCGGTGGCGACGCTGTACCTGCTGCTCCTGGTGCTGGTGGCGCTCACCGTGGTGTTGATGATCCAGGTGGTGGGCCTGATTCTGGTGATTGCGCTGCTGACCCTGCCGGCGGCCGTCGCCGGGCAGTGGACCCACTCCATCACCAGCATGATGGTGGCGGCCACGCTGCTCGGCGCCGCGCTCACCAGCGGCGGGCTGGCGCTCTCCTACGCGCCGGACCTGCCGCCCGGGCCCACCATCATCCTGCTGGCGGGGGCGCTGTACCTGGTGTCGGCGCTGGTGGCGGGTGCGCGGCGCCGGGCGCGGGCGGCCGCGGCCAAATCCGGCGCCTGAGCCATGGGCTCGGCCCGTCAACTCGCAACCTACTGAAAGCCCGATGGACGAAGACACCCTCACCCAGGCGCTGAGCCGCGCGGAGACCCTGTGCGCACAACGCGGCGTGCGCCTCACCCCGCAGCGCCGCCGGGTGCTGGAGCTGGTGTGCCGGGCGGAGCGGCCCGTGGGCGCCTACGAGCTGCTGGACCAGCTGCGCGACGGCGGCCCGGCGGCGCCGCCCACGGTGTACCGGGCGCTGGACTGGCTGCTGGAGCAGGGACTGGTGCACAAGCTGGAGACGCTGCACGCCTTCATCGGCTGCACCCATCCGGAGCACCCGCACGCGAGCCAGTTCCTCATCTGCGACGGTTGTGGCGGCGTCAAGGAGCTGGAAGACAAGGCTATCGCCGGCAGCCTCGCCTCGGTGGCCGCCGAGAGCGGCTTTCGGCCGTCGCGGCCGGTGGTGGAGGTCATCGGCACCTGCTCTGACTGTGCGGCCAAGCATGGGAAGGACTGAGGCCGATACCACTCCGAGCCCGGATCGGGATCGGGATCGACATCCATCTCGATTCCGATTCCGATTCCGATTCCGATAGCGATACCGACAGCGACAGCGATCCTGACAACGCCTCCGCCATAGAGAGCTCCATCCATGTCTGTTCTGCCCAACACCCCCCACAATCTGCATTGGCTGCTGCTCGCCGCCCTCTTCGCCGTCGTCGCACCGGTGAGCGCCGGCGACGATCACGACCATGGCCATGAGCATGACCACGCCGGCGGCGACCACGACCACCGCCAGCACGACGCCCATGTGCATGGTGTCGCGGCGCTGAATGTCGCCGTGGACGCCGACACCCTGCTGGTGGAGCTTGACACCCCGGCGGCGAACATCGTCGGCTTCGAGCACCCGCCGCGGGATGAAGACGAGCGCGCCGCCATCGCCGCGGCCCGCGAGACCATGGCGGACGGCGCCGCGCTCTTCGTGCCCAACGCCGGGGCCGAGTGCGTGCAGATGGCGCACCAGGTGAGCCTGGACCTCGGCAGCCCGGAGGATCACGCCCACACCGACGGTGAGATCCACGCCGATGCCCACGGCGAATGGGCCTTCACCTGTGCCAAGCCGGCGGCGCTGCGCGAGCTGGACGTGCGGCTGTTCGAGGTTTTTCCCGGCAAGGAGAAGCTGCGGGTGCAGCTGATCACGCCGGGCGGGCAGCGCGGTGCCGAGCTGACGCCGGACGATCACAAGCTGGCGCTGTGAGCACCCCGGCAGCGCCTGCGGCTGCGCCTGTGACGGCGGATGCGCCGAGTGCGCAGGCGCCCATCGTCCAGCTGGACGCCGTGCGCTTTCGCTGGCGCCGCAAGGGGCCGGACATCCTGGTCCTGGAACGGCTCGCCGTGGCGCGCGGCGAACGGCTCTTCATCGAAGGCCCGAGCGGCAGCGGCAAGAGCACTCTGCTGGGCCTGCTCGCCGGCGTCACGGTGCCGCAGGCCGGCCGGGTGCGGGTGCTGGGCGAGGATCTCTCCGCGCGCTCGGGCCCCGAGCGGGACCATTTCCGCGCCCACCACATCGGTTACATCTTCCAGCAGTTCAACCTGATCCCCTACCTCGGCATCGTCGACAACGTGGTGCTGCCCTGCCGCTTCTCGGCGCTGCGAAAACAGCGTGCGCTGGCGCGCTCGCCGAGCCTGCGGGCGGAGGCGAGGCGCCTGCTCGGCCACCTGGACCTCGCGGCGCCGGCGCTGCTGCGCCAGCCGGTGACGGAGCTGAGCGTCGGCCAGCAGCAGCGCGTCGCCGCCGCCCGCGCGCTCATGGGCGCACCGGAGCTGATCATCGCCGACGAGCCCACCTCGTCGCTGGACGCCGACCGCCGCCGCGCCTTCGTGCAGCTCCTGTTCGACGAGTGTGCGGCCACCGGCGCCACGCTCATCTTCGTGAGCCACGACGCCTCACTGGAACCGCTCTTCGACCGCACGCTGCGGCTCGCCCAGGTCAATCAGGCCGCACGCACCGGGGGCTGACGGTTGCCCATGCAGGGGGGCTCGCCGTTCCGCGTCGCGACCGCCGCGGTCTCCCGCCGGAACGACCTCGCCGTCCGCGTCACGCGCCGGGAAGCCCGGCAAATCGCGCAGGTCTTCGCGTCTCCCCTGCGCGTTTTCGCGTCTTCGCGTGCCCTCCTCTCGCCGGAGGCTGCCATGCCGCACCGAGTTGCGTTGCCGCCGAGCGCCGGGGATCGCCTGCCGCCGGCATGGGGCCGGCGGCGGGCGAAGCCGGCTGGAAGCCGGCGCTCCCAGGCTCAGGCCGCGCGCGGCGGCGTCTCAACGAACAACTGCTCCAGCAGATCCCCGATGCGCGTCTGCCGCGCATGGCGCAGCACCACATCCACCGGCAGAAGCGACGGCAGCGCCGCCGGCGGGGCGATGACGGCGGTGCCCGGCACCAGGGCGTGCTCGGTACGGGCGGTGACGCCCAGGCCATTCTTCACCGCGGCCATCAGCCCCGGCAGGCTGGTGGTGGTGTAGGCCACGCGCCAGGGGATGCCGGCGGCGTTGAGCGCATCCACCGCCACCTGCCGGAAGGTGCAGGGCGGGGAGAAGGTGGCGAGCGGCAACGGCGCGGTGCCGTCCCAGGGCGACTCGCCACCGGCGGCCTCGGCGCCGATCCACCTGAGCTGCGCCTGCCCCAGCACCCGCCCGCCGCCGCCGGCCCCCGCGTGGCGCACCGTCAGTGTGAGGTCATAGTCGCCGTGCTCGAAGCCGGCGGCGAGGTCCCGCGCAAAGCCCGTGTGCACGTGCAGCCGCACCCTGGGGTAGGTGCGCGCGAACTGGGCCAGCAGCTCCGGGAAAGGCCCTTCGGACAGGCCCTGGGCCACGCCGAGGCGCAGCTCGCCCGCGATGGCGCTGTCCGCCACCGCGGCCACCGCCGCCTCCTGCATGCGCAGCAGCTGGCGGGCATGGCCCACGAAGCGCTCCCCCGCCGCCGTCAGCCGGCGCTTGCGCCCCTGCGCCGCGAACAGGGCGCAGCCGAGCTCCTGTTCCAATCGGCGCACCTGCTGGCTCACCGTAGACTGGGTCTTGTGCAGCTGGCGGGCGGCGCGGTTGAAGCCGTCGAGGTCCACGACGGTGACGAAGGTACGCAGCAGCTCGGTGCTGAGGTTGGGCTGGTTGGGCATTGAGCGGTGACTCCGCGGGAACGGGCTGGGTCACGCGAAGACGCAAAGACGCGAAGGGCGCGCGGCCTCTTGCGCCGTGGACAGCAGCTCCCGGGCGCGCGATGAGGCGCTTGGGTGGTCAGGGCGTGAGCAGGGCAGGAGGCGCGAAGGGGAGAACACCGTGTTTCAGCATCCGTGAGTGGGCCTTGATCGTTCGCCAATCATCATAGAACAGTCCAGAAAATATCATTAGAACGATCAATTGGTTTCGGCTAGTGTCGGGTCCGTGGCGCGAGAAGCGCGGTACGCCCCGATCGTCGGCCGATCTCGCGCATACTCTCGGCTCGCAACCCCCTCCACCAGCATCAACCAGAGGCCCACGATGGATAAGAAGCTCAACCGCTACAGCTCCCGCGTCACCGAGCCCAAGGCCCAGGGCGCCTCCCAGGCCATGCTCTATGCCACCGGCCTCACCGAGGACGACCTCGGCAAGCCGCTCATCGGCATCGCCGGCGTCTACCTGGAGGGCAACCCCTGCAATATGCACATGCTGGAGCTCGCCGCGGAGGTGAAGGCCGGCACCGACGAGGCCGGCATGGTGGGCATGCGCTTCAACACCATCGGCGTGTCGGACGGCATCAGCATGGGCACCCGCGGCATGAGCTATTCGCTCCAGTCACGCGACCTCATTGCCGACTCCATGGAGACCGTCTGCGGCGCGCAGTGGTACGACGGGCTCATTGCGCTGCCCGGCTGCGACAAGAACATGCCGGGCTCGGTTATGGCCATGGCGCGGCTCGACCGCCCCGGCATCATGGTCTACGGCGGCACCATCCGGGCCGGGCACGGCAAATCGGGGCAGCCGCTGGACATCGTCTCGGCGTTCCAGAGCTACGGGCAGTTCATCGCCGGCACCATCAGCGAGGAGGAGCGCCAGGACATCGTCCGCCACGCCTGCCCGGGCCCCGGCGCCTGCGGCGGCATGTACACCGCCAACACCATGGCGTCGGCCATCGAGGCGCTCGGCATGTCCCTGCCCTACAGCGCCTCGACACCGGCCACGGACCCGGCCAAGTCCGAGGAATGCCGCCGCGCCGGTGAGGCCATGCGCAACCTGCTGGAGCACAACATCAAGCCCAGCGACATCATGACCCGCGCCGCCTTCGACAACGCGCTGGCGGTGGTCATGGCCTTGGGCGGCTCCACCAACGCCGTACTGCACCTCATCGCCATGTCCCGCGCCATCGGCGTGAACCTGACCCTGGAGGACGTGCAGGCGGCCTCGGATCGCACGCCCTACCTCGCCGACTTGAAGCCCAGCGGCAAGTACGTGATGGAGGACCTGCACCAGGTGGGCGGCACGCCGGCGGTGATGAAGTACCTGATGTCCTTCGGCCTGATGCACCGCGACTGTCTCACGGTCACCGGCCATACCCTGGAGCAGAACCTCGCCGACCTGCCGGGCCTGGATGCGGACCAGCAGATCGTCATGCCCGTCACCAAGCCCATCAAGGAGACGGCCCACATCCAGATCCTGAAGGGCAACCTGGCCCCCGAGGGCGCCGTGGCCAAGATCACCGGCAAGGAAGGGCTCCAGTTCCAGGGTCCCGCCCGCGTCTTCGACGCCGAGGAGGACATGCTCCACGCCTTGGAAGACGGCAGGATCCAAAAGGGCGACGTCGTCGTCATCCGCTACGAGGGTCCCAAGGGCGGCCCCGGCATGCCGGAGATGCTCACGCCCACCAGCGCCATCATGGGCGCCGGTCTCGGCAAGGACGTCGCGCTCATCACCGACGGGCGCTTCTCCGGCGGCTCCCACGGCTTCATCATCGGCCACGTCTGCCCCGAGGCCCAGGAAGGCGGCCCCATCGCCCTGCTGAAGGACGGCGACACCGTCACCATCGACGCCGCCCAGCGCCTCCTGGCCATGGACGTAGACGACCAGGAGCTTGCGCGCCGCCGCGCCGAGTGGACCATGCCGCCCTACAAGGCCACCCGCGGCACGCTCTACAAGTACATCAAGGCCGTGCAGCCGGCGTCGGTGGGCTGTGTGACGGATGAATAGAGTACGGAGCGCCGAGTAATAAGTACGGAGGCATGCCCGTCGAACATCGGCGTTCCGATACCCTGTACGAGGATGCGATCCTCGCGGCAACGGCGCTGACCCATGGCCTGATCGTGGTCACCCGCAACGTGCGCGACTTCACGCCCTTCTCGGTACCGACGCTGAACCCCTTCGACGCGTCCGCAGTGGGCAAAAGGTAAGACCTGACGCTGAGGCAGGTCATGACGCTGAGGCAGGTCAGCCTCCTTCCGCTCCACCCGGCAGCAGGTCAAAGCCCTGCTCGGCGAAATGCCCGTCGAAGGCGAAGGCCCGCCGGAGGTTGAGCCGCCGCATGACCGCAAAGCTGGTGCAGTCCACGAGACTCAGCCGGCGGCGCCCCTGGGTCAGCAATGCGCTGACGGCCGCCGTGTGATCCTGCTCGGTGACCCAGCAGGTCGACACGACCGGCAACATCGCGTCATTGAGCGCCCGTACGGCCGTGAGGCCGAGCCTCGCCTGGATGAGCGCAAAAGACTCGACCAGGATGTAGTTGGTGGTCAGGAGGGCTGTCGGACGCGCGGCGGACAGGAGTGATCGCCAGGTTTCCCGCGCCTGCGCCTGCACCCGATCCTCGCGATCGAGGATGGCATAGAGGGCGGATGCATCGATGAAGATCAAGGGCCGAAGGCTCCGGTCAGGTAGTCGTCATGGCGCTCGGCAACGTCCTGATACCCGGATGCGAAACGCCCCGCCGCTGCCATGGCCTGTTCTCGCAGGGCATCCGCGGTAGGCGCTGTGCGTGAATCCATCCAGTCATCGACTGCACGGCGCACGAGTGACGAGACCGACGCATGCTCGGCGGCGGCCTGCTCGCGAAGCGCCCGGAGCTGTCGCTCGTCGAACTGGATCTGAACGCGAACCATTTTGTGTATGCCATCAGCCAGCATATGGTGATGGCAGTTTAGTGCCGTGGCAGGGTGGCCGCAAAGTGCGCAGCCACTGCTCCCTCGCGTCGCCATGCTGTAGCTCAGGGTCGGGTCCTGCCTTTTGCCGTCCGGGCAAAAAGGCAAGACCCGACCATCCCCCCGCGCCGCCGAAGCGGCTCGGCAGCCCAGAGCCCAGGTCGACCATCAGTGGTTAGGCCGACGCGGAGCCGGCGCCGACACCGTCGCGCACCAGGGCCAGCATCTGGTCGTAGTCGAGGCGGGCGCTGTCGTCGGTGCCCTCGAGCAGGGCGTCGGCGAGGTCGCGCTTGGCGGCGTGCAGCTTCAGGATCTTCTGCTCGATGGTGTCTTTCGCCACGAGACGGTAGATGGTCACCGGGCGCTCCTGGCCGATGCGGTGGGCGCGGTCGGAGGCCTGATCCTCAACGGCCGGGTTCCACCAGGGGTCCATGTGGATCACGTAGTCGGCGGCGGTCAGGTTCAGGCCGGCGCCGCCGGCGCGCAGGCTGATCAGGAACAGCTCGCCGTCGCCGGCCTGGAAGGCGTCCACGGCGGCGCGGCGCCTGGGCTCCGGGGTCGAGCCATCGAGGTACTGGTAGCGGATGCCGCGGGCGTCCAGGTGCTCGCGGATCAGGCGCAGGTGGTCGACGAACTGGCTGAAGACCAGCGCCTTGTGGCGGTTCTCGCGCATCTCGTCCACCAGGTCCGCGAAGGCGTCGAGCTTGCTGCTCGGCAGCTGGCTGTCCGGCTGGGTGTTGTCCGGCAGGGCCAGGCGCGGATGGCAGCAGGCGCGGCGCAGGCGCATGATCTCGGCCAGCAGCTGCATGCGCCGCTGGCCCGGGTTGGCGCTGTCCGCGGCGGCCTCGATGCGGTCCAGGGCGTCGCGGCGCACGGCCTCGTACAGGGCCAGCTCGCTGTCGCTGAGCTCGATCTCCAGCGTGATCTCGGTGCGCGGCGGCAGCTCGCTCAGGACCTCGCTCTTCAGGCGGCGCAGGATGAACGGGCGCAGCAGCCGGCGCAGCCGGTCGCGGGCGGCCTGGTCCTGGTGCTGCTCGATGGGCACCGCAAAGCGGGCGTTGAAGGCATCATGCGAGCCGAGCAGGCCGGGATTGATGAAGCGGAACAGATTCCACAGCTCGCCCAGGTGGTTCTCGATGGGCGTGCCGGTGGTGATCATCCGAAAGGCCCCGTCGAGCTGCATCATGGCCCGGGAGCGCTTGGTGAGCGCGTTCTTGAAGGCCTGGGCCTCGTCGGCGACGATGGTCTGCCAGTGCACGCCGGCGAGGCGCTCGGCCTCGGTCTGCAAGAGCCCGTAGCTGGCGACGATCAGATCAAAGGGCCCGGCCGCCGCCAGCATCGCTGCGCGGTCGCCGGGGCCGAAGCGCAGCGGGCGCAGGGTCGGCGCGAAGCGCGCGGCCTCCTCCAGCCAGTTGCCGCAGACCGAGGTCGGCGCCAGCACCAGGGTCGGCCCGGCCGGCGCCCGGGACAGGATCAGCGCCAGGGCCTGCACGGTCTTACCGAGCCCCATGTCGTCGGCCAGGCAGGCGCCGGCGCCCCAGTGCGCGAGCCGCGCCAGCCAGCGGTAGCCCTCCACCTGGTAGTCGCGCAGCTCCGCCTGCAGTGTGGACGGCACCTGCGGGTCCAGCGTGCGCACCTCGCGCAGGCGCTCCAGCTGCGCGTCCCAATCCGGAGACCCGGCGACTTTCATGCCATCCATCAGCTCCTCCACGGCGGCCGCCGCCAGCGGATGGAAGCGACCGCGATCGGTCAGGGCCGCGAGCCCGTCCAGGCGCCGGCGCAGGGCGTCGCTCAGGCTCAGCACGTCGCGCTCGCCCAAGCGCACGAAGCGGCTGTTGGTCGCGGCGGCCCGCGCCAGCAGCTCGCGCAGCGCGATGACGCGGCCATCGTCGAGGCGCAGCTCCCCGCCGAGCTCGAGCCAATCCTGCCGGCGGGCAACGGCGGGGCGCAGCTGCTCCACCCGGGCCTGGGCCGTCAGCGCGATGCGCTTGCCCTTGGGCCAGTCCAGCACCACCGCGTCGCCCAGGTCCTGCAACTGCTCCAGCGCGCTCAGCGCGGTCTCCGGGTCGTCGAGCTGCCAGTGGCCGACTTCGGCGACTGTGTCCGTCCGGTCCTCGCCGGCCAGCGCCGGGCACTGCGCCAGCAGGTCCTGCACGGCCTCGCGCTCGGCCTTAAGTCGGCGGGTGCAGCGCACCGCCCGGCCGTCGATCTCGGTGAGCAGGGTCGCGCTGCCCGCGCCGGGGCGCAGCTGCGGGCCGGCGTCGCCGCAGGGGTGCACGAACAGCTCCAGGCTCAGGCCCTCATCCAGCGGGGTCAGATGCAGGTGCGGGCGCGGATCGGCCTCGATCTGCTCCGCGGCATCGTCGGCACCGCCGCCGATGTCCGAATGCACAGTGACCATCGGCGCAATGGTGGCCAGGCTGGCCAGCAGCCGGCGCTCGGCGCCCTTGGGTACCTGTAGACCCTCATAGCCGAGGATCGAGGCGATCTGCCGGTGCCCGGCATCGAATTCCACCAGCCGGACGCGCCGCTGCGACTCGCGCACCGGCACCACGCTCAGGCCTTCCTTCGGGAAGGGCTCGATGCGTACCAGGATATCGCGGCTGCGCCGCGACACCGTCAGCGTCGGGCCGCTGCGGATCAGCTCCACCGGCGCCTCGTCGCCCGGGTCGGCGAGCAGCAGCGGATGGCCCACCGCGGCGATCAGGGCCCGATCCGGGTCCAGCAGGTAGATCCACTGCCCGCCCCTGCCCCAGGGGCCGCGCATCTGCTCGCGCACGATGCAGTCGCAGATGGCCCGATCCTGCGGTGTCAGATGCGGCATCTGCTGGGCCTCTTCGGCCAGGCGCTGCAAGGACACGGCGCGGCCCCGGGTCCAGCCGCCGGCCTTGGTGCGCTTCTGCTCGCGCGGCTCCAGGGTCGCGTACTCGCCCTTCAGCACCAGGAGCCAGATCAGGCGCAGGCTGTGCCCGGCGCCGTCGTCGTCGCCGGCGCTGTCCGGGGCGAGCCGCTCCAGGGCCTCCAGCGCCAGTTCCCAGCTCGGCTTCGGCTGCAGCAGATCGGCCAGGGGCTCGCACGCGGCCGTGGTCGGGTCCGGGCTCGGCAGCTCGCCGGTGTAGCCGCAAGCCCGCAGCACCGCGATGGCCTCGGCCGCGTACCAGCGCTCGCCCTGCTCCGCGGCGGTGTGGGCATGGCGGGCCAGGGCCGGCAGTGCGCCCTTGTCCAGTGGCTCGCCGAGCCAATGCAGCGCCAGGGTCTGGAACAGGAGCGGCAGCGGGCCCTTAGGGCCGAGTATGAAGTGCAGCGCATAGCCGTCCGCAGGCTTGGCCTGGCCGGACAGGACCCCGGCCAGATCGCCGATGATGCGAAAGACGTATTCGAATGGGTCCGTGACGCTGGCGCGCAGGCAGGTGGCCACCTGCTGCTGCACCCGGGTCAGATCGTCCGCCTCGCCGCGCCGCAGCAGGAGCAGCAGGTACAGCACGCCGGGCAGGCGCTGCAGGTACAGCTTGCGCTTGCCGGTGCGCTTGCGCTCGGCCTTGTGGGCGGCGTCGAAATGGGCGATTGCCTCGTCATAGTTGCCGCGCAGCACGCCGAGCCAGCCGGCCAGGGTCTCGGCCTCGGTCTCGGTGCGCTCGGCCAGCAGCGGGTTAAGCTCAGCGGCCGGCACGGTCAGCAGGTCCAGCGCCGCGTCCGGCTGGCTCTGCAGGGCGCGGTCGATGAGCTCGCGGGCGGCGCTCATGGGCCAAGCTCAGGCAGCACGAAGCCGAGCCGCGCGAGCCCTTTGCGGAAGGCGGCGAGCTTCTTTTCCGGCACGCAGAGCAGGCGCTCGCCGGCGCGGCTGCAATGGGCGGCCGTGGCGGGGTCGTCGGCCAGGAGTCCGGCCAGAGCGGCATCGCGGCACTGGATCAGCCGCGCCGGGCCGAGGTCGGTCAGGGCCGTCGCGCGCTGGTCGATGCCGTCGAGCAGCTCGCCGAGCTCCGGCGGCGCGGTGCCGTCCAGCGCGGTTTCCAGAAACGCGCGGTTGCGGGCGCGCTCGTCGGCGTCGCTGCCGCGGGCGAGCAGGGCCTCGGCGTCGAGCTGCCAGCGCGCGGCCGTGACCTGGGTCGCGATCTGCTCCAGCTGGAGCTGCTCGGCGGGCTCGGCCGGGCGCAGCAGGTCGAGGCTCAGGTCCGGCCCGACCCGGAACAGCGGCGCACGCGCCACCGGCGCTGGCGCATACTCGTCGGCCAGGCCCACGCAATAGGCGCCGAGCGGGTTCAGGCGCAGATAGCGCAGGCCGTCGTAGCGGCTCAAAAATGCAAGATCGTCGGCGCCCCAGCGGTCGTGGTAGTCCGGGCGGGCGCCATGGGGCAGCGTGTAGGCGACATCGACGAGGCCGAGCGTGGCCAGGTATTCAAAGAGGTAGGCCAGCGTATAGCGCGCCTCCAGGATCTCGAAGTCGTCGCCGCCGTCATAGCCCAGGCTGCCGTAGTTGGCATCGAACAGATAGAGCTTCCACAGATTGCCGGCGACCTCGAAGCGAAAGCCCTCCAGCTTCATCTGCCGGAACAGGTCGTCCACCGACAACCACTTGCCCACCGGGCAGCAGGCGTGCAGCGCGTCCTCGATCACCAGCCGCCGGTCCACCGGCGCCGACAGCCGCACGCCCTTGGCGGTCTGCCCCTTGATCAGGTCCACGCGCCGCAGCTCGTCCGGCGCGCCCTTCTTCTGCCAGCGGGCGTACAGATCCGCGACAACCTCGTGCACGGGCTGGGCCAGGGCCTTCTTGCCTTTGGGCGTGAGCGCCAGCTTGCTGCCGTCGATCTTCGCAAGCCCGCCGGTCTGCAGCAGCAGCGGCCAGGCATGGGCGCGGATGGGAAACACCGGCCCGCCGGCCCAGCGCGGGGTGTCGTCGTCGCCGTCGTCGGCATACCAATCGCCGCCATGCAGCACCTCGGCGATCCGACGCGCGCCGGCGGCGCTGACGACGCCGGTCTTGGCGCCCACCGCGACACGGCCCTGGGCGACCAGGCGCAGCACCGCCGGCAGGTCCTGGCGCACCATCGGCTCGGTGTCGCGGCGCTTGAGGGGCTCGGGCTCGTCGTCGTCTTCGTCCACGGCGATCGCGGCCGGCAGTTGCTCGTCCTCCAGCAGCGGGATGTCCATCGGCGGCGGTACCGGCAGCAGCGGCGCGAGTCGCTCGGCGAGGTCGTCCGGAACCCGGTTGTCGTAAAGCAGGACCTCCAGCGCGCTCGGCGGCTCCGGCTGCCGCGGAAAGCGATAGGGGTCGCGGGTGAAGAAGCCCGGCAGCGCACCGTATTTGGCCTCGAACGCGACCGGGCGGAAGCGCCCGTCCCAGTGGTGCACCGCTTCGGCGACGGCGTTGCGCTCCGGCTCCGAGAGCCCGGCGACGATGTGGGCCAGGGCATCAGACAGCAGGCAGCCGCTGATCGCGGCCACCAGCTCGGCCTTGCGCTGTGGGCGTCTGCCCACCGGCAGCTGGGCGAGGCGCGTCCTCAGGGCATCGGCCGTCAGGGCTTCGAGGGTATCTTTGAGCGTCATGGCCGGGGGGATGTCGAACCTCTGCTTCACTGGTTCCCAAGCTCTGCTGCACTGATTCCCCTGGTTCCCAAGCTCTGCTTCGCTGGTTCGCTGGTTCCCAAGCTCTGCTTGGGAACCCGGCCCGGAAGCTCTGCTTCCCAACATGCGAAGCGGAGCATTGAAACACATGCACCGCCGGGATCGACCGGAAAGCTGCTCAGCGTGCGCCGGGGGCATCGAGCCCCCGGCGCACGCAGCCGGCTGGAAGCCGGCGCTCCCCGGGGAGCGAGCGTCAGCCCGAGAGACCCTTCGCCAGATTGGAATGGAAAATGGCCTTGTGCACGTCACCCAGGCTCAACATGCCGACGACGGTTTTGCCCTCAGCGACGGGGATGCGGCGAAAGTTGTGCTTGACCATGATGGTCGCTGCGCGCAGCAGGTGCATGTCCGGGTCCACGGTGACCGGGTTCGGGGTCATCAGGTCAGACACCTTGAGGCCCAGGATTTCCTTGTAGCGGCCCATCTCCTTGTCGTAGTCCACGGAGTGCATGCCCTCGGCCATGAGGTTCTCCAGCTTCGGAAACAGGCTGTGCAGCAGATCGCGCTCGGCGATGATGCCCACCAGGGCGCCGTCGGCATCGATGACGGGCAGCCCCTGGAAGCGGTACAGCGTCATCAGCGACGCCACTTCCATGATCTTCATGTCCGGCGTCACGGTGCGCACGGAGGTGTTCATCGCGTCTCTGACTTTCATGGCAGGCCCCCTCCGGGTCGTCGGATTGTTCTGGTCGGACGCGGATTATAGCCAGGCTCTCGGACGCCGTATGCGTGGCCGCCGCCTACCGCGAGGCGTGCAGCCGCGAGGCAGGCATGGCGCGGAAGCCGGCATCCGAGGGGTGGGAGCCGTTCGCGCCCGGGGTGCGATTGGACGGCGGCCCGTCCAGCGCGGCATGACCCGCCATTGAGACTGGGCCGGTATTCGAATCCCGCCCAAGCACGGGCCGAGGTCGGTCGGGATGCTTGCCCGGTCTCAGAGCGCCCCAGCCACGGCGAATCGCAGAGCGCAGATCCGCACGGCGGACCTTGCTTGGAGGCTCGGCACCGCGCATCCGCCACCCAGATCTGGTGGATGCGCTGCGCTGATTCACCCTACATCCCCGGCAGTCGTCGCGGCCGGGAGGCCCCTCTCCCACGACAGCTGCGTTGGAAGCTCCTCGTGCCGCTGCCAGGCTGCTCATCGCTGGCCAGGCCAATCAGGGCTCCTCGCGGCGCTTGACCTGAATGCCGCGGCGCTGGCGGGCGCCGGCACGGCGGCGCGCGGACGGCGGCTGATCGTCAGGCGACTCCGCCGCTGCGCCCGAGCCGCCGGGCGCCGGCTTCTCGTGGCCGTTGAGCCCGCCCGCCGAGCGGCCGCTGTGCTGACCGCGCCCGGACGTCGCCCCGGCGGGCGGCGCTGGGTCGGCGCCCGATGATGCTGCGGCCCCGACGGCGGCGCCCGACGGCTGGGCCGTGACCTTCTTCTTCGTGGTGGCCCGCTGCTTCGGCGGCGCTTTCTTCTTTGCCGTGGCCGCTGCACTGACCGCAGGCTTCTTGCGAGCCGAAGCCTTCTTCTTCGTGGTCTTCTTCGCCGCCGGCGTCTTGGTGGCCTGGCGCTGCGCCGGCGCCGCCCGGGAGCCGGCGTCGGCGGCGTCTTCGCGGCCGGCAGACCCGGCTTGCGAGCCGCGCACCGCTGCGCCGGCCGGCTGGCGCACCGGGGCCGCCGTTTTGCCACCCGCCGCCGCGGTGGAGGCCGCACGCGCCGCCTGCCCGGCCTGCCTGCCAAGGCCCCCGCCGCCTGGCGCGAAGCCCGCACCGGACGCCGAGCTGCCACCGGACGGCGGCCCCGAGCCGGGTCCGGGACCGGAGCCAGGGCCGGCTGGGCCCGAGCCGGGTCCCCGCCCGGGCAGGTCACCAGCCGAGCCCAGCGGCAGCAGACGCCAGAGCGCCGACACCAGCCCTTGCACGGCACCGACGAGCCAGATGACGACCTCGGCCAGCAGGCCCCAGAGCCGCAGCCACAGGGGAGCGCGCGCGGGTGCGGAGCGCTTGCCGTCGCCGGGCACCTCCTCGACCTCGGCGTAGCGCCCGGACAGCGCGATCTCGCCGCTCTCGGTCTCGTGCAGGTAGAAGTGCCTGCGCAGGCTGATGCAGCCGAGCGGGATCACGATCACGGCCATCAGCGTCGCCACGCCGGCGCCGAAGAACAGGCTCACCGCCATGCCCTGGAAGATCGGGTCCTGGATGATGGCCCAGGCGCCCGCCATCAGGGTAAGGGACGTGATCAGGATCGGCCGCATGCGGATCTCGGCGCCGGACACCGCCGCCTCGCGCACGCTCTTGCCCTTGGCCACCTCCAGCTTCACGAACTCCACGATGAGGATGGACTGGCGCACAATGATGCCGCCGAGCGCGATGAGCCCGATCATGGAGGTGGCCGTGAATTCGGCCCCCATGAGCAGGTGCCCCGGGACGATGCCGATGAGGGTCAGCGGGATGGGCGACATGATGAGCCCGGCAAGGGCAAAGTCACGGAACTCCCAGACAATGAGCCCGTAGATCAGCAGCAGCGCGGCGATGAACGCGAGCCCCATATCGCGGAAGGTCTCGTAGGTGACCGTCCACTCGCCGCTCCACTCGAAGCCCGACACCGAATCATCCGCGGGCGGACCGATGAGCCCCATGGGCATGCCGGTCATGGTCACGCCGTCCGGTGTGGTGTAGTCCGCGAGCCGGTCCTCCACCTCCAGCATGCCGTAGATGGGCGCCCCGAGGCGGCCCTCCATCTCGCCCACGACGTATTCCATCGGCCGCAGATCCTTGTGGTAGATGATCGGGTCTTCGGTGCGCCTGACGAACTGCCCGAGCTCCGAGAGCGGGACCATCTCCCCACTCGGCGAGCGCAGCGGCAGGCTCGCCAGCGTCGTCAGGTGCGCCCGGTTCGACAGCGGCACCTGAAGCACGATGTAGGTGGGCTCCTGCACCGTGCCGCGCTTGACGTCGCCGACCTTGAAGCCGCCCATGGCCATGGCCAGGGCCTGGTTGATGGCATCGACGGAAATGCCGCGGCGCACGGCCTTCTCGGTGTCAACGTCGAAGCGCCAGTAGTCGTAGGGCTCGGCCATGTAGTTGTCGACATCGACGATGCCGTGCGCGTCCTCGAACATCTCGGTCATGTCGCGCGCCACCTGCCGGCGGACCTCTTCGCTCGGGCCATAGACCTCGGCCACCACGGTCTGCAGCACCGGCGGCCCGGGCGGCATCTCCACCACGGCGATGCGTGCGCCCAGATTGTGGGCCAGCGGCGTCAGCAGCTCCCGGGCTTCGACGGCGATCGCGTGGCTGCCCCGCTCGCGCGCCTGCTTGTCCTTCAGCATCACCAGCAGGTCCCCCTCCCAGGGGTTCTCGCGCAGGTAGTAGTGGCGGACCATGCCGTTGAAGTTGAAGGGCTGGGCGGTGCCGGCGTAGGTCTGTATCGCCTCGACCTCGGGGATCTCCCGCGCCTTCTCGGCGAGCTGGCGGACGACATTGGCGGTCTCCGGCAGTGCAGTGCCCTCCGGCATGTTGACGACGACGCTGAACTCCGGCTTGTTGTCGAAGGGCAGCATCTTCACCGGCACCGTCTGGGTGTAGAACAGCAGGCAGACACCGGCGGTGGCGGCGATGACCAGCACCAGGAAGGACAGGCCGAGCGTGCGGCTCTCGATCAGCGGCGTCACCAGGGGCCGGTAGAAGCGGCCGATGATGCGGCGGGTGACCTCCTCGCGCCGCTCGGCCTTCGCGAGCGCCGCCGGGCGCGGGCGCACGCGCAGCGCGAACCAGGGCGTGAAGACGAAGGCCGCGATGAGCGAGAAGAACATGGCCGAGGAGCCGAGCACCGGGATCGGGCGCATGTAGGGCCCCATCAGGCCGCTCACCCAGCCCATGGGCAGCAGCGCGGCGATGATGGTGAAGGTGGCGAGAATGGTGGGGTTGCCCACCTCGTCCACCGCCGCCACGGCCTCGGCGATGGAGGTCTTACCCACCTCCAGCCAGTGCCGGAAGATGTTCTCCACCACCACGGTGGCGTCGTCCACCAGAATGCCGATGGCGAAGATCAGCGCGAACAGGCTCACCCGGTCGATGGTGTAGTCCACCACCATCGCCCACCAGATGGTGAGCAGAATCACCACCGGAATGACGGTGATGACCACGAAGGCCGCCCGTGCGCCGAGTCCCACCAGGCACAGGATCGAGACGATCACCGCCGCCTCGAACATGGCCTTCAGCAGCTCATTGACCTTGTCGTTGGCGGTCTTGCCGTAATTGCGGGTGATTTCGACATGGACATTGGTGGGAATCAGTGTGCCCTTGAGCTTCTCGAGCTTATCGAGCACCGCCCGCGCCACGATCACGCCGTTGGTCTTCTCCTTCTTGGCGATGGCCAGCGTCACTGCCTGCGCGCCGTCGGCCACCAGATCGCCCGCGTAGGCCGGCCCGGTGAAGTGGGTGACCACCTCCTTGGCGTCCTCGGGCATGTGCTCCACCACGGCGACGTCGCGCACATAGACCGGGTAGCCGCCCTGGGTGCCCACCACCAGCTTTGAGACATCCTCCGCCGTGCGCAGGAAGGCGCCCGAGTAGACGTTGAAGGCGGCACCCTGGGACTCGCTGCGCCCGGTGGCCCGCTCCGCATTGGCGCTCTGAATGGTGCCGGCGATGCGGTCCAGCGTGACGCCATAGCCGGCGAGGCGCTCCATCAGCACCTCCACCCGGATCTGCTCCTCGCGGCCACCCACCACGAAGCCCTTGCCCGTGTCCTTCACCGAGCCCAGCTCCTGCAGCACATCGAGCGCCAGGGTGCGCAGCTGCGCATCGCCCACGTCGTCCGACCACAGCGTCGCCGTCACCACCGGCACGTCGTCGACGCTCACCGGCTTCACCAGCGGCATCTGCACGTCCGGCGGCATCTTGTCGAGATTCGACTGGAGCTTGTCGTGCACCTTGACGATGGACGGGCCCATCTCCTCGCCCACGTAGAATCGCACCGTGACGATGGCCGCCCCACGCTGGGTGGCGGAGTAGACATGCCGCACCCCGGGGATCTCCTTCATGATCCGTTCCAGGGGCTCCGTCACCATGCTCTCCACCTGCTTGGCGGAGGCGCCCGGGTACTGCACGAAGATGTCGATCATCGGCACGGAGATCTGCGGATCTTCCTGCCGGGGCGTGAACAGCAGGCCGATCAGGCCGATGCACAGACATGCGATCAGCAGCATCGGCGTGACAGGCGTGTTGATGAAGGCCCGCGCGATGCGGCCGGCGAGTCCGAGCGCCTGCTGCTGTCCGCCGTCCCTGGCCGACCCTCGATCCTCCTGCGGCGGCGGTCTGCTGCTGTCGTCGGCCATAAGCGTTTACTCAGTGGCGAAATTATCTGGTTTTGTCTGCAGGCAACGCTGACCTCTACTGCTGGTGCGCTGAGCCATCCCCCAAATCTAAAACAGAAATGGACGCCGTTCCAAAGGGGCGTGCGATATGCGCCTCAGAACCGACAAACGACTATGGATCAGTACGTTAGCGTTTGCTAAAATACCGGGATTGTTTGGTCAGGAGTCTGGGCATCGGCCCGGCCTCGGGAGCAATCTCTGACATGTACTTCGACAATCTCACCATCGCCGGCATGCTGGTCGCCGGCGCCTATGCGCTGCTGCCCGTGCTGTTCGGCCGCGAGCTCTGGCGGGTGCGCGAGGATGACGCCGAAGCCGCCCCGCTGCCCCCTGCCGCCCCAACGTACAACCCGACTGCCACCCCGGCGGTCGCCGAGCAGGCGCGCCGGGCCAACGAGCTGGCGCGGGCGACACCCTGCGCTTGAGGCCGGCCGACCCACGGCCGGTGCCGGGGCTCCTCTCCCGCGCCTGATCCGGCCGCCTGATCCCGATCCCCGGTCGCAACGGTCGGTTGCACCGGTCCGTTGCAACCGTCTGGTGCAGCCCGCTGGCGCAGCCGGCTCGCGCTTCTGTCCGGGGCGCCTGCCTGCATCACACCTGACCCGGGCCGACCAGGGCAGCTCGCCCAAGCGCCGCATCCGAGCGCCGGTTGCCGCGGCGCCCGCTCCCCCGAGCGCGCAAGCAGCAGCGGAGGCGACGCGCCGCAACGCCAACCTTTTCCCAACCTCCACCGGCTAGTCTCCCCCCGGCTCGCGCCACGCGGACGCCGCACATGCGACCGCGCGCCGCATCCGCACAGACAAGACAAGGCCCCACCCGGCCGAAGGAGTGTTCCGATGATCTACGCAACCCCCAACAGCGACGGTGCCGTCGTCCACTTCAAGCCCCGTTACGACAACTTCATCGGCGGCGAGTGGGTGCCGCCGGTGGCGGGCAGCTACTTCGACAACGTCTCGCCGGTGAACGGCAAACCGTTCTGCGAGATTCCCCGCTCCGGTGCGGCCGACATCGACCTGGCGCTGGACGCGGCGCATGCCGCCAAGGACGCCTGGGGCCGCACCTCGGTAACCGCGCGCGCGAACATCCTGCTCAAGATCGCCGATCGCATCGAGGCCAACCTGGAGCAGCTCGCGGTGGCGGAGACCTGGGACAACGGCAAGGCCGTACGCGAGACCCTCAACGCCGATATCCCGCTGTGCGTCGATCACTTCCGCTACTTCGCCGGCTGCATCCGCGCCCAGGAGGGCAGCATCGGCGAAATCGACGAGCACACCGTCGCCTACCACTTCCACGAGCCGCTCGGCGTCGTCGGCCAGATCATCCCCTGGAACTTCCCGCTGCTGATGGCGGCCTGGAAGCTCGCCCCGGCGCTCGCCGCCGGCAACTGCGTGGTCCTGAAGCCCGCCGAGCAGACACCGGCGTCCATCCTGGTGCTGATGGAGCTGATCGCCGACCTGCTGCCCGCCGGCGTGCTGAACGTCGTCAACGGCTACGGCGAGGAGGCCGGCAAGGCGCTCGCCACCAGCCGGCGCATCGCCAAGATCGCCTTCACCGGCTCCACCCCGGTGGGCGCGAAGATCATGCGCTACGCCGCAGACAACATCATCCCGTCCACCGTGGAGCTGGGCGGCAAGTCGCCGAATGTTTACTTCGCCGACGTGCTGGAGCAGGAGGACGACTTCGTCAGCAAGTGTGTGGAGGGCGCGGTGCTGGCCTTCTTCAACCAGGGCGAGGTCTGCACCTGCCCGTCCCGGCTCCTGGTGCAGGAGTCCATGTACGAGCGCTTCATCGACCTCGTCATCCAGCGCTCGCGCGAGATCAAGCGCGGCAACCCGCTGGACACCGACGTCATGGTGGGCGCCCAGGCCTCGCAGGAGCAGTACGACAAGATCCTGGGCTACATCCAGATCGGCCGCGACGAGGGCGCCGAGGTGCTGATCGGCGGCGAGCCCGAGCGCATGGACGCCGACCACGACCAGGGCTTCTACATCCAGCCCACGCTGCTCAAGGGCACCAATGACATGCGGGTGTTCCAGGAGGAGATCTTCGGCCCCGTGGTGTCCGTGACCACCTTCCGGGACGAGGCCGATGCGCTGCGCATCGCCAATGATACGGACTTCGGCCTCGGCGCCGGACTCTGGACCCGCGACATGAACCTCGCCTACCGCATGGGCCGCGGCATCCAGGCCGGGCGCGTCTGGACCAACTGCTACCACCACTACCCGGCGCACGCGGCCTTCGGCGGCTACAAGAAGTCCGGCGTCGGCCGCGAGACCCACAAGATGATGCTCGACCACTATCAGCAGACCAAGAACATGCTGGTGAGCTATGACGTGAGCCCCCTCGGGTTCTTCTGACCGGCGTGCCCCGCCCGGCACGTCTGGCGCGGCGTGCCGGGCGGCCGGCGACGGCCGATGATGCTGCCCTGACATGCCGGCCCTCCCGCCATCGGCGCTGCACCAGCCCCTGCTGCACCTGGGGCCGGACTTCTTCACCGAGCTGTCCCCCCGGCCGCTCACCAACCCGGAGCTCGTCGCCTGCGACCCCGACGCCGCGGCCCTCATCGGCCTCGCCCCCGACGACTGCGCCGCCGGCGCCTGGCTCGACCTCCTGAGCGGCCGCCGCCTGCCGCGCGGCTGCCGCCCGCTGGCGCTGGACTACGCCGGGCACCAGTTCGGGCGCTTCAACCCCTTTCTCGGCGACGGCCGGGTGCTGGTGCTCGGCAGCATCGTGACCGAACGGGGCCGCCTGGAGCTGAGCCTCAAGGGCGCCGGGCGCACCCCCTACGCCCGCGAGGCAGACGGCCGCGCCGGGCTCACCGAGTGCCTGCACGAGCTGGACCTGAGCCGGCGGCTCGCCGGCCTCGGCATCCCCACCGCACGCTGCCTCTGCGTCATCGCCGGCGACGAGCAGGTGGACCGCGGGGGCTTCGAGCGCGCGGCCATCCTGGTGCGGCTGGCCCCGAGCCATCTGCGCTTCGGCACCTTCGAGAACTGCTTTTTCAAGCGCGATACGCTCGGCCTGCGGCGGCTGGCGGATTACCTCATCGCACACCACTGCGCCGGGCGCGTGCCCGCGGGCGACGACCGCCACGCCGCGCTGTTCCGGGCCATGGTGCTGGACACCGCGGACCTCATCGCCCACTGGCAGGCCGCCGGCTTCACCCACGGCATGATGAACACCGACAACCAGTCCGCGGTGGGCGTGACGCTGGACCTCGGTGCCGCGGCCTTTGTGCCGGCTGACGGCACTGCCGCGGAGCGCGACGCCTTCGTCGCCAGCCCGCTCGACGACAAGGGCCGCTACGCCTTCGGCGCGCAGCCGACCATCGGCCTCTGGAACTGCAACGTGCTCGCCCGCGCCCTGTCGCCAATCATCCCGGCGGAGGCCCTGCGCGAGGCGCTGCGGGCCTACGAGCCCCATTACCTGCGACAGTTCGAGGCACGGCGCGCAGCCCGACAGCAAGCCGTGGTCCACTCGCCTCGCGAGCCCAACCCGGGCTCGTAACGACACAGGGCGGCGCCACGACGCCTCGACGCTCTGCGCCCAGCCGCCGCGCGCACCAGAGCACCCGCGCCTCCACACCGCCCAACCCGCAGCGCGGAGCGCCACCGGATGCGCGACACCGCCGGGCGGTGTTGCGAGATCACACACATCAACCGGGCTTCAGAACTTGAACCGCCCGTTCCAGGATCACGCGTCCATCAGCTCCGCGAGCCGCTCGCGCAGCATTTCGCTGCCCGCGGTGCTCCGGCAGATGCGCCCGATCAGCCCGGCCGGCTCGTCGCAGGCCTCCAGCGCCCGGGCCATCACGGCATCGATGCAATGCCGCCACTCCTCCAGGGCCGGCGACGCCGAGGCCGCCAGCAGCGGCCCGCCGTAGAGGCCGATGGCCTCGGCCGCCTGCCCGCGGTGCAGGGCCTGCCAGATCTCGATGAAATCCGCCCACACCGGCAGGGTCAGCCGATAGGGCCGCGAGCCGATCTGCCCGTCCAGTGCCGCGCGCAGCTGCGAGAGCTCGGCCTTGAGCGTCGAGCGGGAGACCTGCGCATCGCCATACAGCGCCGCATGCAGGGCCTCCAGGCCGAGCCCTTCCGGATGCAACGTCAGCAGGCACAGGATCTCCACCTGCCGCGGCGGCAGCGCCAGTGGCCTGCCCTGATACTGCACCCGCGGCTGCCCGAGCGCCCGGACCTCCAGCTCCGCCCGCGGCGCCTCCGGCGGCAGCGCCTGCGCGATGGACCGCGCCAGATCCGACACCGCCGCCTGACCCAGCGGCGTATGCCGGTCCCAGGTGGTGGAGAGATCCAGCAGCCCCAGACACGCCCCCGTGCGCGGGTGCAGGATCGGCGCCGCATAGCAGACCCAGTCGTGCACAAAGGGCTGGAAGTGCTCGGACGAGAACACCGTCACCGGCCGCCGCAGGCGCAGCCCGAGCCCCACGGCATTCGTCCCCACGGCGGCCTCGTCCCAGCGGCCCCCGTGGACGAAGTTCACCGCCGCCGCCGGCTTCAGCATATGGCCGCTCGCGTAGGTCCAGAGCAGCCGCCCGCAGGGCCCGGCGACGGCCGCCAGCAGCGAGCCCTCCCGCGCCAGCGCCTCCAGCTGCGGCCGCTGCACCTCGAGCGCGTGGCGCAGCGGCGACGACTGCCACAGCTCCCGCGCCAGCGCCGCGTCCTCCACCGGCGCCCGCGGCGGGTTGCCGGTGAGATAGCGTGCGCTGCGCCGCCAGGACGAGAGAATGTCCGGCGCCACCGCCGTCGCGGGAGCCACGGCCGCCCGACCCGGGCGCGCCTGCCGGCCCGGTGCCTCCATGAACGCCTGCCACTGGCGCTCGGCGGCGCGCCGCCGCTGCGACAGCGCAGCGCCGTTGTGCTGGTGAGCCTGCAATGTCCTCCTCCTCGGCTGCCGGTCCGAGCGCCGCGCGGGGCGGGCAGCGCGGACCGGGCGCCGTGGTGCGACCGTGTGATCGGTCTAGTTGTTGTGCGCACCGGCGGCCTCTTACGGACCGCTCCGCGTGCCTGGCGAGCCAGCCGACGGACGTGGGGCGCGGGCATCGCGCACCGCGGCGCCGAACTGACTTGGGGTGAGCCTAGGCAGAGGTCGGGTGGGGGTCAAGGCTGCCCGAGTGGCGGTGACCTCCACTCGGGCAGCCACGCAGATACCTGCCGCATGGCGCGCGTGGTGCGTCGCCCGACGGCCAAAGCGCCCGGGACGCTCGCACACGGGCTGGAGCTGTTGGCACTGCCGAGGCGCTTGCCGACGATCGCGGACCGGGACAGCCCGAATCAGTCCCGCGCAGGCGCTTCGAGCCCGCGCGTCTGCAAGCATCCTGCCCGCACCGAGTGGGTCGCGTTGGGTCGGATCTTCAAACGCAGGTGGCACCGAGATGTCTGAGCTCCCGCGGGTGGCCCCAATGCCCGGCCAGTCGCGACTCGGCGTCGCCTCCTCAAGTGGACAGGGATTCCCCTATAGACTGCCTCTAGGTTACCTTGGCCGCACACGTGGAGCGTACGTGCCACACACCACGGAGCATTACGAAGCACGATATGGAATGGCTTGCGTCGCTTGAGGGGGCTTTCGAGACCTCCTCTGAGTTTGTTACCTCCCCGACGGGAATCGCGACCCTTTGCGCTGTGATCTTCCTCGGCGCGGCTGGGGCTTCGATCCGGTTCCTCGTGCGCCTCCAGCCGCTGATCCGCGACCTCAAGACCGCCTGCACCGAAATCGAGCGCACGTCCAGTCCGGAGGGCTTTGCCGCCGAGTTTCATGACTTCGAGGAGCGCGTCGGCGATAACGCACTGCTCAGCGATCACTGGCAACAGTTTCGGGAGTCGCTGCTCTATCCGGAGCTGGATGACCAGCCCCAGGCCATCAGAATGGCGCAGCCACCCGAGTATCACTTCCACCGGGATGCCCTCCTCGGTCGCAAGCTCAACCTGCGGCTCTACAACGCCATGCCGAACCTGCTGACGGGTGCCGGCATCCTCGGAACCTTCGTCGGCTTGGTCGCGGGCATCTACCTGGCCAGCGGCGGCCTGGCGTCAGACGATATCGACCAGGCCAAGCAGGCGATGCAGACGCTGCTCAACGGCGCCTCGCTGGCATTCATCACATCCATCGTCGGCTTGGTCTCATCGATCGCCTTCTCCATCGGTGAGAAGCGCGGCGTGCACCGCTTCGATGAGCTGCTCGGGCGCTGGGTAAACGATCTGGAGCAGCGGTTGCTGCGCGTCACGCCGGAAAAGCTCGCACAGGAGCAGTTGCTGCAAACGCGGCAGCAGACCCAGGTGCTGCAAGGCTTTACCGATCAACTGGCCTTTCAGATTGCCGACGCGTTCGATCAGCGGCTTCAGGCCCATGTGTCGGATTCCATCGCCCCTGCCCTCGGCAAGCTGGTCGACGGCGTCGAGGCCCTGCGCGAGGACCGCCAGAAGTCGGACGAGGCGGTGCTGGAGAAGTTGCTTGCGACCTTCACGGGCGAGCTGAAGGGCGCGACGGGCACGGAGATGGACGCCCTTGCAACGACGCTCACCGAGCTGAACGCGAGCCTGAAGGCGCAGACAGAGGACGCCGAGCAGCGCCACCGTGAGAATCAGACCGCCGCACAACAGTCCGCGGAGCAACTCGCGGAGCTGTTCAATCAGGGCACGAAGGACTTTCAGGACGCCGTCGGCCGCTCCGTGGAGAAGATGTCCAAGGGCGTCGAGGCCATCGTTGAGAAGCTCACGCAGCAGCAGCAACAGGCCACGGCGGACAACACGCTCCGACTGAAGTCACTGAGCGAGGCCTTCGCAAGGGCCGTGAGCGGGCTGAACGAATCACTGTCGCAGATGCACGGCATCACCACGGACAACCAACATGCCGCGGCGAAGCTCGCGACGATCATCGAGGGTCTGGACGCCACGGTTCAGCGCATGCAGGGTCTCGCCGAGCCCATTACCGCCGCCGCAGAGGGCTTTCAGGCATCGGCGGCAGCGCTGACTGGCCAGGTCGAGACCCTGCAGTCTGCTGCGGGTGTCGTCCGCGACTCCGCGACCCAGCTGGAGGCCAGCAACGCGCGGACGGAAGCCTCGTGGCAGGACTACGCGCGCCGCTTCGAGTCCATCGACGAGGCGCTCGGCAACGCCTTCACCGAGCTGACCAACGGCGTGCAGTCTTTCACCACGCAGGTGAGCGACTTGGTGGCCGATCTCGATAAGCACACCGCGGAAATCAGCGACAAGCTCTACCAAGCGAACCACGACCTCGGGGAGCGCGTCGAGGAGCTGAGCGACGCCATCGGCTCGGTGAAGCGATCATGATGCGTCGCCGCAGCACTGCCGGCTCGGACGATGACGGCGCCGGCTATCTGATGTCGGTCAGCGACATGATGGCGGGCCTGCTGTTCGTGTTCCTGATCACGCTGGTCGCCTTCGTCATCAACTTTCGCATCGCGACGGATGAGCAACGCACGGCACAGGAGGCCGCGCAAGCCGAGAAGGAACAGGCCATCGTGGAGAAGGAACGCGCCGAGGCCGTGCGCGATGACCTGACCAACGCGCGCCGACTGCGTGAGGACATGCTGGAGGACATCCGCCGGCGACTGGAGGAGCGCGGCATTCGCGTCGAGATCGACAACGACCACGGCGTGCTGCGCTTGAGCGAGAACGCGATCTCCTTCGGATCATCACAGGCGGAGTTGAAGGCGGCGGAGCAGGCCAAGCTCGGCCAGATCGGCGCCGTGCTGCTGGAAGTGCTGCCCTGCTACGCTGCGGATGCCGACGCTGGCTGCGACGAGGGCACGCGCGGGAAGCTGGAGGCCGTATTCATCGAGGGCCATACGGACAACGTGCCGCTCCAATCCGGCGGGCGCTTCCGCAACAATCTGGACCTGTCGGCCCAGCGGGCCATGTACACCTTTGAGCTCCTGAAGAACCGCGAGCCCGGCTTGGCGGAACTGCGCAACAAGCTGGGGCAACCGCTGTTCAGCGTCAGCGGCTACGGCGAGGGGCGTCCGGTGATCGAGCACCCGGCGCCCACGGACGAGCCGCGCAACCGTCGCATCGACCTGCGCTTCATCATGGCACCACCGCCCGCCACGCAGGAGCCGGAGCCCGTGCGCACGCTGCGCCAGCGCGGGGTCCGTTGACATGGCCGGGCTCCGCGAGGCCTTGCGTGGCGTAACCGATGGCAGGCTGATCGCACGGCCGCCGGCCCCGGTCCACTGCGAGCGTGCGTTACAGAGCATCAGCCAACGCATCGCCGACTCCATGCAGCGCCCACCCTCACCAGATCTCCGACAGGCGACCTACGCGCATCTCGACCGGATTGCGGCGAACGGCGGCCAGGGAATGAGCGGGCTTTCCAGCGCCGAGCTGCGTACCGCGCCCTGGGTCATCTTCGAGCCCTTCGGCGAAGACGCCGGTGCCATCGCACTGGCGGCGCGCGACGGCGTGCTCCCGGCCTACCTTCGCGAGTTGTTCAGGCGCGGCAAGGCGTCCGCGGTGGCGGCACTGATCCATTGCTTTCTGCTCTTTTACCCGCAGCGCCTGCCGCTGTTCGAGCAACTGCGGGAGGTGATTCCGGCGCAGCTGCTTCCGCGCGTTTCCGGTGGGCGCATTGCGCGCTGGAGAGGTTGCGCCGATCAATGCGGACTCTTCGCCGCCGATGCACCGATACAGCTGGCCGCGAGGCTCGCCCAGGCGGAGGAGGCACCGGATCTGGTGCTGGAGCGCTGCTGCCTGGCCGGGCAGCTTACGACGGGAGAATTCGCGCGCGAGGCGTTCAGTCGGTTCCTCGCCGCGACAAGTTCGCAACTGCGAACCGCAAGCGCCAGCACGAACCTGCTGGAGCGCCTGCTCAGCTTATCGCGCCGACCGGATGATGCGCGGCGGTTTCGGTTCGAGCGCGACAGGTTCGCGCTCGTGAACGGCTTGCTGCTGCCGTTTGCCGAGGGCTCGCCGGGGCCGGCCGTCGCGGAGCCGATCAAGGCGTTCATGCTCGACATGCTCGGCGACCCCCGACTCACCGGTACCTGGAACGGCGCGGACCCACGAGCACGGCAAGTCATGCTCGGCTGGATGGTCACCCAGACCCTGGAGGACTTCTTCCGGCTCCTGGAATACGCAGCGAACAGTGATGCCACGGCCCGCCGGCATTGGGCGGCCCGCAAGACGTTCTGGTCGCGCTACCTCAGAGCCGGCGTCATCGCCGACGCCTGGGTGGCGTTGGGGCCGGTCGCGCGCATCGAGGCCAGGGACATGCTGTCCGGCTCCGGGCAAACCTATGCCGTTCTTAAGCCGGGATACAACGTGCAGAAGAATCACTCCGCAATCGTGATGCGAATCGGCAATCTGGTCATCACGGAATGGAGCCACTCCGGCAGCTTCCGAGCCTGGCGATCCGATGCGCCAGCGTGCCCTCGGCTCTACCAAGATACCTACACGCGCAGGGAGTTGGTCACCAACCCCGTTCACGAGCTGGCGCACTACAGCGGTTGGCAATCGCGTGTTGCCGACCTGATCTACGACGAGACGGGCATTCGTTCATGAAGCACGAGACGCGCGATGACGCAGCGCTTCTCAGATGGGAAGCAGAAGCCGGCGGCCTGCGCTTTCGCGTTGCCACCGCATCCGGACAGCCGGTTGCCCCTGCCGATTGGGGATCTCTGACGGTTCGGCACGAAGATGGCCGCGCATCCATTGCACCGCTGCTGACGTTGCTCGAAGACGAGGACTACCTCCCGGACGCCTACGCAAGCATGCTCATTCCGCACGCCCGGGTCGCGGCCTGGGACCGCCACCAGATCGCGCAGCTCGGGCTGCCACCCGTGGCGCCCTTCCACCTGAATATTCGCGGACAAGGCGTGCTGACAAGCCCGGCGTTTCGCTTCCGCCACCAATTGCAGCGCAATGACGGCGTACCGACGATGGGCGCGCGCCGCGAGGGCTGCATCCTGAAGGTCGGCGCGAAATCCTACACGCTGCTCGACCCGGCCTTCTCGCTGATCGAGGGCATGGAGCGCTGCAACGCGACGCCGGAAGGCGACATGGACGCTCGGTTCGCGGCCTGGGACGCGTTGCAGGCGCTGTTGCCCGACGACGCGGTGGTGGATCAGCACTTGCGCGCCATGAACATCGCGCGGGCGGATGCGCTGACCCTGGATGTGCGCGACGGCGATGATTTCGACCCGGTGCTGCTGGCCCACCCGGAACTGGATGAGGCGGCACGCGAGCGCGGCGAGTCTGCCTCCCCCCACGAGCTGCTGGCGCCGGCGGCCCAGCGTGACTTCGGCCGCAAGTTCCGGCAGTTGTCCGATGCGCGCCGGCGTTATGCGCTGCAAGGCAACTGGTTCGTCATGGTGCCGGAGCCGCTGCGGGCCGCACTCGGCATCGTCCGCGAGATGCAGGAGGCATCGGCAGAACGCCGCCGTGCCTTCATCGCGAATCCGCATGCGGGGCTCAAGGAACAGCTCGGGGAGCGTATCGACCCGGAGCTGATCGACAGCCTTTTCCAGGAGACGCCCGCGTTCCTGAGCCAGCGCGTCGAGAAGCTCGGCGAGTGGAATCCGAAACTGCAAGCCTTTGTCCAGGAGGGCGTGACGGATTGGTTCCCAACGGAAGAAGGTGGGGAGAGCGCAGGTGCAGGTCCGCGCGGCAGCGATGCCGACGACGAGCCTACGATTGGCGTTCAGACACAAGCGGGCGTCGTCAACGTCAAGCGCTCGGAGATCGCCGAGGTCGTCGACGGCATCCAATCGGCGCGCGAAGCCGGTCACGACAGCTTCACGTGGCAGGGCCAGTCGGTGCCCACCGACGAGGATACCCAGCGCGCGTTCGAGCGCATCGCGCAGCCCAAGGCGGGCGCACCGCTGGTACCCATCATCAAGGACAACCTGGACGAGGTTGGTTTCGAAGCTGGCACACGCGCCCGCGCAGGCGCGGCCGGGGGGGTCCCGCGGTTGCTGAAGAGCACACTGTTCCCGCACCAGATAGACGGGCTCACGTGGCTCCAGCAGCACTGGGCGGCGGGCTCCAGCGGCTCCCTGCTCGCCGACGACATGGGGCTCGGCAAGACCGTGCAGACGCTCGCCTTCCTGAGCTGGGTGGACGAGCAGACCAGTGATGCCGGCACGCGCAAGCCGCACCTCATCGTCGCACCGACGGGGCTGCTCAAGAACTGGGAGGCTGAGGCCGAGCAGCATCTGGCGGAGCCCGGCCTCGGCGAGCTGTTTCGGGCCTTCGGGGCCGAACTCGCGCTGCTGCGCGAGAAGTCCGGGCATGATCGGCGCCGCTACCTGCGGGATCGCGCGCAGTGGGTGCTGACGACCTACGAAACGCTGCGGGACAAGATCGCGTTGTTCGTCGATGTGCCATGGCGCGTGGTGGTGTTCGATGAGGCGCAGCGGATCAAGAACCCCGGCGCCCGCGTGACCGACATGGCCAAGTCGCTCGATGCCGAGCTGACGCTGGCACTCACCGGCACGCCGGTCGAGAACTCGCTCACGGACCTTTGGTGCATCGTTGACGCTGTGCAGCCCGGCTTGCTCGGCGCGCACAGCGAGTTCAAGTCGACCTACGCCGCGCCGACAGATGCTGACCCGACTGCGCTCGAGCTCCTACAGGCAAAGCTGGAGCGCGAGACGAGCCCGCCGGTGCTGCTGCGGCGCATGAAACAGGACCATCTGGATGGCCTGCCGGAGAAGCATGTGCACCGCATCGAGTGCCCGATGCCTGACGCCCAAGCCGCAGCCTACGACGCGATCGTCGACAGCGTGCGCGGCGGCACCGGCCAGGCCGGCGCGGTGCTGGAAGGCTTGCACGGTCTGCGCAGGGTTTCTCTGCTGCCGGAGAGCATCGCCGAAGCGGGCATCAGCGACGAGACGGTCCAGCACTCGGCGAGGCTTCAAGCCTTGGTCGATGTCTTGGACCAAGTCGCCGCAAAGGGCGAGAAAGCGCTCGTGTTCATCGAGTTTCTGAAGGTGCAGGAGATGCTCGTGCCCTACCTGCGAAGGCGCTACGGCCTGCGACGGGACCCCTTGCGTATCCACGGAGGCACGCCGGGCGCCAAGCGCAAGAAGCACGTCGACGAGTTCCAGCGCGGCGGGGAGCGCGAGCTCGACGTGATGATCCTCTCGCCGAAGGCCGCCGGCGTCGGACTGACGCTCACCGCGGCGAACCACGTTGTGCATCTGTCTCGCTGGTGGAACCCGGCCGTCGAGGACCAATGCACCGATCGCGTCTACCGCATCGGCCAGCATCGAGACGTCCACGTGCACCTGCCGCTCGCGGTGCATCCGCGGTTCGATCAACAAAGCTTCGATCTGAACCTGGATCGGCTGCTGGCGCGCAAGCGGGATCTCAGCGCGAAGGTCTTGGTGCCGCCTGTTGCGTCTGACGGCGACCTGGCGGGGCTCGCTGCGGAGACGCTGGGGCGCTGACCCGCAGGCGCCGCAAGCCGGCTCCATTTGCCGACCGCTCGCGAACCGGCTCGCTGTGCCAGGCAACCTTGTGGCCATCGCCGCAGACGCCGCTGAGGCGCCACCGCAACGACCTGTGGGGGTGCAAAGTCTGGCCGAATGACGGATTCTGAGCCGCTGCTTTGACCCCCAAGCAAGCTGCAGCGCGGAGGTGTCGAGATGACCATGGTCGCGTTCGACCTGCCGGAAGGTGCCTTTGCCGCCCTGCGCAAGGACCCGCATGAGATGGAAGCAGAGCTGCGCATGGCCGCAGTCGCGAAGTCGTACGAGAACTCCCAGTTCATGGAGCCGGTGCTCATCGTCGTGTGCCGTGACACCAAGATTGCGGGCGCCGTCCACGACTGGCTCACCGAAAGACACTGGCGCCGCCGCAGCGCCGCCCTGGTGCAGGAACCGACGGGGGCAGAAGGTGACGGTGCGCATTCCGACGAAAGTGACCGCCCGTTCCGACGAAGCATTATCCCGAGCGGCCGCAGCCTGGACGGCGAATTTCATCGCCCCATGAACGAGCGCGACGCCCACGCGCTCGGCTGAGTGGCAGACTGTGCCGAGCTGGTCGCTATCATGAAGCATCCCGATTCGATGACGCCCTGAGGTAGCCTCGATGACCGTCCCAGCCACGCCCCTGGAGCATGAGCTGCTCGCCACCCTGCGCGAGTTGCCGATGTCGCAGCAACGCGAGGTGTTGGATTTCGCCGCCTTCATCAAGCAACGCGCCCCGGCGCGGGCCGAGGAGCCACGCCCCTTCGGCCTCTGTGCCGGGGAGTTCGAGGTGCCGGACGATTTCGACGCCCCGCTGCCCGACGACGAGCTGCGCACCTTCGAGCAATAAGACTGCTGCTGGATACGCACATCTTCCTGTGGCATCTCACTGGCGCGAAGGCGCTCCCGGGCCATTTGCGAGACGCAATTCGAGACCCGGCCAACGCGGTCTTCCTGAGCCCGGTATCGATCTGGGAGGCGCTGGTCAAGTATCGGCTCGGAAAGTTGCCTCTGCCGGCGTCACCGGAGATCTATCTCCCCGAGCAACGGCGGCGGCACCGCATCGAGACCTTGCCGCTGGACGAGCCGAGTGTCGCGCGCTTAGCGGGCTTGCCGGTCCTCCATCGCGATCCGTTCGACCGCATGCTCGTCTGCCAAGCCTTGGAACATGGCTTGACACTCGCCACCGTCGATCCAGCAGTGCGCGCGTACCCGGTTCCCGTCTGCTGATGGTTAGTCTATGCCCACCAGACACCCCCGCCACCCAAGGACCCGCTGAAGCTCGCCTTCTGGATGGCCACGGGCGCCGGCAAGACCCTGCTGCTGCACCTGAATGTTTTGCAGTTCCAGCATTACGGGCTGTTCAAGCCCGCGAATATCCTCTTGCTGGCACCGACCCGCGGCCTGGCCGATCAACACCTGTCCGAGGCAAGGACTATTGGGTTGCCAACCTGCAAGGCGACCAGGGCAACACCCATGAGGACCTGCTGTTGATGGGCGGGCTGCTGGCCTTCTACCAGCAGCGCCGGTATTTCGACGCCAAGCCCGAAGCCCGCAGCCACTACCTGATCGAGCCGCCGCTGATGGTTTTCATCGGCGACAAGGTGAGCGCCGGCAAGGCACCGGAGGTGCTGGAGGTCATCCGCTTTCTGGATCGGGTCTGCCGCGACAGGGCATGGGCGGAGCGGCTCGCCGCACGCGTGCTGCATGCCGACACCGGCCTGACCCGCCCCGACGGCGCCGACCTGTTCGCAGACCGCTTCCCGTATCTGGCGTCGCTGAACCTGAGCCCGCCGCGCATCGTCGCCGATCTGCGCCGGGACCTGTTTCTGATGCAGGGCGACGCCGACAGCGGCCTGAGTCTGCACCTGATCAAGAGCGCTGAGGGCGAAATCGGCATCCGCGCCCGCGCCAGCGCCCGCGACGCCTATTGCGGCGTCATCAACGTCGGCGACACGACCAACCTGCTGAAGCGCGTCATTGCCGAGACCGCGCTGCACGCGGACGAGGACGACAGCATCAGCCCGTCACTGTTCAAGGGCCTGGACGGCGCCGACAGCACGGTGTCGTTTCTGGTGGGCTCCAAAAAGTTTCTGGAGGGCTGGAGCAGTTGGCGCGTCTCGACCATGGGATTGCTGAAGGTCGGCCAAAACGCCGGCGCCCAGGTGCTGCAACTGTTCGGGCGCGGCATCCGGCTCAAGGGCTTGCAGTTCTCCATGCGCCGCTCGACGGCACTGGACGGGGCGCTGGCGCGCGACCATCCGCCCCATCTGCCGCTGCTGGAGACGCTGAACATCTTCGGCCTGCGCGCCAAGTATCTCGCCACCTTCCTGAATACGCTGCAACGCGAGGACCTGGAGCCGCCGGTGGTCCTGCGCCTGCCCATCGACGTGCAGCCGGGGATCGCCCGCGCGCGGCTGCGCTACCCGAAGGTGCGCGACGACTTCCGCTTCCTGGACCTGAGCATCCGCTTCGACCCGCTGGCGGTCACGGCACAGTTGAACCTGATGCCCGCCATCGGCGTCGGCGACAAGGACGGGTTCGCGACAGCCGCGCAGACCGTGCACTACCAGACACTCGGCGGCGTCCGCGGGCTGCTGCCGATGGAATCCCTGTATCGCCACGCGCTGGCCCACAAGGCGCGCAAGGAGTGGGGCAACCTGTACATCGCGCGCGAGGACATCGACGCCTTTCTGGACCACAGCGCCCATCTCGCCGCGCCGCCGGAGCTGCTGACGCCCCGTTCGCCAAAGGACCTGGACCGGCTCACCAACGCGGCGCGCACGCTGATCGAACAGGGCATCGACCGCTTCTATCTGCGCCGTCAGCGGGCCGCGGAGACGCAGCACGCCCAGCTCGGCTTGTTCGACGACGCCCACGCCAATCTTCCGCGCACCGGCGAGCCGCCGGCGCCCGCCTATGAACTGCATGTGCCGCCAAAGCTGGTCACGGCGGTTGAGGCGATCATCAAGGACCGGCGCAAGCGGCTTCAGGAAGACACCCAAGAGCCCCTGCCGCGCCTGCACCTGGACGAGCACCTATACGCCCCGCTGCTGCTGGCGACCGAGAATCCGCCGGCGGACGCCGAGGTCGTCAAGTCGGTGCCGACCGGGCTCGTCGGGAGCGTGCGACGCTTCGTGGAGGACCTGCGCACCTATTGGCACGACGCCTGGGACGACCCGCATTGGGACGGCATCGACCTGTTCCTGCTGCGCAACCTGCCCAAGAAGGGCATCGGCTTCTTCCAGACCGGCGGCTTCTACCCGGACTTCATGCTCTGGATGCAGCGCGGCGACGCGCAGACCCTCGCCTTCGTCGAGCCCCACGGCGTTGTCCACCAGGAACAGGACAAGCTGGACCTGCTCGCCTACATCCGCGGCGCGCTGGCGAAACAGCTGTCCTTCCCGATCTTCGCCTTCATCGTCACCGATACCGAGCTGAAGCAGATCAAGTGGATCTCCGGCACCGACCAAAACAAACGCGACGAGCTGAGCAAGCGCCACGTGCTGTTGATGGCGGGCGCGGATTACGTCGATGCCATGCTGCGGGAGATCCTGGCCGCGCTGCCATAGACGGCAAGGCCCTTGTTGACCGGAATCGCGTCAGGCAACACTGAAGACGGCCACCGGAGCCCAACACTGGCGATCACGTAACCAGCGCGACGGGACGCAGAGCGTCCGCCCCAGCTCCCACGCTGGAGCGTGGGAGCCAGAGACCGGCACGTGGTCGGACTTGTGATCGACGCCCGCGGTTCGACCAGCAAAGCTTCGATCTGAACCTGGATCGGCTGCTGGCGCGCAAGAGGGCACAGCACCATCGGCGCCGCCCTGGTTGGCAAGGCGCACCGCGAGGCGTACAACACAAGCTTCGACGGCTCGACATTTTCCGCCCACATGATCTGGAAACCGAGGCAATCAATGCCGAGAGCCTGCCCTGCTGGATGCTGGACACGGACTACAACGGCCCGGTATTCATGGCGCGGCAGGTGTTCTTCCCGAAGACCGAGGCCTGGAACAACCTGGATCAGCCGTACCCGAGTGCCCTGCTGCTGGGGCACCCTGGCGGCCAACCGGTGCACGTGGTCGTTGCCCGTAACCCGGTTGACGGCGCCTGCACGGTGATCACCGCGTATCGGCCCCACCCGACATTGTGGGCCGACGACTTCAGAACCCGGAGGCGATGATGCATTGCGTGATCTGCAAGCAGGGCGAAGTCCGGCGCGGCACCGCTACAGTGACGCTGGAACGCGACGGTACAACCATCGTCATCAAGCAGGTTCCGGCGATGGTCTGCGACAACTGCGGCGAATACTACCTGGACGAGGCCGTGACCGAGCGCGTGCTGGCGATGGCGGAGCAAGCCGTGTCGCAGGGCGCTGAGATCGAAGTCCGGCGGTTTGCGGCCTGACGCCGTCGGCAGATCGCGAAGGGCAAGCAACCCGTCAAGGTGCCCGGCCGGCGACCTGCGAGCTCAACCAACCCGAGCAGCGCCGCAGCCAGTGGGCGCGCGAAGCGGCGGTCTACCGTGACCCTCGCCTGGTCAATACGTCCACTGCGCGAACACGGCAAGGTCGCAGTGCGCTATCCGCGAGGCGTTCCCTGACCGGTCACCGACCTTTGCGATCCGCAGCTGAGGTGCAGCTCAGGATCGGACGCGCAAAATCCGGCTGCCCGAACACAAAAAAGCCGCCCGCAGGCGGCTGATTTGATGGGCATTTCTGGTGGCTACGGCTAGATTCGAACTAGCGACATCGGCATTATGAGTGCCGCGCTCTAACCAACTGAGCTACGTAGCCGGAAAAGACCGACAAGTATAGCCTGGGACACGGCGTGCGTCAATTGCTTAGGATCCTCCGCGAGGCTGCGGCAGTGCCGATACCGACGGCCGGGCGCCCCCGACACCGGCGGCAGGTGGCGGGGCCGCCGGCTTCCAAACCACTCTGTCGATTTGGGCCGCACATGCTTCAGGAAACGTCGACCGCGGTGATCGCGATCCTGTTTCTCGCGTCCTTCGTGACCTTCGAAGCGTCCACTGCCGTGGCGCTGCTCTTCATCACCGCCATGGTCGCATTCATCACGGCGCTGCTGTTCCTGCTGCGCGAGATCTCCCTTGCGCTGACCGGGCTCCGCTTTGGCACCGGCACCCCGGCGACGCCATCGCCACCCGGCGAGGACGTCAGACGTTGAACCGGAAGTGGACCACGTCGCCGTCGCGCACGACGTAGTCCTTGCCCTCGCTCCTGAGCTTGCCGGCCTCCTTGGCGCCCTGCTCGCCGTTGCAGGCGATGAAGTCGTCATAGGCGATGACCTCGGCGCGGATGAAGCCGCGCTCGAAGTCGGTGTGAATCACACCGGCGGCCTGGGGGGCGGTGGCGTCCTTCGGGATGGTCCAGGCGCGGCATTCCTTGGGGCCGGCGGTGAAGTAGGTCTCGAGGCCCAGCAGGCGGTAGCCGGCGCGCACGACGCGGTTCAGGCCGGGCTCGTCCAGGCCCAGGTCGGCCATGAACTCGGCGCGCTCGTCCTCGTCGAGCTCGACGATCTCGGCCTCGATGGCGGCGCAGACGGGGACGACCTCGGCGGCCTCTTTGGCCGCATGCTCACGGACGCGATCGAGCAGCGGGTTGTCCTCGAAGCCGTCGTCGGCGACGTTGGCGACGTACATGGTGGGCTTGGCGGTGAGCAGGAAGAGCTCGCGCAGGTCGGCTCGCTCGTCGTCGGTGAGGTCCATGGCGCGCACCGGGTGGCCCTCGTCGAGGTGCGCAGCGACGCGCTCCAGCAGCGCCTTGCGCGCGAGCTGGGTCTTGTCGCCGGTCTTGGAGGCCTTGACGGCGCGCTCCAGGGCCTTGCCGACCGTCTCCAGGTCCGCCAGCGCCAACTCGGTGTCGATGACCTCGATGTCGCGCACAGGGTCCACGCTGCCGGCCACATGGGCCACGTCGTCGTCCTCGAAGCAGCGCACCACATGCGCCACGGCGTCGGTCTCGCGGATGTTGGCGAGGAACTTGTTGCCGAGCCCCTCGCCCCGGGAGGCGCCCGCCACCAGCCCGGCGATGTCCACGAACTGCATGGTGGTGGGGATCACCTGGGCCGGCTTGACGATGGCGGCGATGGCATCGAGCCTGGCATCGGGCAGCGGCACGACGCCGACGTTCGGGTCGATGGTGCAGAAGGGGTAGTTCTCCGCGGCGATCCCGGAGCGGGTCAGCGCGTTGAAGAGGGTGGACTTGCCGACGTTCGGCAGGCCCACGATGCCGCATTTGAAGCCCATGACGAGAGACCGATGGCGTCGCGAAAAACGAAGCCCGCCATCATAGCCCAGGCGCCCGCCCGCTGTCCGCGCCGGCGGCCGGGCCGCCCATCAGCAGCCCTCGCCCGGGGTGCGGTTGTAGACGTCCTCGAAGCGGACGATGTCGTCCTCGCCGAGGTAGCCGCCGGACTGCACCTCGATGATCTCCAGCGGCACCTTGCCCGGGTTCTCCAGCCGGTGGGTGGCGCCGACGGGGATGTAGGTGGACTGGTTCTCGGCGAGCAGGAAGGTGCTGTCGTCGCAGGTGACGCGCGCGGTGCCGGAGACGACGATCCAGTGCTCGGCGCGGTGATGGTGCATCTGCAGCGACAGGGACTCGCCCGGGCTGACGGTGAGGCGCTTCACCTGGTAGCGCGCGCCGGCGTCGATGGACTCGAACGCCCCCCAGGGCCGGTGCACGCGCTGGTGGTGGCGGTGCTCGCTGCGCTGGGCGTCCTTCAGAAACTGGGTCACGGCCTTCACGTCCTGGGCCCGGTCCTTGTCTGCCACCAGCACGGCGTCCGGCGTCTCGACGATGATGCAGTTGTCCACGCCGACCGCAGCCACCATGCGATGCTGCGCCAGCACGAGGTTGTTCTCGGCGTCGTGGACGAAGGCGTCGCCGTCCAGCACGTTGCCGGCGGCGTCCTGCTCGCGCACCTCCCAGAGCGCGGACCAGGCGCCGACATCGGACCAGCCGACGGACAGCGGCAGCACCAGCGCCGGCGGCAGGTCCTCCCCGCCGGTGGCGTCGGCGGACAGGCGTTCCATCACCGCATAGTCGATGGAGTCGCTGGGGCAGGCCGCAAAGCGCTCGGCGTCGAGGCGCTGGAAGTCACCGTCCCGGCCGCCGCCGGCCATGGCCGCCTCGCAGGCCGCCAGGATGTCGGGTCGGAAGCGGCGGATGAGACTGATCCACACCGACGCGCGCAGCATGAAGATGCCGCTGTTCCACAGATGCTCGCCGCTGTCAAGATAGCCCTCGGCGGTGGCGAGGTCCGGCTTCTCGACGAAGGCGTGCAGGCCATAGGCCTTGCCGGCGAGACCCTCCTGCCGGTAGAGCTCGCCCTGACGGATGTAGCCGTAGCCCGTCTCCGGCTTGGTGGGCACGATGCCGAAGGTGATCACGGCGCCCCCGTCGGCGAGCTGGTAACCGTCGGCGACGACGGCGCGAAAGCCCGGAGCATCCGCGATGGTGTGGTCTGCCGGCATCACCAGCAGCACCGGGTCCGCCGCCGGCTCCGTATCCGCAGTGGCCGCCAGCGCCGCGAGGGTGAGGGCCGGCGCCGTGTTGCGGCCGACGGGCTCCAGCAGGATGGACGCACAGCGGCGCTCCAGCACCCGGAACTGCTCGGCCACCAGAAACCGGTGCGCCTCGTTGCAGACCACCAGCGGGTCCTGCACATTGAGCCCCAGCCGCGGATGCTCGGCGGCGAGATGATCCAGGCGCAACGCCGTGGCCTGAAGCATCGTCTGCTCCCCCGCAAGCGGCAGGAACTGCTTGGGATAGGCTTCGCGGGACAACGGCCACAGCCGTGTGCCGGAGCCGCCGGAAAGGATGACGGGGAGCAGTGACATGGCGAGCTTCAGGGGTTTGCCGGGCTTGATGGCGGGATTAAAGCAATCGCCTCCCGGCCGGTCAAACGCCCGAGCGGGCCATCGGTCGAGCGGCAGCCCGAGGCACGACGCTCTGTGCCCGCTCCTGGTATGCTTTGCGGGAATCCCTGATGGCTGACCCGCTTGAGGTCCCGGCGCGGCGCCTTGCAGCGGCATGCGGCCCAAGTGACACCGAGCGGGCAAGATGCACGCGTCTGGACGCGACTCACGCAGACTACGGCGTTGCCGGCTACCGCACCCCGCGCGCAACGGCGTATGCTGCGGTGTCCGCGGGGCACGCGGTGCGAGACCTATCGGTGCGCGCGTCGGCCCTAAACCTGCGCTGAGCCCTTGCGTAGTCCGGGCGCTCAACCGAGCCATCACCGACAACGCCGACGCCGGGCTGCCGCGATCGCCATGGCAACCGAACCCCCACCGCTGCCCGATATCCCCGGCCTGGACACTGTGGCCCTCGACGAGCGTATGCAGGGCGACCCGGCGCTCGTCCGCGCCGTGCTCGGGCACTTCGCGGCCACCCAGCGCGCCGCCGCCGATCGCCTGCCCGAGCTGGTCCAGCACGATCTGCCCGGCGCGCTGCATCGCTCGCACGACCTGAAGGGCATGCTCGGCAACCTCGGCGCCGATGCGCTCTATACGCAGGCCGCACAGCTTTGCGAGCTGCTGCGCGACGAGCCGCCGGACGTGCGCGCCGCACTCGCCCCCGCCTTGCAGCTGCAGCGCGCGCTGCCACGCTTGTGCGATGAGATTGCCGCAGCCCTCGGCCCCGAAGCCCCGCCCACCGACGGTGTGGCGGCGCCCCTCCCGCCGGTGGAGCAAGGCGCCGCCGCCGGGCACCGGGCGGCTGGGCATCAGGCACAGGATCCGTCGGCGTTCACCACAGCCCTCACCCGCCTGGCCGAGCCCCTGCGCCGCAGCCGCGCGCGTGAGGCCAAGCAGGCCCTGGCGGCGCTCAGCGCATGCGCCGCCAGCGCCGATCAGCAGACGCTGGTGGCGGACCTCACGCCACTGGTGACCGGCTACCGGTTGCGCGATGCGCTGCGCGTGCTGGAGCAGAACTGCCATGGCTGAGGCCGAGCGACCCAAGCTGCTCGTGGTCGACGACAACGAGAGCAATCTGGACATCCTGCTCGGGCTGCTCGCCGACTACGACGTCATTGTCGCCCTGGACGGCCACAGCGCGCTGGATCTCCTGCGGCAGGAGACACCGGACGTCATCCTGCTGGACATCGTCATGCCCGGCATCGACGGCTATGAGGTCTGCACCCGTCTCAAGGCCCACCCGCGCTGGCGCGATATTCCGATCCTGTTCATCACGGCCAAGACCGACGAGGCGAGCCTGGTGCGCGCCTTCGACGTGGGCGGCAGCGACTATGTCACCAAGCCCTTCCGTGCCCGCGAGCTGCTGGCGCGGGTACGCATCCAGGTGGAGTACCACCGGGCAATGGAGCAGCTGCGGCGGATGGCAGTGACGGACGAGCTCACCGGCGCGCACAACCGGCGCGCCTTCTTCGAGCTGGCGGGCCGCCTGTTCGAGGACGCGCAGGCGCGCGCCGAGCCCCTGGCAGCGCTGATGCTCGACCTCGATCACTTCAAGCAGATCAACGACGGCTACGGGCACGCCGTCGGCGACGCCGCGCTGCGGCAGTTTGCAGCGATGGTCCAGGCGTTGCTGCCGGCAACGCACCTGTTCGGCCGTCTCGGCGGCGAGGAATTTGCGCTGCTGGCACCCGGCGCCGACGCGCAGACCGCCACGGAGCTTGCTGAGCAGCTGCGCGCCGCGGTCGCCGAGCTCGCGCTGGCCGCTGCGCCATCCCATCTGCGCATGACCGTGAGTATCGGTGTCGCGACCCTGTGCGAGGGTGCCGCGGACCTGGACGCGCTCCTGAGGCAGGCCGACGCCCGACTGTTCGAGGCCAAGCGCGACGGCCGCAATCAGGTGCGTCGGACGGCGCGCCTCAGCACCCGCGCGAGCGCGGAGCGGTCCGGGGGAGGCTGCGCCGGTGAGCTTCGCCCCTGACGGAGGAACGGCTTGTGGGATGAGCGGCCGAGACGCTGGGGACGCGGCGCTGGTGCCGCCTGGCGGTGCGGGGTCGGGGACCTGTCAGAGGGCTGACGCACCGTGCGCGACGGCGCTCAGCGCTCAAGCGGCACGCCGCGCCTGGCGCCGCTCACGGCGGGTGGCGCGGTCGATGAAGCGCTGGTAGTCCGCCGCCGGGAGCATGACCCAGCCCCGGAAGCCCTGCTCCAGGCTCGCATCCTTCACCCGCATCGGCCGGTCCTGGGAGACTTCCACCAGCATCAGCTCGAACAGCCCCATATGGGCACCGGGGTCCGAGAGTCTCGACCGCCGTGCCCAATCATCGAGCCGCGGCAGCAGGTCGAGCGCGGCCTGTCCGGTGATGCCGCACTGCTGCGCATAGCCGATGAGCAGCAGGCGCTTGTACTCCGTCTCAGCGTCGAAGCCGTCATCGAAGAGGTCCACCTCGACACCGCTGTCGAGCTGCACATTGCCGCGGATCACCAGGTAGACGAACAGATCGTGCAGGTCCTGCCAGGTGTGCGGCGGGCAATCGCGGCCGGCGAGCATGGCGTAGCGCACCTGACGCCGCAGAAACTTGAAGAGGTTGCGCAGCACCCAATGCCGGTTCTCCTCGGTGGCGGCGGAGCAACGGTAACGCTTGCGGTCCAGCTCCTGGAACAACTGATCCAGATTAAGGCGCATCAGGCGGTCGAGACGCTGCTCGCTGGTGAGCCCGCCCGCACTGTCGAAGCCGCCGTGTGCCCGACGTGGATCCGGACTCGGCAATGCCGCACACACCTTGAGCACCGGGCGCTTGTAGAGCCGCATCAGCTCCAGGCGGATCTCAGGCTCCAGATCCATCCCCGTCAGTTTTTCCAGGCGCATGATGAGGGCGGGAAGCACTTCCCGAACGCTGCGCAGGCGCTGCTCGGCAAGCCAATCCGCCGTGCCCGCGACATCGTCCAGCGCCCGCAGCATCCAATCCGGTCGCGCCGTGGCGCGTTTCCCCGTTGTCATTGTTGTCGCTCTCCACTGTCTCAGCTGTGTTGCCGGGACGCTCGCCGCCGGGACTGCGACGCCCGTCAGCGTGGCCCCAGGCGCGTCTACTGGGAGTCTAGGGTAAAACACTCCATCCGCCCATAAGCCAAAAGCTTAACTACCGTTACGATAACGCCAAGCGCAGCAGACGAATGGCCCGGGAGACCCGACAAAGGCTACGCGCATCGCTGTATCCGGGGTCTTCGGCACAGAGATTGCGGTAAGCTCCCGACGCAACGCGCGATCAACCGATGACAGCGCGGGCCGCAGGCGAAATCGCATTGCTCGACGCCGCAACGGTCCGGGCACTGCGTCTGCGCAACCTCCGCAGGCCGCCCGCACTGACGCGCAAGGCCAAGGGCGCGGATGGACTGCGCGGCCGACGGGCCCGTTGCCCCGGACGCGGCATCACCCAAAGGTAGGCAGCCCGGCTTGGGGCATGTCATGATAGGTGCAACGTAAGACAAGTGCGGGCCGACCGGTCCGCCGCCACAGCCGTGACTGCACAGCAACGCAACATCCTCGTCGTCGGTGGCGGCGGCCGCGAGCACGCCCTGGCCTGGAAGCTGGCCCAATCGCCGCAGACGGCATGCGTCTATGTCGCCCCCGGCAACGGCGGCACAGCCACCGAGCCGGGCGTAGAGAACGTTCCCATCGCCGCCACGGACATCGAGGCCTTGGTGGCCTTCGCCGGCGAGCACGCCATCGACCTGACCGTTGTCGGACCGGAAGCCCCGCTGGTGGCCGGCATCGTCGATGCCTTCGAGGCCGCCGGGCACAAGTGCTTCGGGCCGCGGCGGGCCGCAGCGCAGCTGGAAGGCTCCAAGGCCTTCGCGAAGGATTTCATGGTGCGCCACGGCATTCCAACGGCGCAGTACCGCACATTCCACGGGCTCGACGCAGCCCTGGACCACCTACAGCAGGTCGGCGCGCCGGTGGTGATCAAGGCGGACGGCCTCGCGGCGGGCAAAGGCGTCATCCTCGCCGAAGACCTGGCCACAGCCGAGGCGGCCGTGCGCGACATGCTGACCGGCAACCGCTTCGGCGCAGCCGGCGCCACCGTGGTCATCGAGGAGTGGCTGCGCGGCCGCGAGGTCAGCTACATCGCGCTGGTGGACGGCAGCCACATTCTGCCGCTCGCGAGCTCGCAGGATCACAAGGCCCGGGATGACGGCGGGCGCGGCCCAAACACCGGCGGTATGGGTGCTTTCTCCCCCTCTCCGCTGGTGACTCCGGCGCTGGAGCAGCGCATCCTGGACGAGGTCATGCGCCCGACAATGGCCGGCCTCGCCGCCGACGGACTGCCTTACGTCGGTTTTCTCTACGCCGGGCTCATGATCACCGAAGATGGCGGGCCCCGCGTTCTGGAGTATAATTGTCGCTTGGGCGATCCGGAGACTCAGCCCATTCTGATGCGACTTGACACGGATCTGCTGACGCTCATCGATGCTGCGCTGGCTGGGGCGCTCGACCAAGCCGTCGCTGAATGGCATCCGCAAACGGCACTCTGCGTCGTTCTGGCGGCGGGCGGTTATCCCGGCGATTACGAGCGCGGCGTCCCAATCCAGATCGCGCCGGACGCCACCGGTGCAAAACTCTTTCATGCTGGTACACGCTTGCGAGACAGCGTTCTGGAGAGCGACGGTGGTCGCATCCTCTGTGCTGCCGCTCTCGGAGACGCGCTTGAAGACGCGCGCCGGCGCGCCTACCGGGCGCTCCAATCGGTGGCGCTGCCGGGGGGCTTCTACCGGCGGGATATTGGTCGAGAGAACGTTTAAGACACGGCGTCAGCGCGCAACCAGCGCAACCGCCGGGGGCCCGCCGTCAAACGCGAGCGACCAAGCAACACCAGCCAAGCTCACGCGCGGGGCAAGGTACCGCGACCCACAACAGAGATTTTACAGTTCGTCGCGGAGGGCTGGGGCGCGCTTTGAGGATTTTTCGCGTTTTCAGAATGCTAGATCTTTCGGCACGGATCGTGCTCTACACTCACCAAACGCACCGCATTCGTAAAGGACGGACCATGCTCGATCATCGACGCAACCCGACTGAGGCCGGAGCTACGCCGACCCGGCGGCCGGAGCAAGCAGGCACGGGAACCCAACAGGCCGTCTCCCAACAGCGGCGCGGCATCCTCCGCGCAGCGATCTCGGCTGCGCCGGTAATCGCAACCCTGCCGAGCGGCGAGGCGATGGCGGCCGGCAGTGCGCTGCAGTGCGTGATCAACGAGCAGCTCGGGGTGCAGGCCCCGCCCGCGGGAGAGGTCGATCCGCTCACAGACAACTACGCGCGCATCTCCGGCAGCGTCCAGTTCTGGCTCGTGCAGGACCCGGATATCCCAACCCAGAATACGCTCGTCGAGGTGTACCACTTCGTCGACGCCAACGGTGATCAGGTCTGGGTCTACGGGGACAACGCCACCTCCAGCAAGACCTGGCCGACACCCGGAACCTGGTTCGATACCACCACGGCGCTCCTGCCCTTCCCGAACAGCCAGCGCAACGCGGAGTTTCTTTATCTGTACAACGCGGACGTCGCACCGATCAACGATAAGACGCAGGTGTCGCAGGGGCCGAACCCCACTCCGCCCCCTGACCGAATCCCCACCGACTGTACGCTGGAGGGCATTACTTGGCCAGGCCCGCCGGCCAGCCCCGTCGGACCCAGCAAGCCCGTGCACTGCATTTATCCGATGGCGGTGCAATCGCCACAAATCGAGCAAAACCTGCCCAACAACGTCCCGCTCACGCACAGCTGCCTGACAAGCTTCCAAAACGCCATGTGAGCTGGGGCATCGCCGCAGGGTTTGACGGCGGCTGCCCGCAGCGATCCCAGTCCTCGCGTGTCAGCAACGGTCACTTTCCCAATGGGCGAGGCCCGCTGGTCGGCGGTGGGACCAATGGGGTTGCACTGGGTTTCTTGGAGCACGACCGACGCTGTGTTCCACGCTGAGACCGGGGAAACCCATCTTTTGAGCGAAATGCCATCCCTCGCGCTGCGGCTGCTGCAAACGGAAGCCTTGTCAACGGAGGACCTCTGCGTGCGGTGCGCTGCCGCCAGTGGTAACACCGACGACGGTCCGTGGCGCAGGAAGATGCTGGCCGTCCTGAACAGCCTCGAAGACCGTGAGCTCATTGAGCGCTGCCCAAGCACGACGGCATGAACAACGCCTTTGCGCGCGCACCGCAAAGGGTAGGCGTCCGACCACCACGAGCACCGGCCATCTACCGGCATGGCCCTTTCACCGTTCGGGTGACGACGCCGCTGCGCCGCCTGCGGGCGCTGCTGAGCTGGTGCTACGGCGACTCGGAACCCGATGCTGGCACAGTCCTCGTCCACTTCGACCTTCAGGTCCGCCAAGGTCCGCTTCTGCGCAGGCTGTTCTCGCCGCAGGCGATCTTCCGGACCGACACGGCGACGCCTTTCGCACCCTTTCCGCGCAGTCACGCCTTTCCACTTCTGGAGTGGGGCCTCAACTGGTGTGTCGCGACCCGCGCACATCAGTTCCTGATGCTGCATGCGGGGGTTCTGGAGCGCGATGGGTATGCACTGGTCCTGCCAGCGGTGCCCGGCTCCGGCAAGAGCACGCTCACCGCAGCCTTGGCACTGCGCGGGTGGCGCCTGCTCTCGGATGAGTTCGGTCTGCTGGATTGGCGCACCGGACTGCTGATGCCGCTGCCCCGGGCGATTCCACTGAAAAATCGGTCGATTCGGGTGATCCGCGACTTTGCGCCGGAAGCCGAGCTTGGGCCGGTGTTCCCGAAGACCCGCAAGGGCGATGTCGCGCACCTGCGCCCGCCGGCCGAAAGCCGCCGCCGGCAGCACGAGTCGGCCCAGCCTGCGTGGATCGTCTTTCCGCGCTACGTGCGCAACAGCCCGCTGCAACTCGCCGGCCTGCATGACAGCACCGCATTCACGCGCCTGTCGCAGAATGCGTTCAATTACCGCTTGCTGGGTGCGACCGGCTTCGATGCCTTGACTCAGCTGGTCAGGTCTTGTCGCTGCTGGAGCGCGCAGTTCGGCGACCTCAACGCCATGATTACCGCCATAGACCACCTACCCGTGCCGGAGATGTGAGCCCGCTGCTGCACATCATCCGCGATCCGTCCGGCGTGCAGGCGTTCTCCATGGATGCCTGGAACCGCCTGCTGCGCGAGAGCCGCGCCCACTACCTCTGCGCCCGCCTAAGCTGCCTCATCGAGGATCGGGGACTCGCACCGACTTGTCCGCCAGAGGTGTGGTCCGACCTCACCGCACAACGCTTCTTCGCCGAGCACAAGCAGGCGCAGGTGCGCCTTGAGCTGCGCAAACTGCACAAGGCGCTTGCGCCCAGAGGCATCCCGATGCTTCTGCTCAAAGGCGCCGCCTATGCCCACGCCGGCCTGCGCGTCGCCTGCGGACGCGACTTCGCCGATCTGGACATCATGGTGCCGCGCGCACAGCTGGAGGCGGCGGAGACGGCGCTGGAGGCGGGCGGCTGGCTCACGGAAACCAAGCACCGCTACGACCAGCGCTACTACCGCCGCTGGATGCACGAGCTGCCGCCGCTGCACCATCGCACGCGCTCGTTCGAGGTGGACGTCCATCATGCCCTGCTGCCGCTCACCGGACGCCTGCGACCCGATCCGACGCTGCTGTGGGCAGCGAGCCGGCGCCTGCCGGACAGCCCCTACCGCGTCCTCTGCGACGAGGACATGCTCCTGCACAGTGCAGCCCAGGTGTTCCAGGACAGTGAAATCGCAGGTGAGCTGCGCGCCCTTTTGGATCTGCACCAGCTCATGGCCGAGCTCGGACAGCGCGAGGGCTTCTGGCAGCGCCTGCTGGCGCGGGCGCAGGTGCTTGAGCTGGGCCGCCCCCTCCACTACGCACTGCGCTACTGCCACCGCATGCTCGGCACACCGGTTCCCGCCGGGGTGCTGGATGCCGCGGCGGCCCATGCACCGGGCGCGCCTGTGCAACGGCTCATGGATCTGCTCGTGCCGCGGGTGCTGGAGCCACGGTCTCCGGGGCGACCACCGGCGCGCATGGCCGTCTGGCTGCTGTTCGTGCGCTCACACTGGCTGCGCATGCCGCCGGGGCTGCTCGCTGCACACCTGCTGCGCAAGGCGTTTCGCACCGGTAAGGGGTGAAAGCTGCGTCAGCCCAGCCCTGTCGTCAGCCGGGCCTCAAGCCGCGGCAGCAGTCGCTCCTCCACGAAGCCTGCCAGCGGCACCAGGGCCGGATAGCGCGCACCGATGCGGTGCACGTAGCCGAGCGTGCGCGGGAGGTATTGCAGGTACTCGGGCCGCCCGTCACGCAGCGCGAGCCGCGCGAAAATCCCCGCCGCCTTCAGGTGACGCTGCATGCCCATGAGGTCGAGCCATCCCGTAAAGGCCGCCGCATGCGCCTGCGTCAGCAGACCGCATTGCAGCGCCAGGTCGAGGTAGGCTCCGACCCAGGTCTGCACCCGCTCCTCGGGCCAGTCGATGTAGCAGTCCCGCAGCAGGGAGACCAAGTCGTAGGTGACGGGGCCGACGACGGCATCCTGAAAGTCCAGAATGCCCGGGTTGGCGGTCTCGGTGAGCATCAGGTTGCGACTGTGGAAGTCGCGATGCACGCAGACGCGGGGCTGCGCCAGTGCGCTCTCCACCAGCAGATCGTACGTGATGTCCAGCATTGCCCGCTCCTGCGCCGCCGGCGACAGCGCGAGCAGGCCGTCGAGCAGCCACTCGTCGAAGATGCCGAGCTCGCGGCGCAGGAAGGGCTCGTCGTACTCGGGCAGGCCCGCGGGCGCAGGCGCCGCCTGGAGGGCGATCAGCGCCGCCATCGCATCGCCGTAGAGCTGGTCGGCATTGTCCGGATGCAGGTGCTCCAGGTAGTGCCGCTGACCGAGGTCCGCCACCAGCAGAAAGCCGTGCGTCAGGTCCGCAGCAAAGATCTCGGGCACGTTCAGGCCGATGGCCCGCAGTGCCCGCGCCAGTCGCACGAAGCCCGCGTTGTCTTCCGTCGCCGGTGGCGCATCCACGGCGATGACGGTCTCATCGCCACGGCGCAGGCGCCAGTAGCGGCGGAAGCTCGCATCGGCCGAGGCGGCGGCCAGCGCCGGCAGCTCGCCGTCGAGCTGCGAGCGCAGCCAGTCGCGAAAAAGCGCATCGCGATCCGTCAATGTCACCTCCGCTGCTGTGTACCAAGGCCTGCGGGCAAGGTCGGTCATGGCGGGGCCGTGCCCGCAGGCCCAATGTCGCCCCGGCAGCCTAGCAGATTCCCGCATGTTCATTGATGCACGGGGTGGAATGTGCGACTTTGTACAGTTGTGCCGCGCCTGCCTGCGGAACCTGTCCCCTCGGTCCCATGCCCTCGGCCCAGGTGTGGACCCAGCGCCGGCAGAGGCGCACGGGAATGCATCACGCGGCCCCGGCCGTCCCGAGCAACGAAGCCCATGCCATCCGCCAACCGCCAACCCTGTCTGTGCTGTGCCTGCGCCGTCGCCATTGTGCTGGTGCTGCGGGGGGCCCCCGTCATGGCCGAGCCGGGCAGACCCGACGGGCTGCCACCAGCGCCCGACCTGCCGCAGCCCGGGCCCGCTGAGCTGCCGCCGGCGCCCGATCTCCTGTCCTCCCCGGACTGGCCTGTCAGCGCATCACCCTACCTGCCGCCCGACCTCGGCACATCCGATGCCCCGCCTGTGCTGCCCACCCCGCCGGCAGATCCACCCTTGTGGGTGCTGCCGGAGGCAGTGATCCCGGACCGCGTGCAAAGCCTGCCCGGTGCCGAGCCCGTGCGGGACCGTGGTTATCTGGACCGTCCCGGCACCACCCAAGGCATCGTCCGGGAGCCCATCGAGCGCGACTCAGGCCGCCTCGAGCGCGGCCTCGACTGGGCCTATTGCGGTCCGCGGCCGCCCAGTCAAGGCGGCGGCGGACTGGCCCCGCCAGCCGGCGATGCAGCAGCTGGCCCCATCGACCTCACCGCCGGTGGGGTCTCCTACCGGCGCGACGCAGAGGTGGTGGACGCCGTCGGCGGCGTCACCGTGGTGCGCGACGATCAACGCGTGGAGGCGAACAGCCTGCGCTACGATCGCCGGCGAGAGACCATTACGACCCCCAGTGACACCTACCTGCAATACCCTCAGCTGCGGCTCGTCGGCGAGGGCGCAGAAATCAACCTGAGCACCGAGCAGGGACGTGTGGACGCCCCGCAGTTCCGGCTGTCGGGACCGCTCAACGTCCGCGGTCGCGCCGACACCGGCTACGTGGTGAGCCCAACCCGCACCGCCTATCGGGATCTGCTGTATACGAGCTGCCCACCCGGCAGCAATGCCTGGTCCCTGCGCGCGAGCCGGCTCAAGCTGGACCAGGACGCGGGCCTTGGTATCGCCCGGGATGCACGCCTGCGCATTCGCGGCTTGCCGGTGTTCTACACGCCGTACCTGCAGTTCCCCATCGACAATCGGCGGCGCAGCGGCTTCCTGATCCCCTCCGTGGGCTCGTCCGAGGAAAACGGCTTTCAGCTGGAGACCCCGTACTACTGGAACATCGCCCCGAACATGGACGCCACCCTGACGCCGCGCCTCATGAGCGAGCGCGGCGTGCTCCTGGGCGGTGAATTCCGTTGGCTGACCCGCCCGGACAGCGGCGAGATACGCGCCGGGATCCTGCCGAACGACCGCTTGTACGACGGCGACGAGCAATTCCGCTGGGCCGTCAATGCGCTGGAGGAAGGTCGCTGGCTCGATGGCCGTGTGCGTACATGGCTGGACTACAGCGCCGTCAGCGACGATGAGTACCTGGAGGACCTCGGGAACAACATCGACGCCACCAGCACGCGCCGGCTGCGCCAGCGCGGCGAAGTCGCCTACGCCGGTCGTGGCTGGTCGCTCACGACGCGCCTGGAGGCCTTTCAGACCATCGATGACATCCCCGCAACCTCCAGGCCCTATGGCCGCCTGCCGCAGATCCTGTTCCGCCTGAATCCGACGCAGCTCCTGCCGGAGGGCACACAGGACTTGCTGGGGCGCCCGCGTATCGGCCTGGAGGCGGAGTACGATTACTTCGACCACAACCACAAGGTGCATGGCCAGCGGTTCACCTTCACGCCCGTGCTGAGCTGGCCGTTGCAGCGCAGCTGGGGCCATCTGATCCCGGGGGCGCGGCTCTATGCGTCCACCTACGCACTGACCGATGCGGACCCGGGCGCACCGGACGACCCGGATCACCTGATCCCGAGCCTGGACCTGGACGGCAAGCTGATCTTCGAGCGCGAGACACGCTGGCTCGGCGACGCCGCGCTGCAGACACTGGAGCCGCGGCTCTACTACCTCTACACCCCGTACGCAGATCAGGCCGACACGCCGGTGTTCGACAGCTCGGAGCTGGATTTCAGCTTCACCAACCTGTTCCGCAACAACCGTTTCACCGGGCGGGACCGCATCGGCGACGCCAATCAGGTCACCGCGGGCATCAGCTCGCGTATGCTGCGCGCCGCGACCGGCGAGGAGCTCTTCCGCGTCAGCTTCGGTCAGATCTATTACTTCGCTGACCGCCGCGTCCAGATCAATGGCCCGGTGCAGACCGCCGAGCGCTCACCCTACACCGGCGAGCTGTCGGCGCGGCTGTTCGAGAACTGGTTCGGTCGCGCCAGCTTCCAATGGGATCCCGAGCTGGAAGAAGACGACATGCCGCGGCGCACACTGCGGCTGGAGTACCGCGACCCCGAGCGGCGTATGCTGAACCTGGCCTACCGCGCCGATCTGACCCCGCGGGAGGTGAACCGCTACGAGGATACCGACGTCTCGTTCCGGCTCCCCTTCGGCACCCAGGTGGAAATGGTCGGCCGCTGGCTCTACTCCGTGCGCCACAGCGAGACCATGGATGCCTTCGCCGGCATCGAATTCGGCCGCTGCTGCTGGCGCTTGCGCTTGCTCGGCCGCCATTTCAAGCGCCGCCCCGAGGACACCGCCAGCACCTCGGTGATGCTCCAGGTGGAGCTCGCCGGGCTCGGCGCCATCGGCGACCCCATCGGTGCATTCCTGGAACGCGAGATCTATGGCTATTCCATCGACTGATTCCCGCCCGCCGCGCTCCGCCCGACGGGGTGCCCGGCGCCTCATCGCCTGCCTGCTGCTGGGGCTCGCCGCCGGTATGGCCCAGGCGAGCAGCCCCCTGGACGGCATCGTCGCCGTGGTCAATGACGACGTCATCGTGCGCAGCGAGCTCCAGGCGGAGATCGATCTGGTGCTGCCGGAGCTCCAGGCCCGCGGCGCCGCCGTTCCCTCCCAGGCCGTGCTGGAGGAGCAGGTGCTGGAGCGGCTCATCCTCAAGCGCCTGCAGCTTCAGCAGGCCAGTCAGCTCGGCATCGAGGTGGATGAGGAGACGCTCACCAACGCGCTGAACGGCATCGCCGCCCGCAACGGCCTGACCCTGGAGCAGCTGCGCATCACACTGGAGCAGAACGGTGTGGACTTCGACAACTTCCGGGAAGACACCCGCGCGCAGATCCTCACCAGCCAGCTGCAGCAGCAGGCGGTGATGCGCAACATCCGGGTCAGCGACGCCGAGATCGAGCGCTTTCTGGAGCAGGAGGCCGACACGCTCATCCAGCGCCGGGAGGTGAAGCTCCAGCACATCCTGGTGGCACTGCCGGAGCGCCCGAGCAGCGCCCAGGTGGCGGCCGCCCGCAGCAAGGCCGAGCGACTGCTGGCGCGGCTGCGCGAGGGTGCCGACTTCGCCAGCGTCGCCGCAGCGGAGTCCGACGGCCGCCGTGCACTGGAGGGCGGCGACCTCGGCTGGTTCCCCATGGCCGAGGTGCCGACCCTGGCCGTGCCGGCCTCCCAGAGCCTCGCCAAGGGCGCGGTCACCGATCCCATCCAGAGCCCGAGCGGCTTCCATCTCATCAAGATCGCCGACATCAAGGGCGACGGACCGGAGCCCGTGAGCCAGACCCAGGCCCGCCACATCCTGATCCGCACCAACGAGCTGGTCTCGGACGACGATGCCCGCCGGCGGCTGGAGCAGCTGCGCCTGCGTATCCTCGGCGGTGACGATTTCGCCACCCTTGCCCGCGCCCACTCCGATGACACGGGCACCGCGCTCAAGGGCGGCGACCTCGGCTGGGTGGACCCCGGTGACACCGTACCGGAGTTCGAGGAGGTGATGGACGCCCTCGCCCCGGGCGACCTGAGCGAGCCCTTCCAGAGTCCCTTCGGCTGGCACATCGTGCAGGTGCTGGAGCGCCGCCAGCAGGACACTCCGGACGAGCTGCTGCGCATGAAGGCCGCCGACGCGCTGCGCCAGCGCAAGGCGGAGGAGGCCACCGAGATCTGGCTGCGCCAGCTGCGCGACGAGGCCTATGTGGACCTGCGACTGGACGCAATGGACTACTGACCCGACACAGCGCCCGGCTGGCGCCCGACGATGCGCAGCACAATGCACGCACCGGCCGGAGCCGACGCCCGCTCCTACCGCTGCGCGGACCGGTTGCAACCTGGAGCAGCCCTATTTTCCGAGCCGGCACAGGCACCCCATGACCACCACCGACACCACCCGAGCACCCCCGCGCATCGCACTCACACCTGGGGAGCCTGCCGGCATCGGCCCGGACTTATGCGTGCGCCTTGCGCAGCAGGCGCATGCGGCGGAGCTGGTGGCCCTGTGCGACCCGGCACTGCTGCGGGAGCGCGCGGCGGCCCTGGGCCTGGCGTTGTCGCTGGAGCCGCTTCAGCCGGCGGCGGCGCCGGCACCCCAGGCGCCCGGCAGCCTGCGTGTGGACCCGGTGGCGCGGCTGCGCACGCCGGCCGTGCCGGGCCGCCTCGACACCCGCAACGCGGGCTATGTGGTGGAGACGCTCACCGCCGCCTGCCAGGGCTGCCGCAGCGGCCGCTATGCCGCCGTGGTCACGGCCCCGGTGCACAAGGGCGTCATCAACGACGCCGGCCTCGCCTTCACCGGCCACACGGAGCTGTTCGCCGAGCAGTGCGGCGCCCGACCCGTGATGCTGCTGGCGGCGCCCGGGCTCAAGGTGGCCCTGGCCACCACGCATCTGCCCCTGCGGGACGTTTCGGCAGCACTGAGCCGGCAGGGCATCTCTGACGTGCTCCAGACGCTGCTCGCGGACCTGCCGCGACGTTTCGGCATCGCCAGGCCCCGCATCGCCGTCTGCGGGCTGAATCCGCACGCCGGCGAGGGCGGCCACCTGGGCCGGGAGGAGATCGAGATCATCGTGCCCGTGCTGGAGCGCTTCCGTGCCGCGGGTGCGGACGTGCGCGGCCCGCTGCCGGCGGACACGGCCTTCCTGCCGCCGCTGCTGGCGGACACCGACGTGGTGCTGGCCATGTACCACGACCAGGGCCTGCCGGTGCTGAAGCATCTCGGCTTCGGCCACGCGGTCAACGTGACCCTGGGCCTGCCCATCATCCGCACCTCGGTGGACCACGGCACGGCACTGGACCTGGCGGGCACCGGCCGCGCCGACCCGGGCAGCCTGGCGGCGGCGCTGGAGATGGCCGTGGAGATGGCAGCGCGGGAAGCCGGCGCAAAGACACGCGGGGCAGAGGCCTGACGGCCAGCGCCGCCCTGGCTCAGGTCGCGTCGCCGCGTCGTTGCGCGCCCCCTGCTGCATCCTTGCCCGCCACCTCCGTTGCGTGAGACCGAGCTCGGGCGCATACAAGCAAGCCCGGCTCGCCAGCCCGGCTGCCACAGCCTGAATGTGCGGGCCTGAATCTGCCGGCCTTGGATCAGCCGCCCATGCGCCGGTGCACCTCCAGCGCCACCTCCAGCGCCCGCAGGCCCACGGCCCCGTCCACCAACGGCCGTCCACCTAAGCGCACAGCGTCCACGAAGGCCGCGATCTCCGCATCCAGCGGCTTCACCGGCTCCACGGCGATGCGCTCGCGCACGATCTCGGGCCGCGCGCCGTCCGGCCGCGGCACCGGACGCGCGATGTCGAGCGTCTGTCCGACGAAGTCCAGCGACAGATAGCCGCCGGCCTGGAACACCCGGATGCGTCGCACGGTCTGCTCCGACACGCGGCTTGCAACGATGTTGGCGACGGCGCCGTCGGCGAACTGGAGCCGGGCATTGGCGATGTCCACGTGCTCGGTGAGCACGGGCGTGCCGACGGCGCGGATCTCCGTCAGCTCGCCGCCCACCAGGCCCAGGATGATGTCGATGTCGTGGATCATCAGGTCCGAGACCACGTCCACGTCCGTCGCCCGCTCCTTGAAGCCGCCCATGCGCTGGGCCTCGATGAAGCGCGGCCGGTGGATGCGCGCGGCGAGCGCCATGATGCCGGCGTTGAAGCGCTCCAGATGGCCGATCTGCAGGATGGCGCCGGCGGCCTCGGCACGGCGCACGATCTCCCGCCCCTGAGCCATGTCGGGCGCCACGGGCTTCTCCAGCAGCATGTGCACGCCGGCATCCAGATACGGCCCGGCCACATCCAGGTGCGCCGTGGTGGGCACCACGATGCTCACCGCGTCCACCTGCCCGAGCAGCGCCCTTGGGTCGGCATGGGCTGTACACCCGGCCTCGGCAGCGACGGCCTCCGCCCGCGCGCGGTCGGTGTCGGCGACACCCACCAGCTCGACGCCGTCGAGCCTTGAGTAGATCAGCGCGTGGAAGCGGCCGAGATAGCCGACTCCCACGACGCCGACGCGCACTGCACCTGCCAAGCCGATCACCCCCTGCTGCGCTGTGGTCGCAGACCATGATAACGGCTTTCGCGCACGGCATGCGCCGCCACGCCCGGCTGCGCGGCGCGATACCCGGCAGGGACAGCCGATGGCGGGGCTCCCCCACGCGCGGTCGCGGATGGGAGGATGCGGATTGGGCGGCAGGAGGGTATCGACGCCGCGCCTGCGCCCGCACCACCATCGAGGAGAGCAACAGCCATGGCAGAAATCATCACCGCGGTTTACGCCGCCGCAGACACCCTCCAGAACGTGCGCAACGACTTGGTCGCGGTCGGCATTCCGCAGGAGAAGATCCGCGTCAGCGAAGACAAGCGCCAAGTCCAGGTGATGGGCCCGGAGACGGCCGAGGCCGAGATCGAGGAGATCCTGAGACGGCACGAGCCCATCGAGCTGCACACCAACTGAACCCCTGCCGTCGACGCCGGCGCTGCCTCTCACCGGGAGCGCCGGCTTGCCCGCCGGCGGCGGGGCTCCATGCCGCGCTGCTGATGGCCGGGAGGAACAGCCCGGCGGTTCGCATCTGCTCGGCCCCTTGCGCCACACCGGCATCGGCCTTGCCGGATCGGGCCTTGCGCAGCTCGGAGGCGATGTTGGTATCCAGCAGGTACATCAGCCGAGCGCGGCCGCATGCGCGAGGTCGTTCAGCCGCGGCGGCTCGAAATCGATCCCGTGCTGGACTGCATCCTGTTCACGGACGACTTGATCGCCATCCTGGTGCCGGTGCACGCCTTGGGCGGCGCCGCCGGAAGGGCCGCGTGCCGGGCCAGAGCCGCGGCACGAGACAACCGTCCTGGTCATGTTGTGCTCGGGCCACCACTGGATTGCGGCCACCCTTCAGCGTCACTGGGCGTGCCCGCCGATTCACCCTGTGGACGCCGCAACTCCACCGCAAGCGGCCGGCTCGCATCCAGGTGCAGATCCCGCTGCGGGAAGGCGATGACGATGCCGGCCGCCGCGAACTTGCGGTTGACCGCCTTGTGCAGGTCGGTGATGGTCGCGATGCGGTAGTCGATGGAGCTGAGATATGCGCGCAGGATCAGCGTCAGGGAGTTGTCGCCGAAGCCCTCGAAGCTCAGGATCGGCGCCGGATCATCGAGGACATGCTCGTGCTCCTCGGCCGCCTCGCGCATGAGCGCCAGGGCCTTGTCGACGTCGCTGCCGTAGGCGACGCCGGCGATGATCACGACCCGGGTCATCTGGTCCGACAGGGACCAGTTGAGCAGGCGCCCGGTGACGAATTCCTTGTTCGGCACCAGCAGCTCCTTGCGGTCCCAGTTGCGAATGGTCGTCGCCCGGATCTGGATCTTGGTCACCACACCATCGGTGTCGCCGACAGTGACGATGTCCCCCACACGCACCGGCCGCTCGAACAGGATGATCAGGCCGCTGATGAAGTTGGCCACGATCTCCTGCAGGCCGAAGCCGATGCCCACACCGAGCGCCGCCACCAGCCATTGCAATTGCGACCACTGCACGCCGATGAGCGCGAAGACCACCAGCAGGCCGACGGTGATGATGGCGTAAGTGGTCAGTGTGGTGACCGTATAGCGGCCCCCCGCCGTGACGTCTGCGCTGCGCAGCAGGATCATCTCCAGCACGGCCGGAATCTGTTTCGCGAAGACGAAGGTTGCGATGCCAATGACCAATGCCAGGCCGAGATCGGCCAGGGTGGTCGGGTCGAGGCGTTCCTCGCCGTCGACCATGACGGTCTGTTGCCAGAGGCTCACGTTGTCCAGCACGCGCAGGGCGGGGATGACATCGGACCAGATAATCCACAGCCCCACAACGCCCGCCGTGACCAACGCGGTGGTGATCAGGCCGCCGGTGGTATCGCTCAGGGAGTCGAGATCGATCTGCGGCTCCTCCACCTCCGTCAGCCCGGCCGTGTCCTCGCCGTCGGCATGCCCGGCATCGCGTCGGCGGGCCTCGAGCGCCGCCTCGCGGCGTTCCATCGCCTTGTCGTAGGCGATGCGCCGGCGCGTGACCTTGACCCATCGCTGTGCCAGTGCCGTCAGCAGGATCAGCGCGACCACCATCCAGGTGCTCTGCACGAACCGACCGAGCAGTATTTTTGCCGTGTACAGGTAGCCCAGCACATCCAGCACCGCGAGTGCCAGGGGTGCGACGACCAGCAGCGGGTACCAAAACGAGTACAGCAACGGCAGCGTGCGCCCCTGCGCCCCTCTCGCCGCGTGGGCGAAGACACCGGACTTCGGGTGCAGCAGGCGGAAGAAGGCAAACGCCAGGGTGATGGCGAGGACCATGAAGGCGACGCGCCCCGCCGCCCAGCCGGCGTTCAGCGGATCGAGACGGACGATCACGAGCAGCACGCCCGCCGCGGGCAGATAGGTCCAGGACAGCCGGTCCAGCTCGCGCCGCAGCAGCCGGACGCTGGATTCGGGCCAGCGGAAGTGGGCAGCCGCCAGCCCGCGCGGGATGCACATCAGGCGCACGGCTCGCAGGAAATAGAACTGCATGGCGAGCGCGACGAGCGCCGCGCCCACGGCCATTGAGAAGTCGGTGGCCCGCGGCGACACCTGCAGCTGCCAGCCCACCACCGCCGCCACCAGGGGCCAGGCGGCGGCGGCGACGAGGGTGACCACGAGCACCTGCAGGCTGTAACCGAAGCGGTCGGTGGTGGGCTTGCCGAGCCGTTCGCTGGTGGCCTCGATGAACCGGATCAGGTGCTTGCGGCCCCACAGGAAGGCCGCGAGGACCAGACCGAGCAGCACGAAGACGGCCGAGTGGGTGACCTGGTGGACGAGGACGCCGGCCACCCCGGCCCAGCCGCTCGGCGAGACGATCCGCCAGACCTGATCCGGCAGGGCCCCGAGCGCGGCAAGCTCGGTGCGCGAGGCGCTGCGCACCCACAGCAGGTTCACGTCCAGCAGCTCGTCGAAGCGCCTGATGGTGGTCGACAGGCTCGATTGTGCGGCCTCCAGCTCCCCGAGCCTGCGCAGCAGCAAGTCCTCGGACTCGATGGCCTTGTCCAGCAAGGCCCGGCGCTCATCGACGAGATCGACGAGCCGTGCCCGCATGGATGCGGGCGCATCCTCCACACCCGCGTCGGCGAGCAGCATCTCGACATAGGCGTCCGTGTCCGCCAGCCGCTGCTGCTCGCGCCGATGGAGCACGCGCTTGACGCCGCTCTCACTCGCCTGTTCTTCGCGCGCCCGCGCTTCACGTCGGAAGGTGCGCAGGTCGGGCAGGGCCTGGCGCTGTTGCTGCAGCAGGTTGCCGAGCTCGCCGCTCAGGTTGGCGCCGCCGATGTCGATGACCTCGCGCGCGCTCTCGAAGTCGCCTTCCAGTTGTTGGCGCAACCGCTCGGTGGTCTCGGTCTGCTGCCGGATCTCGTCGAGCCGGGTGACGGTGTCGGCGATGTCGCTCGACAGTGCAGCATTCTGCTCGGCGAGCCGCACCACCAGGGGGTGCCGGCCCTCGGCCTCCAGGCGCGCCGCCTCCGCCGCGGCCTTGGCGCGCTCCGCATCCGCCTGCCGCCGCTGCGTAACGAGGCCCTCCAACAGCGCGAGTCGCCGGCCGATGGCCGCCGCGTCCTGGGCCGCCTTGTCGCGTTTCGCCTCCAGCAGCTCCAGGCGGGCCGGCTGGCTCAGCAGCTCCTGATTGAGCATCTCGATCTCAGCGGCCAGCGCTGCGGCCTGGGTCTCCAGCGCCCAGCGCCGCGCCTGCGCCTCTGCCGATGCCTCGCCGGAGGCATCGAGCAGCTGGCGTTGCGCCAGGTTCTCGGTCTGTTCCTGTTCGGCCGCCTGCAGGCGCTGGCGGATGGCGGCGGGCCGGGCGGTCGCCGCCTCGAGGCGCTGCGACAAGTCCGCCAGCCGCTTCTCGGTCAGGGCGAGGTCGCCCATGTCCTGTTGGATGAAGGTCTCGAGCTCGGCAAGCGGGGTCGCGTCATCCACCGCCAGGCCAGCCGGCAGAGGTCCGTCTGACCCGGCGGCGCGCGCCGCCGTCAGCTGCTCGCGAATCACCTGAGCCTCTGCCGGTGCTGTTTGCAGGGCCTCCCGAAAGGCTTGTGCTTCGGCTTTGTCCGCGGCGGCCGCTTCCAGGTTGCTCAGCGCGCGTTGATACAGGGACAGCAGGCGGCTCTTGGTCTCCTCCGGCAGATCGGCCGCCGCTTCGGTCTCGGCGATCTTTGCCTGGAGCGTCTGCGCCGTCACCGGCGGCGACTGGTCATCCGGCGCCTGCTGCGCGGCTGCGATTGGGGCGAGCAGCGCCAGCAGCCAGAGGCCGAGCGCGAGGAGGCGGCGCGGTTGCCGCGGCGTCGCCATCATGGCGTGGCGTCGCCCCGGGTCACCATTCATAACCGAGCTTCAGGCGCAACGTGGTATCCGTGGTCTCGGCCGCCAGGGCCGGATCGCTGTCGTAGTCGTACTCGAATTCGACGGCGCCGGTGAAGCCGCCGGCCAGCGGCACCCGCAGGCCCGTCCAGGACTGCCAGAGGTACTTGTCGTCGCCATCCAGGGCCGCATAGCCGAACTGGCGGTGGTACGGCTGCAGTCGGTCCTGCCAGACGAGCTGGTCGTAGCGCAGGAACAAGGCCGCGCCGGTGAAATTCTGGTCTGGGTGCCCGTAGAAGTCCTCCTGGAGCACCGCGGGGCCCACCTCGACGGCCAGGTTGAAGGCCTCGCTCTCGGCGAGCAGGTAACCGACGGCAGGACCACCAAGGGTCCGCAGGCGCAGGTCGGCGAAGCGCTCATGCTCCAGCGTGAACCAGGCGGCGCCATACCAGCGGGACGGAAAGACCCGACTGTACTGGTTGAAGGTCGCCCACTTGTCCGTGGTCTTCTCGCTGTTGTCGGTGTCGTATTCGAGCGCACCCAGGCCGCGGAAGCGATGCCAGCCGCGGCGGTATTCCAGCTGGTAGTCGAAGTCGATCTCGTCCTTGTCCGTGTTGCCGCGCTCGTGGCTGAGGGCGAAATTGACGCGGCCGCCGAGCTCGCTCCCTGGCGTGAACGGCGACCATGACGCGGGCTCGGCGGCGGCTGCCGTTTGGGATGACGTCGGGGCGCCGGCCGGCGAAGTTGTCGGCTCTGTCTTGCACACTGTCGTGACTGCCTGCGCACGCGCGTCCGAGCCGCCTGCGGCCGGCGGGGACGCGGCATCGGGCCGCGCTGTTGAGCCCAGGTCTCCGACGGCGGCGCCGCGGCGCAGGGAGCGCACCTGGCCGCGGTCGATGGCGATGATGCCGGCGTACGCCGTCTGCAACAGTATGCTGTCGCCATCGGCTTCGAGGATGGTCCCGGTCAGGCGATCACCCGTGGTCGTGATGATCTCATCACCGAGCGCAGCTTGAGCCCACGCCAAACTCAGTGGACAGAGCATCGAGGCCGCAAGGGCGGCTCCTGAAAGTCTCGACGTCACTCGGATTCCCGATTCTGATTCAAATAGCGTTGGACGATCTCGGCATCGTCCAGCATCCCGACGTGATCGGCAAGGTAGAGGTTGATCCAGCGCAGCAGATTGGGCGCATCGGGACGAATGGCGATGCGGATGTCGCTGGACTGGCGGATGTCCGGGTCCAATGCGACATAAATCGCCGTCGCCGGATTGCGGCGCATGTAGTAGTCGATTTGCAGGCCACCATGCATGGCGGCGAATGTCTCGCCGCTTCTCACCGCCGCCATCATCGCATCGAGGCTTTCGAACAACCGCAGCCGCGACGTCGGAAAATCGCGTTCCAGGTTGGTTTCATACACGCTGCCCGCGACAACGCCCATCTGGAGCTCCGTGGCCACCGGGTCTTCGGCGATAGCCCGTAACGTCTCGATGCCGTGATCGCGCTTGAGCTCCGCAAACTGGGCGCGGTTGTAGACCAGGCGGCCGCTCTGCTTGATGTAGGGGTGGGAGAAAAATACATAACGTGCTCGACGCGCCCCGCTCGACAGATAGGAAACGGCAATGTCCGCCTCCTTGCGGGCGACCACGTCGACGACGCCGTCGTAGGTGTCCGCGGTGCGCACGAAGACCGCCTCGACCCCCAGCTTTTTCGCGAGGTCGCGCGCCAGGTCGGGCTCCGAGCCCGCCGGGGCGCCGTTCGCGTCGGTCATGATCATGGGCGCGGCATCCCCGGCGCGCAGCGCAACGCGGATAACGCCGGCATCGAGGATGCGCTGGATGTCCGGGAAGACCGCGGGCTCGTCTGCCGCGGCCTGATGCATCGGCAGTGCCAGGCTGAACATCATGGCCAGCCCGGCGGCGATGCTGCGCAGCAGCTTCTTGCTCATGCCGCCTCCGACGGGCGGGCATCGTCCGCCAATGGAGGTTTCGCGGGCATCTCCTGCCCGCGTCTGGCCGTCATCACCGTCAGCGTGATGTTGGACTGCAGAGTGAGCGTCGTGCGCATCGGCCCGATGATGTTGTCCGTGGTGGCCAGCACCACCAGCGCCAGGGAGGTGGGGATGCCCACCGCGCCCAGAATCGGCGCCACCGTGGGGATCAGCACCGCCCCGCCGCCCACCGCCGTCGCGCCGGCGATGATGGAGCCGATGGCGATGACGGCGTAGTCCTGAAAGCCCAGATCGATGACATAGATCTGCGCCAGGAACACGGTCAGGAACGAGAGCAGGAACACCGCGCCGTGCTGGTTGGCGAAGATGCCGAAAGGAATGACCAGGTCCGGCACCCGCCGGTCGACGCCGTAGTCCTGCTCCAGCGTGTCCAGGGTCGCCGGCAGCGCGACGATCGGGTTGTTGGTCATGAACGCAAGCACGTTCGGGTTGCTGAGCTTGGACAGCGTCGCGACCACGGGGCCGCGCACCGCCAGCCAGAAGAGCAGCATGTAGGCCACCAGCAGGATCACGCCACCCACGTAGAAGGTGATCACGAACTTGGTCAGCGCCAGCAGCACCTCGGCGTCAATCTCGGCCACCACGCCGGAGATGAACATCAAAAGCCCCGGCGCCAGCAGCAGGATCGCCCAGCGGAACAGCTGCATGAAGGCGTCGTAGATGGACTTGAAGAAGCCGAGCGCAGGCTTGGCCGAATCGCCCTCGATGAGCCCGAGCGCCAGGCCCAGGCAGACACTCAGGAACACGATGCTCATGACCTGATTGGCGCTCAGCGCCTCGAACGGGTTGGTCGGGATGATCTGCGCCAGAAAGCCGAGGATGCCGCCGTCGGCCCGAGCCGCCGCCGGCGATTCGATGATCAGCGCCCCGATGCTCTTCTCCGCTTCAGGGCCGAGCCCGGTGCCGGGCGCGAGCAAAAGCGCCGTCGCGATGCCCACCACGCAGGGGAGGATCAGCCCGACGACGTACAGCCCGGCCATGGGCCGGAACAGCGGCCGGGTGTTGTCGTCGCGCAGCAGCCCGGCGATGCCGATGACGATCGCCGTGATCAGGATCGGCAGCAGACACATGGACAGGAAGGCGATGTAGAGGCTGCCGAAGGGGTACAGGGCGGCGCCCACGGGTTTGGCGAAAAGCCCGATGGCAAAGCCGCCGGCCACCGCCGCCAGCACCGCTTTTGGATCCGTCAAAACGCGTTTGACGTTCATGGTGGGTCGTACAGCTGGCGTGGGGTTGCGGCAGTGCTCGCACCGGCTGGGCCGGGCTGGGCCGGGCCGCCAGGCGCCTCGGCGGAAGCCGGGCGCAGGTGCCCGGTTCGTGCTGCGACTGCCTGTTTCGAGCTTCGGGGGCCATCGCCGGCTCGCGACGGCGGGCAACAGGCGAGCAGCACGCAAGACGATTTCGCCTATCGTCGTAGTGGTATGGGCGCTTGCCGGAAATCAAATCGGCAAGCGCCCAAAATGGGCGGTAATCGGAAAGCGGGCGGTTCGCAGCAAACGACCGTACAACGTGGGGCCAAGCCGAGCCCATCCACATCGCGATGGTCCTGTCAGAATGCTGCCGGCTGGTGAAGCGGAAGCATGACAAGTGCCGGTGAAGTCATCCAGCTCCGCGCATCGCCTCGCGTGCTGCGCCCTGTGCTAACCTATGCCATACCCTATGCTGATTCGGCCCGTACCCATGAGCGCACCACGCCGCGCTACCCTCTTCACCAATGGCAGCAACCAAGCGATTCGCATCCCGCGCGACTTCGAGCTGACCGGTAAGGAAGCACTGATCCGCAAGGACGGTGACCGCCTCATCATCGAGCCGGTACCGCCTCCCAGACTGCTCGCGGTGCTGGCGACCCTCGAGCCCATCGACGAAGCATTCCCGGACGTCCAGGATCCGGTGCCGGAGCCGGTCGAGCTCTAGCTTCTCCTCACCATGCCGAAGCTCGCGTATCTGCTCGACACGAACATCGTCTCCGGTCTCGTGTGCCGACCCGCGGGACGCCTCCGCGACTGCGTCGCCGCGTGCGGCGAGGAGCGGGTCTGCACCAGCATTATCGTCGCCGCCGAGCTGCGCTTCGGCGCGGCCAAAAAGGGCTCCGAGCGCTTGAGCGCCCAGCTGGAGACCGTGTTGTCAGCCTTGGAAATACTGCCTTTTGACCAACCCGCGGACCGGCACTACGGCGAGATCCGCCAAGCACTCGAGCGAGTGGGCACCCCGATCGGCGCCAATGACCTCCTCATCGCCGCCCATGCCTTGGCTAAGGGGTTGACTCTGGTGACCGCCAACGAGAGCGAGTTTCGCCGCGTGCCGGGATTATTTGTCGAGAACTGGTTGAGCCAGGGGAAGTCGACAAGCGAGTCCCCCGAGATACGGAAATAGCGTTGGGCGAGTTGACGCCTTGCCAATGCGGATGAGGGACTTCAGTGCCTCGTTTACCGCGTCATCGGTTGGAAACGCCTCCGTATCAAGATCGATGATCGTCGATACAGCGGCGCTGATCGCCATCCTACGCAAAGAACTGGGGTACCAGTCCTTCATCGAGATTTGTTAAAAGCCGAACCTGTACTGCTATCGGCAGCCACCCTGCTGGAATCCGGATGGTGGCAAAACGCGACAACGGCCGTGCCGAGTTGGCGGAGCTGCTGGTCACTCTCGATGCAGAGCTCATTGCGGTGGATCAGGCGCAATCTGACGTCGCCTGTGACCCCTCTCTTGGGCGGCAGCGGGTCGTTGGGCCGAACCTGTTGGTTGGACGAAGTGTCTTACTCGAGCTCTGCGCGACTAAGCCCGGATTGGCGGATTATCGACAACAAAGTTCCTGTCCGAATTTCTTTATGATCGGGAACCGGAAGCGTGATGGTGGTTTCAGCAAGCTGTTTTTGCATTACGCTGGCGCACTATTTTGAATCCGTGCGTTTCGAGGATTCCGCATATTTCCCTTCCCGAGAACACCTTCAGCTTAACCAACTGCCACCTCTAATTGAGTCACATAGACCTCTTTGTGCAATCTCGCGCCGATTTCCTGTTCTGACGCGGCTTCAAAAAAGAGCTCCAGCGCCTCTCTTAGATTACTTCTTGCCTCAGAAACTGAGTCTCCTTGGCTGGCCACATCTACTTCCGGGCACAAAGCAACATAGCCGTCGTCCTCCTTTTCTATGATCGCAGTTAACTGTCTATTCATGTGATGCCTCTCGGGAGTTGTTCTTTCTACGCGCAACATCAGTCACAGTCCGCGCCAAACGGGCAAAGCGGTCAGGCGCGATTTTGGTAAGCCTCGGGCATGCCGCGCCGCACAGGCATTCACATCGGCGGGTTGCCGCTGCACATCGTGCAGCGAGGGCACAATTGGGCAGCCTGCTGCTTCGGCGACCAAGACCGGCGCGCCGATCTCGGCTGCCTGCGCGAAGCGCTGACGCGCGAGCACTGTCGGCTGCACGGCTGCGGGCTGATGACGAATCATGTCCACCTGCTGCTGACGCCGGAACATGCCGCGCGCGGCGCGCAAGCGCTGGTCTCGGTCGACCCACGTTGCGTACAGTACATCAACCACACCTACGGGCGCACCGGCACTCTGCGGGACGCTCGCTGCAAGTCCTCGCTGGTGCAAGCCCAGGCCTCCCTGCTGGCCTGCCAGCCCTGCCAGCCCTTCATCGAGCTCAACCTCGAAAAACAGCGACCGCGGGGCCAGGTCATGCAATCACAGATCTGCGTGATTGCAAGACCTGACCCCCTTAGCCCCGTGACCCCCTTAGCCCTCGGTTGATTCCGCTCGACGCCGTGGCCGGCGAACTTGTCGGCCTCGCGCCGGTTGTCGATACTTGAGCCTGACCTCATCCACCGCGACCGGTGACATGCCTCTACCCCTGCGGGACCCCGACCCACACACCTACGGCGATTATCGCGGCTGGCCGGACGACGAGCGTTTCGAGCTCATCGACGGCGCGGCTTACGCCATGGCGCCCGCGCCCACCAGGCAGCATCAACGCTTGGTCGGGGAGCTTTTTCGCGTGATCGCCGATGCGCTCGAAGATGGCGATTGCGAGGTCAATGTCGCCCCGTTCGACGTGCGCTTGCCCGACGCCGACGAGGCCGACGACCGGATCGCCAGCGTGGTTCAGCCCGACATCAGCGTCGTCTGCGACCCGGGCAAGTTGGACGACAAGGGGTGTCGTGGCGCACCGGACTGGATCGTCGAGGTGTTGTCGCCGCGGACGGCGGGCCACGATCAGGTGCGCAAGCTCGCCCTCTACGAACGCCACCGCGTGCGCGAATACTGGCTGGTTCATCCGGTGGACCTTGTGGTGACCATCTACCGGTTGGAACGCGACGGCTACGGGCGCCCGACGGTGCAGGAGCTGACCGGTCAGTCGGTCTCTTCGGCGTGTCCCGCCGTCGAGGTGGACTGGGCCGCGGTCCTCGATGGCGTGCCGCCCGTTGCCGACGGTGCTTGACGATAGTCAGCCCGCGCTCGGTCGGCGCCGGTGTCTCAGCCGGTGCCGGGTTCGTGGTCGTCCGAGAGGACCGCGGGGGTCACGAGGACCGCGGGAGTCAGGTGTCCCACGTAACATCGTGGTGTGCGATGTGAGGGTTGAACACCCCTGCGGTGCGACGGAGCCCCCAGCACCCTGATCCCAACCATCCCACGGACGGGCCGCACAGCGAACCCTGCACAGGCCCGCGCCGGAGATGCAGACGCTGACGGCTTCAGTCCAGCTCCTGGATGCCGCCCCCGGAAACGGTGAGGATCTGCCCGCTGACCCAGGCCGCGGCGGGTGAGCAGAGGAAGAGCGCGGCGTTGGCCATGTCCGCGGGCTCGCCGAGGCGCTTGATGGGCGTACCCTGGAGCATTTTCGCCTCGATTTCCGGGGTCAGGACCGACTTTAGGGCATGGGTGCGGGTCGCGCCGGGGGCGATGGCGTTGACCCGGATCTTCTGCGGCCCGAGATCGAAGGCGATGTTGCGGGTCAGGTGGTTCTCGGCGGCCTTGGATGAGGCGTAGGAGGCCATGCGCCGGTTGGTGTTGGTGCCGGCCATGGAGGTGATGTTGAGGATGGCACCGCCGCCCGCCTGCGCCATGTGCGGCGCCGCGAGTTGGCAGAGCCGGAAAACGGAGAACAGGTTCAGCTCGAAGGCAAGGCGCATGTCCGCCATAGGCATGTCGAAGGGCTTCGGGCCGCCGCCGCCGGCGTTGTTGACGAGGATGGTCAGGCTGCCGAAGGCGTCCACGGCGCGGTCCACCGCGGCGGCGAGGTCCTGCTCTTGGGTGACATCGCAGGCGCTGCCGACGGCCTTGCCGCCGGCGCCGGTGATCAGGTCCGCGACCCGCCGCGCCGCCTCGTCGTCGCGGTCCGTCACTGCCACGCAGGCACCGGCGCCGGCGAAGGTCTCGGCGATGGCGCGGCCGATGCCGGCACCCGCGCCGGTGATCAGGGCGACGGCGCCGTCGAGTCGGAAGGCCTGGGGGTCGTACATGGTGTTACGGCTTTGGGTTGAGCTGTCGGTGAGGTGATTTGAGCCGAGGCGCGGCCGGGCGGCAACTGGGCAGGTGCCCAGATTGGGTGATGCGGCGTGGTGCGGTGGCGGGGTGGTCACGCTTTCTTGACGGGCGAGCCGTATAACCTTGTTACCGCAAGATCGGCGGATTCCACGGAAGGTTGCGTTCGGCTCCAGGGCCTGACACCGCGTGCCCGGCGTTGAGACGGGAACACGGCGGGCCGGCCGGAAGCCGACGCTCCCGGGACCTAGGACCCGGAGTCCTGCTCGGAAACGGCGGCTTTCCAGGCGCCGATGACGGCGAGCAGGTAGCGCATGGTCGCCTGGGTGGCGGGCTCGAGGTCACCCGCGGCTTTGGCGGTGGCGACGAGGTAGCCCTTGTCCTGCCGCGTGATCCAGCCGAGGCGCTCCAGATCCTGGAGCTTGCGGCGGACGGTCTCTCGCGGGATGCCGCTGTAGTCCGCGATGGACTGGAGGTTGATGGAAGGGGGCTCGTCAGCGCGCTCGCCATCCATGAAGCTGTGATAGCACATGCCGTCGGTGCGGCCGCGGGAGAGGGTGCGGGAGCCGATGACGGCGAGCACCAGCATCCGGTCCAGATCCCCGTCGAACTGCCGCCGCAGCGTCACCAGCAGCTCGCAGAAGGCGTCGTTGTGCACCGGCCAGATGCGGCCGAAGCTCGCGCGCAGGGTGTCTTCGTCGGGGGTCATGGCCGTTGTGCCCGCGTCGATGCCCCGGCTGGCGAGCCCGACGGGGGCGTTCAGCCGCAAGCGTTGCCTCTGGCGCTCAGTTTGGGCGCGCCGCGGCTTGTCGCAAGCCTCCGCTGCCCTGCGCTTCGCCGGACGGCATGACTGCGCGAGCCGGCCAGGGCCTTGGCTATCACGCCGAGGGCGTGGATCGCAGGCCGCATCGGCAGCCCATCCTGGCACGACCCCATCCGGGCCGGAAGCACCGGCCACGCAGGGCTCCGCCGCATGCGAACGGGCGCGTGATCAAGGCCGCAGCCAGTATCCCAGGGGCCGAAGAGTCGGGCTTCGAGTCACGCTTAGTGACGGTTCAGAAACTAGGGGAACACCGTGGGGCGGACCTTGATCAGACATTGGGCGCAGCGCATCCGCCATCGCGGCTTGCGGTGGATGCGCTGTGCTTATCCGCCCTACAGATCCTCCGTTTCAGTTGTTTTGAACTGTTCCTTAGTCAATCGGTCCCGGGCCTGGTCGTGCCGGCCCAGCCCCGCTTAGCCCCGCTCGCCCCCGCCCTCCTCGCCGGGCTCGTTGGCGCCATGGTCACCGCTGGCGTAGTCGGACACCTCGCGTCGGGGCTGGGTGTCGCCTCGGGTCAGCGCCGCGACGGCGTCCGTGCCCGTCGCCTTGCCGCTGTCCGTGACATGGAGGTGCATGTCCGTCTGCGGGAAGGGAATGGAGATGCCGTTGGCGTCGAAGGCCTCCTTCACGGCGCGGTGGAGGTCCCAGTAGACCGTCCAGTAATCGGCGGTCTTGGTCCAGGGGCGCACGATGAAGTTGACCGAGCTGTCGCCAAGCTCGCTGACGCGGATGTTCGTCGCCGG
>NZ_CAJXYK010000026.1 GCF_913063425.1 uncultured Thiohalocapsa sp.
GCCGCTGATTCGGCGCAGCTCGTCGAGGTAGTGCCCGGTGAAGCCATCGGTGTCGTGGCGGGCGGGTGGCTGGCCCTTGAGCAGGCGGCGGGCGAAGACGGCATAGAAGGCGAGGTTGGCCGGGGTCATGGCAATGACCTGGCCGGCGGCCTGGATGCGCTTGCCCTGGAGGTCGAGGATCAGCTCCGGCGGCTGTTGGGCGCGCTGGGCGGCCTGGATGGTCTCCATGAAGCCGGCCTGGCCGTTCAGCAGGGGCTCGGGCAGGCCGTGGCGCAGGGTGACGAAGGGGATCTCCGCCAGGGTGACCTGGGCGTGGCGGGTGTCGGCCAGCTCGTTGTCGCGCAGGGTGATGACCCGGGAGTAGGCGGTGGGGAAGAAGAAGTCCCAGCTGGACTCGAACGGGTCTGACACCAGCACGTGGCTGAGTCGGTCCTGGGGGCGGCCGAACAGGCTGAGTGCGTAGCCGGCGTAGTAGCCCATGGTTTTGCGCCCGCCGGCCATGCTGACGTGCAGGGCGCAGTCGGGGTCGCCGGTGAGGGCGCGGACGGTGTCGGTGAGGTGGTCGGCGACGCGCTCGTTGTCGGCGTCGGTGCGGATGTCCGCCAGTGGGCTGCCGTCGGCGCCGTGCACCACCTCGATCTGCTCCGGGCCGAACGTGACAGCCGGCAGGGCGTAGTCGTCCAGCAGGCGCTGGAACCAGCCGCGGGAGAACAGGCTCAGCTCGGCGCGCTCGGCGCCTTTGGTGGTGGTGATGAGCCGGATCTCGGTGGGCATGAAGGCCTCGCGCTCCGTCGGCTGCCCCACCGCCAGCGCATACAGGGTCTCGGTGACGATCTGGGGCGAGAGCCCGGCGACGGCGAGCAGCACGCGGCGGGGGTGGTCCTGCGGTTGGCGGGGGATGTCCGTCATGGTCGGCTCCTTCGGTGCGGCGCCGGGGCGGGCGCCGGCAGACTGCTTGGAAAACGGGTGGAATCGGCGGTCCGCATGTACCTTGGACCCTGTCCTTTCGTCCCTGGCCGGCGCCGTCCGTTGGCATCGTCCCTGGGCCTCGCCGATTCGCGATGCAGTGTGCCGGCGGCGCTTCGGGCTGTCCGGTCTTGCAAGGTTGCCGTTTCAGGTGCCTGTCGCCGCCGGACTTGGCGTTGCACGCGGGACGGTGCTCATGCCGGGGCTGGGCGCAGTGGGCCGGCGGCGCCCGCGTGCACGGCTGCGGCGCCGTCCTGTTGCGGCTGCCGGCGGCCGGTGGCTGTGCCGGCGATGGGCTGGGCGCTGTCGCGCCCGGTGTCGGTGACGCGGTAGCGGCCGAGGCCGAAGGCGGTGTTCTTGCCGGCATGCAGCCACTGCCCGAACCACAGCAGCGGCCAGACGGCCGCCAGCGCCGGGCCGCCGAGGGTGAGCTGTCCGAGCAGGCCGCCGAGCTGCATGTGCGTCGCCTGGCGGTTGGAGAAGCGCGCCCAGTCGTGCCAGTGCAGGTCCCGGTGGACGATCTCCACGCCGTGCACGGCTTGGCGGGCGTCGGTCCAGCGCGCCTGTGCCGGGTCCTCCGTCGGTGCGTAGACGCGCTGGAGCAGCTCGGCGCGCTGGCCCAGGGCGCGCAGCAGGTCGGCGCCGGTGACGGCGTCTGCCGAGAGCAGACGGCCGCTGGCCTTGAGCCGCAGCGGGGTCTGCAGGTGGAGATGGGCCTGCACCGGGCTGCGCGGCGGCGCGGGGGTGTGGGTGGTGATGGGGCTGAGGGCGGCGCCGGTGTAGATGGGCGCCCAGTCAGCGCTGCCGAGGGTCTGCTCCTGGGTGACCTCGATGAGGCTGAAGCCTGTCCGCGCCGCCCCGAAGCCCAGGGCGCCGGCGCCGCGCAGTGCGTGCACCAGATGCGGCACGAAGGCCGTCGCCGCGCCGATGAGCGTCAGCCCGAGCCCGAAGGTGCCGCCCGCCGGCAGCAGCTGCGGGGCCGCGGGCGGGTCCGGCTCCAGCACGTAGGGATGCGGCAGCGCCTGATAGCGCTTGGCGAGCTGCGGGTCCGCGGGGGGCGACTCGAACAACACCGCGTAGGCGCAGCTGCCGATGAGCAGGCAGCCGCCACAGGTGCGCTGGCCGGTGACGCAGACGCCGCGGCGCAGCGCATGCCCCAGCAGACCATGCCAGGCGGAGCCGGTGTAGGCCGGCAGCTGCAGCGGCGCCTGGGCTTGGAACCTGAAGCGAAGTCTGCTGAGCGGCGGGAAGGCGGTGGACGCCGGGAGCAGGTTGAGCGGCAGGGCGGCGGCTTGCGGGACAGGCTGGGGCATGACGCGACGGTTGGCTGCGATGGACTTTGAGCGGCCGCGGATCACGGCGACCCCACTGCGTACACAAGTATTGCAGCCGCTGGTCAGCTTGCAACCTTGCAACGTCGGCTCGGGGCAAATTCCTACAAGTTTTGTTGAATTTTCTGACAGGTCATGACGGGGGCTGGCGGCCGGTCGTGGTCGCCCCCGGCTTGGCCTTCGCCGGCTGCGGGCTGCGTCCCCGTCGGGGGCATTGTGCTTGGGGTGATCGGGCTTGTAGGCCGGCAGGGGCTGGCCCAGGAACCCGACGCCGGGGCGGGCCTGGATGATGCGGGTCTTGTCCGGGTGCAGCGCAAGGTCGGGGCGGGCCAGCTCGGTGCGGGCAACGTCGAGGGCGCGGCGGGCGTCGGCCTTGCTGCCGGCGGAGAGCAGAAAGTCATCGGCGTAGCGCACGAAGGGGAGGTTGCGGGCGGCCAGGGCCGGGTCGAAATCGTGCAGGTACAGGTTGCAGAAGCGGGGCGAGAGGATGGCGCCCTGGGCGATGCCCCGCGGGGCTGCCAGGAACCAGGTGTGCGCGCTGCCGAGGTCGAGCCACTGGTCGATGAGGCGCAGCAGGTCGCGGTCGGCGACGAAGGTCTTGAGCCTGACCCGCAGACGCTTTCACGCGCTTCGGCGGGTGCGTGTCCTGGGGGCGCCGACTTTCAGTCGGCGGCTGGAGGCGTCGCCGAGTGGAACTCGGCGCCCCCAGGGGGCGGGACCGCTTGCTGGGTTGGACTTGGCTTGTTGTGGGTGTGTGCCTGGGGGCGCCGACTTTCAGTCGGCGGCTGTCGCGTTGCCGAGTGGAGCTCGGCGCCCCCCGGGGGCGGGACCGCTTGCTGGGTTGGACTTGGCTTGGCGCGGGTGTGTGCCTGGGGGCGCCGACTTTCAGTCGGCGGCTGGAGGCGTCGCCGAGTGGAACTCGGCGCCCCCAGGGGCGGGACCGCTCGCTGGGTTGGACTTGGCTTGGCGCGGGTGTATGCCTGGGGGCGCCGACTTTCAGTCGGCGGCTGGAGGCGTCGCCGAGTGGAGCTCGGCGCCCCCAGGGGGCGGGACCGCTCGCTGGGTTGGACTTGGCTTGGCGCGGGTGTGTGCCTGGGGGCGCCGACTTTCAGTCGGCGGCTGTCGCGTTGCCGAGTGGAGCTCGGCGCCCCCAGGGGCGGGACCGCTCGCTGGGTTGGACTTGGCTTGGCGCGGGTGCGTGTCCTGGGGGCGCCGACTTTCAGTCGGCGGCTGGATGCGTCGCCGAGTGGAACTCGGCGGCCCCGGGGGCGGGACCGCTCGCTGGGTTGGACTTGGCTTGTCGCGGGTGTGTGCCTGGGGGCGCCGACTTTCAGTCGGCGGCTGTCGCGTCGCCGAGTGGAACTCGGCGGCCCCAGGGGGGGCGGGACCAGCTCGCTGGGTTGGAGTGGGCTTGTTGTGGGTGTGTGCCTGGGGGCGCCGACTTGCAGTCGGCGGCTGGATGCGTCGCCGAGTGGAACTCGGCGGCCCCGGGGGCGGGACCGCTCGCTGGGTTGGATTTGGCTTGTCGTGGGTGTGTGCCTGGGGGCGCCGACTTTCAGTCGGCGGCTGTCGCGTCGCCGAGTGGAGCTCGGCGCTCCCGGGGGCGGGGCCGTTTGGTGTCGGTGCTGGTCGGGGCGGGCTGAATCTGCCGCTGCGGGTTTCGGTGCCGGCGGGGTTTGCGTAAGCTTGGCGGGTTGTATCCGCCGGACGCCCGTCACGCATGTCCGATCAGCCCCGTCTGTCCCGTGCCGACATCCGTGCCTATGTCGGCTCCACCTATTACACCCGCGGTCTCGGCTATTTCGAGCAGGGGCGGGTGCTGACGGTGGAGCCGGTGCGCGCGGACGAGCAGGGCGTGCGCCTGCGCGCGCAGGTGCTGGGCAGCGAGGGGCGGGTGTACCGGCAGACCATCGCCATCCGCTGGGAGCCCTATGGCGCCTCGCTGGACGGCGACTGCGATTGCCCGGTGGGCTACAACTGCAAGCATGTGGCGGCGGCGCTGTTGGAGTTTGCGGCGGCGCCGGAGCGGGTGCTGCACGGGGCGGATGCGGACTTGGCCAAGGGCTGGCTCACGCGGGTGGCCGCCGCCGGGCGGGACACGCAGCCGGCGGCGCAGGAGCGGCTGGTATATCTGCTGAAGCCCGCCACCCGCGGGGTGGAGGTGGAGCTGCGCATCGTGCGCCCGCTGAAGACCAGCGGGCGGCTGTCCAAGGGCCGCCCGCTGGTGCTCGGCAATCTGGCGGAGGGCCACAGCGAGCCCGCCTACATGCAGCCGGGGGACACCGAGATCCTGAAGCTGCTGCGCGGCATCAGCAGCGGCAGCTGGCCCATGGTGCCGGTGCTGACGGGGGCGCTCGGGCACCTGGCGCTGGCGCATATGTTGGCCACCGGTCGCTGTTACTGGCAGCAGCAGGACGCGCCGGCGCTGACCCGTGCCGAGCCGCGTGCGCTGATGATCAGCTGGGAGGAGGACGCGGACGGTTTCCTGAACCTGAGCTTCCGCGTCGGTGACGGGGCGGAGGAGCCTGCCGGGGGCACCGCCGCGGAGATCCTGCTGACGGACCCGCCGAGCTACCTGGACCCACAGCGGTACACGGTGGGCGATCTGCAGACCCACGGCCTGCGCACGGCGCAGCTGAAGGAGCTCAGGCGCGCGCCGCGGCTGCCGCAGGAGCGCGCAGAGGGCGTTTCGAAGCTGCTGCTCAAGGAGTTCCCGGACCTGCCGCTGCCGACGCCCACAGCCGTGGCGCTGACGGCGGTGACGGATGCGCAGGCGGTGCCCTGCCTCAGGCTGCACGGCGGTCGTGGCGGGGCCGATGCGCACCGCCTGCACTTGAGCTTCGCGTATGCCGGGCACCCGGTGCCGGCGCGCCCGGCGGAGTCCCACAGTGTCATCGACACCGAGTCCGGGCTGGTGGACGTGACCCGGGACCCGGCTGCCGAGGGCGCCGCGCTGGGGGCGCTCGCCGGGCATGGCTTCGCGCCCATGGACCAGGGCCAGCCCGCCCGCGGCCCGCTGCATCTGGCGGCGGCCGGAGAGGACGCCCTGACCCGCGCCGGCCAGTGGTCGACGCTGCTGCGCGAGGGGCTCGCGGCGCTGGAGGACCAGGGCTGGCGCATCCGCTTCGACGACAGCTTCCGGCTGCGCTTCGAGGCCGGCGACTGGGAAGCCGCCATCGACGAGGACGAGGAGAGTGCCGGCAACGACTGGTTCGGCCTGCGCTTCGACCTTCAGGTGGACGACCGCCGCCTGCCGCTGGTGCCCATCGTGGCGCCGCTGCTGGCGCTCGGGCCGGATGCCCAGCTGCCGGCGGTGGTGAGCGTGCCCATCCCGCCCCGGGACGGCGACGACGCCGAGCAGCGCTACGTGGACCTGCCCGGGGAGCGCATCCGCCCGGTGCTGGAGACCCTGCGCGAGCTGTTCGGCGACGAGCCGCCGGCGGGGGACGGGCAGCTGCAGCTGTCGCGCTTCGATGCGCCGGCGCTGGACGACCTCGCCGCCCGCGGCATCGCGCTCTCCGGCGGCCGGCGGCTGCGGGACCTGGCGCGGCAGCTCAAGGACCTGTCCACCATTGCGCCGGTGGCGCCGCCGGCGGGGCTCACCATCGAGCTTCGCAGCTACCAGCAGCACGGCCTGAACTGGCTCCAGTTCCTGCGCAGCTTCGACCTGGGCGGCATCCTGGCGGACGACATGGGGCTCGGCAAGACCATCCAGACCCTGGCCCATGTGCTGCTCGAGAAGGAAGCCGGTCGGCTGGAGCGCCCGGCGCTGGTGGTGGCGCCCACCAGCCTCATCGGCAATTGGCGCCGCGAGGCCCAGCGTTTCACGCCGGACCTGCGCGTGCTGGTGCTGCACGGCAACGACCGCCATCAGCGCTTCGCGGATATCGGCCACCATGACCTGGTGCTCACCACCTATCCGCTGCTGCCGCGGGACCACGAGCGCCTGTGTGAGGAGCCCTTCCATCTGCTGATCCTGGACGAGGCCCAGACCATCAAGAACCCGCGGGCGCAGGCGGCGCAGGTGGCGCGGCGCCTCGACGCCCGCCACCGCCTGTGCCTGACGGGTACGCCCATGGAGAACCACCTGGGCGAGCTGTGGGCGCTGTTCGATTTTCTGTTGCCGGGGTTCCTGGGCGACCAGCAGCGCTTCAAGCGCCATTGGCGCACGCCCATCGAGCAGCACGGCGACCGCGAGCGGCGCGAGCGCCTGGTCCGGCGCGTGGCGCCCTTCCTGCTGCGCCGGCGCAAGCAGGACGTGCTGGCGGAGCTGCCGCCGAAGACGGAGATCGTGCGCAGCGTGGCGCTGGGGGAGGCGCAGGCGTCGCTGTACGAGGGCATCCGCCTGTCCATGGAGAAGCGCGTGCGCGAGGCCATTGCCGAGCACGGCATGGCGCGCAGCCGCATCACCATCCTGGACGCCCTGCTCAAGCTGCGCCAGACCTGCTGCGACCCGCGGCTCCTGGACCTGCCGGCGGCCAAGCGCGTGAAGCACTCCGCCAAGCTGGAGCTGCTCATGGACCTGCTGCCGGAGCAGCTGGACGAGGGCCGGCGCATCCTGCTGTTCAGCCAGTTCACCAGCATGCTTGCGCTCATCGAGCCGGAGCTCAGACGGCGCGGCATCCGCTACACCAAGCTCACGGGCCGCACCAAGAAGCGCGACGAGGTCATCGAGCGCTTCCGCGGCGGCGAGGTGGACCTGTTCCTGATCAGCCTGAAGGCGGGCGGTCTGGGCCTGAACCTGACGGAGGCGGACACCGTCATCCTCTACGACCCCTGGTGGAATCCGGCGGTGGAGGCGCAGGCGGCGGACCGCGCCCACCGCATCGGCCAGGACAAGCCGGTGTTCGTCTACAAGCTGCTGACGGAGCAGACGGTGGAGGAGAAGATCCTGGCCATGCAGCAGAAGAAGCAGGCGCTGGCGGAGGGTATCTACCGCGAGGGCGGGGGCGAGGCCGGTCCGGCCTTTACCAGCGACGACATCAACGAGCTGTTTGCGCCCATTGCGGACTGACCTTTGTTCAATCGGGCTTGCGCCTTAGGGCTCGGGCAGTCCCGCGCGCGATTCATGGAAAACCCCAAGGCGCCGGGGTTGACTAGCTTTTGTCCACCTGCGATGCTCTGAAAACACTTCGCAAGGAAGTATTGAACAACCTGGAGCAACGGCCTTCCATGAACCACTGCAAAGACTGCCGCGCGCTGTGGCCCTTCGGCTTCGCGCTCGCCCTCGCCGTCATCCTGGCTTTTCCGGCCTGGGCGACCTTCAACCTGATGGCGCTGGACGTCACCACGCAGATTGCGGGCACCGCACTGGTGTTCGTGGTCAGCGCCGTGGGCCTGATGCTCTACGTGCGCTGGTGCATCCGGCGCAACTGCGCCCTGCGCCGCATGCTCACCGAGCAGCGTTCGCAGAGCCCTGCGCGGCAGGCGTCTGGCCAGCGCGGCAGCCTGGTGGCCGCGCCTCGCTGAGGCCCCGCTTCTCCAGCGTCGCATTCCGTTGAGTGACGTGATTGCGGGCTGTCGCGGCCCACAGCGCCTGGTCGCGTCGAGCTCTAAGCCAGAGCGGCCATAGCCACAACTGCGACCACCCGGGCCGCTGACCGCGTAATTAGGCCCTCCTGGCCTGACATCCCAAGGGCTTCAAGCCCTGACGACGGAGGGCTTGACTGTGCATGCATGCGTCGTGACCGGGGCCGTCACTCCTGCGCCGGCACAAAGGTCATCACGAAAGTCACCGGCACCGCGTGGCTGATGCTGTCCAGCCCCGCGATCTCGCGCAGCGTCTCCACGCCGTCCGAGAGTCCGAACTTGGCCGCGTCCACGATGAGCGGCTTGGTGCTGGCCACCATCACGGTGCCGTCGGCGAGCTTCACCGCCTGCATCTCGATGATCATGGGCTGGATGCTGCCGTGCAGGCTCAGGTTGCCCTCGGCCGTGAGGGGGGTGATCTGACCCGGCTCCATGCCGGCGATGGTGGCGGGCTCCACCTTGGCGCTGAGGGTGGCGTCCTTGTAGTTGGTGGTCTCGAACAGGAACTCGCGCATGCGCTCGTTGCGGATGGGGATCAGGGTCTCGACGCTGTCCAGGAACATGGACACGGTGACCTGGCCGTCGTCCGAGATGGTGCCGGTCATTTCCTTGAAGGTGTTTACCTCGCCCACGTCCTTGGCCTTGATGGAGACGAAGCTCAGGTGCGAGCGGGTCGGGTCCATGCTCCAGCCGGCGGCGACGGGGCCGGCGGCGAGGGCGAGTGCCGCGACGGCGGCGGTCAGTGCAAGACGTAAACCGTTGTGTGGGACGGCCGTGAGCTGGGCCGGGCGGCGGAACTGGAACATGTCGTTCTCCGTGCTTACAACAGGGGGCATCATGAGACTCGCAGCCGGCGGGGAATGCAAGCCGGCAAATGTGACTGCGAGGCCGGGTGCGCAGACTTCAGCCGGTGCGCCCGGTACGCCGACTTCAGTCGGCTTCATCGCCGCGGCAGCCGCGGCTGACTCAGCCGCCGCTCCAGCTCCAGGCGGATGTCACGGATGCTCAGGCGCCGGGTGCGCCGCCGGCTCTGCGCGCGTGCGGCCTCGGCGAGGTCCCAGCGCTCCTTCACCAGCTCCACCAGCTTGTCTTTGAGCCCCGGGCGCGCGTCCACCACCGCGCGTACGCAGTCGAGGTCCACGCGGATCAGGGTGACATCAGTGCGGGCGATGAACTCCTCGAAGCTCGGCTCCGTGGTGAGCATGGCGGTGAGGCCGAAATAGCTGCCGGGGGCGAGCGTCTCCAGCTCCTTGCGGGTGCCGTCCGGGAGCAGCACGCTGCTGTCCACGAGCCCGCCCGCGATGACGTACAGGGCGTCGCTGACCGCCCCCTCCGCCAGCAGCACATGGCCGGTGTCGAAGTGGCGGTACTCGCTGCGGGCGGCGATCTGCGCGATCTCGTCGTCGGTAAGGTCGCCGGCGAACTCCAGTGACTTCAGCGCCAGCGCCAGCGTCGGCGGCTCGGCGCTGGAGATCTGCGCGCGGCGGGTGCGCATCTCCTGCACCTGGGGCGCCACCTCGATGCCGGATTCCTGAAGGGATTTGTGAATCTCCCGGAACAGCTCCTCGCGGGCGCGGAACATGGCCGGGTACTGGCGCAGGTGCACCCAGACCATGTAGCTGTAGGGCAGGCTGCTGCCCTCGGCGAGCCGCACCACGGGCGGCGGCAGCTTGAGCACGCTGTCGCAGCGCATGGCCGCCTGCAGCAGCAGCTCCGTGGCATAGCGCGGGTCCACGTCCGCCGGCAGCTTGACGAAGTACCAGGGTGCGTAGACGTGGTTCTCGCCGTGCAGGTTCTTGAAGCTCTGACTCGCCAGGTTGGAGTTCGGCACCACCAGGGTCGCGTTGTCCCAGCCGCGCAGTCGGGTGGCGCGCCAGTTCATGTCCACCACCTCGCCCAGGCGCCCGTCCGCGAGCTCCAGCCAGTCGCCGATGCGAAACGGCCGCTCGATGCCCATGGCGATGCCGGAGAAGAGGTCGCCCAGGGTCTTCTGGAGCGCCAGACCCAGCACCGCCGCCGCCACACCGGTGGAGACCCACACGCCGGACAGGGAATAGCCCCGCTGATTCATGAACAGGCCGAGCCCCACCAGCATCAGCAGGATGTAGATGAGCCCGATGATGAGCTGCGGCACGCGCTCGCGCTGGCGGGCCTCGGCGCGCAGCAGCAGCTGCACCTCGACGAGCCGCGCCACCGCCCAGCCGGCGGCAAGGTAGGCCGAGAGCGCCGTGAGCCATTTGATGGGCTGATCCAGCGCCGGCAGACCCACGGCCCGGTTGGCCAGGCGCAGCAGCGCGCCGCCGACGATCCAGCTGAACGGCAGCACGATGACGTCGATGGCCGCGGTGGTGCGCGGAAAATGGTCGAACAGCGGGCGCTCGCCCACCACCCGGGTGCCGACGCGCCACAGCACGAACAGCGCCAGGGCGACCAGCAGCAGCTGCCAGTAGCTGGACGAAAGCTCGTCCATAAGGCGCAGCACGGCGACGGTGGCAGTGACCTGGCGATCTTCCATCGGGCGGGGGCAGGGCGGCGGTAAGCCGCCCCAGTATACCTGCGGCGGCTTGCGCGACCGCTGCATCGGTGGCGCAGCGGCAGGCTATGGGCGCATGGCCCGACGGCGTGTCGATGCGGCATGGCCGGCGGCGTCTCCGCAGGCCGCCTCGGGGGCTTGCGAGGGCCGGATCGGGGTGCTGCCGGCGCGTGGACGCTGTGTCGATGTGTCTACGCAACAACTGACGTTGCAATCGCGCTACAAGTAGTGTATTTTTCAACCCTGTAGTGGCGAAAAGCGTACATTCGTCGCTCGTCCACAACAGGCAAACCCCGATCGCAGGTGCCCTATGTCTTGTAACGCACACCGCATTCCGGCTGAGAGCCGACGCAGCCTTCCGCGCGCGGGCCGCAGCACGCTCGCCGTCTCCATCGCCGCCGTGCTGCCGCTGCTGGCGGCCCCCGGCGCCCACGCCGCCAGTGCCGCCGCGTTGGAGCGGCGCATCGCCGAGCTGGAGGCCGAGCTGGACCGGGCCCGGCAGGAGCTCATCGAGGCGAAAGAGGAGACCGAGGCCGCCTATACCCAGGCCGCAGAGGCCGAGGAGAAGCTCGCCGACGAGGGCCCGGCGCCCGCGGACAAGATCACCTTCGGCCCGCTCACCATCGGCGGCGCGCTGCGCGCCAACTATGTGCTCGGCAGCTATCCGGGCCGCGGCAGCGGACCGTCGCGCGGCGGCAACGGCGGCAACTTCGAGCTGGAGACCTTCCGCATCAACATGGATCTCAAGTACGAGAACCTGGTGGGTAAGCTGGAATACCGCTGGTACAACGGCTACAACTTCCTGCACACCGGCTGGCTCGGCTGGGACTTCGACGACGGCAGCCAGATCCAGGTGGGCCAGAACCGCGTGCCCTTCGGCCCGGGGCCCTACGGCGTCTCGCAGAGCTGGTTCTTCGACCAGCACTTCTACGTGGGGCTCGCCGACGACATGGACCTCGGTATCAAGTACACCACCAACATCGGCGACTGGGATCTGGACTTCGCCTACTACAACCGCGCGCAGTGGGACGGCAACGGCACCAGCCTGGACAGCACGCGCTACGACTACGACGTCGTGCCCTGGACCACGTCCGTCGCCCCGGACGGTGCGGTCACCTACGGCGGCACGCCCAACGGCTGGGAGGAGCGCAACCAGCTCAACTTCCGCGCCATCTACAACCTGGACGAGATCGCCATCCCCACCGAGATCGGCACCTCGCTGCAGTGGGGCCAGCTCAAGGGCCGGCGCAACGACGACGGCGAGCAGTGGGCCGCGTCCATCCACATGAAGAACAGCTGGGACAACTGGCTGCTGGCCACGCAGCTGACCCGCTACAAGATCGACGTGGACAACAACCCGTGGCTGAACACGGACCAACTGGTGCCCATGGGCGGCTATGACTTCGCCTGGCCGGTGGCCACCGACGCCTGGATTCCGGCGGTGTCCCTGAGCTACCTCTACGAGACCAACCAGATCCCGTGGCTGGATTCGGTGCGCCCGTACGTGGAGTACAGCAACATCGTCAAGCAGGACAGCGACTTCAACGACAGTCAGCTGGTGATGGTGGGCGCGGCCTGGGCGCGCGGCGGCTGGTATATCTACACCGACCTGGCGTTCTCCGACGGCAACTTCTTCGTCGGCAACGAGACGAGTCAGGGCACGCCGGAGGCCTACACCAACATCTACGACCCCATCCTGGGCGCGGGTGACTTCGGCGCGAACGCCAACGACCACTGGAACTACCGCTTCAACATCAACTTCGGCTACTACTTCTGAGCCGCTCCTGTCGCCGTGCCGGGTCCCCCGCTTGGGGCCCAGGACGGCGACCAGCCCGGCGACCAGCCCGGCGCCATCCCCGGCGTCGGGCGTTTGACAGCAACGCCCCCCGCGCTTAGCCTGTCGCAAATGCTTCGGGTCCGAACCTTCGGAGCCCTGCGGCGTACACGGCCGCCGCGGCCTGGTGAAGCCAGTCGCGCCGGAGTCCGCCCAGCCCTGTTCAAGGACGCTTGCGCCGACCCGCAGCACAGTACCGCCGCTGTTGCGGCCCCCGCAGCCCTGGGTGCTGGGGCGCCCGCGCAGCCGGGCGCCAAGCGCGCCGGCAACGCACGGCGGCCACCGATGATGACGACAGCAGCGCCCGGCCCCAAGGCGCCGGACGCGAGACGCACAAGCCCCCACCCGTTCCCCGCCGCTGTCGTCGCCAACCGGAGCGCATCCCCGACGTGCCGGATGCGAAAGAACGCTATGGCTGACAAAGTCGTCGTCGAGCACCTGTACAAGGTCTTCGGCGAGCATCCGCAGGAAGCCCTGCGCCTGTTGGAGCAGGGCGTGGACAAGGACAAGATCTTCGAGCGCACGGGGCAGACCGTGGGCGTCTGCGATGCGAGCTTCTCGATTCAGACGGGCGAGATCTTCGTCATCATGGGCCTGTCGGGGTCCGGCAAGTCCACCCTGGTGCGCCTGCTGAACCGGCTCATCGAGCCGAGCGCCGGCAAGGTCATTGTCGATGGCCGCGACATCGCTGCCATGAGCGACGACGAGCTCATGGAGCTCAGGCGCCGCGACATGAGCATGGTGTTCCAGTCCTTCGCGCTGATGCCCCATCTCACCGTCGGTCAGAACGCGGCCTTCGGCCTGGAGCTGGCGGGTGTGTCCACCAGCGAGCGCGAGGAGCGCGCCGTCGCCGCGCTGGACCAGGTGGGCCTCAAGGCGCACGTGGACAGCTATCCGGACGAGCTCTCCGGCGGCATGCAGCAGCGCGTGGGCCTGGCCCGGGCGCTCGCCAACGACCCGTCCGTGATGCTGATGGACGAGGCCTTCTCGGCGCTGGACCCGCTGATCCGCAGCGAGATGCAGGACGAGCTGCTGAAGCTCCAGGAAAACAGCGACCGCACCATCGTCTTCATCTCCCACGACCTCGACGAGGCCATGCGCATCGGCGACCGCATCGCCATCATGGAGGGCGGGCGCGTGGTCCAGGTGGGCACGCCGGACGAGATCCTGAACAACCCCGCGGATGACTATGTGCGCTCGTTCTTCCGCGGCGTGGACGTGGCCACCGTCTTCAAGGCGGGGGACATCGCCCGCAAGACCCAGGTGACGGTCATCGAGCGCCAGGACGACGGCATCCGCGCAGCGCTCTCGCGCCTGCGCGAGCACGACCGGGAGTTCGGTTACGTGGTGGACAAGGGCCAGCACTTCCACGGCGTGGTGTCGCTGGACTCGCTTCAGCGGGAGCTGCGCGAGGCCGACCCCAAGCTGCATCACGCCTTTCTCGACGAGGTCCCGGCACTGTCCGCCGACACCGCAGTCAGCGACCTGCTCGGCACCGTCGCCGCCACCGCCTGCGGCGTGCCGGTGGTGGACGCCCAGAACCGCTACCAGGGCGTCATCACCAAGGCGTGTCTGCTGGAGACGTTGGATCGGGATACGGGTTGAGAGTCCGAAGTCCGAAGTCCGAAGTAGGAAGTGTGAGGTACGAAGTACGAGGTACGAAGTCCGAAGTACGCTGCGCAGGGCCTGCGCGCTCGCGGCACAGCACTGATGCGCACGCACGCTGCGCGCACTCCGTACTCCCCGCACGCCGTGCGATCCCCGCAAACAGCAAGCCAGACGACGCGACTCAACCCCTGAGGCCCCCTCATGGCAGACGAATCCACGAATCCCTGGGCCAGCGGTGGCAGCAAGACGGCCGCCGCGGGCAGTGACAATCCCTGGGCGGCCGGTGCCGGCACCACGGGCGAGCCGCCGTCGGAGACGCCGCCGGAGCCCGCCGGCGCCTCGGACCCCTGGAGCACGCCGAGCGGCGATGCCGAGGCCACGCCGGGCGACTGGCTCGCCGGCAGCGGCGCCGGCGTGGACGACAGCGTGCTGGACCTCTGGCACCCCTTCCAGGAAGCGGTGATCCCGCTGGGCGCCTGGGTGGACACGGGCCTCGACTGGCTGGTGGCCAACTTCCGGCCCGTGTTCCAGGCCATTCGGCTGCCCATCGACGCCACCCTCACCGGCATCGAGACCACGCTGCTCGCCATCCCGGACGTGCTCATGGTGATCATCATGGGCCTGCTCGCCTGGCAGGCCGGCGGCAAGCGGCTCGGCGTCGCCGCCGTCATCTCGCTCGTCGCCATCGGCCTCATCGGCGCCTGGGCCGAGGCCATGGTGACCCTGGCCCTGGTGCTGACCTCGGTGTTCTTCTGCCTCATCATCGGCCTGCCCATGGGCATCTGGCTCGCGCGCAGCGACCGCGCCGCGGGGGCGATACGCCCGGTGCTGGACGCCATGCAGACCACGCCCGCCTTCGTCTATCTGGTGCCGGTGGTGATGCTGTTCGGCATCGGCAACGTGCCGGGCGTGGTGGTGACCATCATCTTCGCGCTGCCGCCGCTGATCCGGCTCACCAACCTCGGCATCCGCCAGGTGCCGGCGGACCTGGTGGAAGCGGCGCGCTCCTTCGGCGCGTCCAAGCGGCAGCTGCTGTTCAAGGTGCAGCTGCCGCTGGCCATGCCCACCATCATGGCCGGCGTCAACCAGACGCTGATGCTGGCGCTGTCCATGGTGGTCATCGCCTCCATGATCGCCGTCGGCGGCCTGGGCCAGATGGTGCTGCGGGGCATCGGCCGGCTGGACATGGGGCTTGCCACCATCGGCGGCGTCGGCATCGTGCTGCTCGCCATCATCCTGGATCGCATGACGCAGGCCTTTGGCCAGTCGGACCGCGACAAGCCCACCCGGCACTGGTACCAGGCCGGTCCCGTCGGGCTGGTGCGCGGGCTGTTCGTCCGGCGGGCTGCCTAGTGGCCAGTGCCCCAGTGGCCAGTGCCCGGTGGCTGGTGCCCAGTGTCTGGTGCAAGACCGTCGAGCCCCTGAGCATCGTGACACCGCTCCGGCGCCTGGTGACGGCTCAGGAACAACATGAGCACTTGTAAGGCGGATAAGCGAAGCGCATCCGCCGCGCCGCCGCCCGCCACCCCTGCGCCCTCGGCGGCATCGGCGCCGTCGGGCCAGCGCCGCGGACCCCCGCGAGTCCACATGGCCGCCGCCATCAATCACCCACCGACCCACTGACAGGAGAAGCCCATGCAAGCGACATTGGATCTGAAGACCTGCACCCGCGCCGCCCTGCTCGCGGCCATGACCGCCGCCACCGGCGGTGCTCTGGCTGCGGACCAACCGGGCGAGGGCGTGGAGGTCCAGCCCATCAAGTCGTCCATCGCCGAGGAGACCTTCCAGACCCTGCTGGTGATGAAGGCCCTGGAGGAGCTCGGCTATGATGTGAAGGACATCAAAGAGATCGAATACGCCGCCGGGCACGTGGCCATTGCCAACGGCGACGCCACCTTCATGGCCGCGCACTGGGACCCCCTGCATGTGGATTTCTTTGAGGAGGCCGGCGGGGATGAGAAGCTCTACCGCGAGGGCGTCTACTCCTCCGGCTCCATCCAGGGCTATCTCATCGACAAGGAGACCGCCGAGGAGCACGAGATCGCCAATATCGAAGCGCTGAAGGACCCGGAGGTCGCCAAGCTGTTCGACGCCGACGGCGACGGCAAGGCGGACCTTGCCGGCTGCACCCCGGGCTGGGGCTGCGAGAAGGTCATCGAGCACCACATGGACGCCTACGAGCTGCGTGACACCGTCACCCACAACCAGGGCAGCTACTCGGCCATCATCGCCGACACCATCGCGCGCTACGAGCAGGGCGAGCCCATCTTCTACTACACCTGGACGCCCTACTGGGTCAGCGGCGTGCTGGTGCCGGGCGAGGATGTGGTCTGGCTTCAGGTGCCCTTCAGCTCCCTGCCCGGAGAGCGCGAGGACGTGGACACCTCCCTGCCGGACGGCTCCAACTACGGCTTCCAGGCCAACGACCAGCGCATCATCGCCAACAAGGCGTTCGCCGAAGAGAACCCGGCGGCGGCGGAGCTGTTCGCCATCATGAAGCTCAGCAACAACGACATCAGCGCCCAGAACCTGCGCATGCGCGACGGCGAGGACAGCGAGTCCGATATCGAAAAGCACGCGGATGCCTGGATCGCGGCCAACCGCGAGAAGTTCGACGCCTGGCTGGAGCGCGCCCGCGCCGCGGCGGAGTGACCTGACTCAGGTCGGGTCAGCGCCGGCTGACCCGACAGCGGCGCATGCGTCGCCTGTCTGCAGGAGACGCCGATTCTTGGCCGTCCCGGCCAAAATCGGCACGGGAAGCGAAAAACGTGGTTTTCGCTTCCCGCCGTATTCGGTGACTTGCGTTGCCGCAAATGGCGGGCCGTCCTGGTCTGCACGGGAAACGCCGATGAATCGGCGTTTGCCTGAGGCCGGGTTATGCTGTCGCTGCCCCGGCCGACGGCCCTGCACCTCGCGCGCGCAGGTGCTGCCGGGCGCGCTGCGGCAGCCCCGTTGCACGCTGCCCGCTGCGATGTGACGATAGGGCCAACGCAGCCCACCGGTGCCCCGCCGTGTCGAGCCTCTACGACCAAGACTTCAACGCCTGGACCGAGCAGCAGGCGGCTCTGCTGCGCGCCGGCCGCTGGGCGGACCTGGACGTCCTGCACCTCGTTGAAGAAATCGAAAGTATGGGCCGCAGCGAGCGCAAGGAGCTGGTGAATCGCCTGGTGATTCTGATGCTGCACCTGCTCAAGTGGCGCCACCAGCCGGCGCTGCGCGGCAATTCCTGGCGGTTGTCCATCAAGGAGCAGCGCATCCGCCTCGCCTCACACCTGGGCGACAATCCCAGTCTCAAGGCCTATCTGGACGAGGCCATCAGGCGCGCCTACCGGCTTGCCGTCATCGCGGCCGAGCAGCAGACCGGCCTGCCTCCCGGGACCTTCCCTGAGCACTGTCCCTTCAGCTTCGCCGAGATGGCGGACGAGCAGTTCTGGCCGGATGCCCTGGGCTGAGGTTGTGAAGAAACCCACCGGCTCACCGCGGACGTCGCGCGGCGAGCACCGGGTACGCCGACTTCAATCGGCCTCCTGAGGCACGCGGACTTCAGTCCGCCGATGTCCGAGTGAGCGCTGACTCCCCAGCTGTTCGCGTCAGTCGCCGTCCCGATGCTCGACGCGCGTGCCGTCCAGCACCAGCGTGATCTCCGTGAATTCAGGCCGCTGCCCGGGCTCTTCCGAGCCGGCGCGGGAGTGCATGCGCGCGACGGGCGGCGGCTGGTCGCCGCTTGCCACGCGGCCGACGACGGCATCGACCTTTACCAACCCTTACAACCCGCCCCGCGGGCGGCCGATATCATAAACACGGAACCGATGGGTATGAGAGCAAGGTTTAAACGACCGTAAAGGTTCAGCTTATCTGCAAAACGGGCGCGCCCGGCACTCCGCCCTCCAGCCCCGCAGCACAGCGAAGACCCGGCCCCCCAATGAATCACCTCAGCCATCGTCGCGGCCCGCAGATCGGCCCTGAAGACGCTAGGCTCAACGCGGTGACGCGCGAGGCCACCGGGCCGCGTGCCGCGCAATACAGCAGCCAGCTGTCCGTCACGCAGGCGCCGGCGTTTGCAGACCCGCAGTCGTGTTCGCTGGAGCCGCCGACACCGCGACCGCGGAAGCGCCGCCCGGTGCGCTGGAGCGCGGAGCGCTCGCGCACCATCCGCCGCTACCGCCTCGCCCTGCTGGCCATGGGTATACTCGTCCTCTGGAGTGGCGCCTCCGTGTATACACTCCAGCAGCGCACAAGCCAGTATGAGGCGGACCTCACCCAAGCGCGCAAGGATGCGCGCATCGCGCTGCAGATCCTCGCCGAGCTCGGCATCGAGCGCCCCCCCGGCGCCTTCATCTACCGCAGCGGCGAGCCGGTACTGCTGGAGCATGGGCTCCTGCAGGACGCCATCTTCCAGCCAGTGGCGGGCGCCGCGCGGATCGCCGCCCGCGTGACGCTGTTCAACGCCCAAGCGGAGCCCCGGGACATCGACCTGAAGGTGACGCTCTACGACCGGCTGGGACTGGAGATCGGTCAGGGGCGGGCGAGCGGGGAGGATCGCGCCCCACTGCGCCCGGCTGAGCTCCGCACCGCCCACCTGGAGGTGCTGCTTACCCGTGACACACGGCCGCAGTGGTTCAGCATCAGCGTGGACGGCTGAGCGGGCGTTCGGGCTGCCGCTGCCAGGGTGGCGCGCTGCCCAGGTCAGGGCTCTGTGGGGCGCGTGCCGAGCCGGCAGATCCTGCGAATCTCGGTGTACACCTCCACCGCCTCCAGGGGCTTGCGCAGGACTGTCGCATCTGCTGCCGTCTCCTCTGCGGTCTTCCCCGCTTGCCCGGTCATCATGAGGACGGGCAGCTGCGGATAGGTGTCCCGCAGCTGCCGGTACAGCGTCGGACCATCCATAACCGGCATGGCGATGTCGGTGAGCACGAGGTCGAAGGCGGGCTCCTCCCGCAAGCGCGCCAGGGCGTCGGCGCCATGCCCGGCGAAGGCGACCTCGATGCCGCCCAGGCGCAACAGGCGGCCGACGGCCTCGCGCACCCGTGGCTCGTCCTCGACCACCAGCACGCGCAGGCCGGCCAAGGATGCCGCCGGTGCGGCCGCCTCGGCATCCGTCTCGGCATCGGCCTCGGCATCGCCCTCGGCAGACGGCTCGGCTGTCTGGCGCTCTGGCCTTGGGGAAGGGGCGTCGACGACGGGTTCTGTGTGCGACCGCGACCGCGGCGGCTGCGCCGGCAACAGCAGGCAGAAGCGTGTGCCCTTGCCTGTGGCGGTTTCGATCACCAGGCCGGCGCCGGAGCGCAGCACGAACTCCTTGACCATGAAAAGCCCCAGACCATGGCCGCGACCACGGGCCTTGGTTGAGAACAGGGGCTCGAAGATGCGCGAGAGGATGTGCGGTGGAATACCGCCGCCGGTGTCGGAGACGCTGACCTCAATGCACTCGCCCGGGGCCAGATAACCGAGCGCGAGGCTGTCCTGTCCATGCCAATACCGCGGCGCTGCGGCAATGCGCAAATCACCGCCGCCCGGCATGGCATCGCGGGCGTTGAGCGCCAGGTTCAGCAAGGCCGCCTGAAGAAAGGAGCTGTTGGTCCAGGCCGTCAGGCCATCGGCCAATGCGACGTCGAGTGTGATGCTTTGCGGCAGCACATGCCGCAGGATACCCACCAGCTCCCCGAGGCTTGCGCCCAGCGGCACCAGGGCCAGGGGCACACTGCCGCCCCGGCTCATCGACAACATGCCGGATGTGATCACCTTCGCCTGGTCGAGAGCAGTGCGCGTTTCCTCCAGCACCTGCTCGATCTCCGCATCGGCGCCGCCGCATTGGGTGCAGCTGTCATGCAGGAAAAACAGGTTGGCATCGATGGCGCCGAGCAGGTTGTTGAAATCGTGCGCGACGCCGCTGACCAGATGCCCGATGGTCTCACGCTCTTTCGCCTGCACAAGGTCGCGCTCCATGCGTTGCTGGGCGCGCACCGCGGCGATACGCTGGGCCGTGAGGCGCAGCAACTGCGCTGACGGCTCGTTGAGCTGGCTGTGCTGCTGTTGACCCCAAAGGACCAGGAGCAGTGCTTCGGGCGCGTCCGAGGACTTGCCGGCGCGCGTCACCGCAAGCGCGATGCAGTGATCGAGCCCGCGCGCCGCGGCGGCGCTCCCGAGCGCCTCGCCGCCGGCGGAGACGGGCCGCCCATGCTGCGCCAGGGTGGCGTCCAGCAGCGGCTGCGGCAATGTCGGCGGCTGCGCCGGCAGGTCGCCGTCGCTCACCTGTGCGATCAATGTCTGCCCGCCGCCGGCGACCTCCACGAGGCTCGCGAGCCCCATCGCCAGTGCGCGGCGGGCGAGCCGCAGCAGCGCAAGCACCTGCTCATCGGCGGGGAGCGAGAGGTTGATCAGGTCGAGCAGCTCCTCCAGCCGCGCGGTGTAAATGCTCAGCGTCTGCTCCAGCGCCCGCCGGCGTTGCTCGGCGTGGTGGAGCTCGGTGACGTCCTCGAGCATGGCCAGCGGCGCCGGTGGGGCATCCGGTGCCGTCGGCAGGCGCACCATGCGCAGGTCCGCCCAGACCAGGCTGCCCTCCGGGCGCAGATAGCGTTTGGTCAGGCGATACCCGTCCCCGCGCCCCGCCAGGAGATCCTGCAGCCGGCGCCGGTCGCACGCTTGATCTTCCGGGTGGGCGAAGTTGTCGGCGCGCTCGCCCAACAGGTCTTCGCTGTCGCGGTCCAGGAGCCGCGCGAGGGCACGGTTGACCATCACCATCCGCCCACCCTGGTCCAGCAGCGCCATGCCGATGGGCGCATTGTCGAAGACCGTGCGCAACTGCTCGCGGCTCTCCTCCAGGCGCTGCTCCGCCAAGCGGCGCGCGGTGATGTCCTGCACCGTACCGAGCGCCCGCAAAGCGTGCCCCTCGGCATCGTGCTCAAACGTGGCACGCTCGTGCACCCACTTGACGCGCCGATCCGCCAGCAACACACGATGCACGCAGTCATACTCCTTGTCCTGCGCCAGGGCGGCACGGTATTGACGGGCGACCTCGGCCCGATCCGCCGGGTGCACGAGCTTCTGGAAGGCTTCGAAGGAGGCGCCGAAGTGCTGCGGGTCCTGCTCGAAGATCCGGTACACCTCCGGCGACCAGGCCAGGTGATTGCGCGGGATGTCGTACTCCCAGGAGCCGATGTGTGCGAGCGCCTGGGCGTTGAGCAGTGCCTGGCGACTTTCCTCCAGCGCACGGCGGCTGGCGTACTCCACGCTCACGTCCGTGAAGAAGGCGGTGAGGGTCCGCGTCTGTCCCAGCTGCATCACCCCGGGGGCGATGCGGCAGGAGAACCGGCTGCCGTCACGTCTCAGGCAGGGCACGTACAGTGGGGCGCTCATGCCGGCAGCGGCGGCGTCCGCCGCGCTGTCGGCGAGATCGGCCACGATTTCCGCCTGGCTGTCCGGCGGGTGCAGCGCATCGATGTGCAGACCGATCAGCTCGTCACGGGTATAGCCGAACAGCCGGCCCATCGCATCGTTGCACCAGAGCACCCGCTTGCTGGCGACATCCACCTCGACGATGCCGTGCGGCGAGCTGTCGATGATGGCCTGAAGCCGGTGCCGCACCTCCAGCAGGCGCGTGATGTCGGTGAAGGTGACGAAGAACTGGTGCTGCGGATGCCCTGCGTCCGGGGCGCTCTCCGCGTGCGCTGTGACCAACAGCCAGCGCACCTCACCGCCGACAACCACGCCGAGCACTTCGGGCTCGGTGTCGGCCCCGGTCTCGATCGCCCTGCGCAATGGATACTCCGTCACGGGTGACGGCGTGCCGTCTTCGCGCAGCACCTGCCAGAGCTGCGCCTCGGGCCGGCTCCCCACCAGCGCCGCGGGCGCCACGCCCAACAGCATGGACGCCGCCGGATTGGCGTCGGTGACGATACCGTCGCTGTCGCAGTAGATGACGCCCTCGCCGATGCTCTCGAACAGCCTGCGGAAGCGTCGCTCGCTCGCGCGCAGGGCGGCCTCGGAGGCCTTGCGCTCGGTGACGTCGCGGCCCACGCCGACGATGGCAGTCACCTGGCCCTGCTCGTCCAGCACCGCCTTGTCGGACCATTGCAGCCAGCGCTGGCCGCGCACCGTCTCGACCCGCTGCTCCATGGTGGCGACATGGGGCGGTGCGAACAGCGCCCGCATGGCTGCCGCGGTGTCGGCACGGTCGTCCGGGTGCACCAGCGGCATGAAGGTCTGGCCCAACAGCTCCGCCTCGCTGCGCCCGAACAGGCGGCAATAGGAGGGGCTCACGAACTCGAAGCGGCCCTGGGTATCCACCCGCACCAGCAGGTCCTCCAGGTTGTCCACCACCAGGCGGTAGCGCGCCTCCTGCTCGCGCAGCGTGTGCTCAGTGCGGCGCTGCTCGGTCACGTCCAGCGCGGTGCCCGCAAAGCGCACCAGCTCGCCGTCGCTGCCGAGCTGCACCCGACCGCGCGCCAGCAGCATGCGCTCGACGCCATCAATGGCGGCGGTCCGGAATTCGACCTGGAAGTCTTCATGCGGCGGCGTCAGCGCCGCCTTCACCTGGGCGCGCACCTGGGGCAGGTCGTCCGGATGCACGGCCGCGTAGAAGCTCTCCAGCGTCGCCGGCACCGCATCCGGCGCATAGCCGAGCAGCCGGTAGGCCTCGGCGGACCAGGTGCCGCGCGGGTCCGCCTCGTAGGCCCAGCTGCCGAGATGCGCAATGGCCTGCGCCTCGTTAAGACGCGCCTCGCTGGCACGCAGCCGTTGCGTGAAGGCGGCGGCGTCGGTCACGTCCAGCGCCGTGCCGGCAAGCCGCTTGGGTGTGCCGGCCGCGTCGAGCTGCACCCGGCCGCGGGCGCGCTGGATGCGCTCCACGCCATCGGCACCACGCACCCGATACTGGACGTCGTAATCCTCGAAGGGCGGTTGCTGCGCTGCCGCCAGCGCGGCCTCCACGTGCGGCCGGTCGTCCGGATGCAGGCGCGCCAGCGCATTCTCGACGCTCGGCGGCACCGCCCCCGGCTCATAGCCGAGCAGGCGATAGGTCTCGTTGGACCAGGTTGCCGCGCCCGTGCTCAGGTCGACCTCCCAGCTGCCCACGTGGGCAATGGCCTGGGCGTCGTTCAAGCGTGCCTCGCTGGCACGCAGGCGCGCCATAGCCTCCACCGTGTCAGTGACGTCCTGCTGCACACCGATGTAGTGGGTGAGAGTGCCGCCTTCGCTCTTGACCGGCGACAGGGCCAGGGCGTTCCAGTAGGTGCTGCCGTCCGGGCGGCGGTTGCGGATCACCGCGCGGCACGACTCGTCCGCCGCCAGGGCGGCCCGCAGCTGTGCCAGGTCCGGCTGGTCGTCGTCGCCGTCGCGCAGCATGCGCAGATCCTGTCCGTGCAGGGCCGCGGCCGCATAGCCGCTCAGCTGCGCAAAACCGCGGTTGGCGTAACTCACCAGGTGGTCCCGGCCACTGCGCCGGGCGACGACGATGCCCGTGCCGCTCTGGGACAGGGCCTCCAGCAGCACCCCGTGGTGACGACGCAGCCAGATGGCCGGGAATCCCAGACCGGCCAGCGTGCGCACCCGCTCCAGCACCTCTGCGGAGAAGGCATCACTCCGCCCCAGGGGGGCGTCCGTCAGCAGGACCGCCTGCCCCCGCTCCTCGCGATCGCGGATCGGGATGACCTGTGCGCTGCACGGCATCGACGCCAGCTCGCCGTGTCCGCGCAGCAGGTCCACCGGCAGGGCGGCGGTCTCGCCGGAGGCGAGCACCTGCCGCAGGAAGCTGTCAACGGCGGGCGCCGCGAGCCACTGCCGCAGCGCCTCGCGCATGGCGGGGGACAGGCCCGGGCCGGCGACGAGCTCCAGGCGGTTGTCGGTCCCTGGCAGCAGCAGACAATGCTGACCCGGCAGGACCCGGCACAATTGCCGGCAGAGGACGTCGGCAAAGGCCGTGGCATCCTCGCCGTCGCGCACCAACCGCGCCAGCGACTGCGCCTCCAGATCCAGCAGGGCGCGCTGGCGCGCCTGCTCGTCGCGCTCGCGCTGCAGGTCGGAGAAGCTGCTGTCCAGGGAGTCTCCCATGCCGCGGACAGCCCACCCGAGCTCCCCGGCTTCCGCGAACAGGCCGGGCGTGGGCGCCTGCCAGGTGCGCCGCTCGCGAATGGCCGCCGGCAACGCGCGCGCCGCGTCGGCCACGGCGGCGAGGGGTGCGACAATGCGCCGGCTGAGCACATGGGCCAGACCCACCGCCCCGAGCCCGAGCGCCAGCAGCGCTGTCAGCAACTTGGTCAGATGCCGCTGAAGGGCGTCGATGACGGGCACGGTGCTGGTTTCGATGACCAGGTCCTGCGGCGGTGTCGTGCCCGCCACGGGCGCCGTCCAGCGGTAGCGCGACGCGCGCCAGCGCATCATGGCCGAGGCGTGTGGCACCGCCGGCAGGACCACCGTCAGGCCCGGCTGTCCGCCCGGCGTGACCTCCGCCGCCGGCTGCGCATCGCCCAGGGTTGGCGTGCCGCTGCGGCGCTCGGCCAGATAGAGCCGCGGTTCGGCGCCCGCGCGTAGCTTGCCGCGCGCAATCCGCTGCAGCCGCGCGAGTGTCCCGGCGAGGGCCGGCGGGTCTGTGCCCGCGACCTTTTCCAGGCTGTCGGCCGCGACCGTGCCGAACAGCCCCAGCTCCAGCGCCCGGTCGGCCTCCAGTTGGTGCTTGAGGTCGGCGTTCTCCCAGGCCGTCACCAGCAGGGCGGGGACCAGCATCGCCGTCAGCAGCAGACTGAACAGCAGGTCGGTCAGGCACGGCAGCGCATGCTGGCGCAGGAGTAGTGCGGCGCCCACCATGAGACCGCCCGCCAGCGCGGCGTTGAGGATGCCGTTGAGGGATTGCTTGACGGCGATCAGCAGCGTCGGCACCCAGCCCATGCCGAGGGGGCCGTGGTAGAAGAGCAGCACCAGCGGGATGCCGATGACGAGCCAGTACAGCGCAACGGAGACGGCGAGCGGCGGCAGCGGCCGACCCCGGTGTTGTGCCCACCGCCGATGCAGGCCCACGGCGAGCACCTCCAGGGCGAAGATGAGCAGCGCATAGGGATGGCTCCAGAGCACCAGGGTGTAGGCGCCGCCGGCGACGGCCACCACGGCCCCGGCGAGCAGCCCCAGACGCGCAACGGCGATGAGCGCTGCGATGGAGCCGAACAGCACGTCCACGCCGAAGAACAGCGTCAAGCCGAAGGCGTTGCCGCAGAGCGCGGCGGCGGCCAGCAGCAGTGTCTCCAGCACCGACCGCAGCCGGGGTTGTCGCAACGGCAGCCGGATGCGAGCGATGGGCAGGCGCCGGCGCACACCGGCAGCGGCAGCGGCGATCGGCCTGATGACGGACATGATCAGCCTGGCATCAGTCCGGGCCGCCCGGTTGCGGCGGCGCCGGCACGCCGACCAAGGCCTCCAGGCTCGCGCGCAGGGCTTCCGGGCGGAAGGGCTTGTGCAGGGTTGCGTCGGCGCCGAGCGCGGCCCCCATGGCCAGCACATTGGTGGCCTCCCCCTGAATGATGTCGCCGGAGACGGCCAGGATCGGCATGCTCGGGGCCAGCTGGCGTGCACGCGCGATGACCTCGAACCCATCCAGATCCGGCATGTAGATGTCGACGATGAGCAGATCCGGTGGGTTGCGCTGGATCGCTGCGAGCGCATCGCGCGCATGCGTGTAGGTCTCGCAACGGAACCCCCACCGCGGCAGCAGCAGCAGGCTCGCACGCAGCAGACGCGGGTCGTCGTCGAGGACTTGGATTCTGCGCGCCGCGGCCCTGGTTGCAGCAGTGGTCATTTGCGCCGTCTCCATATGTGCCCCGGCCGGGGCGTTCAGGCGTCGAGCCCGAAGCGACTCACCAATTCGTCAAGCGGCATCGGTGCGCCGAACAAATAGCCCTGGAGGCGATCCACGCCGGCATCGCAGAGCCACTCGGCTTGCGCGATGGTCTCCACACCCTCCGCCACCACCTGCAGCCCGAGGCTGTCGCACAGGGCGAGGATGGCCCCGAGCAGGCGCTCGGCCTTGTGCGAGTCGAACAGCTCGGCGACGAAGCAGAGATCGACCTTGAGCGTGTCGTAAGGCAGCTCCGCGAGGGCGCGCAGGCTGGAATAGCCGGTGCCGAAGTCGTCCATCGCCAGCGAGGCGCCCGCCAGGCGCAATTGCGCACCGAGCTCGCGCACCGCCTGGGAGTCGGCGAGGGTCGCGCTCTCGGTGAGCTCGACGCGCACATCGCAGCAGCCTGTGAGGCCGTCGATGAGCCGGCGCACCAGGGCGGTGGTGAGGGCGACGTCCAGCTGGACGACGCTCAGGTTCACCGACAGATGATCCAGCGCCAGCGCCGCCAGGGTCTCCCTGGACGCCAGCAGGGACTCGAACAACGCCTCGGTCAGCGCCGGGATGAGGCCGGAGGACTCCGCCAGGGGAACGATGTGCTGTGCGCCGAGCACCTCCCCGTCCGGCAGGCGCAGCCGGGTCAGCACTTCGGCATCCCTGAGGATGCCGTCCCCGGCGACAATGGGCTGGAAGAAGGGCTCGATGCGGCCGGCGTGAATGTGAGCCGCGAGGCGCTGTCCGTCCAGGGTGAACGGTGCTCCCCGGGCCGGCGGCGTGTGCCGCGGCGATGGTGCGATGCGCTCCAGCAAGGGCGGCAGCTCGCGCACCATGGATGCCTTGTTGACGGCCCCGAGCACCGGCAGGCCGCTGGCGCTCGCAATGCGCCGGGCAGTGTCGAGCAGCTCGTCGCCGTGGCCGGACAACAGCACCAGCGGTGCGCGTATCGCCTGCTGACTGAGCCACAGGACCACGTCCACGCCGGTCTCGTGTCCAAGCTCCAGGTCGATGACCATGAGGGCAGGCGGATTTATCAGGACGTCCAGCTTGAACGCGTCGGCGCTGCCGTGGAAGCGCAGCTCATGCCCCAGGCGCCCGGCGAACCGCCGCAGGGTGCGCTCCATACGCGGGTCGTCGTCAAGGCAGGTCAGTTGCATAGCGCCTCCGCTTGCGCCGTGTCCGCGCTCATGAGGCGCGGGTCAGCCGATCCGCGCTCGGGAGATCCGCCGCCGCCAGCACCAGCGCCGCCATCAGCTCGGCGCCATCCACGGGCGCCGGCAGCACGTAATCGACGTTGAGCAGGTTCCGCAGCGGCGCGAAATGACCGGCATCCTGGACGCGAATCAACGGTGTCAGACCGATGATGACAAGCCCGGGGCTGCGCGCCCTGGCCTCCCGCAGCCAGTGTCGCTCGCCGGTGAGCATGGCCACAAGGACAGACGGTGCGGCGGCGCCCTGGCCGGCACCGGACATGGCGCGCAGCGCCGCCCTGCCACCGGTGAAGGCGCGGCAGTCGAGCCGCGCCGCCCGCAGCAGCCGGCACAGCCGGCCGCGTCGGTCGGCATCCGCGTCCACCACGTGCACCCGCAGTCGGCCCGCCGCCCAGTGCTCCAATCCACTCATAGGGCCTCACTGGATTCCAAGTCTGTGACTGGGAGCCTAGTCAGCCCGGCCCGGAAAGGCTGTTAATTTTTGTAAGCTGAAGGCGAAGCCGGGGCCGACCTGGGGTATGGTGATGGGTTTGTCCCCGCGCCGATAGAAGCGCACGGGGGCGAGGCGCCGCCCTCTGGCGCCCGGGCGCCGCCGACGCGATGGCAAGGGGAGCTCGGCGCGCTGGGGCCGGGCACCGGCCCCGGGCTTTGGAACCAGCCCCGGCGCGGCCTGCGCACGCCACGTCCGGGCGCACAGCGACAGCGACAGGGAGTGCGGGTGGCGCACGCCTGCCGCGCCGGCGCGCGTCGCGCCAGCAGGCCGCCGCGCGAGCACAGCATGGGGTTTTGGCACCATGACGGGCGACGCACGCATCATCATCGTCGAAGACAATCTGCCGCTCGCCAGGGCTGTGGCCCGCTGGCTCTGCAGCCAGGGCTATGCTGCCCTGCTCGCGGGCGGGCTCGCCGATTTCCGCGCCCAGTACGCCGAGCGCGGCGCCGATCTGGTGCTGCTCGACCTCAACCTGGGCGGGGAGGACGGTCTGACGCTGGCGCGCGAGCTGCGCGAAGAGCGGCGACTCGGCCTCATCATCATGACCGGTCGCGATGAAGTGCAGGACCGCGTGCGCGGCCTCGATGCCGGCGCCGACGATTACGTCGTCAAGCCCTTCGCGATGGAGGAGCTCGGCGCGCGGGTGCGGGCGGTGCTGCGGCGGCGCCTGCACCTGCCGGACGCGGATCGCGTCATCCGCCTGGGTCCGGTGGCACTGGATCTGGTGCGCAGCGAGCTGCACGGCCCCGGGCGGGCCGAGCCGGTGCGCCTGACCGAGCGGCAGCGGGATATTCTGCAGCGACTCATCGCCGCCGCCGGTGAGGTGGTCGACCGCGTCGAGCTGCAAGCGCATCACCCTTGGGAGCCCGGCGACCGCTCTGTTGATGTGCACGTCAGCGCGATCCGCCGCAAGCTGGCGGCAACCGGCATGCAGGCGCTCCAGATCACGTCGGTGCGCAGCCGGGGCTACCGGCTCGATCTGATCCGCACCACCGGCGACATGGGCGCGCCAACGGATGGCGCCTGAGTGCGTCTGCCCTGAGTGCGTCTGCCCTGAGTGCGTCTGCCCGGAGTGCGTCTGCCCTGAGTGCGTCTGCCCGGAGTGCGTCAGCGTAGTGTCGGCACACCTGGCGGATGCTTCGCCTGAGGACAGCGGTCCCACCCCGGCCATGGTGGGTAGGGTGCACGGCTCTGCCGGAACCGGCCGCGGTCCGCGCGCCGGCCCCGGCCAAGGTACCTGCGGCACGTACTAAACGCCGCCGTCCGCCCCGCGCCCATTGCCAAGCGCCCGCGCGCCTGGCAGCCGCAGCAGCACCCGCAGCCCGGGCGCCGCATCTTCCAGGGTCAACACCGCGCCGTGCAGCTGGGCGACGGCCTGCACCAAGCTCAGGCCCAGCCCGTGGCCGGGCTCGCTGCGGCTGGCGTCGATGCGGTAGAAACGCTGCAGTACTTTGCCGCGCAGCTCGGGCGGAATGCCGGGGCCGGAGTCGGCGACGCTGAGCTGCACGCCGCCATCCGGGGCCGGTTCTGCCGCGAGCCGGATGTGACCGCCGGCCGGCGTGTACTTGATGGCGTTGTCGAGCAGGTTGGCCAGTGCCTGGAAGAGCAGGTCGCGGTCGCCGTGCAGGCGCGCGGGGCGCGGACCATCCGTGTCCGCCGGCGACACCTCCAGGCGCTGGTCCTTATCCGCCGCCAGGGGCTCGTAGAGGTCGGCGACGTCGTGCAGCAGTACCACTGGGTCGAGGTCGGCGAAGGCGGCGCGGCGGCTGCCGGACTCCACCCGGGCGATGCGCAGCAGGGCATTGAAGGCGCCGAGGAGCTCTTCGGCGTCGGCGATGGCCTCGTCCACGCGGTCGGCCACCGCGGGCCCGAGCTCGGTGTCGCGCAGCTGGCTCAGCTTGGTGTGGAGTCTTGACAGCGGCGTGCGCAGGTCGTGGGCGATGTTGTCCGACACCTGCCGCACGCTTGCCATCAGCGCCTCGATGCGCGCCAGCATGCGGTTCAGGTTGACCGCGAGCTGGTCGAATTCGTCGCCGCTGCCGTCGGTGGGGATGCGTCGGGACAGGTCGCCTTCCATGATCTCCCGGCCCACCTGGTTCACGGCCTCGATGCGGCGCACGACTCCGGCGCTCATGAGCCAGCCGCCGGCGAGGGCCAGCGCCACGGTCATGGCGATGCCCCAGCCCAGGGCCTCGCGGATCAGGCCGCGGATGGCGGCGAGCTCGCGTACGTCGCGGCCCACCAGCAGCCGCAGCCCGCCGCGCAGGCGGAATACCTTGCCGCGGGCGGCGTGCTCTTCCGCAGGCATGGCGTCTGTGGCCGCGCTGTCGCGCAGGCGGAAGTCGATCCAGCCGTCGCGGTCCGGCTCCACGTCCGGCCAGGCGTCTATGTTGCCCACCAGAGGCTGGTAGTCACGGTCGGTGAGCAGATAGACGCCGGCCCCGGTGGGGCGGCGGGCGCTGCGCTGGGCGAGCAGCGTGGTGAGGCCCGAGAGACCGCGGCGCAGATACTGCTCGGCAAGCCCCTGGATCTCGGCCTCGATGGTGGCGTCGGTCTGCCGGGCCATGTAGCCGGCGGTGGACCAGTACATGAAGCCGAGCAGGAGCACCACCGAGCCCGCCAGCAGCACCGCGTAGAGCAGGGCGAGGCGGAAGGTGAAGCTCGCCAGCACCTCCTGCGGGCGGGTCAGCGGCCAGCCGCCGCGGCGGCGCGGGCTGTGCCCGGTGCCGGCCGGCGCCACGCCGGGCGCTACCGGGGCCGGCTGCGCCGCTGCCGCGCGCTGCGCGTCAGGCGGCGTCACGGAGGGTGTCACGCGGGGGCATCACGGGGGGCATCACGGGGGGCGCGTCACCGGGGCATCGGGCCGCAGCGCATCTTATGCGGGCTCGCGGATCACATAGCCGGCGCCGCGCACGGTGTGCAGCAGGGGCTCGTCGAAGTCGCGGTCGATTTTGCCGCGCAGCCGGCTGATGTGGACGTCGATGACGTTGGTCTGGGGGTCGAAGTGGTAGTCCCAGACGTGCTCCAGCAGCATGGTCCGGGTGACCACCTGGCCCGCGTGGCGCATCAGGTATTCGAGCAGCCGGAATTCCCGCGGCTGCAGCGGGACCTTTTTGCCGGCGCGGGTGACTTCGCGTGTGAGCAGGTCGAGCTCCAGGTCGCCCACCTGGAACCGGGTCTGGGGCTGGTCGTCCGGCACGGCGCGGCGCAGCAGCGCCTCGATGCGTGCATGCAGCTCCGAGAAGGCGAAGGGCTTGACGAGATAGTCGTCGCCGCCGGCGCGCAGGCCCTCGACCCGGTCGTCCACCTCGCCCAGCGCGCTCAGGATGAGCACCGGCGTGCGGTTGTCGGACGCGCGCAGGGTGCGCAGCACGCCGAGGCCGTCCAGCGACGGCAGCATGCGGTCGATGACCAGCACGTCATAGTCGCTGGCCGCGGCGAGCAGGAGCCCGTCGCGGCCGTCGGCGGCATGGTCCACGGTGGCGCCCACCTCGCGCAGCGCCTTGGTCAGATAGGCGGCGAGCTGGGCGTCGTCTTCGATGATCAGGATTCGCATCAGCGGGCAGCGAGCGGCGCGGGCCGTGGCGCCGGAGGGGGACGTCCACCTGGGTTGTCCTCCCCCCGACGCATGTTGGAGCACCCCTCGGTCGTCACTCGTCACACGTTGTTTGTTGCTCGGCGGGCGTTTGGCCGCAGGCTCAGGCGAAGGGCACCGTCACGAAGCGCTGCTCGCCGTTCTGCTCCACCCGCAGCAGCACCGATGGGCGGTCCTGCTCGGCGGCCTCGCGCACGGCGCGGGCGACATCGTCCGGGTCGTCCACCGGCTCCTGCCCCACCATGCTGATGAGGCTGCCGGCGCGGATGCCGGCGCGCTGGGCCGGACTGCCCGGCTCCACCTGGGCCACCAGCACCCCCGGGGTGTCGGCGTCGAGACCGCGCTCCTGGCGCATCTCGGGCGTCAGCGGCGCCAGGAACAGGCCGATGCGGGGGCCGTCGTCCTCGGCGGCCTCGCCGGGCTTGGTCATGGCGAGGTCGTCCTGGGGCATGCGGCCGATGGTGACATCGAGCACCCGCACCTTGCCGCCGCGGATCACCTCCAGCTCGATGTCGGTGCCGGCGTCGATGCTGGCGATGAGCTTGGTGAGGTCGCGATACTCCAGCATGTCCTCGCCGGCGGCCTTGACGATGATGTCGCCGCTCTTCACGCCCGCGGCCATGGCCGGGCTGTCGGGCAGCACGTCGGCCACCAGCACGCCCTCTGTCGACCCAAGGCCCAGGCTCTCGGCGACGCCTTCGCTCACGGGCTGGATCTGCACACCGAGCCAGCCGCGCTCGACGCGGCCCTTCTCGCGCAGCTCGCGGACGATGTCCGCGGCGGTCTCGGCGGGGATCGCGAAGCCGATGCCGATGTTACCGCCGCTCGGCGAGAAGATGGCCGTGTTCACGCCGATGACCCGCCCCCGGGCGTCGAACAGGGGGCCGCCCGAGTTGCCGCGGTTGATGGGCGCGTCGATCTGCAGGTAGTCGTCGTAGGGGCCGGAGTTGATGTCGCGCCCCCGCGCCGAGATGATGCCGGCGTTCACCGAGCCGCCGAGGCCGAACGGGTTGCCCACCGCCAGCACCCAGTCGCCGATGCGCGCCTCGCCGCTGTCGCCGAGGTCCACATGCGGCAGCTTCGGCGCGTCGTCCACCTTGATCAGCGCGAGGTCGGTCTTGGGATCGCGGCCCACCACGCGGGCCTCGTACTGCTGGCCGTCATTCAGCGTCACCTCGATGGTCTCGGCGGACTCGATGACATGGTTGTTGGTGACGATATAGCCCGCCGGGTCGATGATGAAGCCGGAACCCTCGCCCTCGCGCTGGCGCGGCATCTGGAAGTCCTGCATGCCGCCGAACTGCTCGAAGAACTCCCTGAGCGGAGAGTCTTCCGGCAGTTCTTCCGGCAGTGAGCGGCCGTTCATGGACATGCGCTGTACGGGCTTCTGCGCCACGGTCACGTTGACCACGGCAGGCGTCACGCGCTCGGCCACGTCGGCGAAGCTGGGCGGGCCCGCGGGCTCGGCGAGGGGTGCCGGCGCGGTGTCGGCCGCCTGGACGTTGCCCACCGTGAGCAGGGCTGCGCCGGTGCCGAGCGTGAGCATGACGGCGAGTGCCAGCGCTGTCCGGCGGAAGCTGTCGTATTGGCGCGCGGTTGCGGTTGCGACCTTGGGCTCGGCGGCGGTCGCCTGAGCCGGCATGAAGTTGTCGGATTGCATCTGTACCCTCCGGGGGTTGCAGCTGTGTTCGTGTCGCCGGCGGAGCCTTTCGTCGGCGCATCCCCGGCCGATCGCTCGGGGGCCTGCGAGCACTGTCACCTTGGCGGTGCATGATCCGGGTGCCGCAGTTACTGCGCCGTTGCGGTGACATTAAGCTTTGGTCATGCTCAGCACAATGCGCAGCGGGGCTGCACCGTCACTGCTTGCGGCAGCCCGCCTGTGTGCGTAGGTTGTCCCGCTCGCCCGCAACATAAAGTCGGTGCGGGCGCGTCCAGCCCGTTTCTTACCCCGTTCCGCTGTCCGACTGCACACGACCCCACATCACCCCCACATCAGCCGAGAGGAGCACACCGCCATGGCCGACCTGGAGCAAGTGGAGATTCACCGCTACCGCCGCGAGCTGGAGCACGACGTGAACCACCTGGTGAAGAAATACTGCCGCATCATGAGCTGGGAGGTTCCGGAGCTGAACGAGGACGAGGCCGGCAAGCTGATCCTCATGGCCCTGCGCGAGGCGCTGGACGGCGTCGAGAAGGACGTGCAAAAGGGGTGACGGCGCGGCGCTCTGGGCGCGTCACCGGCCCGCCTGGGGCAGCTGCCAAGGCCCACGGCCACCGCACGGGCCTCCCGGCCGAGTGGATGCGGACAGGCCGAGGGCGCCGGTGACCCCGTCGCTGGCCTCGTCCCTAACGGTGCCTCACCCGGGCCCTGTCGGCGCGCTCGCCGCAGTGTTGTGCTGCCTGGGCTGCGCGGGCTCGGGCAGCGCCACGGACCCGGCCTGCCCGCCGGCGGTGGGCGCCGGCACCGGGGCGCTGGCCGCCTGCGGCTGCCGGCGCCATGACGGCGGTCAGCTCGGCAGCCTGCCCGCGTCGCGCAGCGCAGCGGTCGGCGGCAGCGAAACTGTCATCATCGTCAATTATGTTTGCCCGCTCGGCGCGGCCGGGGTCGCCTGGGCCACGGTCGTCAACGGCGTCGTGAGGCGCGTGGATCAATGAGCCGGTGGGACCGGAGCCCGCGCTTCCCATGGTCGAGCCGGCCTTGACAGAGGCGCCCGCCGGCATGCACATGCCGGCCGAGGCTGACCCGCAACCAAGAATAGGAGACACGCCCAATGAGCGATCTGGTGGTACTGTCGTTTCCGGACCAGGAGACGGCCTTTCAACTGCGTGCCGAGCTGAGCCGGCTGCAAAAGGAATACCTCATCGACATGGAAGACGTCGTGGTCGTCACCAAAGACGAGAAGGGCAAGGTGAAGCTGCACCAGGCGGTGAGCCTGACCGGCATGGGCGCCGTGGGCGGCGGCTTCTGGGGCATGCTGATCGGGCTTCTGTTCCTGAATCCGCTGCTTGGTGCCGCCGTGGGCGCCGGTGCCGGGGCGCTGTCCGGCAAGCTCTCGGACATCGGCATCAACGACCAATTCATGAAGGACCTCGCCGCCAACTTTCAGCCCGGCTGCGCGGCCGTGTTCGTGCTGGTGCGCAAGGCCACCACGGACAAGGTCATCGAGGAGCTGAAGGCCTTCCACGGCAAGGGCAAAGTGCTGAAGACCTCGCTCAACAAGGATGAAGAGGCCGCGCTCAAGGAGGTGATCGAGGGCGATAACCTCTGAGCGGCTGCGCCCCGGCCGGCCCGCCGCCACGCGGCCGACCGCTGGGGCTGAGCGTCGGCTGCGGCCCCGCCCGGGGCCCAGGCGTTGTCCCGTACTCAGCAGAGGAGCCGTCGTCATTGGATGCCTTCGTTGTGGACAAGGCCAGCATCGGCCATGCGTTGTCGGTGTTCATGGGCTTCTTCGCCATCATGAACCCCATCGCCAACACGCCCGTCTTTCTGGGCCTCACCGCGAGCGACGATGCGGCCACCCGCCGCAAGGTGGCCTTCCAGGCGGTGCTCGCGGCCTTCATCATCGTTGCCGTCTTCTGTCTGTTGGGTGCGGTGATCTTCAAGCTCTTCGGTATCACACTGCCGGCTTTCCGCATTACGGGCGGGGTGCTGGTGGCGCTGATCGGCTACCAGATGCTGCACAGCAGCCCCTCGCCGGTGCATCATCCGAGCAGTGCCGACCAGGCGGACAGCCGGCAGGCGGCGCTGTCGGTGGCGCTGAGCCCGCTGGCGCTGCCCATCCTGGCGGGTCCCGGCACCATTGCCACGGCCATGAACTTCGCCTCCGCCGGCAGCACGGCGGACCTGGTGGTGACGCTCCTTGCCTTCGCGCTGCTCTGTGCCATCACCTATGCCTTTTTCGTCTCCGGCGAAGGGCTGACGCGCTACCTGGGCAAGAGCGGGCTCAACGTCATCACCCGCATCATGGGCCTGATCCTGGCCGTCATCGGGGTGCAGATGCTGGTGGACGGGCTGAAGGGAGCGTTGCCGGGGCTGGCTTGAACGCTTGCGGCGCCGCGCTGCAGGGCGGGATTCGAAGGCCTGCCCGGTCGCGACGCGCGGGCACCATCGCGCTATTTGTAGAGCTGCTCCGGGTCGATGAGCGGCGCGGCGACAACCTCCACGCGGTCCCCGCGCAGGGCGTTGTAGAAGCAGTTGCGCCGGCCGGTGTGACAGGCAGGGCCGGTCTGGTCCACCAGCAGCAGCAGGGTGTCGCCGTCGCAGTCGAGCCGCAGCTCCTTCAGGTGCTGCACCTGGCCCGAGGACTCGCCCTTGCGCCAGAGCTTGCCGCGGGAGCGCGACCAGTAGCACACCCGGCCCGTGGCCAGGGTCTCGTCCAGGGACTCCAGATTCATCCAGGCCATCATCAGGACTTCGTGGGTGTCGTGCTGCTGGGCGATGGCCGGGATCAGGCCGTCGGCGTTGAGCTTGAGGCTCGCGCGGACATCAGCCCAGGGTAGGCTGTCGCCGAGGTTGGCGCGCTCGTTGGCCTTAATTCGATGCTCCGGCCTGGGGTTTTCTGTGGGATGGCTCATGTGGGATGCGTCGCTTGTGGCTAGACTGACCGTGCCGGCAGATTAGCAGAGCCGGCCGCCCCTCCGCCCTAGCCCGGCTCAGGCTGAAGCCCGCCGGGTCGAGACCGCCAGCACAACGCCAGCACAGCATCCGTAGGGCCCAACGCCACAGACACCGGAGCACCCCATGCCCAGCCTCCTCATCACCAACGCTGTCGTCGTCAACGAAGGCCGCCGCTTCGCGGCGGATGTGCTGATCACGGACGGGCGCATCGCCGCCGTCGGCGGCGACCTGCAGAGCCGCCCGGCGGACCGCGTCATGGACGCCGCCGGCCGGCTGCTGCTGCCCGGCATGATCGACGATCAGGTCCACTTCCGCGAGCCCGGCGTCACCTACAAGGCGGACATCGCAAGCGAGTCCCGGGCGGCGGTGGCCGGCGGCATCACCAGCTTCATGGAGATGCCCAACACCAGGCCGCCGACGCTGGACGCCGAGCAGCTGGCGGCCAAATACGCCCGCGCCGCGGAGGTGTCCCGGGCCAACTATGGCTTTTACCTTGGCGCCAGCAACGACAACATCGACGCCATCCGTGCCCTCCCGGTGGGCGATGCCTGCGGCGTCAAGGTGTTCATGGGCGCCTCCACGGGCAACATGCTGGTGGACGACCCGCAAGTGCTCGATGCCATCTTCCGCGACTGCCCCGTCATCATCGCCACCCACTGCGAGGACACGCCGATGATCCTCGCCAACGAGGCCGAGTATCGGCAGCGCTACGGCGAGGACGTGCCCATGGCGGCGCATCCGCTGATCCGCTCCGAGGCGGCCTGCCTCAAGTCCTCCACCCTGGCCGTGGACCTCGCCCGCCGCCACGACGCGCGGCTGCATGTCCTGCACCTCACCACGGCCCGGGAGCTGGCCCTGTTCGCACCCGGCCCCATCGCCGGCAAGCGCATCACCGTCGAGGCCTGCGTGCATCACCTGTACTTCGATGAGCGCGACTATGCCGAGAAGGGCGCGCTCATCAAGTGCAACCCGGCCATCAAGCGCCCGGAGGACCGTGCGGCCCTGCTCGGCGCCATCGCCGAGGACCGCATCGACGTCATCGCCACCGACCACGCCCCGCACACCCTGGACGAGAAGGCCGGCAAGTATTTTCAGGCCCCCGCCGGCCTGCCGCTGGTGCAGGACGCCCTGCCCTCGCTGTTCGCCCACGTGCAGGCCGGCAAGCTGACCCTGGAGCAGCTGGTGCACAAGACCAGTCACGCCCCCGCCGAGTGCTTCAACGTCCAGGAACGCGGTTACATCCGCGAAGGCTACTGGGCGGACCTGGTGCTGGTGGACGCGGACAAGCCCGTCACCCGCACCCGCGAGCAGGTGCTCTACAAGTGCGGCTGGTCAGCCTTCGAGGGCCGGGAGCTGCCGGCCACCATCGCCGCCACCATCGTCAACGGGGAGGTGGCATTCGAGAACGGGCGGGTGAACGATGCGGTGCGGGGGCAGCGGCTTGCGTTCGGGCCGACCCGATGACGGGTGCGCCGACTTCCAGTCCGCCTGCGGAGGCAGCTGTCCGCTGAAGCTTTATGCTGCCTCGGCCCTTGATCTGCATGTCTGACGATCATCGGACCGATGACGATCACGGCTGTTCCGACACTCAATGTGGCCTAGAATAGCAACGCCCATAGACGCCGGCCTGAATCCGATGCCCGCTCATCCAAGCCCTTCACCGCAACTGGAGCTGCCGATCGCGCCAGCGGAGTCCCAAATCGATCACTTTGCGCAGTCCCCGCCGGCGAGTCACACTGGGACCGATCCTTATCGCCACTTGTATCCAGGCGATGTGTTGGACGTGTATGACAGCTGGCCGGCCCCTGCGACCATCGTGTCTGACGGCGCCTATGGTGTGGGCGGCTTCCCCGGAGATCCCAGGACACCGGCTGAATTGGTCTCATGGTATCGGCCGCATGTGCGGGCTTGGTCACGTCGCGCGGAACCTGCGACGACGCTATGGTTTTGGAACACGGAGGTCGGTTGGGCTACGGTACATCCGTTGCTGGTGGAAAACGGTTGGGAGTATGTCCAAACAATCATCTGGGACAAGGGGGTTGCGCACATCGCGGGCAACGTCAATGGCGACACGATCCGTCAGTTTCCTGTGGTGTCCGAGGTCTGCGCTTTCTATCGCCGTCGCCTTGAGCTCCAGGCGCGCGACGGTCGCAAATTGATCGCGAAGGAATGGCTCAGATACGAATGGCAGCGCGCAAAGCTGGCATTGAACAGGGCAAACGATGCCTGCGGCGTCAGGAACGCGGCGACGCGAAAATACTTGACGCAGGACTGGCTGTGGTATTTTCCGCCTGCTGATATGATGGCTCGTCTTGTTGCCTACGCCAATGAATACGGTGACCCGGCCGGTCGACCCTACTTCTCAGTCGATGGGTCGAAGCCTGTCACGCCGGAGGAATGGGCGGCATTTCGCGATCATTGGACACACGTGCATGGACTCACGAATGTTTGGGCGCATCCCCCGCTCAACGGCAGCGAACGCTATCGCGGCAATGGCCGGAGATCGGCGCCAAGGGTATACAATCCTGGGCGTAACGCGAGCGTGCATCTGAATCAAAAACCGCTGGAATTCATGCGCCGTATCCTCACGAGCTGCACCCGTCCTGACGCTGTGGTCTGGGAGCCCTTCGGTGGTCTTTGCTCTGCGTCCGTCGCTGCCGTGGAACTGGGTCGCAAAGCGTTCGCCGCAGAGCGGGTTGCGGAGTTCATTGAGGTCGCCACCGTAAGGCTTGAAGAGGCGGCGCACGCGCGCGAGCGGCTCGCAGAAGGTAAGCCTGCGGATGGTCCGATTGAGCACGAGAGCTCGCTGTTCGGGAGCAGCTGAGCGTGCCGACCCCGCCCGCTGCGCCGACTCGGTCGCCTATTCCCGCGGATGATCCGGCGCGTGAGAAACTGCTTGATAATGTGCAGGATGCCTTGCGCGCACTGCCGATTTACTTCGAGTCCGGAACGCACATTGAAGGGCTCGAAGCCGGAGATCTCTTCAACCTTAACGCCGTTCTTGGGAGCTCAATCGAAATCCAGGTTGTCGACACCCTGAACCGAATCCGCAAAGTTTGGGACCCTGATGACGAATGGCCTGAGCATCAGTTTGAGCGCTCGTCTCAAACCTTTCCCGATGTGCGCCTTCTTTCCAGAAGCGGCGGTGACATCGATATCGTGCTCGGCATCGAGCTTAAGGGCTGGTACCTGCTTGCGAAAGAGGGGGAGCCAAGCTTCAGGTACAATGTCAGTCCGGCAGCATGCTCTGTCTACGATCTGCTGGTTGTCGTTCCCGAAAACCTATGCGGAGTCGCAGGAATCGGCCCGAATCACTGAGAAGCTTCACAGAGAGCTCCAGCGAATGGAGGCACAGGCGAGTGATGCGGCGGCACTTCGGCTCGGGGAGCTGCTGCGCGAGTTTGCAGGAATATTGGGCGGGCAGTGACGCAGCGCAGCGCAACTGAGTAAGGCGAGAAAGAGGACGTTGCCTATCTTCCGTACGGCATCTTCTCAAGGATGGGTAAGGTGTGGCCAAAATCCTTGTCCCGGTGGCAGCGGCAGAGCAACAGGCCAGGGCAGCTCCCGATACAGCATTGGTCCTCCCCTGACCATTGCAGGATTTTGGCGTACCGGTCATTGTCTTGCAGCGCTGGAAGCCGCGAGTGCTTGCTCGACGGTCCCGGCACCAACGCCCCGGGGGCCGGATTCTCAGCCTACCCTCGCCACCTCCCCCCGCCGCTCCCGCGCCTCCGCCAGCCGGCAGATCTCTTTCACGGTGCCGCTGAAGACGACGCCGTGGGCCGGCGCGAAGGCATACCAGTAGGTGAGACCCCAGACGCCGGCGGGGTGCCAGTAGGCGGTCATGCTGAGCTTGGTGCCGCCGTTGGGTAAAGGCTTCAGGTCGAATTCCATCATGCCGGCGCCCGGCGCGCGCATGCCGAAGGCGAGGCTCAGGCGCCGCTCGGGCTCGACGCCGAGGACCTTCCAGGAGTCGATGCGGTCGCCGACGCGCAGCTCCGTGGGGTGTCGGCGGCCGTGCTGGCGCCCGGGGCCGCCGGCGAGCCAGTCCAGGGTCTCGCGCAGCTGCCAGAGGCGGTTCAGGTAAAACCAGCCGCGCTCGCCGCCCAGCTCCCGCAGCACGGACCAGACGGCGGCGGGTGACGCGGTGGTCTCGTGGGCGGCGCCGGCGCGCTTGGCGTAGTAGGCGTAGTCGATGCGTTGGTTGCGCACGGCAAAGGCTCCTTCGATCCAGCGGGCGACGACGGGCTCGCTGTTCCGCTCGGCGGCGAAGACGGCGTGCACGGCCTCGCGGAAGCCGAGCAGTCGCTGCGGCACCAGCCGGCGCAGCTCGGCGTCGTCGGCGGTGAAATCGTGCTTGAGCCCCTCGATGAGGGCCCGGGCGATGTTCGTCGGCACCGCGGTGATGAGCCTGAGCCAGTAGGACGAGAGCTTCGGGCTCAGCACCGGCACCGGGATGATGATGGGCGGGCGCTTGCCGCCCTCCTCGGCGAGGATGCGCATCATCGCTTCATAGGTCAGGGTCTCCGGGCCGCCGGCGTCGAAGACGCGACCCTCGGCCTCGGGCAGCTGCGGCAGCCGCACCAGGTAGGTGAGCAGGTTGTCCAGCGCCAGCGGCGGCGACTTGGCGCGCACCCAGCGCGGCGTGACCATCAGCGGCAGGTGGTACACCAGGTCTCGCATCACCTCGAAGGCCGCCGAGCCCGGGCCGACGATGATGCCGGCGCGCAGCTCCGTGACGGGCACTGTGCCCCGGCGCAGCACGTCGCCGGTGTCGCGGCGGGAGACGATGTGCTCGCTGTCGGCGTCATCCGGCACCAGGCCGCCCAGGTAGACGATGCGCTTCACGCCCGTGCGCTCGGCGGCGGCGGCGAAGTTGGCGGCAGCTTCCAGATCCAGGCGGCCGAAGTCCTTGCCGGCGCCCATGGAGTGGACCAGGTAGTAGGCGGTGTCGATGCCGGCGAGCGCGGCGTCCAGTGTCTCCGGCGCCAGGGCGTCGGCCGCCACCAGCTCGGCGGCATCCCAGCCGCGGCGCTCCAGGCTGGCGCGGTTGCGGCTGGTGGCGCGCACGGGAATGCCCTCGGCCAGGAGACGAGGCACCAGATGGCTGCCGATGTAGCCGCTGGCGCCGAAGACAAGGCAGCGCCCGGCGCCATGGGCGGGGGATGGTGTGCTGGTCACGGACTTTGCCGAGGGGCCGCGATGGCTGCAACAGGACAGTCAGCAGGATGCCCCGGGAGCGCCGGGCAGGTCCAGGGGTTCTGGCCGGGGGATTCGCGTGGTTGGGCGTGCGGTGGTGGGCCCGAGGGCGCGGCAGGGGCTTTCGGGGGGGGCTCTGGCGGAGCTTGAGGGGAGCTCAGCGACGGCGCCGCAGGGGACGCGGAGAACCGGTGACTTAGGGCTGCGCCAGGCCGTCCAGCCACTGGTCGATGATGTCCATCACCAGCGCGGGGCATTCCTCCTGCGGCAGGTGCCCGCAGCCGGGCAGCTCGGCAAAGGTGGCGTTGGGCAGCGCCCTTGCCGCGTCCAGGGTGTCCGCGGGCGGCACGATGCGATCCTCGGTGCCTGTGATGACCAGTGCCGGGGCGCCGATCTGCGGCAGATATCGGCGGATCTCCACCGGGTCGGTGAGGGAGCGCGCCAGGAGTGCGGCCCAGGCGGCGTCCCAGTTGGCCATCTCCCGATGCACCAGGGCGCGGGCGCGCCGCTCCTGGTCGATGCGGCCCGGGTCGGCATAGGCATAGTCCAGCAGCGGCATGTCGGTGCCGAGGGTGCGTGCCAGGAGCAGCGTCAGGCGCTGCGTCTGCGGCAGTTCCACCAGCCACTGCGGCAGGATCGGGCGCTTGGAGTTGACCCAGGGCGCCAGCAGGATGAGCCCGCGCACCCGCTCCGGGTAGGCCAGCGCCGCCTCCAGCGCCAGGGTGCCGCCGGAGGAGTTGCCCACCAGATACGCCTGCTCCACGCCCAGCGCGTCCAGCAGCGTGATGAGCTGCGACAGCGCGGCGGCCTTGGCGTAAGGGTCGCCGCTGTCGCGCGTGCCGGGCAGGGGCTTGGCGCTCAGGCCATAGGGGATCTGGTCGTAGGCGATGACGCGACCGCGCTCGGCGAGGGGGGCGAGGATGCGCTCCCAGGTGTACAGGTTGAACGTGAAGCCGTGCAGCAGTACGAAGGTCGGCGCGGCGCCGGCATCGGTTGCGGTATCCACCCCCGGGCGCTCGGCCAGGTGCAGCCTGAGTCCGTCGGTGCCGGGGTAAGGGATTGCCAGGAAACGGCTCCCCGGGCGCTCCAGTGCCTGCGTGCGGGTCTCACCGGGGGCGGGGGCCGGATCCACCAGCAGCGGCCCCACAGCGGCGGCGATCAGCGCCAGTGCCACGGTCAGTACGACCAGGCCGAACAGCAGGCGGAACAGCAGACGCAGCATGGCGGCTCCGAGGGCCGGGTGGGGGATGCGCGGATGCAGGCGCGGGCGCCGCCGGTCGGCGGCCTAGGACCGCTTATGCTAGCACAGCGACCCGCCCTACCTTGATCTGCGAGCGCTGTCACGACGACCCCAGGGCCGCGCCGTTACATTTACCTGCACGGGGCAACACCCCATCACAACACCGCCCAATTCCGCCGGCGCGTGCTCGACGCAGGCACGCCCCGCCGGCAGCTAAGCATCCGACTCCGGCTAGGGTCTGCGCATCCGCGTGGATACGTCGCTGCATGCCAATGGAGCCGAGCACCCCCATGCCGGAGCACAACGCGAGCCCTTCCCCCGCCGGGGCGATCTCACCCGCCGCGGCGATGACACTCCTGCACGCGCTCCGTGACCGCGTCGTGGACGCGGTTGCGGGCGCTTTCGCGGAGCAGATGCAGCCCGCACGTGCGGACCTCGCGCAGCTCGCGGCCCGCGCCGGCGACAGCGGGCGCCGGGAGCTTTACGAATCCGGCCATGCCCTGCTCGCCAACGGCGGGCTCGGGCTGTTGCGGCGCTTTCGCGAAACCTACTGCCGCAGTTGCGACCAGGCCATCGCCCAGGTCAGCGGCGACGGGCACGACGCCTGGGACGGCGTGCAGGAGCTCTCGCTGGTGGAAGCGCAAGCCTTCGAGCGTGACCTTGCCATCGCCCGTCTCTCGGCCAAGGCGGGCTACGCCTGCTCGCAGCAGGTGACGGCCCTGGATCGGCGGGTGGCCGCGCTGATCGGCGCCCGCCGCGTGGAGGGCGAGAGCAACCCCTTCTCCGTCAAGCGCCTGTTTGCCGCTTTCGTGGACGCCGCCGAGGCCAACTGGGCCGGTGCCCAGCTGTCATTGATCCTGCTGGAGACCTTCGAGCACTACACCGCGGAGCGCCTGCCGGGCATCTATCGGGAGCTGAACGAGTACCTGGTGGAGCAGGGTGTGCTGCCGAAGCTGCCGGTGGAGATCGAGGAGCGCGAGCACGAGCTGGACCGCCCGCACCGGGGCGGAGGCGACGCCGTAGGGGACGTTTTCGTGCAGCTCGCGAGCGGTCTGATGGGCGAGCGTGGTCGCGGGGGCGGACAGTCCGGCGGCGGACCGTCCGGCGGTGGCGCCGGCGGCGGTGGGTCGGGCAGCGGCGGCGGCGGTGGCGCACCCGCGGGCGGTGCAGGCCAGGCGCCGGCCGGCGCAGATCCGACGGACGGGCGCATGGCACCCATGGTGCTGAGCCAGCTCATCGACGGCCTCACCGGTCTTCAGCGCGGTCTCGAAGGTGCGGCGGCCAAGCTCGGCATCGACTTGCAGGCAGTGGACACCCGCAGCAGCGCACTCCTGCGCAGCCTCGGTGCCTCGCCGCTGCTGCGTTGGCTTCAGCCCAACGACGCCGTCACCATCGAGCTGGTGGCGATGCTCTTCGATTGCATCTTCAGCGATGCGGAGCTGCCGCCGCGCCTGCGCGACGAGATCGGCAAGCTCCAGGTACCCATCCTCAAGGTGGCCCTGCTGAACAAGGGCTTCTTCTCCGAGCAGCGCCACCCGGCGCGGCGGCTCCTGGATGTCATCGCCGCCGCCGCCCGCGGCTTCAGCGGCGAGGACGAGCAGGCGCTCCTCAAGCGCATCCGCGCGGCGGTGGACAATGTGCTGGCCGACTTCGACCACGACACGGCGGTGTTCAACACCGAGGTGGAGCAGATTGAAGCCATCCTGCGCGAGGCGGAGCAGGCCGCGCGCGGCCAGGTGGGCGAGCTGGTGCAGCGCCTGGAGCAGCGCGACCGCAAGCTCGTCGCCGAGGCGGTGGTGGCGGACCAGATCGCCCGTCGCCGCGACGACCGCCCCCTGCCGGCGTCTGTGGCGGATTTCATCGACGACCATTGGCGGGAGCTGCTCGGGCGCATCTACGTGCGCTACGGCGATGCCGGCGAGGATTGGCGCGGGGCGCTCGGCACGCTGGAGGACCTGATCTGGAGCGTCCAGCCCAAGACTGAGCCTGATGACCGCAACCGGCTCATGCATATGCTCCCCTATCTACTGGAGCAGCTGCCGGCGGGCCTTGCGCGCATCGGTCGCAGCGACGTCTGGGAGGTGTTTCTGTCTGAGCTGATGCCCCTGCACATGGCCGCGGTCCGCCCGCAGGCGGAGGCTGCGCCGAGCCCCAATACCGCCGCGGCGGGTGAGCCCCAGGTCGCCGACGGCACGCCGGCGCCCGCGGAGGATGCGCACGCCGCAGACGGCACCGCGGCGACCACGCCGGACTCGGACTCTCTGCCCTGGCTCATGGTCTCGCAGGTCTGGGATTCCACCGAGGACGACACCGCCGACGCCGGCTTCGACCCCGACAGCACGCTGGTGGAGGCGGCATCCGCGCCGGCGCACGAAGGGTCGGTGCAGGTGCAGGCGCACGCATCCGAGGCGGCGACCGACGCCGCTGATTCAGCGCCCGCGGTCAGCAAGGACCCGCACCTGGACGCCGCCCGGCAGGTGGCCGTGGGCGACTGGCTGGAGGTGCAGCAGCTGGGCGACGCCAACCTGAGCCTGCGCGCCAGCTGGATCAGCCGCAAGAGCGGTCTGGTGCTGTTCGCGGACCGGCGCGGGCGCAACGCCCGGGTGCTCTCGGTGGAGCGGCTGGCCGATGCGCTGCGCCAGGGCAGCGCCCGGTTGCTCTCCCGCGACCCGCTCACGGACCGGGCCGTCGCCCGCCTGCTGGTGAGCGCGGCGCCGGCGAGGGAGGAGACGGCGGCCTAGGGCGGGCGGACTTCAGTTCGCCAGCGGCAAATGGCACGGAGGCCTCGAACGCGCCGCAGCCTTGCACCCCCGGCCCGCTGTCTGCGCCAGGATGCGGGCGCTGCCCCGAAGCCTGCGGCGAGGTTCAAGAACCTGCCATAAACAACAGATATTCCGATACATTTGTAGCGCGAATGACGGCTGTTGCTGGGTCTGAGACAGGGTAGAATCTCAGCTCCTGTTGAGTCGAGAGGCGCACCGCGCACACAACCATGCCTCAGTATCCGCCCGGCTGCCCACCAACCGCGCCGAATCCCACCGCGGCAAACCCCACCGCGGCAAACCCCACCGCGTCAAACCGGCGCTCGCGCCATCGTCGAGCCGCAGCCCTGCTGCTCGCCGCCGTCGTCGCCTTCAGTACGCTCCTGGTCGGCGGTCTCCTTACCGGCTGCGCGTCCAAACCGGAGGTCGCGCCGCGCTTCGTCGACAGCGTTCTGGTCCGCAAGGGCGAGCGCAAGCTGCAATTGCTGCACGACGGCGAGGTCTTCCGCGAGTACACCGTCGCGCTCGGCGACAGCCCAGTGGGGCACAAATTTCAGGAGGGCGATGAGCGCACGCCCGAGGGCGACTACGTCCTCAACTGGCGCAACCCCAACAGCAACTTCCACAAGTCTATCCATATCTCCTACCCGAACCACCGCGACCGCGCCTTCGCCCGCGCCATGGGCATCGACCCCGGCGGCATGATCATGATCCACGGCCGCCCGAACTGGCTCACCTCCCCCGCCGTGGCGCGGGAGTACGACGGGCGCGACTGGACCGACGGCTGCATCGCCGTCAAGAACCACGAAATGGACGAGATCTGGCGGCTGGTGCGGGACGGCACCCCCATTCGCATCTTGCCCTGACGCGCGCCCCTGACCCCCTGACGTCGCCCGGGTCGCGCCTTGGCTCGGGCGTCGGCTGCGTCTGCGTATGCGTTGGGCGGTGATGGGCCATAATGCGCCTCCCACCGTCACCCGCTCACCGCAACGGAGACCTGCCCCTATGACGCCGATGCATCGTCCGCCTCAGCCCGTGCTCGTCGCCGGTCTGCTGCTCGTCGCGGCCCACGCCACGCCGGTGGCAGCATCCGGTCTCGAAGACCAGGACTGGCAGCTCGCCCGGTACCGCACCGAAGCCGGCCTCACCGACGCCGCCGAGGGCGGCGCCCGGGCGGTGCTGCGCTTCGAGGACGGTCGGGTCGGCGGCAGTGCGGGCTGCAATCGGCTGCTCGGCGGCTACAGCCTGGAGGACGAGGTGCTGACCATCGCGCCGAACATGGCGAGCACCATGATGGCCTGTCCGCCGCCGCTCATGGAGCAGGAGCAGGCGGTCATCGCCGCGCTCGGGCAGGTGGCGGGCTATGGGCTCACCGACACCGGCCTGGCGCTCACGGACGCAGACGGGGAAGCGCTCCTGACCTTCGTGGAGCTCGCCGGCACGCCGCTCACCGGCACCACCTGGCATCTCACGCATTACAACAACGGTAAAGGTGGGCTCGTCACCGTCGCCGCGGGCACCGACTTCGTGCTGATGCTCGCCGATGACGGCCGCCTCAGCGGCAAGGCCTGCAACAATTATCGCGGCGGCTATATCGTCTCCGGCGAGGATTTTGCGCTGGAGGGCCCGCTCGCCGCCACCAAGATGCTGTGTCCCGAGCCGGAGGGCATCAACGAGCAGGAAGCCGCCTATTTCGCCGCCCTGGAGCGCGTGGCGAGCCATCGTATCCGCGGTGACGAGCTGGTGCTGCTGGATGCGGACGGCGCCACCCAGGCCCGCTTCCGCGCAGCGCAACCGGGCGAGCAGCCGAGCGACTGAGCCCTGCCGTCGCCGGCCATCGAGTCGGGTGCAGGCCGCGAGCGCCTGCGGCGCGGCGCCCAAGACCCCCAACGCCCGCCCGCTGCACCGGCACCCGCGCAACGGGTTTTGCCCGCCATCGCCGGATGCGGCATCATCGCCGCATGCAGCCCCGACACCGCCACGCTGTCATGCCGCTCGCGCTGGCCCTCGCCCTGGCGGGGGCGACCCTGCTCGCCGCCTGCGGTCAGACCGGCGACCTGTACCTCGCCGAGGACGACCCGGCGCGCGCCGAGCGCGATGCCCGCGGCAGGGCGGCACCCTTTCCCTTCCCGCCCGAGGACGCGGCCTGGCCGCCGGCGGCACCGGCGGACGCCGACGCCGCTCAGTAGCGCCGCGGGCCACTTGCTGCGGATTCGGCCGATGGACCACTTCAACGAGCGTGACGGGCGGCTCTTCGCCGAAGACATGCCGGTGAGCGAGCTCGCCGCGCGCTTCGGCACCCCCTGCTACGTCTACTCCCGCGCCACGCTGGAGCGCCACTGGCACGCCTTCGACCGCGCCCTCGGCGCGCGGGCGCACCTGATCTGCTTCGCGGTGAAGGCCAACGGCAACCTGGGCGTGCTGAACCTGCTGGCGCGCCTGGGCTCCGGCTTCGACATCGTCTCCGTGGGCGAGCTGGAGCGGGTGCTCGCCGCCGGCGGTGACCCGGGCAAGGTGATCTTCTCCGGCGTCGGCAAGCGCACGGACGAGATCCGCCGGGCCCTGGCCGTGGGCATCCGCTGCTTCAACGTGGAGTCGGAGCCCGAGCTCCTGCGCATTGCCGCCGTCGCAGCGGAGCTCGACACCACCGCCACCGTGTCGCTGCGGGTGAACCCGGATGTGGATGCCCGCTCGCATCCATACATCTCCACCGGGCTCCGGGAGAACAAATTCGGCATCGACATCCACGCGGCGGAGGCGGTCTATCAGCGGGCCGCGGCGCTTGAGCACATCCACGTGGCCGGCATCGACTGCCACATCGGCTCGCAACTGACGGAGCTGTCGCCCTTCCTGGACGCGCTGGACCGGGTGCTGGCACTGCTGGACCGGCTCGCCGCCCGGGGCATCGGCATCGAGCACCTGGACCTGGGCGGCGGCCTCGGCATCCGCTACACCGACGAAGCCCCACCGGAGCCGGACGCCTATGCCGAGGCCCTCGACGCGCGCCTGGGCGACCGCGACCTGGAGATCATCCTGGAGCCCGGACGCGCCATCGCCGGCAATGCCGGCATCCTGCTCACCCGGGTGGAGTACCTCAAGCCCACGGCCACCCACAACTTCGCCATCGTGGATGCGGCCATGAACGACCTGCTGCGCCCGGCCCTGTACCAGGCGGAGCAGGAGATCGTGCCCGCCGAGCGACGCGCCGGCGAGCCCATCGGCTGGGACATCGTGGGGCCTGTCTGCGAGACCGGCGACTTTCTGGGCAAGGGCCGGGCGCTGGTGCTCGCACCGGGCGATCTGCTCGCGGTGCGCTCCAGCGGCGCTTACGGCTTCAGTATGAGCTCCAACTACAACAGCCGCCCGCGTGCGGCGGAAGTCATCGTGGACGGGGCGGAGGCCCATCTGGTGCGCCGCCGGGAGCAGCTTGCGGACCTGTATGCCGGCGAAAGCACCTTGCCCTGAAACCCCGCGCGCTTGGCACGCCGCGCCGCGTGACCTGCGCTGCTGCAACGCGTGCCCAGCAATCCGCCCAGCAATCCGCCCCGCAATCCGCCCCGCAGGCAACATCGCCCGGAGACCAGCCCATGAAGCGTCGCCCCGAGCCCGAGCTGATGGACGGCCCCGAACAGGCCCGCGCCTATGCCGAGGCCGACTTCAGCGAGCCCAACGAGCTGTTCCTGCGCCTGCTGACGGAGCTGGCCCCAGGCGACCTCGACGGCTGCCGTGCGCTGGACCTGGGCTGCGGCCCGGCGGACATCGTGATCCGGCTGCTGCGCCGCTGGCCCCGGCTGCACTGTGACGCCCTGGACGGCAGTCAGGCCATGCTGGACCTGGCGCGGGCGGCCATCGACGCCCTGCCCGATGTCGTCGCCCGCGCGCGGCTGCTGTGCGACAAGCTGCCGTCCGGGCGCATCGAGCCCGGCGCCTACGACCTGATCCTCTCCAACAGCCTGCTGCACCACCTGCACGAGCCGCAGGTGCTCTGGCGCAGCATCCGCGCGGCGGCCAAGCCCGGGGCCCTGGTGCTGGTGATGGATCTGACCCGGCCCGCCTCCGCCGGGCAGGCCGCTGCCCTGGTGGAAACCTACGCCGCCGATGCGCCGGAGGTGCTGAAGCAGGACTTCCGCAACTCCCTGCACGCGGCCTTCGAGCCGGCGGAGGTCACCGAGCAACTACGCGCGGCGGGGCTTGCCGGGCAGCTGTCGGTGAACGTCGTCAGCGATCGGCATTTGGCGGTGTGGGGGAGGTTGGGTGGCGAGTGACGAGTGACGAGGCTGGCGGCTCTGATGCATCGCCCCTCGCCCCTCGCCCCAGGAATTTGATCTGATGCGCCTGCGATTCACCAAAATGCATGGCCTGGGCAACGACTTCGTCGTGCTCGACGGGGTGCGCCAGCAGGTGCAGCTCACGCCGGCGCTGGCGGCGCGGCTGGCTGATCGCCGCTTCGGCGTCGGCTGCGATCAGGTGCTACTGGTGGAACCGCCGCGGCTGCCGGGGACGGATTTCCACTATCGGATTTTCAACGCCGACGGCTCGGAGGTGGAGCAGTGCGGCAATGGTGCGCGCTGCTTCGCCCGCTACGTGCGCGACGCCGGCCTCACGGACAAGTCCGAGATCCCCGTGGGCACCGCCGCCGGGCCTATCCTGCTGCGGGTGCAGGCGGACGGCCGGGTCTGCGTGGACATGGGCGTGCCGCGGCTCGAGCCGGCGGACATTCCCTTCATTGCCGAGCGCCAGGCGACCCGCTACCCGCTGGCGCTTGACGATGGTGTGGTGGACATCGCCGCTGTGTCCATGGGCAATCCGCACGCGGTGCTGGCGGTGGCCGATATGGACACGGCGCCGGTTGCAGTGCTGGGGCCTCGCATCGAGCACCACCCGCGCTTTCCGAGACGGGTCAATGTGGGCTTCCTTGAGATCCAGGATCGGCATCGGGTGCGGCTGCGGGTCTGGGAGCGCGGTGCCGGGGAGACCCTGGCCTGCGGCACCGGCGCCTGTGCCGCCGTCGTGGCGGGCCGTCTGTGGGGCGAGCTGGACGCCGAGGTGGCGGTGAGCCTCCCGGGGGGGACCCTTGTGGTACATTGGCCTGGGGCCGGCGCGCCCGTGCAGATGACCGGGCCTGCGACCCGTGTGTTCGACGGAGACATCGATCTATGAGCAGCCGCCCCAAATCCGGGAGCCCATCCGCCGGCAGTGCCGCGTCCACGCAGCCCGGCGCCGCTGTCGGTGCCGGTGCAGACCCGTCTGACCGCGCCGTTGCCGCCTACCTGCTGCAGCACCCGGATTTTCTGGTGCACCACCCGGAGGTGCTCGCCAAGCTGCATGTACCCCATGGTGCCGGCGGCGCCGTGTCCCTCATCGAGCACCAGGTGGCTGTGCTGCGCGAGCAGCTGGGGCATGAGCGCGGCCGGCTCAATCACCTGATGGCGCGTGCGCACGAGTACGACCAGCTCGCGGCCCGCCTGCACGAGCTGACGGTGCAGCTCATCACCGTGCCGGACCTGGAGCGGGCCTGTGCGGCACTGGAGGCGGCGCTGCGCGAGCAGTTCAATGCCGAGGCCGTGGCCATCAAGCTTTTCCCGGTGGACCCGGCGCAGCGGGCGGACGATCCGGTGGTGAAGGGGTTCCTCGAGTTCATCGACCGCGACCGCTGCCTGTGCGGCCCGCTGATGCCGAAGCAGGCGGAGCCGCTCTTCGGCGCCGACGCCGAGGCCATCCAGTCCGCAGCCCTGGTACCCATGCGCGGCACCGAGCAGACCGGGGTGCTCGGCATCGGCAGCCGCGACCCCAAGCGGTTCACGCGGGACATGGGCACAGAGCTGCTGGAGCGCTTGGGCGCCATCGCCGGCGCCAAGCTCACGGACCTCGCGCATCGGCAAGCCTAGACGCTGAGACCCGATCCGCGTCGCAGACGAAGCCCATGGCCGACCGTCCCGTCTCAGGCCCGACCCCGCCTGTGGGCGCCGCCGCCACGGGCGACCACTGGCTGGACGCCTTCCTGCATCACCTCGCGCACGAGCGGCGGCTGTCTGGCCATACCCTGGATGCCTACCGCAGGGACCTGCTGCGCGTGCTCGCCTGGCGCGCCGAGCGCCGCGTGGGCGACTGGCCGGCCCTGAGCGACGGACAGGTGCGCCGCTACGTCGCCGACCGCCATCGTGCCGGCGTCTCCGCCCGCACCCTCGCGCGCGAGCTCTCCGCACTGCGGGCGCTGTTCGAATACCTGCTGCGCGAGGGCGCGGCGAGTCTGAACCCGGCCCGCACCGTGCGCCCGCCGAAGGCGCGGCAGCGCCTGCCCAACACCTTCGACCCGGACCAGCTGGGGGCGCTCATCGACGCCGGCCCCGATCAGGGAGGTGGCGACGACCCGCTCACCCGCCGCGACACGGCCATGGTTGAGCTGTTCTATTCCTCTGGCCTGCGACTGGCGGAGCTGATCGGCGTGGACACCCGCGACATCGACCCGGCGGATGCGACCCTCACCGTCGTCGGCAAGGGTGCGAAGACCCGTCGCGTGCCGGTGGGACGCGCGGCGCTCGCTGCCATCGGGCGCTGGCTTCAGGTGCGCGGGCTCCTGGCCGGCCTGGATGAGCCCGCGCTCTTCGTCAGCAGCCGCGGCCGGCGCATCCACCCACGCACGGTGCAGCAGCGCCTGCGCCTGTGGGCCGAGCAGCGCGGCGCCGGACGCAAGCTGCATCCGCACCTGCTGCGCCACTCCTGCGCCAGCCACCTGCTGGAGTCCTCCGGCGACCTGCGCGCCGTGCAGGAGATGCTCGGCCACGCCGACATCAGCACCACCCAGGTCTACACGCACCTGGATTTTCAGCACCTGGCACAGGTATACGACAAGGCGCATCCGCGGGCGAAGCGCAAGCGTTGACGCACGCTGCGGCGGTCGCGGCAAGAATGCCGCTCCCACAGCCGCCGGCACGCTGTGGGAGCGGCCTCAGGCCGCGACAGTGCCCGTGCCGCCGCGGTCGCGGCAAGAATGCCGCTCCCACAGCCGCCGGCACGCTGTGGGAGCGGCCTCTGGCCGCGACAGTGCCCGCGCCGCCGCCGTCGCGGCTGGACTGCCGCTCCCACGGTGACCCCAAGCCATGCCCGCCAAGCGCATCGTCCTCTACACCACTGCCGGCTGCCCGCACTGCAAGCGCGCCAAAGCCTTCCTCGCGCGCGAGGGCATCGCCTTCCGCGAGATGGATGTCGGCCGGAACCCACGCGCCCGCAAGGAGCTTGAGCGCCTCGGCGCCCGCGGCGTGCCGGTGCTGCTCATCGGCGATGCGCGGCTCGACGGCTTCGACGAGAAGCGGTTCTGGCGGCTCTATCGCGCATAGGTGCCCCGTCCGAGGGAGGATCGATGCCGATCGCGAGCGCGAAAAAAGCGGCCGCGAGCGCCGCATGGGGGAGCGCGGCGGTCGCGGCCGGATGGCCCGCGGGTTGGGGGAAGGGTGCCGGCGCCGATGGGGGCGGGCCGGCGTTGCGGGTTGCGGAGAGTCTAGACGGGTGGGTGGCTCAAACCGCGAGTCCGGCTGCCGGGGCGCCGCCGCCGGGTCAGGATGAATGGCTTCGACAGAAGTTGGTGGAATGCCGAATAAAGCCTTGTCGAATGCTGTTCATGGCTTGATGCAGGGGATCTTGGGGTTAGTCAGGAGGCAATACCTGAGTCAATTGGTCAGAAACCGCGGAGTGTTTGTTGGATTCGTTGTCAAGTGCCGATCCGGGCGCAATGATTCGCGCCAACCGGGTCAACGACCAGGTTTTGTCGACGTCAGCAGAGCGCCGGCAATCAGCTGCCCAACCATTGTCTGACCGTAACCTGAGGTAAGCACCCATGACCGATTCCACTCAGAACGCCCCGAAGAAGTTCAACTACGGCCCGCTTGCGATCTTCGGCCTCGCCATGGCCCTGGGGCCGCTGACGGCGCTGTCCGTCGGCTCCCGCTACGCCGACGAGGCGACCTTCGAGCGCGCCAACGCCGCCCTCAAGAATGCCAAGCCCCAGGACATGCTCGCCCCCTATGACGTACAGGGCGTTCCCGCCTATGCCAGCGGCAAGACCGTGGCCGACATCCTGGCCAGCTCCGGTGTCTTCGGCAGCTTCGAGCAGGCCCTGGAGCTGGCCGGCATCGACCGGGAGCTCGCCGCGGCGGGCGAATACACGGTCTTCGCGCCGAGCGACGAGGCCTTTGCCGACATGCCCGAGAACGAGCGCCAGGCCCTGCTCGCTGACAAGGAGAAGCTCGCCGCCCTGGTGAAGAAGCACATCGTGCCCGGCCGCCACACCGCCACTGACCTGATTCAGAGCGAGACCGTCCAGGCCATGGACGGCAGCACCCTGGACATCGGTCCGTCGGCGCGCTTCAACGGCCATGTGGGTGTTGCCAATGCCGAGGTGGTCAAGACCGGCCTGTACGCCGCCAATGGCGTTGTGCACGTCATCGACCGCGTGATCCAGTAACAGCACCCGCTCCGGGGCCGAGCCCCGGAGTTGCGTCTGTCAGGCCCCCGGCGGCAGCCGCCCGCCGGGGGCCTTTTGTATGAGGTGTTGCCGTGGTTGCATTCCAGCCCGCCTTTGCTAAGGTCAGGCTTTCAAGGGGCGCGTCGCACGCTTTGTCGCGCGCCCGCCGCAACCGTGAGCCCCGCCCATGGGAGACTGTCGTCTCATCTACCGCAGCACCTGCTCCGCGTCCTTCATGCCCAACGAGGACCTGCGCGCACTGGTGCACACCGCCGCCCAGCACAACGCCAAGCACGGCATCACCGGGCTGCTGCTGCTCTCGGGCGATCAATTCCTGCAGGTGCTGGAGGGGCCGGCCAAGGCCGTGAACCAGCTCTTCAACCGCATCATCCGCGACGACCGCCATCACGGCGTCGAGCTCATCGCCTTCGAGCAGATCGGCCCGCGCTATTTCGACGATTGGTGCATGCACTTGGTCGATCTGTTCGATCTCTCACGGCAACCACGGGACCTGCTGGCCGAGAAGTACGGCGCCGCCAATGGCGTCATCCGCATCCCCGAGCGCCTGCACGAGATCTTCGGCCTGCTGTTGGACGCCCGCGCCATCTGCCGCAACCAGCCCTGGGAGGAGGATCGCGGCGACACCGCGGTGGAAGCCGTCCCGGCGCAGCCGCCTGACACCGTAGGGACGGCGCCGGCGGGCGACTGAGGTCGGCGGAGGCGGTCCGGTCGGCCGCCCCCCCCGTGTCCCAGCACGGCTCCAGCACGGCCCGAGCGGCGTGGGCCGGCTGGTCACGCGCCATGCGGAGCAACCGGGATGGCCGATGCAGACCCCCGGGGCTGCTGCTTACGTCGCGCGCTTTGCCGCGTACAATGTAAGGTTTCGCCTCGGGGCCGGGGTCCGATCCGACATGCGTCGGCCCGACCCGAGCCCCTGGCCCCCAAGCCCGGTCCAGCCCCGCTCCAGCCCCCAGCCCCCAGCCCCCAGCCCCCCAGCCAGCCAATTCCTCGTCGAGACGCAGCAGCAATGGAACAGTTTCACGGCACCACTATCCTGGGCGTGCGCCGCAACGGCGCCGTCGTCATCGGCGGCGATGGCCAGGTTTCCCTGGGCCAGACCGTTATGAAGGGCAACGCCCGTAAGGTGCGCCGCCTGTACAAGGGGCAGGTCCTCGCGGGTTTCGCCGGAGCCACCGCGGATGCGTTCACGCTGTTCGAGCGCTTCGAGGGTAAGCTTGAGAAGCACCAGGGCAATCTCACCCGGGCCGCGGTGGAGCTCGCCAAGGACTGGCGCACGGACCGCATGCTGCGCCGGCTGGAGGCCATGCTCTGCGTCGCCGACCGCGAGGCCTCGCTCATCATCAGCGGCACCGGCGACGTGCTGGAGCCCGAGCACGACCTCATGTCCATCGGCTCCGGCAGCGGCTACGCGCAGGCGGCGGCCCGGGCGCTGCTGGAGCATACGGAGCTGTCGGCCCGCGACATCGTCGAGCGGGCCTTGGGCATCGCCGCCGACATCTGCATCTACACCAACCATAACCTGGTGCTGGAGGAGCTCGGCGCCGAGTGAGCCGCCCGTCCGCCGCTCGGCCCCGCGCCGCACCAGCCCGCCGGCGGCGGCAGCGACCGCGCCGGCTCTTCACCATCGCAGGCCACCATGTCCGACATCACCCCGAAGCGCATCGTCGCCGAGCTCGACAAGCACATCATCGGCCAGGACGCCGCCAAGCGCGCCGTGGCCATTGCTCTGCGCAACCGCTGGCGGCGGGCGCAGATTCCGGAGCCCATGCGCTCGGAGATCACGCCGAAGAACATCCTGATGATCGGTCCCACCGGTGTGGGCAAGACCGAGATCGCGCGCCGGCTCGCGAAGCTCGCGGAAGCGCCTTTCATCAAGATCGAGGCCACCAAGTTCACGGAAGTGGGCTACGTCGGCCGCGATGTCGAGTCCATCGTTCGCGATCTCGCCGACATCGCCATCAAGATGGAGCGCGAGAAAGAAATGCAGGCCAACGCCGGCAAGGCCGAGGCCGCCGCCGAGGAGCGCATTCTGGATGCCCTGCTGCCGAAGCCGTCCGGCTTCGAGGAGGACAGCCGCGGTGGCGGGGCGAGCAGCGGGACCCGCGAGAAGTTCCGCGCACGGCTGCGCGACGGCGAGCTGGACGACAAGGAAATCGACATCGAGGTGAGCATGAACCTGGGCGTGGAGATCATGGCTCCGCCGGGCATGGAGGAGATGACGAGCCAGCTCCAGGGGCTGTTTCAGAACCTCGGCAGCAACCGCACCAAGCGCCGGCGCATGCGCATCGGTGACGCCCGCAAGGTGCTGAAGGACGAGGAGGCCGCCAAGCTGGTCAACGAAGAGGAGATGAAGCAGCGGGCGCTCAGGAACGTGGAGAACAACGGCATCGTCTTCCTGGACGAGCTGGACAAGGTCACCCGCCGGGCCGAGAACGTCGGCGGCGGCGACGTCTCGCGCGAGGGCGTGCAGCGCGACCTGCTGCCGCTGGTGGAGGGCAGCACCGTGTCCACCAAGCACGGCGCCATCCGCACCGACCATATCCTGTTCATCGCCTCCGGCGCCTTCCAGCTCGCCAAGCCCTCGGACCTGATTCCGGAGCTGCAAGGCCGCCTGCCCATTCGCGTGGAGCTGGACGCCCTCAGCACCGATGATTTCGTGCGCATCCTCACGGAGCCTGACGAGTCCCTGACCGACCAGTATGCCGCCCTGCTCGGCACCGAGGGCGTGACCGTCGAGTTCACCGACGACGGCATCCGCCGCCTCGCGGAGATCGCCTACCACGTCAATGAGCACACCGAGAACATCGGTGCCCGCCGCCTGCACACCGTCATAGAGCGCCTGCTGGAGGACATCTCCTTCAACGCCGCCGAGCTGGACCGGGTCACCGTCACCATCAACGCCGCCTATGTGGACCAGAATCTGGGCGGGCTGGCGGCGGATGAGGATTTGTCTCAGTACATCCTCTAGGAGAGGGCTGAGGGCTGAGGGCTGAGACGGCCGGGTACGGCGGCTTCAGCGGCTCGCCGCATCCCCGCTCGACGCCGGGCATGCGGCGGCTGCGCTGCCGGCGACGGGCAGACCTCTGCCGGGTCAAGCCATGCTGGGTGGACATCGGCGGGCGCACCCAGGGCGTTGAAGCGGCGCGGCGGCCGGCCCATTTGATCGGCTGTCTGCAACATCGAATTCCAAGGAGTCAGCCCATGCCCACGCCCACTGAATTCAACCTGCACCGCAACTCCCGGGTGCTGGAGATCACCTTCGACGACGGCGCGCACTTCACCCTGCCGGTGGAGCTGCTGCGCGTGTACTCGCCGTCCGCGGAGGTCCAGGGCCATGGGCCCGGCCAGCGCGTGCTGCAGACGGGCAAGGAGGACGTGAACATCGACCGCATCGAGCCCGTGGGCAACTACGCCGTCTGCCTGCACTTCGACGACGAGCACAACACCGGCATCTACTCCTGGGAGTATCTGTACAGCCTCGGCAACAACCAGGAGGGGCTGTGGAAGGACTACCTCGCCGAGCTGGAGAAGGCCGGCTACAAGCGCAAGCAGCGCCCGTCCTGACAGGCGCCGCCCGCCGCCTGACCCCTGCGGTCAGGCCCCGCCCGTCGCCGCTTTGAGCGCTTGCGCCAGGCAGGCTGCCACCGTCGCGCGCGCGATGTCCCGGGTGATGCAGAACAGCCGCGAGCCGCTGCCGAGACAGCCGGTGAGGCGGGCGATGGTGATGCGCTCGCGCGGCATCAGGGCGCCGGGTACGGGGCTTCGTCAAGGGTCGAGCGGCAACAGGGCATCCAGCTCGACGACGCCCTCACGCAGGATCAACAGCTTGTCGGGCTCCGAGGCAAACCAGGCAAAGCTGCCCCAGGCCAGGTGGCGGTAGGTCTTGCGATATCCTGGTGCATCGCGGTCCGCATAGGCGCTGAGACAGGCCACCCGGCTCGCATCGAAGCCGCCGTTCGCGGCCAATTCAGTGAGGCTGAGGCGCCGGCGCTCGCTGATGGGGCCGTCTGTGGCGACGACTTCGACGAAAAGCAGCAGCGGATCAGCTGGTCCAAGGTCCACCAGAATCAGGTCCGGCAGATCGCGGTCTGCTTGAATTGTCAGCCCGATTTTGGCCGCCAACTCGTCGTCGCGAGCCACGACCTTATTGCCGGTGGACCTCCGCGACATCTGGCAGGGCCGGCAAACACGGCTCAGCCATGATCGGACAGTCCGTAGAGCCGGTCGCAGGCCGCGTCGATGGCGGCCCGGTCTGATTCCGACGCGACCAATGCGGCGAGCTCGCCGAGTCGCGCCGGTGCGGGTAATGGCCATGCGGACAGCTCGTACGCGGAGACGGCGACACTGCCGCTGATGCAGCGGAAGAGCTGGTCCACCACGCGGGTATTCAGTAGTGCGGCGAGGACGGCGGCGGGTACCCGGGCGCCGTCATCCGTGGGGCGAATCATGTTCAGGTGGTTTTCCACCACAGCGCCGCCGTGGGCCTCGAGGAACGCGGCGGGGAGCTCGGCGGCGATGAGCCGTCGCGCCTGCTCCTTGGCGGTGGTGCGCTGCACCAGCACGCAGGGCTCCCGCACGATGAGCCAGTGATCGCGCTGATCGCGAATGCGGCAGTAGGGCTGGTGATTCTTCTTGTCGGCGCGGAAGCGGAAGGTCCCGTCTGCGCTCACCGCCTCGGCCCAGATGAGTGGCAGGCAGTCCGGCGCCTGCCGCGGGGTGAGCTGCGGCTTGTGGCGGTTCCAGACCAGTGGCCCGGTGCTGACGCGGTAGCCCCAGTCCGCAAGCCGGTGGGGCAGCGTGCGGGCAGCAGCCAGCAGCGGCGCCTGGGAGGCGGTGCGGGGTGCGAGCCAGGGCTCGGCGCCGCCGGCCGGCAGCTCGAAGGCCCCGGCGGGACTGACCCTGAGTCCGCCGTCGCCCGCACCGGCGAGGGTCGCGGTGACAGCCCGTTGTCTGGCCGCGCCTTTGCGATAGACCGCCAGCAGGGTTTCCTGGAGCACGTCGTCGAAGACGCCGCTGCGGGAAGCCACGAAATCCAGACTCACCGGCGGGGCCTCGTCCGCCAGCAGCCGGCGGAGATTCTGATAGTAATTACCGGCGAGGAACGAGGTCGGCGTGACATAAGCAACGATACCGCCGGGCTTGGCCTGACGCAGCGCCAGGTCGGTGAAGACGCCGTAGAGGTTGGCGTGGCCGTACAGGCTGCGACGGTAGCGCGTGCGCAGCTCGCCCGGCAGGCCGACACGGCCATAGGGCGGGTTGCCCACCACCAGGTCGAACGCGGCGGTGGGCGCCGGGTCATCGGCTGCCATGGCATCGCCGACAATGGGCTCAACGCCGCCCGACAGCTCCAGCGTGTCCGGAACCCAGAGCACCGCATCGACCGCCGCCCGGGAGATCCAGGCGGCGAAGGGATCGATCTCGTAGCCGTGGAGCCGGGTCGCCACCTGCGCGCGTGCCGCCGCCGGGCTCAGTGTGGGCGCCTGCCTGCGCAAGGCCGCGAGCATGCGCCGCGCCACGGGCGCCAGAAAGGCGCCACCGCCGCATGCCGGGTCCAGCACCCGGCAGTGCGCCCAGTCCAGCCCCGCCGCTGTGGCCTGGTCCAGGAGGCGTTGTGCCAGCTCAGGCGGCGTATAGTAAACGCCGTAGCGTGCTCGGTAGTCCGTCGGCAGGAGCGCGGTGTAGAGGCGGCCCAGCTCGTAGAACGCGCGGTCCGGCGCCGTGCGCGCCAACGCGGCGGCGAGCTCCGGCACCAGGTGCGCGAGGTCGCATGGCAGCGCGCCCCCGCCGAGGCCGGCGGGCGCCGCCGGCAGGGGACCCGGCTGCGCCTGCTGCCAGTAGCCCCGCAGCACGGCAGCGGTGCATTCGCGCGCGAGGCCGACGCGCAGCGCCGGGTCTGTTGCGCGCTCCGCGGCGGCGCGGGCTGCCACCCGCAGCTCAGCGAGGGATCGCGTCGACGGTGTCGGCGGCGATGTCAGCGATGGTTTCAGGGCAAAGTCCGGGCCACGGGACCGGATGGGGCTCGGAGCGCTCATGGCGGAGCAGCTTAGCCGGTTCCCCGGCCTGGGACGAGGGCTGGCGCCGGGTTGCCATGTCGGTGCTGCGGTCGATGGGCAGCCGGTCCTTTGTCGGCGATGGTGCCCCCGCCGCGCCCATGCGCCGGGTGCACAGCACACGTCCGGGACCACGCCTGCTCACAGCCGCTTTGCCAGCCACGCGAGCGCGGCGTCCACGCTCGGCGCCGTCGGCAATGCCGGCCGCGCCGGGCGCTCGCGCATCACCACCGGGATAGCGCGCTCGCGGGCGGCCTGGAGCTTGGCGGCGCTGGCGTCGCCGCCGCTGTTCTTGCAGACGATGCAGTCGATGGCGCGCTCCCGCAGCAGAGCCCGCTCCGCATCCAGGTGGAAAGGGCCGCGGTCCAGCAGCAGCTCGGCGTGGGCGAAGGCGGGCAGCGGCTCCGGCCGACTCACGCAACGCACCAGGAGCCAGACATCGTCCAGCAGCGCGAAGGGCGCAAGCGCCTGGCGACCGACCGCGAGCAGCACCCGGCGGGCGCCGAGCATCCGGACCGCAAACACGGCGCCGTACCAGTCGTTGACCCGCTCCCAGCGGTCGCCGGGGCCGGGCTGCCAGGCGGGGCGCTCAAGGCGCAGCAGGGGGATGTCGGCGTGCGCGCAGGCCTCGGCCGCATGGACGCCCATGGTGGCGGCGAAGGGGTGGGTGGCGTCGATGACGGCGGCGACGCGCTCGCGGGCCAGATAGGTGCTGAGTCCTGCGATGCCGCCGAAGCCGCCGATGCGCAGCTCGCCGGCGGGCCGTCTGGGTGCCGCCGTGCGCCCGGCGAGGGAGCTGATCACCCGCAGCCCGTCACGGGCGGCCAGGGCCTCGGCCAGCGCGTAGCCTTCGCTGGTGCCGCCGAGGATCAGGATGGTGGCTGTGCCTGTGCTGGGCATGGCGCGTAGGAGCGGTTCAAAAACAACTGAAACGGCGGAGATGTCGTCGGCTGCCGTCGGCAGTGGCGCCCGCTGGATGAGTCTGCCCGCCGCAGGCAGGCGGGGGGCCGAGTAAAACTCGGCGCCCCCAGGCGGGCGAGGGGCCGAGTAAAACTCGGCGCCCCCAGGCGGGCGAGGGGCCGAGTAAAACTCGGCGCCCCCAGGTGGGCGAGAGGCCGAGTAAAACTCGGCGCCCCCAGGTGGGCGAGAGGCCGAGTAAAACTCGGCGCCCCCAGGTGGGCGAGGGGCCGAGTAAAACTCGGCGCCCCCAGGTGGGCGCACCGGGCGCTGCGCCCCGGTTGCTCCCCCCTGGGCCGGCGCCCCCTGGGGCCGCCGACTTCCAGTCGGCGCAGGCCGCGACGGCGGATGCGGTTCGCTTATCCGCCCTGCCGTGTTCAACGTGTTTCTGAACCATCACGTAGTCTGGATGCAGCGGGTCATCCTCTGTCCACCTGGGTGGACCTCGACGTCCACACGCGGCTCGCACGGCTTTCCTAGGTGCCATCGCGCTCGCGCGCGTCCTGCCACAGCGCCGCACCGCGATAGACCGCATGCACCATTTTGCTGTAGGGCAGCAGCACGAAGAGCGCCAGCACGGTGCCCAGGTGCACCGCGAGCAGCAGGCCCATGGCCGCCGTGCCGCGCAGCGCCAGCAGCGCGAGACCGGTGGCCGCGACGGCGAGCAGCAGCCAGGTGAGCGCCGTGTCGGCGCCGCGGCTGTCGGGGTCGGTGGGTGTCGGGTCCTCGCGGCGGCGCAGCCAGTGCATGCCGAGGCCGCCCACCAGCATGCCGAGGCCGCCGGCGGTGCCGAGCAGCACCGGCGCGCTCAGCAACGGATAGGGTGCGGCCTCTCCCAGCAGGTGGTGCCGGGCGGCGGCCACCAGTGTCGATGCCAGGCACAGCAGAAAGCCATAGAACAGCGCGTGGTGAAAGCGCCGACGCAGCCGGGATGGGTGGTGGTCCAGGTCGGCGCAGCCGGGGCCGCCGCCGGCCTGATTGTCGAGCGTGAGCACGGCCAGTGTCGCTCGCCCTGCGGCGGACCCGGGGCTGCCGGCCGGTTGCGTCGCTGCCGTTGCCTGCCGGAAGCGGCGCAGGCCCATGCCGACGGCGAGCAGCGCAAAGCCCAGGGACAGGGCTGCGCCTGCGGTCATGACGCCGAACGGAATCACCTGGTAGAAGGCGCCCGGACCGCTGTGCACGCCGAACAGGACCTCCACGGGCACCGCGAGCACCACCGCCAGCGTGAACGCCAGCACCACGCCCGCCGCCGGCAGACCCGCGCGCAGCCCGCCGCCGGTAAAGAGCGCCGCCAGCGGCCGTGGCCAGGTATAGCGCGCATAGCTCTGCCGGCGCTGTCGGGCCAGGGCCCGCGGCAGGTTGATGGCGAAGGCGTGCGGCGGGGCGTACTGGCAGTCGTAGAGGCAGCTGCGGCAGTGGTGACAGAGGTTGGCGAGCTGGTCCAGGTCGCCGTCGGCGAGCCTGGGGCGGCGCTCGGCGGCGCTGAACACGGCACACAGGCCGTTGCAATAGCCGCAGATGTTGCAGATGGCGAGCTGCCGGCGGGCCTCGGCGGCGGCGTCCGCATCAACCGTTGGGAGGGTCCGGGTCTGCATGCTCGGGGCTTATGTGACCGGGCCTGCGGGATCGGGTTCTGCCCGCTCGAAGTGCCCCTGGTCTGGCTCGGGGAGGGGGGCAGCAGGACGGCCCGCCGCCTGCACGGCCGCACGCCCGGCGATGCGCCCGAACACCAGGGAGATGCTCACAGCGAGGCCGGACACGTAGCCCTGCGGGATGAGGTTCGCGGCCATGAGCATGCCCGCCGCAAAGGCGTTCTCCAACACTGTTCCATCCGTCCATCGTACCCGCGTGCAGGCGTCCACGGCGATGCCGTGGTGGGCAAAGGTGACCCCGGGACGCATGGGGTAGGCCGCGAAGGGCGGCTCGAGGATGGGCCGGGCGTAGGCGGACTTCGGCGGGTCGAGGCAGGCGGTGCGCCAGCCGGCGGCGGCGTCCGACTGCGCGGGTGCCCTGACAGCCGCGTTGTAGGCGGTGAAGGTCGCCTCAAGCCCCGCCGGATCGATACCGCAGAGCACCGCCAGGGAGGCGATGTCCGGTGCCCGCAGCGGCGGATACAGCGCCGCCGGCGCCGCCCGCAGCCCGGGGTCGTCCAGCACCAGCCAGCCGGTCTGCTCGGGATACGCCGCAAGCCGCTGGCCCCAGCGGGAATAGCGGGTGGAGGCGGTGTCGGCGCCCTCGTCGTGGCGGCGGCGGCCCTGGCGGTCCACGACGACACCGAGCGGCATGCCGCGGATGCGCGTCACGATGCCGCCGTCGTGCGCCGGAGAGCGGGCATCCACGGCCACCAGATAGAGCCCGGCCGGGTCGCCTGCGGCTGCTGCGCCCTGAGCCAGCAGCCATTGCAGCAGCTCGCCGCGGACATGTGGCGTGCCGCGGTTGACGAAGCCGCGGGCGGCGGCGCCCCAGTGCCGGGCGAGCCAGGCCGGGTCTGCATGGGCGCCGCCGCAGGCGAGCACGCAGGCGCCGGCGGACATGCTGCCCTGGTCTGTGACCACGGCCGTCATGCGTCGGCCGCGCAGCACCAGCGCGTGCGCGGCGCAGCCCGGGACCATGTCCACGCCCAGGGCCAGCGCCCGGTCCGCCAGTGCGCGCACAGCGGCCATGCCGCCGCCGAGAAAAAACGCGGTTCGGCGTGAATAGGGCAGTGGGCCCTGCGCCGGCCTTTGCAGCGCGACACCCTGCGCCAGCAGCCAATCCGGCAGCGCGCGACTCTGTTGCACCAGTGCCTCCAGCAGCACGGGATCAGCGCCGCCGCCGGTGGCGCGCAGCACGTCGGCACGGAACTGCGCGGGCGGATAGGCATCCGGTGTCCAGGGGGTCGGTGCGTCGTGGCTGCAGCGGAAGTTGCGCGAATGGCGGGTGTTGCCGCCGAGCAGCGCCGGCGGCGCCGCATCCAGCAGCCGCACCGAGGCGCCCGCCGCCGCGGCGTCGATGGCCGCGGCGAGTGCCGCGGCACCGCCGCCGATGACGAGCACGTCCGGTATCCGGGTTGGGGATGGCAAGGGCAGGCAGTGGTTTGACAGCGGTGGGAGCGGCCAACAGAATCCGGCGCTTCGCCGCATCCGGCGCCACAGGCGTCAGTGTCCACCGCAGGCGCCGCCGCGGCAATGATCGACAACAGGTGAGTCCTTTGCAGCCATCTTTGCGTATTGCATGTGCCCTGGCCCCGCGTCCTGCGGTGATGCGGCATGGGTAAGGTCTGGTTCGTCGGCGCCGGCCCGGGCGCGCCGGACCTCATCACGGTGCGGGGCACCCAGGTGCTGGCACGGTCCGGCGCCATCCTCTACACGGGCTCCCTGGTGGCGGAGACGGCCCTGCAATGGGCGCCGGCAGATTGCGAGATTGCGGACTCCAAGTCCATGGACCTCACGCAGGTGACGGACTGGCTGCTGAGTCGCGCCGAGCAGCATGAGACAGTCGTGCGGCTCCAGACCGGTGACCCGACCCTCTACGGCGTGCTGGCGGAGCTGGCGCGTCCGCTGGATGCGGCGGGCATCGAGGTGGGCATCGTGCCCGGTGTGTCCTCGGCCATGGCCTCCGCCGCCGCCGCCGGCGAGTGCCTGACCCTGCCGGAGGTGACCCAGAGCGTCATCTTCACCCGCTTCGCCGGGCGCACGCCCATGCCGGCGGGGGAGTCCTTCGCAGCGCTGGCGGGGCATGGCTGCACCCTCTGCATCTTTTTGTCCATCGAGCGCATCGCTGCCGTCGCCGAGGCCCTGGTGGCCGCCGGCTGGGCAGCCGATGCGCCGGTGGTGGTGGTGCACAAGGCCACCTGGCCTGGGGAGGAGCAGGTGCTGCGCGGCAGCATCGCTGACATCGCCGAGCGCTGCCGGGCCGCCGGCATCGTGCGCCAGGCGATGATCCTGGTGAGCCCGGCCCTGGGCGCCCGGCAGCGGGCGGCCGGTGCGAGCTCGAAGCTCTACGACGCCGGGTTCGAGCGGCGCTTCCGCGGCAAGGGGACGCGCGACTGATGCAGCCGGGCGCCGCGCGATGGGCTAGAGTTTGGAGCTCCCATCCACGCGCAGCAAAGCGGACGCACACCATGCTCGTCAAAGAGAAGACCGCCAAGATGGTCGCCTGCCCGTTGCTCGGCACTCAGTCCATCAACATCGGCTGTAAGGGCTCCCACTGCATGGCCTGGCGCTGGGCGACGCCGCGACGCGACGGCCAGCCGCCGGACAACCCGAGCGACGACTGGGGCTACTGCGGCCTCGCCGGCCGCCCGGTGGGCCTCATCGACCCGCAGGACGGCGAGCACGCGTTGCCGCCGGCGCAGGACCCGCCGCCGCGGCGCTAGCGTCGCCACCCGGCCTCAATCCCGGCGAGGACGTCAGGCCGGAAAATGGCAACGTCTGAAACCATTGAGGTGACGGAATATCGACAACTCAGGATCTCCATCCCTCGGCTAGGCCCTGCGAAGGGCTTCAGCAGCGGCGAAATAAGTATACCGTCCCCATTGTCGCACCCCGCAGTTCGTACTTCTTACTCCGTATTTCGTACTTCCCTGTCTCTCCTCCTCGCGCCCGTTAAACTGTGCGCCAATGCCAACAACCGGCCGCGTGCACAGGCGGCGAGGCCCGATATGCCCGAGATTCTGCAAATCGATATCGCGGGGCCTGACCGCCCCGGCATCACCGTGGCGCTGACAGCGGTGCTCGCGCGTTACGAGGTAACGGTGCTGGACATCGGCCAGTCGGTGATCCACGACACCCTGGCGCTGGGGCTCCTGGTGGAGCTGCCGGACGACGCCGGCGGCTGCCCGGTGTTCCGGGACCTGCTGTTCAAGGCCCACGAGCTGGGCTTGAGCCTGCGCTTCACGCCCGTTGCCGCTGACGATTACGAGCACTGGGTGGGCGAGCAGGGCCAGCCGCGGCACATCGTCACCCTGCTCGGGCGGGCTATCACGGCGGAGCACATCGCCCGGGTGGCGGCGGTGGTGACCCGCAACGGGCTCAACATCGAGCAGATCGCGCGGCTGTCGGGGCGCATCTCCCGGCGCCCGGAGGCGGCGCAGACGGGCCATGCCAGCATCCAGCTCTGGCTCAAAGGCCCGGTGCCGGACGTGGGTGCCCTGCATGGCGAGTTCCTGGGGCTCGGCGCCGACATGGAACTGGACATTGCCATCCAGGAAGATGACGTCTTCCGGCGCAACCGCCGGCTGGTGTGCTTCGACATGGACTCCACGCTGATCCAGACCGAAGTCATCGACGAGCTGGCGGATGCCGCCGGCGTGCGCGGGCAGGTGGCGGCCATCACCGAGGCGGCCATGCGCGGTGAGCTCGACTTCAGCGAGGCCTTCCGCCGGCGTATGGCCCTGCTGGAGGGCATGCCGGAGTCGGTGCTGACGGGCATCGCCGAGCGGCTGCCCATCACCGACGGGGCCGAGCGGCTGATCCGCACGCTGAAGGCGCTCGGTTTTCGCGTCGCCATCCTCTCCGGCGGCTTCACCTACTTCGCCGAGCACCTGAAGCGGCGGCTCGGCGTGGATGACGTGCACGCGAACCACCTGGAGTTCCAGGACGGTAAGCTCACCGGCAGGGTGACGGGCCCCATCGTCGACGGCGCCCGCAAGGCACAGCTGCTGCGGGAGCTGGCCGCCCACGAGGGCATCCGCCTGGAGCAGGTCATCGCCGTCGGCGACGGTGCCAACGACCTGCCCATGCTGTCCATCGCCGGGCTCGGCATTGCGTTCCGGGCCAAGCCGGTGGTGAAGGAGCGCGCCCGGCACGCCATCGGCGCCGTCGGGCTCGATGGCATCCTGTATCTGCTCGGGATGCGGGATCAGGACCTGGCGGCGCTGGAGGCGGGTGGCCCGTCGTAAGCTCGGCCTGAAGCCGCCCGCAGACCAACCCGGGCAGGGTGGCGCGCTGCGTTCTACCCGCTCAGCTCAGCTCAGGGCCGGAAATCCCGCCAGCTCGCGGCGGCCCGCTTGCGCTGGGGAATGCCGAGGGAGTGGGCGTGGCACAGGGCGATGGCCAGGGCGTCGGCCTCGTCCTCCCCGGGCGGGCCCGGGAGGTTCAGCAGGATGCGCACCATGTGCTGCACCTGCGCCTTATCGGCACCGCCGCTGCCCACCACCGCGAGCTTGACGGACTTGGGGCTGTACTCGTGCACCGTCACACCGCCCTTGAGCCCAGCACAGAGAAGCGCCCCGCGGGCCTGGCCCAGCTTGAGCGCCGCGGTGGGGTCGCGGGCGAAGATCAGCTGCTCCACGGCCATGTCATGCGGCTTGTGCGCGGCGACGAGGTCCGCCACACGGTCGAAGATCAGCCCGAGCCGCTCCGGCCAGGGATGCTGGCCGACGCGGATGCAGCCGCTCGCCACCACGCGGCTCTGCCGACCGTCGCTGTCGATGACACCGAAGCCCGTGTTGCGGGAGCCGGGGTCGATGCCGAGGATGCGGTGGCGCAGGGGCGGCGAGGGGGCCATCGGACTGGTCGGTCAGGCCGGCGTAACCCACAACGGTTGTGGGCCGTGCTCAGTGCGCAGTGCGGTGGCCGTGCCGGCCCCCACCCCAGCAGGTCGCAGCGGGCACGTTGCCCGAGATGCGAGGCCGCTTCTGCCTTGTGGTGGCTGCATGCCGGATTCAGCGCGGGGGCGCAGCGCGGTTAGGCGTCGAGCGCCGCCATAATCTCATCCGCGATATCGGCGTTATGGTAGACCTCCTGCACGTCGTCGAGGTCTTCCAGCATGTCCACCAGCCTGAGCAGCTTCTCGGCGGTGTCACGGTCCAGCTCGGCGTTGGTGGCCGCGTTGTAGGTGACCTCCGAGACGCTGGTGTCGAAGCCGGCCTGGGTCAGCCCCGCGCAGACGCTGCTGAATTCTTCCGGGGTGGTGATGACGTCCAGGGACTCGTCGTCATTGACCACGACATCCTCGGCGCCCGCCTCCAGTGCCGCTTCCACGACCTTGTCCTCATCCGTGCCGGGCTGGAAGCTGATGATGCCCTGCTTGCTGAACAGATAGGCCACGGAGCCGTCGGTGCCCAGATTGCCGCCGTGCTTGGTGAAGGCGTGGCGCACCTCCGCGGCGGTGCGGTTGCGGTTGTCGGTCATGCAGTCGACCATGATGGCCACGCCGCCCGGACCATAGCCCTCGTAGCGGATCTCCTCATAGTCCTCGACACCCTCTTCGCCCGCGCCGCGCTTGATGGCGCGGTCGACGGTGTCTTTGGGCATGTTGGCGCCGAAAGCCTTGTCCATGGCGAGGCGCAGGCGCGGGTTGGCGTTGGGGTCGCCACCGCCTTCCCGGGCGGCGATGGTGACCTCGCGGATCAGCTTGGTCCAGACTTTGCCGCGCTTCTTGTCCTGCGCCGCCTTGCGGTGCTTGATGTTGGCCCATTTGCTGTGTCCGGCCATGGTGTCCTCTGTTGCTGGATGCGACTGGTGGTTGCGGGCGGCGCCGCTGCGCCTGATCGACGCGCCGGCGAGGGCTGGCAGCCACCGCACAGGGGCGATGCGCCGTCGCTGTGCGGATGGCCGTGGTGCCGCCGCGGATTGCGCCCAAGTTTAACATTGGCGCAACCTTGCACCCGCGCGCCGGCCCGGCGCCCCGGGTGCTGATCCCGTAGGCCGCGTCGGCTGCCCCCCGCGCACGGGCCGCTTGATCCGAGCGGGCCTGCGGTTGAGGCTCGCGAGTCGGACACCAGAGACACGCGCCGGGCGCAAGCTGAAAACGAGGTGCCCATGACCGTCACCGTCAAATGCCCCACCTGCCAGCGGCCGGTGCCCTGGACGCCCGAGTCGAAATGGCGCCCGTTCTGCAGCGAGCGCTGCCGGCTCATCGATCTGGGGGACTGGCTGGATGAGAGCCACCGCATCTCAGAGCCTGCAGGCGATGAGCTTGGGCGCGACTGGCTGGAAGGTCACGGCGACGACGACGAGCAGCGCCGCCATTGATGCCCAGGCCCGGGCTGGTGCAGCCCGCGCGCCGGTTCGCAGCGCCCGAGCAGTGAAGACAGACCACCACCAAGAGGACCCGACCATGACCGCATCCCCCATCGCCGTTGTCACCGGCGCCTATCGTGGGCTCGGGCTGGAGACCGCCCGCCAGCTCGCCGGCCAGGGCTGGCGCATTGTGCTCACCGCGCGCCGGGAGGCCGAAGGCCGCGCCGCCGCTGAGAAGCTCGCCGCTGACGGCGCCGACGTGCGCTTTGTGCGGCTCGATGTCACCGCCGCCGAGTCCATCCGCGAGCTGCGCGACCTGCTGAAGCGCGACTACGGTCGCATCGACGCCCTGGTGAACAACGCCGGCATCTTCCCCGACCCGGGGCCGGGGCAGCCCGGCTCCAGCATCTTCGACGCGGAGCTGGAAACTATCCGCAGCGCCTTCGAGACCAACACGCTCGCGGCGCTGCGGCTCTGTCAGCAGCTGATCCCGCTCCTGGAGGGCCGCGGCTGCGTCGTCAACGTCTCCTCCGGCATGGGCCAGCTGAGCGACATGAACGGGTGCTGCCCGGGCTACCGGCTCTCGAAAACCGCCCTCAACGCTGTGACCCGCATCTTCGCCGACGAGCTTCAGGGCACGGACATCCGCATCAACTCCGTCTGCCCGGGTTGGGTGCGCACCGACATGGGTGGGCCGAGCGCGACGCTGTCGCTGGAGGAAGGCGCCCGCGGCATCGTCTGGGCCGCGACCCTACCCCCCGATGGGCCTACCGGTGGGTTCTTCCGGCACGGGGAGCGGATTGCCTGGTGATGATCGGCGGGTGCGGCTTGGCGCCCCCGGGGCGGTGCGTTCTGGGGCCGCCGACTTCCAGTCGGCGTCGGCGGCGGTGTGGCGGAGGGCCGAGTACAACTCGGCGCCCCCAGGGCGGTGCGCTCTGGGGCCGCCGACTTCCAGTCGGCGTTGGCGGCGGCGTGGCGGAGGGCCGAGTAAAACTCGGCGCCCCCAGGCGGTGCGGCCTGGGGACGCCGACTTCCAGTCGGCGTCGGCGTCGGCGGCGGTGTGGCGGAGGGCCGAGTAAAACTCGGCGCCCCCAGGCGGTGCGGCCCGGGGCCGCCGACTTCCAGTCGGCGTCGGCGGCGGCGTGGCGGAGGGGCCGAGTACAACTCGGCGCCCCCAGGGGGCACGCCTGCGGGTTCGCCGCTGCGGCGGCTGATGCCGCTCGCCCTCGCGGCCGGGCTGCTCTCTGTCGCGGCGCCCGCCTGTCCGCGGTTGCCCTGCCGGGGGCTGCCCCCCTGCTGTGGTGCCGACGACGCGGCTCCTCTCTCTGGCTCGCGGGCCTCACTCGCGACGAGAGCGGCGCCCGCCGCTGGCCGTTGCTGCGGGCCAACCTGCTGGTGCTGGTGTTGCCGGAGCTCTACGCGATGCACAAGCTCCGTACATTCGACCCGGCGACACTCCAGGCGCAGAAGCGGAAGGCGCTCCTGGGGCCTTGGTACCAACAACAGGCGGTCGCGGCAGCGGTCTGCTCGACTTGGACTCGCCTTGTCTGAGCAGCGCCTCGGGCTCGCCGGCCGGATGATGCTCGCAGATTGCGTATACCGTCCCCGTTTGCGTGGTTCCCGTTGCGTGGGAGCTGTGCAAACAAGCAACGCCGGCGGCCCGATGGGCTGCCGGCGCTGACAGTGGGTCGGACCGCTGGCGGGCCGGCTGCCCGCCCCAGGTCAGGCGGGCTGGGACATGTCCAGTCCGAGCTTCGAGTAAGCGGTCTTCATGACCATGAAGACGCTGTAGCCCACCACCAGTACGATGAGGCCGAAGAGGTCCACCACGGAGAGGTAGAGCTTGAGGTCGGAGAGGAAGAACCCGCCCACCAGCAGCAGCGAGGCGAAGGCGCCGTACATGGCGTAGAACGGCAGCATGGTGGTGCCCATGGAGGCGAGCGCCGGGTCAATCTTCTGCTCCTGGCCGGCGGCGGCGGCGCGCTCGCGGGCGGCGAGCACCTTCTTGCGGTGGTTGATGGCCGCGTAGATGTACCAGATACCGATGATCAGGCAGACGGCTCCGAGGTAGTAGCGCATTGGTCAGCCTCCAGTACGCGTGGCGGGGAGCATGTGGCCGCTGAGCCGGTCCATGGACTGGCCCACGCTCTGGGCCATGCGGTCGCGCTCCTCCAGGGTTTCGAACAGGTCCAACAGCCAGACCACCTTCTGACCGATGCGCGGGCGGCCCGTGGCGTCGCGGCCCGGAAGCGCAGGCGCCGCCGCCACGGCATCGATCAGGAAGCGGTTCTCCTCCAAGGGTTGTGCGTCACAGTCTCCGCCCGGGAAGGGGGTCGCGGCAATGGCCTGGCTCAACAAGGCCATCTTGCGAGCCTTGGATACGACGGCCCGCTGCGAGACGGAATCGAAGCCGTTGCGCGCCACCTCGTGACCGATCTCGGCATAGAGCAGACGCGCGGCGTAGATGCCCGGCCGACAGCCCACGGGGAGCCTGGCGATGCCGGTCTCGGCGCGCTGGTAGAGCTGCTCGGAGAGCGTCAGCACCCGCTCCACCACCTCGCCGAGGGCAGGCGTGAAGCGCGGCCTGGCCAGGAAGGCCTCCGGGTCGATGCCCGCGTCGCGCAGCCAGTCGAGCGGCAGATAGATGCGCCCGTTGCGCGCGTCCTCGCCCACGTCGCGGCAGATGTTGGTGAGCTGCATGGCGGAGCCGAGATCGCAGGCGCGGGCCAGCACCGTCGGGGCGCGCACGCCCATGAGCGCCGTCATCATGGCGCCGACGGCGGCGGCCACGCGGGCGGAGTAGTCGAGCACGCCGGACATGCTGTCGTAGCTGCGGCCCTCGGCGTCCCACGCAAAGCCGTCCAGCAGCGCCAGCGGCAGCTCCCGGGGCATGTGGAAGCGCTTCACGGCACCGGCGAAGGCGCGGTCCACCGGGTGCGGCTCGGGCTCGCCCGCGTAGATGCGGTCCAGGCGGGCGTGCAGCTCGGCCAGCGCTGCGGCCTGATCGTCGCGGCAGTCGATGGCGTCGTCGGCGATGCGGCAGAAGGCGTACAGCGCCGACGCCGGCTGACGCACGGCCTTGGGCAGGAAGAAGGACGCGGCGTGGAAGGACTTCGAGCCGTTGCTCAGCAACGCCCGGCAGGCGGCGAGGTCGGCCGGGTCCGCGAAACAGCGCTCAGTTTGCGAAAACATCAGCATCGGGCACCACCTTGTCGAGTACGCGGGCGGTGGAAATCACACCAGGGACACCGGCGCCGGGGTGCGTGCCCGCGCCGACGAAGTACAGGTGCTCCACCTCTTCGCTCTTGTTGTGTGGACGCAGCCAGGCGCTCTGCCAGAGGACGGGCTCCAGGCTGAAAGCGGCGCCTTTGTACGACAACAGGCGCTCATGGAAATCGATGGGGGTCGTCACCAGCGACGTGGCCAGGTGCTCTTTAAGCCCCGGCAGCACGGTGCGCTCCAGGTAGGCTTCGACGGCCTGGCGATAGGGCTCGGCGCGCTCGTCCCAGTCGGTGTCGCCGTCCAGATGCGGCACCGGGGCCAACACGTAGAAGGTGTCGCAGCCCGCCGGCGCTACGCTCGGGTCGGTGGCCGTCGGCCGGTGCAGGTAGAGGCTGAAGTCGTCCGCGAGCTGCTTCTTGTGGAAGATGTCGCTGAGCAGGCCCTGGTAGCGCGGCCCGAGCAGGATCGAATGATGCGGCACGTCCGGATACTGGCGCGTGGTGCCGAAGTACCAGACGAACAGACCGTTGGAATAGCGGGACACGTCGAGCCGCCAATCCGGCCACTTGCGGCGCTTGACGCTCGGCAGCAGGTGCTTGTGCGTCCAGGAGAAGTCCGAGTTGGCGACGACGATGTCCGCAGGGATCACCTCGCCGCTCTTCAGCCGCACGCCTGTGGCCTTGCGGTACTCGGTGGTGATCTCCGCGACTTCCGCGTTGCAGCGGATGCTGCTGCCCTGGCCTTCGATGAGGCTCACGAGCCCGTCGACGATGGCGCCGGTGCCGCCGATGGCGGAGTGCACGCCCCAGTGCCGCTCCAGATAAGAGATCAGCGCATAAATGGAGCTGACGGAGAAGGGATTGCCGCCGATGAGCAGCGGGTGGAACGACAGCGCCGTGCGCAGCCGCTCGTCCTTCACGTACTTGGACACGAGCCCATAGACGCTGCGGTAGCTCTGCAGCGCCATCATCTTGGGCACGATGCGGGCCATGTCGGTCCACTTCGTGAACGGCACGTGGCCCAGCTCCACGAAGCCCACCTCGAAGATCTTGCGGCTTTCTTCGAGATATTGCTCGTAGCCCGCGACATCGCCCGGTGACAGCTTTGCCACCTGCTCGCGCATGGCGGCCTCGTCGGCGTTGGTGTCGAAGGTGGTGCCGTCGTCGAAGCGGATGCGATAGAAGGGGTCCATCGGCCGCAGGTCGATGTCGTCGGCGAAGCGCCGCCCGCACATCTCCCACAGCTCTTCCAACAGGAAGGGCGCGGTGATGATGGTGGGGCCGGCATCGAACTTGAAACCGTCGCGCTCGTGCACGTAGGCGCGTCCGCCCGGCTTGTCCAGCTTCTCCAGCACCGTGACCCGGTAGCCGCGGTAGGCGAGCCGGACGGCCGCCGCGAGCCCGCCGAAGCCGCTGCCGACCACGATGGCGTGTGGCTTACCGCCCGTCGCGGTGGCAGCCGCGGCGGGCAAATCGGTGGGAACGCGCGGGGGTACCGTCGTCACGTGTCAACCTAGCCTGATGTCAAGAATGTTTGACAGTATAGCAACGTCAGCGGACGCTGCACCATAGATTGCCCGAGGCGGGTGCCGTTGGAGTTGTGCAGGGTCAAGCGGCGCCCAACCTCTGCATGCAGCGGCGCGCCCGGGTGCAGGCGGCAGGCGGCAGCCCGTGCCGCGCGGGCGGTCATGTGCTGTCGGCCGGACGGCGGGCCGCGGGTGCCGTGCCGCCGACGCATGCCGCTGACGAGGCGCCGCCTGCGGCGTCACGCGGGCCTGGTTAGAATAGGCGCCCACATTCGCGAGCGGTCCCACGCATGTCCGACGACAAGACACATTTCGGCTACGAGGAAGTCCCGGTCCGCGAGAAGCAGGACCGGGTGCGGGCGGTGTTCGACTCGGTGGCGAGCCGCTACGATCTGATGAACGACCTGATGTCGCTCGGCATCCATCGGCTCTGGAAGCGGCGCACGGTGGAGCTCGCCGGCGTGCGCCGCGGCCAGCGGGTGCTGGACCTCGCCGCCGGCACCGGAGATCTGGCCGAGCGCTTCGCGCGCAGCGTGGGCGAGGCGGGCGAGGTGGTGATGTCCGACATCAACCAGGCCATGCTGGAGCAGGGCCGCAACCGGCTGGTGGACGCCGGCATCGTCGGCAACCTGGACTATGTGCAGGCCAATGCCGAGGCCCTGCCCTTCGCGTCGCACAGCTTCGACTGCATCACCATCGGCTTCGGGCTGCGCAACGTCACCCACAAGCAGCTGGCACTGAACGAGATGTACCGGGTATTGCGCCCGGGCGGGCGGGCCCTGATCCTGGAGTTCTCCCACCCCACCACCAAGCCGCTGGAGAAGGCCTACGACGCCTATTCCTTCGCGGTGCTGCCGGCGCTCGGGCGCCTGGTGGCTGGGGATTCGGCGAGCTACCGCTACCTGGCCGAGTCCATCCGCATGCATCCGGATCAGGAAACCCTGCTCGGCATGCTGGAGCAGGCGGGCTTCGAGCGTGCGAGCTACGAGAACCACACCGGCGGCATCGTCGCCATCCACCGCGGCTACAAGCTATGACCAGCGACGTCGACACAGACACCGCCACCGCGGGCGCCGCCGGCGACGGCATCCAGCTGCCGGATGCGCTGCTCGCCGCCGCCGAGACCGTCGTCAACCGGGTGCTGGCGCTGGACCCCGAGGGCGCCGCACGCCTCACCAAGGTGCAGGGCCAGCTGCTGGAGGTGGTGCTGACGGGCTTCGGCACCCGCATCTATGTGATGCCGGGGGAATCCAGGCTGTTCCTGTACGCAAGCTATGAGGCCCCGCCGGACTGCGTCGTGCACGGCAGCCCCATCGCGCTGCTCGGCATGGTGACGGCGGAGCACCGGGAGGATGCGGTGTTCGCGGGGTCGATCCGCATCGAGGGCGACAACCGCCTGGCGCAGACCCTGGGCGAGGTCTTCCAGGGGCTCGACATCGACTGGGAGGAGCAGCTCTCCAAGCTCCTGGGCGACACCCTGGCGCACCAACTCATGGACCGGGTGCGCGCCGGCGAGCGCTGGGCGGCCCGCAGTCGCGGCATCACTCGGGAGAACCTGCGCGAGTATCTTCAGGAAGAAGCCGCAGTGGTGCCGAGCCGGCAGGAGCTTGACGCCTTCCTCGCCGCCGTGGATACGCTGCGCGACGACGTGGAGCGGCTCGCGGCGCGGGTGGAGCGGCTGGAGCAGCGCCGCCGCGCGTGAGCGATGCAGGCGCCGGGCGGCTTTCCGGGTCTGACGACGCCGCCCCTCCAAGCCGCCCGCACACCAGCATCCAGGTACCATAACCATCCGGGCAATCGCGCACCCCGGCAGCAGCCCCGCGCCGCTGCACCCTCCCGCCATCCGCGCCGGACCCCGCCCACAGGACCCACGCCGAGACCATGCTTCGCATTCCGCAGGCCCTGCGCCTGCTGCACATCAATCTGGTGCTGCTCAAGCACGGCCTGGACGAGGTGGTGGTGTCCATCCCGCCGCTGCGCCCTCTGCGCTTTCTGGTGCGGCTCGCGCCCTGGAACTGGGTGAAGCGGGATCTGCCGCCCTTCCCGGTGCGGGTGCGGCTCGCGCTGGAGGAGCTGGGACCCATTTTCATCAAGTTCGGCCAGCTCTTGTCCACCCGCGTGGACCTGCTGCCGGTGGACATGGCCGAAGAGCTCGCCAAGCTCCAGGACCGGGTGCCGCCGTTTCCGGGGCCGGAGGCGCGCCGGCTCATCGAGCAGGCTTGGGGGCAGTCGGTGGAGGCGGTGCTCGGCGCCTTTGACGAGACACCGCTGGCCTCTGCGTCCATCGCCCAGGTGCACGCGGGGGAGCTCAAGGACGGCACCGAGGTGATCGTCAAGGTGCTGCGCCCGGGCATCGAGAAGACCATCCGCCGGGATGTGGAGCTGATGTACGTCTTCGCAGGCCTGGCGCAGCGCTATTGGCCCGACGGTCGGCGCCTGCGGCCGGTGGAGGTGGTGCGGGAGTACGAGAAGACCATCCTCGACGAGCTGAATCTGCAGCGCGAGGCGGCCAACGCCTCGCAGCTGCGGCGCAACTTCAGGCACAGCGAGGATCTGTACATCCCGGAGGTGTACTGGGATTGGACCCGGCCGAACGTGATGGTGATGGAGCGCATCTACGGCACGCCCGTCTCCCGCGTGGACCAGCTCAAGGCCCAGGGCATCAGCATGCGCCGGCTCGGGACCCGTGGGGTGGAGATCTTCTTCACCCAGGTGTTCCGGGACAATTTTTTCCACGCCGACATGCACCCGGGCAATATCTTCGTGGAGCCGTCCGGGCGCTACATCTCCGTTGACTTCGGCATCGTCGGCACGCTGACGAAAGAGGACCAGCGCTATCTCGCCGAGAACCTGCTCGCCTTCTTCCGGCGCGACTACCGCCGCGTCGCCGAGCTGCACCTGGAGTCCGGCTGGGTGCCGCGGGGCACCCGGGTGGAGGAGTTCGAGTCCGCCATCCGCACCGTATGCGAGCCCATCTTCGAGAAGCCCATCGCCGAGATCGGCTTCGGCAGCTTCCTGGTGAACCTGTTCCAGACCGCCCGGCGCTTCGACATGGAGATTCAGCCGCAGCTGGTGCTTTTGGAGAAGACGCTCATCCACATCGAGGGCCTGGGCCGCCAGCTCTACCCGCAGCTGGACCTGTGGACCACCGCGAAGCCCTTCATGGAGCGCTGGATGCGTGAGCAGATCGGCGCCCGCCGGCTGTTGGAGCGCACGGCCTACAACTGGCCGGCGCTCGCCGAGCGGCTGCCCGAGGTGCCGGTGGCGCTCACCCGCATCATCGACCAGCTGGAGGCCCAGGCGGCCATCTACCCGGAGGGCGCCACCGGGGACCTCAAGGCCATCCGCCAGAACCTCGGCGACAACAACCGCCGGCTGCTGGCCACCTTCGGCGCGCTCGGGCTTGCGGGCTTTGCCAGCGCCATCCTGCTGTTCGGCGAGCCCTGGGCGGAGCTGCCCTGGCTGCTGCCGGCCGCCGCGGGGGGGATGCTGGTGATGAGCTTTGCGCTCTTCTGGCGGGCACTCTTTGCCGGCGGGCGATAGCGCTGCGACAGCGCAGCGAGTACTTCATGGTCGCTGTTGCTACAGGGATGTCGCTCGCACACGCGCAGACTGGGCAACGTGGGGGCGGCCTCTGGCCGCGACGGCAGCGCTGCTGTGGGGGTCGCGACGGGTGTCGCCGCCACAACTAAGGCGCAATTGCCTGCCGAAACGCCCGCACTGCGTCGTACTGATCGGGCATGCGCACGTGCGCCGCGAGCAGCTCGACATCCAGCTCCGGCAGCAGGCCGCTCCTGTCGCTGAGCCGATAGCCAAGATCTGACTGCGCGTCCAGCTTATCAAGGACATAGATTTCCAACTGCTCCCGGCGCCACAGCCAGACCTCCGGGATGCCGAGCGCGCCGTACAACGGCAGCTTGCTCAAGGCATCGCTGGTGTCCACCACCTCGACGACCAGATCGGGCTCCGGCTTGTCGGTGCCGATGCAGTAGGACGCGTCCGGCTCGCCGCCGGCGCGGCCGGTCTCTTTGAGGGTGAAGCCGCCGCGGCCATAGAAACGGATGCCCTTCACGTCCAGGTAAGCTTCCAACAGGTAGCAGATGGTGATCTTCCAGTTCTCGTGTGTTGGACCGACCGGCGACATGATCTCCAGGCTCCCGTCGATGTAGGTGAGACGCAATGCGCGGCTGTCCGGGAAGCAGTCCGACAGCTGCTCGTAGCGCGCCCACGGGACGCCTTCCAACAGGATGCGCTGGACGGGGCCGTCTTCCGGCCTCGACCGCGCATGAGTCGGCTCGATAACGGTGCTCATGATGCGGCTCCTCGTGCTTGGCGGCTCAGGGTACGGCCAATCGTCGGTGTCTCCATAAGTCCCTGATCGTCAATCCCAAGCCTAACATTGTCCGGCACCGCTGGGGTCTGTAGCATCCGGGCGTTGACACACCTGACCGGATGCACCGCCCGAGATGACCCAGCCCAGCAAGCACATCGCCGTCACCGACGCCGTCACGCTCGGCAACGACCTGCCCTTCGTCCTGCAATCCGGACCGTGCCAGATCGAATCCCGCGAGCATGCGCTGACGCTGGCACGGGAGATTTCGGCCATCTGCGCCGGCTTGGGCATCCCCTACATCTTCAAGGCGTCCTTCGACAAGGCGAACCGCTCCAGCCTGTCAGGCCGGCGCGGTGTCGGGCTCTCGCGGGGCCTCGCCATCCTCGCCGAGATCCGCGATACCGTCGGCTGCCCGGTGCTCACCGACGTGCACACCGAGGCGCAGTGCCGGCCGGTGGCGGAGGTGGTGGACATGTTGCAGATCCCCGCATTCCTCTGCCGACAGACGGACTTCGTGCTGGCGGTGGGGGAGGCCGCCGCGGAGTACGGGCGCACCATCAACGTCAAGAAGGGCCAGTTCCTGGCGCCCTGGGACATGGCCAATGTGGTGGTCAAGCTGGAGTCCACCGGCTGCACCAGGATGGCCCTGGTGGAGCGCGGCGTAACCTTTGGCTACGGCAATCTGGTGGTGGACCCGCGCAGCCTGTACGAAATGGCCAGGACCGGCTATCCGGTGGTCATGGACGCCACCCACGCGGTGCAGATGCCGGGGGCGCTTGGCAATGCCTCCGGCGGCAAGCGCGAATACGCGCCGGTGATCGCCCGCGCTGCCGTCGGCGTCGGTGTGGCGGGACTGTTCATGGAAGTGCACGACGACCCGGACAACGCCGCGAGCGACGGCCCGAACTCTCTCCGGCTGGACACCCTCCAAATGCTGCTGTCGGAGCTGCTGGCGCTGGACCAGGTGCGCAAGGGGACGCACGGCCCTCACTGACCCGCCGCGCCCACCGGCCGGCGCAGCTTCCCGCGTTTGGCGAGAAGCTGATCTCCTCTGGGAATGGGAAAGCCGCCGAACGGCGAGCACAGTGCGTCTTCCGCGGTGAGCGCTCGTCAACAGATCAATGGTAATCTTTGGGGTGTCAACAGACGCGTTGCTCACTGCACACACGAGCCCATCATGACGGAATCCTCAACCCTGGCACCGCGGGTGGCGACCCTCGAAGACGCCATGCAGGAGCTGGCCTTCCAGTCAGCCCGCACACAAGAAGAGCTTGCACGGCTGAGCCGCGAGATGCGCGAGTTCAAGGACGAAACCCGCCGCGAGCACCGCGAGCTGAACCGCAAGTGGGGCGACATGGCCAACCGCCTCGGCACCATCGTCGAGGATCTGGTGGTGCCGAGCCTGTCGCAGATCATCCGGGAAACCTTTGCCGAGGACATCATCGACCTCTCCGTGCGGCGCAGGCGCAAGCTCCCGGAGGGGCGCTCCAAGGAATTCGACGCCATCGCCGTCACGCCCACCCTCGTCTGCGTCAACAGCACCAAAGCGACGCTGCGCAGTGCCGATGTCGACCGCATGGTGGCTGAAATCGAAGCGCTGCGGGAGTTCTTCCCAGCCTATCGCGAGGTCCCCGTCGTCGGCATCCTGGCCACCCTGGCCGCCGAGGACAGCGTGGTCCGCTATGCCACTAAGCTCGGCTTTCTGGTGCTCGCGGTGGGCGACGAGCTGATGGAGGTGCAGAACCCGGCCGGCTTCGAGCCACGGCGCTGGTAGCAGCCTCGGATGGACTTCGCGACCGCTCGTCCATCCCCAGCCGCCCGTCAACATCGGCCCGAAGAGCGTTTCTCACCATCGCTGCCGCACCCTGGAACACCAAAGCGCACGCAGTAGGGTGGACAAGCGCAGCGCAGTCCACCAAAGGCCAGCGCAAAGCACGCTGAGCTGCACACCCAAGCGGTGGAGACATTCCAATGGCACTGGCAGAAGAGGACATCCGCTTCATCAAGGCCCATCTCGGCGAATGGCTTGCCGAGCAAAGCCTCGGCAAGCCGCCCGCGGTCTACGAGCTGGAGCTGCGCGAGCGGATGGTTCGCGTGGAAGAGGAGCTCAAGCATCAGCGCGAGCTGATGCGCCAGGGCTTTGAGCAAATCGACAAGAGGCTCGAGCAAGTGGACAAGCGCTTCGAGCAGGTGGACAAGCGCTTCGAGCAGGTGGACAAGCGCTTCGAGCAAGTGGACAAGCGCTTCGAGCAAATGGACAAGCGTTTCGACGAAATGCTCAAGCGCCACGACAGGCAGTTCCTCTGGGTGATCGGGTTTATTGCCACAAGCGCCGGATTGGTGATCTCCGCGGTGCGGCTGCTGTGAGACTGCACCAAACCTCCAGCCCAAGCCTCCAGCCCAGGCGTCGCCCGCCGCCGGCGCTCGTCGGCCTTGTGCGAGAATGCGGCCAGCGTGGGCCGTTGCGGCGATGCGGCCCGATCATGAGTTGACGTTGGGAGCAAATTCCGTTTGAACCTGGACAGCACGGATGGCGGCAGCGTGAGCACCGCCGATGAGCGCATCGTTATCATCGGCGCCGGCGTGTCGGGCCTCGCGCTCGCCTGGCTCTTGTCTGAGATGGGCAGGCGCGTGACGGTGCTGGAGGCGGCCCCGCACATCGGCGGCCTGGCGCGCACCTTCGACTGGCATGGGCTTTCCTGCGACATCGCACCGCACCGGCTGCACACCCATGACCAGGCCGTGCTGCAGGCCGTGCAACAGCTGGTGCCGCTGCGGGAGCTGCAGCGCCACAGCCGCATCCTGATGCGGGACAAGCAGATCCAGGACCCCATCAACCCCATCGAGCTGCTGCTGCGCTTCCCGCCGCAGATCGGCCTCAAGCTGGTCTGGGGCTACCTGAACCGCCCCAAGCTGCCGGAAGACTCTTTCGAGGCCATGGCGCTGAACCGCTACGGCCGGGGGCTGTACGACTTCTTCTTCGAGCCCTACACCAAGAAGATGTTCGGGGTGCCGCCCGGCGAGATCTCGCCCGTCTGGGGCCGGGAGAAACTGCGCTCGTCGGGACTGCTGGACGCGCTGAAGCGCCAGTCCAAGACCTTCTTCAGCACCTTCTGGTATCCCAAGCAAGGGGGCTACGGGAGCATCTGCGACGCCATGGCGGCGCGCACCCGCGGCCAGATCCGCCTCTCGACGCCGGTCACCGGGCTGGAGCAAGACCAGGGCCGCATCAGCGCCGTGCATTATCGCCAGGACGGCGCCGAGCACCGGCTCGCCTGCGACCGCGTCTTCTCAACCATCCCCGCCACCGGTCTGGCGCGGATGCTGGGCGGCGAGCTGCACCTGCGCTTCAAGCGCGTGCAGCTGGTCTATTTGCACATCGCCAAGGCGCAGGCCATGCCCTATCAGTGGGTCTACTGGGGCGATGCCGAGGTGGTGATCAACCGCATGGCGGAGTTCAAGCACTTCCATCCGGATCTGGCGCCGACGGATCGCACGGTGCTCTGCGCCGAGGTCACGGTGGAGACGCCGCAGCCGGTGGAGGACGTGCTGGCCGCGCTGGAGCGCTACCAGCTGGTCCGGCGCGCGGATGTGCTGGACAGCATGGTCCTCACGGAAGGCTGCGGCTATCCCGTCTACGACCGTGGCTTCGAGGCGGCGAAAATTCAGGCGCAGAGCCTGTTCGGGCGCTTTGCGAACCTGCACTGCGTCGGCCGCAACGCCGAGTTCCGCCACATCGAAGCGGACGAGGACATCGCCTCCGCCGCCGACTGCCTGCGCGGCATCTACGGTGCCGATGCCGTGCGCCTCGGCGGATGAAGCGCCTTGCCCAGCTCGGCATCGCCGGCGGCGTCACCCTCGCCACCCTGACCTATGCCCTCTGGGGCGTTGACCTCAGCGCGCTCTGGCACACCCTGCGCGGCGGCAATCTCTGGGTGCTGCCGCCCTTTCTCGCCGTGCTGGCCGTCTTCTTCGCGAGCAATGCGCAACGCTGGGCCTGGATGCTGCGGCCGTTCGGGCGCTTCCCGGTGCGCGCACTCATGCCCTCCATGATGATCGGCTTCGCCGCGAACAACGTGCTGCCGCTGCGCGTGGGCGAGCTGATCCGCGCTTATCTGCTGGCCAGGGATGCGGGCCTGTCCCGCAGCGGTGTGCTGATGAATCTTGCCCTGGAGCGCCTGCTGGATCTGATCGGCATCCTCGCGATCTACGCCGCGGCGCTGGCCCTGCTGCCCGAGGCCCCGGCGGGCTTCCGCTTGAGCGCCTGGGTCGCCGCCGCCGCGGTGCTCGGCTTGTCGGCGCTGCTTGCCGCATTCGTGATCATGCCCCAGCGCATCGATGCGATCTGGCAGTGGAGCAGCGCCCGTCTGCCGGCGGCGCTTCGCGAGCGCGGGAGCATCTATCTGGGGCAGTTCGAGCGAGGTCTCTCCGCCATGCGGGCGCCGGCCAGCGCGGCGTTACTCATCGGCTACTCCATCGGCCGCTGGCTGCTGGCCGTGGTGTTAGCCTGGCTGGCGGTCTATGCCTACGCCGGGCCAATCGCCATACCGCTGGCGATGGCCACCATCGGCATCACGGCCTTCGCCGTGGCCCTGCCGAGTGCGCCCGGCTTCGTCGGGCCCATGCAGGCGGCCTTCGTGTTCGCGTTGACGCCCTTCGGCGTCGACCGTGAGGCGGCGCTGGCGGCGAGCCTGCTGTTCCTGCTCGGGCACTGGCTTCCGGTCACGGCGGTGGGCGCGTTGTTCCTGGCGCGCCGGCATCTCTCCTTCCGGGAGCTGGCGGCGCGTGCCGAGGCGGAGCCCGGAGCGCCGGCGGAGCCCGGGGAGCCTGTGGCATGAACGGTGTCGCCGCAGCCCGCCGAAGCGCGACGCCCGCCGACACGGCGCGGCTGTTCGCCATCGCCGTCATGGTGCTGCTCGGGCTGCGGCTCGCGCTCCTGCTGCTGCTCTGGGCGTTGGGCGGTGAGCCGTTGCAGCCGGACTCTCCCCTGTACCTGCAGCTGGCGACCGGTCTGGTGGAGCACGGTTGGTTCTCCTCCAGCCAAGACGTCTATCGGCCGGAGGTGTTCCGCACCCCTGGCTATCCTGCCTTGCTTGCGCTGTTCCAGGGGCTCGGGGTCACGGGCACCTTCTGGCCAGTGCTGGCGCAGGAGGTCCTGTACCTCGCCACGGTCAGCGTCTTCTTCGTCGGTACCCGCGCGCTGCTGGACTTGGGGCTCGCGCGGGCGGTGGCGGTCTTTCTGCTCATCGAGCCCGGCGGCATCGCCTACCCAAAGCTCATCCTGAGCGATACCCTGAACCTCGCGCTCATCGTGCCGGCTATTTTCGCGCTCGGCTGGCACTTGCGGACCGGACGCTGGTCCTGGCTCGTCAGCGCCGGCGTGCTCCTAGGCACCGCCGCCTGGGTGCGGCCGGCGGCCTTCCTGCTGCCAGTGGTCTTTGCGCCGGTGCTGGTCGTCCACGCGCGCTTCCGCCGCATCGGCTTCGCCCGTGCGGGTGTGCTGGTGCTGGTGACGACGCTCGTACTCAGCCCCTGGCTCGCCCGCAACCAGATGCTGTTCGGCACGCCCTACCTGTCCGGTCAGGCCAGCAACATGTTTGTGAACTACCACCTGCCGTACCTCTGGGAAGTCACCCGCGGGCTGCCCTTCCAGGACGGCCAGCGGGAGGCCGCCGCGCTCGCCGAGCAGGCCGTCTCCGCGGCCGAGGCCAAGTCGGGCCAGCCACTGAACACCGTCGAGCAGCTGGACGTGCAGCAGCAGGCCGCACTTGCAGAGCTCCTGCAATACCCGGTCGTGTACGCCCAGCGCTGGGTCATCGGCATGCTCAAGACCCTGCTCGGGCCAGGCCTGCTGGATGCCTATGCCGCCTACGGCCATCAACCGGACCGGGTGCGCTTCTCCGCCATCGACGAGGCATCCTTCGCCCGCAAGGTCCAGATCTTCCTAGCCGGGCAGGACTGGCTGGTGCTGGCGGAGGTGGCGCTGCGGGCAGGGCTGTTGGCGCTCGCGCTGGTGGGCGCCGTGGTGATCCTGCGCTCGGGCAACGCGTTCCTGTGGATCATCATGCTGTTCAGCGCCTACACAGTGTTCATACCCGGCCCCATGGGACTCACGCGGCTGCGCTTCGCGGCGGAGGGGTTTCTGTTCCTGCAGGCTTGGCTCGGGCTGCGCTGTTTGCTTGGGATGCTGGACAGTGTCCGCAATCGGCTCGGCAAGCCGGCGGCGTTGCGCACATGAGCAAGGCAGGCGGCGCGCACTACCTCGTCACCGGCGCCGGCGGCTTCGTCGGCACCGCGCTGTGCCGGCGCCTGCGCGCGGATGGCCATCGGGTGCGCGCGCTGTTGCGGCAGCCCGCGGACGGGCCCTGGGATGAGCGCCTGACTTGCGATCTCGGCACCGACCCGCTTCCGGTTGGGCTCATGGACGGCATCGACGGCGTCTTCCATCTGGCCGGCATCGCCCACGTGCAGGACGTCGCCGGCATCTCGGATGCCGTCTACAAGCAGGTCAACGTGGCCGGTACGGCCGCGCTTCTGGACGCGGCTGTCACCGCCGGCGTGCGCGGCTTCGTCTACTTCAGCAGTATCAAGGCCGCGGCGGAGCCCGGCGAGCGCTGTGTGGATGAGACCTGGGACGCCTGGCCCGCGGACGCCTACGGACGTTCCAAGCGCGAGGCAGAGGCACTGGTGCTGCGTGCCGGACGCGAGCAGGGCCTGCATGTCTGCAACCTCCGGCCCTGTCTTGTGTATGGCCCCGGCGTCAAGGGCAACCTTGCGCGACTCATTGAGGCCGTGGACCGTGGCCGGTTTCCGCCGCTGCCGGAGCTCGGCAACCGGCGCTCCATGGTTGGGCTGGACGATCTGATCG
>NZ_CAJXYK010000027.1 GCF_913063425.1 uncultured Thiohalocapsa sp.
TCCTCGCTGGTTGGAACATGGCACCATGTTCCAGCTCCGGCACGGCCCGGGATAGATGTATTTCGCGGGACGCTTACGCGCTCTGTTTGGCGGATGAGCCCAATGTCGAGGACGACACCGCGGTGCAAGTCTTAGAGGCCCTGGTTGGCTGCGTCGACCAGCGTGACGGTACGGGACATGTGAACTCGACACTCGACGCCGCCGCCATGGCACTCGCCAACTCTCGCTGGCGCGGATGGTTGAATGAACGCTTGCTGAGCACACTCACATGTGCACCACCCAACGAACGCGTCGCGATCATCAAAGTGCTCGCGGCCATTGGCGAGCCCGTTGGGTTGCGAGCCATCCGAGAGTGGTTGAAACACGAGTACCCGGCGGTACGTAGGGTCTGCTTGGCCGCCTTGGCTCGAAGAGAGTGCAACGATTGGTATGACCAGATCTTGTTGTCAGAAAATTTTGGCCAGCCTTCTTGGGCGGTTGGCTTCATGCCTGATAATACTTTTACGGTGGTCGATGCGATCGATCCCGAGGACCCCATCGACGAAACAGTTGTAGACTGGGCGGCAATGGAGGTCTCCTTACCGAAGGACGAAATCCGCCAACGCTACGAACGTCTCGCCAACCAATTCGGCCTCAAACTCGCCTGGACCGCAGAGTCAACTGCGCCGCGGGAGGAAACCTGAGCGCGGGTCAGTCAAGACGCCGCGCAAGATGGCCGATCCAACCGCTGTGTCGAGAGCATCAAGGCATCGGCCCGTCGCAGCCAGGATGAGCCGTTGCCGAATCCAGGGCCGCGCCCGCAGCGGCTTGGTCGGAGCGGGAGGATCGGAGCGGCATCGACGCCGTCCTAGATTCAGCTTTGCTTCATGCGTGTCGTGGGGCCAACAAGGGATCGCACGGTCCGGGCGCCGGCATGGATCAGGATCTATGCTCTGGAACTGGATCAGGGCGGCAGCCCGCCAGCCAGGACTCGGCGTGGGCAGCCGTGATCCACTGGTGACACCGCTCCGCGGTGTCACCTGTCTCCCGGCGCTCCGCGCCCCAGCCGAGCGTTGGCCGGCAATGGCCCCGGCTGCAATGCGCAAGCCGTCCCGAACCGACCGCAGGCAGCGCAGAGCGCCCTGAGATGCGCGATACCGCCGGAGCGGTATCACTGGCCTGAATTTTCTCCTCTTCTCTCTTTCTTTGCGCCTTTGCGTCTCTGTGCGAGATATCTTTCTCCCGGCTGGGGGCGCGCCATTGCTTCAACTCGTTCTCCGCGGCTCCGTGGCGCCGCGCGAGCATCCCACCGTGGCTCGTGGTCTCGACTCTGAGCAACCTGTCGCCACTGCCGGCGACCTTCGTCGCCATTTTGTCACGCAACTTGCCCTTTCCAAACAACTGCCTACGAATCGTTATGTGGAAGCCTCTGTATTCGGTGTGGCGCAGATACGCGCGAGCGCCGGGCAGCTGGCGGCACCGCGCAAGCCCCCTGGGTGTCGACCCTGACGCCGCAGAGCAGCGTCGCGTTCCTTAGGGCTTGATCGCGCAGAACGGCAACTGCCGTTCATAGTCGTACAGCTGCGGGTAACGCCGCGAAATAGCTCACGAGCATTTATCCTGATATCCTTGGAGCAGTATTCTTCGCGCTGACTGATTCAAGGAATCCGCCGCGCTTACCCTACCGCATTACAGGAGACGTTATTTATGGTTGAGAAAATCCGCCTGAGTCTCTGGGATATCTTCTCGTTTTTTCTGACGGGTTTCCTGGCAACGACGGTGGCGCTGGTCTTTTTCATCAGCTTTGGTGTTTACCCGCTTGAGCAGTTCTTGGGGGACCTAAAGCACTCCCCTGTCGCGATCACGCTGGTTGCGGCGCCCCTCGCCTTCACATTGATGGGCATGCTCATTGAGCCCATTGCCAACTATGTGGATAGAGAAGCTGTAGACAAGATCTACCGGATCCTCGGTCAGAGCCTCGGATTCAAAATACGACGATGCTCCGCTGAGACAGAACTTCTCGCAGAAGAAATTCGCATGAAGTACCTTGGCTCACTCAATGGCAGGATTGATGACCCCTATCACCTATGCAAGGAGTATGTTGAAACAAAACAGCTCAGCACGACCTTCATGGTGTTCCTTTCGCGCTATGGCTTCTATCGCAACTGCGCATTTATTGCGTTGGCGTCCACAATCCCTTTGGTACTCTTGCTGCAGCGCTCGTGGGCGACACTATTAGGGGTTATCGCGCTGCTTTTTGCGGCCTTGCTCTTCAAGGCGCGCTCTGAGGAATTCTACAGCTACATGGCTCCAGCAGTGTACCGCGCGTTCCTGATTGACAAGTTGGATTGGAAAGGTGACGCGAAGCCGTCGGCTCAGCCCGACGATCACGCATCGCACGGCCCGCGCTGACAACGGATACGGCATGAAAGAATAGGACAGCCGAAGCGATTCGGCGGCTGATCCAGATGCGCTGCGTACTATGTGCCGGCGGCCGCCAACGGCGGCGCCGCGGGCAGGTGCGGATGCCGGAGGCAGAGGGCCAGGTCTTCGGCGTCCATGGGCCGGGCAAAGAAATATCCCTGACCGAAGTCGCAGCCGAGCTCGCGCAGGGCGGCGAGCTGGGCCTCGTTCTCGATGCCCTCGGCGATGATGCGCAGCCCGAGCGCCTTGGCCATGGCGATCATGGCGGTGGCGAGTGCGCGGTCTTCGTCGCGGGTGCAGAGGTTGGCGATGAAGGAGCGGTCGATCTTGATGCAGTCGATGGCGAAGCGGCGCAGGTAGTTGATGGAGGAGTAGCCGGTGCCGAAGTCATCGATGTGGATGGCGAGACCGAGGTCACTCAGGGCCTGCACCCGGGCGCTGTTGGCGTGGGTGAGATCCATGAGCACGGACTCGGTGATCTCGATCTGCAGGGCGTCCGGTGACAGCGTGAAGCGACCGAGCAGGTCCGCCACCGGACCCGCCAGCGGCTCGCGCTGCAGATGGGCCGCTGAGAGGTTCACGGCGACGGGGCGGATCATGAGCCCGGCATCCCGCCAGGCCGCGATCTGGGCGCACACGGTGCGCAGCACGAAGCGGCCGATATCCTGGATCAGACCGCTTTCCTCGGCCACCGGAATGAACCGCGCCGGCGACACCGGCCCCAGCTCCGGGTCGCGCCAGCGCAACAGGGCCTCGCAGGCCACCACGTCGCCGCTGCCCAAGGCGACGATGGGCTGATACTGAAGCGTCAGCTGCTCCGCCGTGAGCCCGTGACGCAGCCGGTGCTCGATGGACAGCCGCTCCGAGGAGCGCGCGTTGAGCTCCTGGGTGAAGAACCGGTAGGTGTTGCGGCCCTCGGACTTGGCTCGGTACATCGCGAGGTCCGCACAGCGCACGAGTCCGTCCGGGTCCTGCGCATCCTGGGGATACAGGGCGACACCGATGCTGGCGGTGACCACGTACCGCCCGCCGCCCAGCTCGAAAGGCTCCGCGGCCACGTTGAGGATTCGCGCCGCCAGCGCGTCCGCCGCAGCCGGCCCTGGGAGTGCGTCCGCGGCCAGCAGCAGCTCATCGCCGCCGAAGCGCGCCAGGAAGGCGCTGTGACCGATGCCTTCTCCGGCGAGCAGCCCCTGCAGGCGATCGGCGAAGGTCTCCAGCAGGCTGTCGCCCACCGCGTGGCCCAGGTTATCGTTGATCTGCTTGAAGTTGTCGAGATCGACGAACAGCAGCGCCAGGACCTGCCCCGGCCCGCGCGAGGTCTCGATGCGCTGCGCCAGCAGATCGCGGATCAGGTTGCGATTCGGCAGGCCGGTCAGCTGATCGTAGAAGGCGAGCTGCTCGATCTGCTCGTTGTACTGGCCGAGTCGCTCGGCCATTTCGTTGAGGTCCGCAGCGAGCATGCCGAGCTCATCGTCGCCGCGCACCGGCAGCGGCGGCACCGGCCGGCCGGTACCCACGGCCCGCGCTGCCCGGCGCAGCGCGGCCAGTGGCCGCAGCACCAGCCGGCGCAGCCACACGAAGAGCACGGCCACCAGCAACAGCCCACCGAAGAAGCTGATGGCCACCGTCTGCAGCGCCAGCTGATTCAGCGGGTGCGAGAGCCCCCGCACCGGCTGCACCGCCACCGCCGTGACGCCGTCCACAAGCGATCGCGACATCACCAGGCTCGGCTCGCCACCCCAGCGCAGCCGCCTAAGCCCCCGGGCGCTGCCGAGCGCCTCGAGCTGGTCCCGCAGCGCCGCCGGCAGCTGCCGGGGGGCGTTGCCGCTCGCGTGCAGCAAGCCGCCCCCGGGCAACACCAACAGGAGCTGACCGCGAAAGCGCAGATAGGGGTCCACCAGACGTGCGTAGAGCGGCTTCAGCGACACACTCAGCACGAGCCGGCCGCGGAAGCCGCCGGTGCCCGCCGGCACCTCGACCCGGTGGCGCACATGCAGCAGGTCGGCGTCGGGGTCCATACGCCGCGTGCGCTCCGGTCCAGCCACATCTGAACCCGTGGCAGCGTACAGGGTGGGGGCGACATCGTCCGCGAAGCCGACGGCTGCCGTGCCCACGAGCACCCGACCCGCGCCATCCAGCAGACGGATGGCCAGATAGTCCGGGTACGCGGCGCGATACTGCTCGAACAGGCGCAGCAGCTTAGCGCTGGCTTCCGGTGCAGCACCACCGCGGGCGCGCAGCTCGGCATAGCCCTCGGTCTCCGGGGCGGAGGCCAGCAGGTCCGCATCGGCATCAGCATTGGTGACCAGGTCCGTCAACCCCTGGTCCGCCAGCAGCAGCGCCGCCTGCATCCCCTGCTCAGCCTCGGCATGCAGCTTGTCCCGGAGCGACTCCCAGGTGAGCCAGCCCAGGGCGATGACGGGCACCACGACCAGCGGGGTCAGGGCAAGAGCCAGCTTTGCGCGTAGATGCATGACGATGACACCGGCGCCGGCAAGGCACACGGTGGGGGCGGATTGCGCGTGCAGGCAGCGGCTGTCGCTGGGCGGCTGGCCTGCGCCGCGGGACGAAGTGGACGCGTGTGAGGCGCTCCGGACCCGGTTGGGGCACCGGGCAGGCACGCCAGCGAATCGTTGCGCCCGGTACTCATCGCCGCGGGCGGCGTGCGGTCACCCGAATCGGTGCTTCCCTGACAAACTGGTCGGGAGCCTACCATGGATTGCCACTGAAAGCCGAAGCATCCGGAAGAGCCGGGCCGCGGGCCCCTGGTGCGGGGCGGGCAGCTTGTGTCTGTTCAGGGTCCGGGCAGCAGTGTCCGGAACCACATCACAGGTTGCTCGCACGGCGATCCCCTTTGATCGGCTCGCAGACGCTCACCCGTCGCCCAGGTTCTTCCCGTCCTCGCTCGGGCCGTAGGGGAAGCGCACGTGCCCAAACCGCAGCACCAGGACCGCCAGCGACAGGATCAGCACCGCGCCGGCGGTGGCGATGAGCGCCCACTCGCCCATGGACTTCATGTCCAGAATCAAGTGGCGCGCCAGCGCGACGATGGCGATGTACAGGGGCATCCGCACCGGCAATGCACCCGAGCGCAGATAGATGCCCACCATGGTGAGCACCTCGAGGTAGATGAAGAGCAGCAGCAGGTCCGCGAGTGTCACCTCCCGGGCCTCGACCATCTTCGTCACCTCCTGTGTGGCGGCGACGATGGTGGCGATGGTGATGAGCAGCAGCCCCAGAACCTCCAGCGCGTAGAGGGTGCGGTCGCCGGCGGCGATGAGCCGGCGCTGGGTCTTGCTGGACTCGCTTTCCATGCGTGGATGATAGCGCCTGAAGTGCCGCGTACACCACCACGCGCTGGAGACCTGCCTCAGGGCGGCCCGGGGACTGCCGGCGGACAGATCGCGGATTTTGGACGCCGGCTGCGGCTCTGGCCGCGATGCGCTGGCCTTTGGGAAGCCCGGCTACTCGGTGAGGATGAGCCGGGTCCGGCTGCGCTGCTGGATCAGGTGCCGGGCCTGGAGCCGGTGGAGACCTGGACCACTGGCGATCTCCGCCCCAGATGGGCGAGGTATAGACCCGCACCTGCGTCTCGGTGGGCGCCCCCTCCGGCGGCTGTGTGGACAGCGATCTGACACCGGGGTTCAGCCCGCGGCGGTCGCGGCGTAGACTGTCCCCTTCCAACCACCTGACGAATCACCGCGTGGTACCGCGCGGCGCGGCCTCGACTATTGAAAGATCAAGACATCCCCGGCCCGTCGAAAGGGCTCCGGCAAACCACGCTCCTGTCCCGCGACGAGCGCCTGGCAGGGCGGCCCAACCTGTGCAGCGACTGCGGGCTGTGCGATACCCGGCTCAAGCCGGACATGGCGCAGGCCTGCGTCTTCGTGCGCAACCGCGCAGAGGACCTCGAGCGCCGGCTCTTCGGGCGCAACCGCCGGGATGGGGACGAGCTGCGCTTCGGCATCCACCAGCAGATGCTCGCCGCGCGCATGCGCCGACCGGTCACCGGCGCGCAATGGACGGGCATGGTCACCAGCCTCGGTGCCCGGCTGCTGGAGCGCGACGCGGTGGACGCGGTGCTGACCACGGGTGCGATGCCCGGCACCCGTTTTGCGCCCCGGCCCGTGCTGGCACGTACACCGCAGGAGGTGCTGGCCACCGCCGGCAACAAGCCCTGCCTGGCACCCGGCCTCGGGCTGCTCGACGCCGTACGTGACGCCGGTGTGCGGCGGCTCGCCGTGGTCGGCACCGGCTGTCAGGTGCACATGCTGCGCGCGGCGCAGGACAAGCTCGGGCTCGCGCGCCTCGACGTCATCGGCATCCCCTGTTCCGACAACGTCACCTATCCGGATCTCACGTACTTTCTGGAGCAGGTCTCGCGCTCGCCCGGCACCATCGTCCACTACGAGTTCATGCAGGACTACAGCCTGCACATGCACCACGAGGACGGCAGCACGGAGCGGATGAACTACATCGACTTTCCCATGGACAAGCTGGAGGGCATCTTCCCGTCCGCATGCCTGTCCTGTTTCGACTATGCCAACACCCTGGCCGACATCACCATCGGCTACATGGGCGCGCGCCTGGGCTGGCAATGGGTGCTGGTGCGCACCGGGCGCGGCGCCGAGCTGCTGGAGCTGCTGCGCGATGACCTGGAGACCACCGACCTTGACAGCGCCGGCGACCGCCGCCGCGGGGTACCCCGCTACATCCAGATGCTCGCCAAGCCCCCCGGTAAGCCGCCCAAGCCCGTGCGCCGGCTCATCGCCTGGCTGCAGCGCCACCGCGGCCCCCGCGGGCTGGAGTTCGCCCGCGCCATCATCGAGATGAAGATGCTGCGCAACCTGCACTACGTGCGCAGCCGCTTCAGCCGGTTCGAGCCGCGCATCGTGCCGGACTATGTCTACCGCGCCCTGGCACCCTACGACGCGGCCCATCGCGAGGCCCTCGGCCGCGGCGTGCGGCCGGAGCCGCCGACACCGCAGCGCCGGCAGCAATGAGCGCCCGGCGCGACGGCGGCAGGCGCCGATGCGGCATCATCGCGCTGTTGGTCCGGCTCTGCCTCCTGTTGCCGGCGAGCGCGGCGGCCCTTGAGGCGCAGCTGTCGGCGGACAACGTCGCCGCGAGCCAGCCGGTGACGCTCACCCTGAGCGACACCGCGCCGCTGCCGGCGGACCCCGACCTGTCGCCGCTCGCGGCGGACTTCCAGGTGCTGGGGCAGCGCCGGGCGGAGACCGTCACCACCGTGAACGGCCGCAGCCGGGAGCGCCACGAGCTGATCCTGACGCTGCTGCCGCGGCGCTCCGGCACGCTCACGGTGCCCCCCCTCGACCTGGGCGGCGCCCGCACGGCGGCGCTGCCGCTCACCGTCGCCGCCACCACCAGTCCGGACGCCCGGCTGCTGCCCGCACCCGCGCAGGCGGCACCCCCGCCGGCCGCCGATACGCCCCCCCAGCGCATCACGGTGAGCGCGGCGGTGAGCCCCCTGCGCGGCGTCGTCGGGGCGGAGCGCGTCGTCACCGTCCGGGTGCGCTCCCCGGACGGCCCGCCCCAGGGACATCTGCCGACACCAAAGGCCGACGACGCGCGCCTGCTGGCCCTCGGCACGACGCGCAGCACGGCCCCGGACGGCGAGCAGGTGCTGGAGCAGCGGTTTTCGGTGTTCCCCGAGCGGGCCGGGCGGCTCAGGATCACCGGCATCGGCTTCGACGCCTGGCAGCCCGCGGGCGGCGCCCCGGTGCGCCACCGTGCCGAGCCCATCGCCATCGATGTGCGCCCACGGCCCGCCGCTGCGGGCGCCCCCTGGCTGCCGGCCCGGGCGCTCGGCCTGAGCGAGGCCGGACCCACAGAGGTGCGCCTGGCACCGGGGCAGGGCCTGGAGCGGCTGCTCACGCTGCGGGCAGAGGGGCTGCCGGCCGAGCGCCTGCCCGCCATCCCGCTCGAGATTCCGTTCCAGCTGCGCATTCGCGACGACCCGCCGCGGTTGTGGAACGAGCAAACCCCCAACGGCATCGTCGGCTACCGCGCCGAGCGCGTGCTGATCAGCGCTGAGGAGGCCGGCAGCTATGTGCTGCCAGGGCCGTCCATCGCCTGGTGGGACACGCAGGCCCAGCAGATGCGCAGGGCGTCCCTGCCGGACTGGACACTCACGGTGGCGCCGTTCGCATCCGCAGACCGGCGCCCTGCGGCCCGCTGGGAGCGCGACCAGCGGGCGGCCCGCGCCGCCGGCGATGCGCCGGACGCCGCAACGGACGGCGAGCCTGCAGCAGCCGGCTCCCGCGGCATGCCGGAGCAGCAGACCAACGGCATCGGGCTGCCCGGCGCCTGGGCCTGGATGGCGGGCGCGGCGGGTCTGAGCCTGCTGGTGGCGCTCGGCGCCCTGCTCGCCCGGCGCAGGCGCCGCCGCTCGCGGTCGGGGGCCGCACCACCGTCACAGCCGGAGGCGACACCGGCCAAAGCGACGGCCGCAGACCTGGACCTGCTCATCGCTGCCGTCGCCGATGCTTACGGCCGGACGGCTGCCATCCAGGCCCGCGATGCGCTCCTCGCCTGGGCGGCGGCGGTGTGGCCCGCAGGGCCGCCCGGGAACCTGTCGCAATTGGCGCTGCGCCTGGAACCGCCGCTGAGCGACGATCTGAAGCTCCTGGACAAGGCGTTCTACGGGCCGGGCGATGATGCCTGGGCTGAGCGCCCGGTGGCGGAGCGGCTCGCCGCGCTGCAGCCGCAGGTAACCGGCTCAGAGCGCGTGGCGCCGGCGTAAGGGCGACAGTGGACGGGCGGTGCCGTCAGCCCTGCCCGAGCAGCTCCGTGAGGCGCGCGATCTCCTGCTGCGCCTCCACCTGCTCGGTGACGTCGTACTGCACGCCGAGGTAGTAGATGACCCGACCGTCCGGGTCGAGCAGGGGGCGGATGCTGAGGCGGTTGTAGAAGCGGGTGCCGTCCTTGCGGTAGTTGCGCAGCGTCACTTCCACCGGGCGCTCCTCGGCGAGGGCCGCGCGAATCTCCGTGATGCCGGGCTGCTCGCGGTCGTCGCCCTGCAGGAAGCGGCAGTTGCGGCCGAGGATCTCGTCCTGGCTGTAGCCGGTCATGCGCTCGAACACGGCGTTGGCGAACACGATAGGATTGTCCGGCAGATCCGGATCGGACAAGGTGACGCCATTGACGCAGCTGTCCAGGATCTGCGCCAGCACCGTGGGGATCATGCCGGGGTCTTTTTCGACGACGAAGTTCATGACGGCCTCTGCCGATTGCTTTGCCGGCATGCGTCGGTCGGCCACTGCCGCACCGCGCCGGCGGTTGTGTGCGCGGCATGCGGGCGTGCGCCGCCCTCAGGCCGCGGGGTCATGCCGACTGCCGCTCGGGCGGCGCGCATTCCGCCTCGATGAGCCGCTTGAGGTTGCGCACCGTGCGCTCGGCGCCATCCTGGACCGCCGCGCGGATGAGCTTCTCGAACGGGCGCATCATCAGGTCGATGCGCCGCAGCTCGAAGGTGAAGGTGAGCCTGGTATGCTGCACGGCGGCGTCGAACCGATAGTCCACCAGGAACGGAAAGCTCGTACCCTGGAAGGTAAGCCGCTCGGCCGGCTGCATCTGCGTGATCTTGAACGTAGACTCGGTACGCCGGCCCTGGTCCACCCGCACCTGCCGCGCGAGCGTGCCCACACGCATCGGCCCCTTGGAGATGAGCCGCAGCTCCTTCACCTCCGGCGACCAGCGCGGATAGTTCTGCTCGAAATCCTCGGCGATAAAGGCATACACCGCGTCCGGCGGCCGCTCGATCTCGATGCTCGCTTGCGCTTTGACCACGACAGTCCCCCGAGAACGATCTTCCAAGCCGGCAGCTGCGCGATGCACAGCGCCCGCGCGCACGTGTTTGTTGCGACCCGGATTGCCCCCTGCGGTTCCGTCAGCATTATGAACGACACACGACCCCGGAACGAGCCCACCGATGCCATGCCGGCGGCAACCTACCCCAGCGCGCCGGAGCGAGCCCTGGGCCAGCTCTACGACTTCGTCACCGGTGACGAGGACGCCCGCGTCTGCCGCGACATCCCACCCGAGTCCTGTGACGATCAGCCGCGCAACTTCTTCGCCTACCTCGGCGCCAATCTGCTGAGCAAAGTGGCGGACGAGCTCTCCAGCGCCAAGCTGGTGCTGCCCTGGCTGCTGGGCGCCCTGGGGGCGCCCGCGGTGTTCGTGGGTCTCCTGGTGCCCATCCGCGAGTCCGGCGTGCTGCTGCCGCAGCTGGCGGTGGCGGCCTACATCCGGCGCATGCGCCTGCGCAAGCCGGTCTGGATCATCGGCGCCCTGCTCTCCGCCCTCGCCCTCGGCGCCATGGCGCTGGCCGCACTGACCCTGGCCGGCGCCGCCGCCGGCTGGGCCGTGGTGGGGTTGCTGGTGGTGTTCAGCCTCGCGCGGGGCCTGTGCTCGGTGTCGGCCAAGGACGTGCTCGGCAAGACCGTCTCCAAGTCCCGCCGGGGGCGCCTCATGGGATGGTCCGCCGGCATTGCGGGCGCCGCCACCCTGGGGCTCGGGCTCGCGCTGGGCGTGCTCGGCGACGTCGCGTCGGAACGGCTGGTGTACGCCCTGCTGCTGGCCGCCGGCGGTGTGCTGTTCGTGCTCGGCGCCCTGGTGTTCGCCGGCATCCGCGAGCAGCCGGGGGCCACCGCCGGCGGCGGCAACGCCCTCACCGAGGCCCTGGCGAGCCTGGACCTGCTGCGCACCGACCGGGACTTCCGCCGCTATCTGCTCACCCGCATCGGGCTCCTGAGCCTGGCGCTGGCACCCCCCTTCTACGTGCTGCTGCTGCAGCGCAGCAGCGACACGGCCCTGTCCGGGCTCGGGCTGCTGATCATCGCAAGCGGCCTCGCCAGCGCCTTGAGCGCGCCCATCTGGGGCCGGCTCAGCGACCGCTCCGCACGCCTGGTCATCGCGCTGGCCGCGGCAGTCGGCGGCGTCACCGGCATCGCCACCTGGGTCGTGGCCCAGGACGGCGTCCAGGGGGCGGCCCTCGCCTGGCTCCTGGCGGGGCTCTTCCTGTCCGTCAACATCGCCCACGCCGGCGTGCGCCTTGGCCGTAAGGTCTACCTGGTGGATCTGGCCAACAGCGACAATCGCGCCGCGATGGTGGCGGTGAGCAATACCATCATCGGCATCGCCATGCTGCTCGGCGGCGTCATCGGCTTGCTCGCCGACCTCTACGACACTGCCACGGTCATCGGCATCCTTGGCCTGGGCGCGCTGGCCGTGGCGGTCTATGCGCTCGGGCTGCGTGAGGTCTCCGTGGACCACGGAGACTGAGCCGACCATGCCCGATGCCGCGGCGCAGCCACCCCGTTGGCAGCAGGAGCTGGCCAGCGCGTTCACCCAGGCGGACGCGCTGCTGGACTTCCTCGCCATCCCCACCGCAGCCCGCGGGCGGGTGCTGCGGCAGCCGAAGGACTTTCGGCTCCTGGTGCCCAGGGGCTTCGCGGCCCTGATGCGCCGGGGCGATCCCGATGATCCGCTGCTGCGCCAGGTGCTGCCGCTCACCGCTGAGCTCCAGGCACGGGAGGGCTTCGGGCCTGATCCCCTGGACGAGGCTTCAGCGCGCACGCAGGCGGGCCTGCTGCGCAAGTACCAGGGCCGGGCACTGCTGCTCGCCGCCGGTGGCTGCGCGGTGCATTGCCGCTACTGCTTTCGGCGACACTTCCCGTACGCGGCACTGCCGGGGCGCAGCGCTCTGGACGGCTCCCTCGCCGAGCTCGCGGCGGCAGAGGACGTGCAGGAGGTCATCCTGAGCGGTGGGGACCCGCTCCTGCTCGACGATGCCGCGCTTGGGGATCTGCTGGCGCGCATCGCCGCGCTCCCGCACATACGCCGCATCCGCGTCCACAGCCGCCTGCCGGTGGTGCTGCCGAGCCGGGTGACGCCGGCACTGTGCGGATGCCTCGGCGGACTGCCCAAGCCCTGCGTTGTGGTGATTCACGCCAACCACCCCGCCGAGCTCGGCACGGCGGCGGCCGAGGCCCTTGCTGCCCTGCGCCGCGCCGGCGTGGTGCTGCTGAACCAAAGTGTGCTCTTACACGGCGTCAACGACGATGCAGCTTGCCTGGTCGCCCTCAGTGAGCGCCTGTTCGAGGCCGGTGTGCTGCCCTACTACCTGCATCAACTGGACCCGGTGGCCGGCGCCGGGCACTTCGCGGTGGACGACGAGCGGGCGCGCCGCATCGCGACGAATCTGCGGGCGCGCCTGCCGGGGTATCTGACCCCGTTGCTGGTGCGCGAAACGCCGGGCGCAGCCTACAAGCTGCCGCTGTCGTGATCGCCGACACACCGGCGCCGGTTTCCGACGGCAGGGCGCATGTGGATAATCGGGCGGAGGCGAGCTTTGTCGTCGCCCAGTCCGTCCGCCCAGTCCGTCCGCCCCGCCCGTTCGCCCAACCCGCCCACCCCAGCCCGCATGCCCTCCGATTCTTCCGGCACCCCCCCGACGTTGGTGCTCCTCGGCCCCGCGGCCTGGGCCGCCCAAGCCGCCGCGGCGCTGGGCCAGGCGGTGCCCGGCGCGGTAACGCGCACCTGCACCGACCCGGCGCAACTGCCTGCCCTGCTGCCGATGCACGGCCCCGCCGCCATCCTGGCCCACATGGGCGCCGGGAGCGCCCCGGCACCGCTGGCTCGGCTGGTAACCGCGTACCCGCAGGTGCCGCTGACCCTCGCGGCAGCAGCGGATGTATCCGCCACGACCCTTCTGGAGGTCATGGGCGCCGGCGCGACGGGGCTCGCCCGTGCGGACGACGGAACCGCACTCGCGGCAGCCGTACGCCGCGCCTTCGCCCTGCCAGCAGCGCCCGCGGCAACGGGTGCAGCCTCCGCAGATGCGGGCCGATCGCTCTGTGCCCTGGCTGATCGGGTCGAGCAGCCCCTGGCACTGGTGCGCGATGCCCGGGTGGTGCACCTGAACCCCACCCTGCAGGGCCTGCTGGGGCTGACGCAGGGGAACGCCTTCGTGCAGCGTCCACTGGCGGATTTTGCCGCGCCCGAGTCGGTCAAGCCCCTGGCTGCACTGCTGGCGCGGGCACTGCTGCTGGACCTGGATGACAAGACCCGCGAGACCCTGCGCTTCGTGCCGCAGGCGGGGCCCGCCTTCACCGCGGAGGTGACGGCCACACCCCTGGCCATCGACGGTGGTCAGGGGCTCGCCGTGGCCCTGAGCCCCAGCAACAGGGGCGACACCGATGGGTTGGTTGCGCCCCGCGGGAACGACCGCCTCCGGCTCCTGCAGCGCCTTGGCGTCCTAACGGACGACGCCAGCCCCGTCGAGCGCAGCTCCGCCTTGGCGCTGGCCGTGGTGGCGGATTACGCAGATCATCGCAGTGCCCTCGGTTTCGACGGCGCGGCTGAGCTGGTCCAGACGCTGGCCGACTGTCTGCGTGCCGCGGCACCGGCTGACAGCGGCTGCTTCATCGTCGCCGAGGATAGTTGCGCCCTGCTTGTGGAAGATCTGAGCACGGCGGAGCTGGATCAGCTGCGGCGGCGACTCAGGGCGGCGCCCGCGGAGAGTGATCAGCCGGCGTTGCGGCAACTGCGGCTGCGCTTAGGGCTGACCCGGGTCGCACCTGGTGTCGGGGCCCCCGCGGACGTGCTGGATCGTGCCGTGGCGGACGCCTGGCCCATCGCCGCCACGGACACCGTGGGCACAGAGACCACAGAGGGGCTCGACCTGCTCGCCCCGGGCGACAGCACGGACCTTCAGCACTCGGCGCCGTTGCATCCTGCGGGCACGCCGGTCCCCGAGACGCCCGCCTCGGGGGCGGAGCCGCCGCGGCTCAGCCTGTCAGCGCACGAAGATGCGGGCGAGACCGTGGTGGTGGACGATCTCGCCGAGCGCATCCAGCGGGCACTCGCGACGGAAGGCTTCACGCTCGCGCTGCAGCCCATCATCAGCCTGCTGGGCGACAGCCGCGAGCACTACAGCGTTCTGCTGCGCCTGCGCCGCCCGGACGGGACCCTCGCCAGCGCCGGGGAGATCATCCGCTCCGCAGCGGCCAGCGGCCGCATGGCGGACATCGACCGTTGGATGATTCGCTCCGCGCTGCGGCTCCTGAGCCAGCGTCGCCGCATCGGCGAGCACGCCGCCTTCTTCATCAGCCTGTCGGCCGATCTCGTCGCGGACGAGCATCTGCTGATCTGGATCTGCGATGCGCTGCGGGAGTTCGACATCCGCGGCAGCTGGCTCACGTTCCAGATGCGCGAGCAGGATGCCCAGGCACAGCCCGAGCGTTGGGCGGACCTCGTGGCCGGGCTGCGCGAAATCCGCTGCCGCATCTGCGTCAACCAGCACGGCCTCGTGGACGCGCTGGACAGCAGCGCCGTCGGCAGGCCGGATTTCGTCAAGCTCGCCCCCGCACTCGCCGCCGGCCTCTCGGCGGACAAGGACAAGCAGCAGCACCTGCTGGAGCTCATTCGCCTCGCCCGCGCTCGGGACATCCGCAGCATCATCACGGGTGTCGAGGACAGTCGTGCGCTGAATCTGCTCTGGGACGCCGGCATCGAATACGTGCAGGGCGACTATCTGCAGCCACCCACCACGAGTCTGGACCTGCCGCAGGACGGCGACAGCACCACCGCGGCGTCGGGTCCGGATTCTGAGCGTCTGTCGCTGCGCTTGTAATGAGCTCCGCCGCGGCCGGTACTCAACCGGCGTTGGCGATGCCGTGCGGCACATGGCCGGTGGCGACGCGGCCGCGCGCATCGGCACAATGACCCTCCTGATCGTCGAAGTAGATGTCCGCGTCGAAGGCCTCCAGGAATGGCCCCTTCGGCAGTCCACCGAGGAACAGGGCCTCATCGATGCGGATGCCCCAGTCGCGCAGGGTGCGGATGACGCGCTCATGCGAGGGTGCACCGCGCGCGGTGATGAGCGCCGTGCGCAGCGGCGCATCCTGCGGCGGGAAGAGCGCCTGGAGCCGGTGCAGGGCGAGCAGGAAGGGCTTAAAGGGACCGGCGGACAGCGGAACCGAGGCCGCGGCCACCTCGCGCGCGTTGAAGGCCGCGAGGCCTTCGCTGCGATAGACGCGCTCGGCCTCGTCGGAGAAGAGCACGGCGTCGCCGTCGAATGCGATGCGTACCGGTGAGCCGTCGGCGCATGCGGTCTGCGCGGGTGCCGGCATCAGGGTGGCCGCGGCACAGCCCGCCGCCAGCGCCTGGCGCACGTCATCCGGGTCCGCGGACAGGAACAGGTGCGCATCGAAGGCGCTGACATACCGGTAGGGGCTGGCCCCGCCGGTGAAGGCCGCCCGGGTGATGTCGAGCCCGTGGTGGCGAATGGAATTGAAGACCCTGAGACCGGTGTCGGAGCTGTTGCGGGACAGGAGGATCACCTCCACCCGCCCGGCCTCGCCGATGCGCTCGTTCAGCGCCAGCAGCTTCTGCACCAGGGCGAAAGCGACGCCCGGAGCGAGCACCTCGTTCTCCCGGGCCACCTGGTAGGCATGGTAGGCGTCCACGCCCTCGGCTTTGAAGATGCGATGGGACTCGTCGAGGTCGAAGAGCGCCCGTGACGAGATCGCCACCACGAGGCGAATGGGCGCAGTGCGCCGGCTGTCGTCCACCGTTGCAGCCGGCGGCTGCGGTGTCGTGCCCGCCGGCCCCGGCGCTGGCCGACGCAGCTGCGCGGGCGCTTGACCGCCGCCGGCCTGCATTTATCGGGGCGCCTGCATCTACCAGGGCATGAAGCTGTTGATGAAGTGCATGGGCCGGCCGATGTTGCGGTTCATGATGCCCACTTCGTCACGCATGGTCGCCGTGGAGTAGGTCATGGACTGCATCGATTGGTCCATGCCCTGGATGGTGGTCAGCATGGGCTCCAGCACGCTCACGTCCCGCGCCATGGAGTCCACGCCCACGGCCATGGTGCGCACGTTGGAGCTGATCTGGCCCATATTGTCGGAGATGGACTGCATGTTGCTTGCCAGCACCGTCATGTTCGAATCCACACTGATGGCAAGGTAGTGCACATCCTTGGCGAGGCTGAACACCAGGTAGAAGCCGTAGGCCGCGAGGATGATGAACGCGAACAGCGATGGATAGACGATCAGCTCCCAGCGGCGGGCGCTGTTCTCGAAGGCCTGGGACAGCCGGTCCATGGCGAAGGCGTTTGCCTGGGAGTCCGTGGCGTCATCTTGCAGTGCCTCCGGGCCATTCCCGGCCTGATGCGGCGCGCCTGTGTCGGGATCGGTTTTTGGATGCGCCATCGACTTGATTGCCTCAGTGAACGGGTCTTATTCTGCGGCGCGGCTCATGGTGCCTCCACCCCGCTTCGGGCAGCGGACCGGAGCCCGCGGCGCGTTGCGGACGTATGACCCTAGAGCCTAACACAAAGACTCGGAATTCCCACCGCACGACGGGCGCGCGCGCTGCTCAGCTCAGCAGGTGCGGAAAGACTGCCGCCGCCAGCGCGTAGAACTCCTTTGCACCCTTGCCCCTGGGCTCCAGCTCGAACACGGCGAGCCCTTCGCTGAAGGAGCGGCGAAACACCGTTCGCTGCGACAGTCGCGGCTTGATGAAGCGCACGTCGGGCAGCGACACCAGCGCGGCGGCGGCCTCGTTGGTCTCGCGCACGGCATGGTGGGTGTCACCGCGGTTGATGAAGCCGATGATCTCCGCAGGCGCAGCGCGCTCCACCGAGCGCACCAGTCGGGCGAAGCGCTGGGTCGACCAGATGTCCGCCTGCGACGGCGGCACCGGCACGATCACGCGGTCACACAAAGCGAGCGAGGTGCGCACCGCATCCATGTCCGCGGTGCCGATGTCGATGATGGTCTCGTCGTGCTCGGCGAGCCCGTCCGGGGTCAGCGCGCTGCGGTCGCGCACCAGGAGCGTCGGCTCGAACCCCTCTTCGGCCCGCACCTCGGTGACGTCCGTAAGTGTGGCCTGCGGGTCCGCATCCAGCAGCTGCACATCGACGTCCGCCATGGCGAGCCAGACGCCCAGATTGAAGGTGAGCGTGCTCTTACCGGAGCCTCCCTTGAGACTCCCAATCACGGTGATCATGCCGGACAAACTCCCCTGCGCTGGCGCTCAACAACAGCGCGCAAGCATACCGCACCGAACCCCTGGAATCTGCGGCGATCACCGACGGGTGGCGCCGTCCCGTGGGCCTCCTGAGCGTGCAGCGGACCGCCGCACAGGCCATGGTCGTGCAAGGATGCCGGGTATGACGCCGCGTGCTCGTCCGCAATCGCCGAGGCCGCGCCGCCGGCGGCAGGCGCTTAAGGGCCGCTGCGGTAGTAGCGCCGGTAGAAGTCGTCCTGCGGTGCCGCGCCCGGTGCAGGTGCGTAGCCGAAGGCCGTGCCGCGCTCATCTCGATCACGCGGACGGTAGCGGCTCTCATCCCGCCAGGGATCGGCGAAGCGACCGTCGCGGGACGCCTCCCGGTGGCGCTCCTGCTCCCGACGTGTGAGCGGCCGAAACTGGTAGCCGAAGACGCCGCCGCCCGCCTGCTGCTCCAGGTCAGGATCATCCCGGAAACGATAGCGCGGGCGCGCCGGCGGTGCGCGCCAGCCGGAGTAGCCGTCCCCCGCCTGCTGCCGCCTGGGGGCTGCATAAATATCTGCGGAATAGTCCGGCGCCCGGAAGCTGTCCGGACGGTCGCCGTATTCGGGCAGCGGCTCCTGCGCCCAGTCCGGGGCGCCGTAGCCGTTGGGGGACACCCGGTCAGCCGGCTCGGCATCAGGTCGGCGGCTCTCGGTCGGGTCCGCCGGCGAGTAGCCATAGCCGTCTGCCGCGCCATAGCCGTCATCGACGCGCCGCTCCCACCCGGCGTAGCCACCTGCCTGCGGGCGGGCACCCCCGAAGCGACGGTCGCGGTCATCGCGGCGGAAGGCGTCGTAGTGATACCCGCCGCCGGCGTCTGCGCCGTACCAGTCGCCGGCGTCGGCGCGCCCGGTGTCCGGGCGGTAGCCGCTGCCCGCGTTGTACCACCCCGGGTCCGGTGCGCCGTAGAGGTCGTCAGCTGTCAACGGGCTCGCGAGAAACGCCGCCGGGGCGAGCCACAGGGCCAGGACCAGGATTCTCAGCATGAGCATTACCACCAGCGGCGCAGTCCAGTCATGTCGGCCGCCACGGGCAGCCGTCGTCTTCAGTCTAGCCGCAGCGGCGTCGAATGACCGGCCGGAGCACCCGGTCTAGTCGAAACCCTGTCCGGTTTCGTCGTCGCTCTTGAGTCGGATGCCCCGGCGGGCGGCCTTCTTCTGCACCTTTGCCACCTTGGGCTTGGCGCCCGCGGCAGACTTGGGCGCCGCTTTCTTCTTCGTGGCACGTGCCTGCGTCTTCTTGCGCCCGGCCGGCGCGTCGGCGGGGCGTGACACGGGCTCCTTGCCTTTGGCCGCGACGGCGGGCGCTGGGGGCGCCGACGCGCCACGGGCCTGCGCGCCCGGGGCCTCTCCGGCCGCTGTCGGCGCCGCTGTTCCCGCCTCACTGGTGCGGAGCGCGTTGGGGACCTCGCCCGTGGCGCTGCGCTCGTCGTAGGTCACGCCGTCGCCCTGCGAGGTGCTGCCCGTGGCGCCGCCTGAGGTGGCGCCGCCGGGCCCACCGCCGGAGCCGCCGCCGGCCCCCCGCCGGCGCTTGCCCCGCAGCAGGGACTTCAAAGCGTCGTACAACAGCAAAAAGATGCCGCGCACGAGGTAGAAGAGCATCATCAGGGCGCCGCCGAGCTTCGCGAGCACGGGCGAGGGCTCGGAGCGCCTGGCGGACGCAGGCTGCTGACCGCTGTCGCGACCCTCGTCCACGAGCTCTTCTGCGCAGGGTACGCTGGTGCCGGCGGGGGCGCTGGCGACCGCCACTTCACACAGATCGCGGCTCGCCGCAACACAGCCGAGCGGGATCACGATGAGCGTCAGGATCGTCGAGACCAGCACCCCGGACGACAGCGAGATGGCCATGCCCTGGAAGATCGGGTCCGTGAAGATGACGCTGGAGCCCGCCACCAACGCCAGCGCCGTAATGACAATGGGCCGGGTTCGGGTCTTGCAGGCGCGAATCACCGCCTCGGCCACCGGCACGCCCTTCTGCACCTCGTGGATGGAGAAATCCACCAGCAGGATGGAGTTGCGCACGATGATGCCGGCAAGCGCGATCCAGCCGATCATGGACGTGGCGGTGAACTCGCCGCCCATTCCGAGTTGGAACATGAGCCAATGCGCCGGGATGATGCCGAGCAGGGTCAGCGGAATGGGCGCCATGATCACCAGTGGGATGCGGAAGTTGCCGAACTCCCAGACCACCAGGATGTAGATGAGCACCAGGGCGACGCCGAACGCCGCACCCATGTCGCGGAAGGTCTCATAGGTCACCGTCCACTCGCCGGTCCACTCGAAGCCGGAGATCCGGTCCGTGGGCGGCGGCCCGAGCCAATACCCCTTCGGCTCGGTGCCGTCCGGCGCCACGTAACCCATGTCATCGAGGCGATTCTGCACCTGGAGCATGGCGTAGACGGGCGCCGCGAGCTCGCCGCCCACATCGGCAACCACGTACTCCACCGCACGCAGATCCTTGCGGTAGATGATGTGCTCCTCGGGGACACGCTCGAAGCGTCCAAGCTCCCGCAGCGGCACCGTGAAGCCCGCGTTGGAGCGGATCGGCAGGTCCCCCAGGCGGTCGATCTGGGAGCGCTCCGCCAACGGCACCTGGAGCACGATATGCACGGGCTCATGGCCCGCCTTCATCTTGACGTCGCCGAGCTGGGCACCGCCGAGCGCCATGGCGAGGTTCTGGTTGATGGTGTCCACCGAGATGCCCCGGCGCACGGCCTTCTCGGTGTCCACGTCGAAGCGCCAGTAGTCGAAGGACTCGCGGATATAGTTGTCGACATCCCGCGTGCTCTCGGCCTGCTCGAAGATGTCCGTGAGGTCCCGCGCGAAGTCGCGCCGCACCTGCGGTGAGGGACCATGCACCTCGGCCACCACGGACTGGAGCACCGGCGGTCCCGGCGGCATTTCGACCACGGCGATGCGCGCCCCGCTTTCGTCCGCCATGGGCTTCAGCATCTCTCGCGCCTCCACGGCGATTTCGTGGCTGGAGCGCTCGCGCTTTTTCTTGTTCTTGAGCTGAACCTGGATCTCGCCCTGCCAGGGTGCGTCGCGCAGATAGTAGTGGCGCACCATGCCGTTGAAATCGAACGGCCGCGCCGTGCCGGCATAAAGCTGCATGGCCGTCACCTCGGGCATGGTGCGCAGCTTCTCGGCCATGCGATGGGCCAGGTTGGCCGTCACCGGCAGCGCCGTCCCCTCGGGCATGTCGAGCACCACCGAGAACTCCGGCTTGTTGTCCAGCGGCAGCATCTTCACCGGCACCCACTTGAAATAGAAGAAGGACAGGGTGAAGAGGAAGGTGCCCCAGAGGATCAGCTTGAAGGTGAGCCGGGTGGCCTTGTTCTCGATGAGGGGTGTCAGAATGGCCACATAGAGCTTCTCCAGCCCCTCCGCCTCGCGGTGCTCGCGCTTCTCCGCCACCTCCAGGTAGCGCATGGACGGCCGAAGCCACTTGGAGATGGCCAGGTACGGCGTGAACACGAAGGCCGCGAACAGCGAGATCAGCATGGCCACGGAGCCGAGTGCGGGTATGGGCTCCATGTACGGCCCCATCATGCCGCTCACGAAGCCCATGGGCAGCAAGGCGGCGATGACGGTGAAGGTCGCCAGGATGGTGGGGTTGCCCACCTCCCGCACCGCATCCACGGCAGTGTGGTCGTCGGTGCGGCCCTCCTCCAGCCAGCGGCGGTAGATGTTCTCGACCACGACGATGGCATCGTCCACGAGGATGCCGATGGAGAAGATCAGCGCGAACAGGCTGACGCGGTCGATGGTGTAGTTCGTGACCCAGGCGGTGAAGATGGTCATCAACAGCACCACCGGGATGACCAGCAGCACCACGATGGCGGGCTTCAGCGCCCGAAACGCGATGAGCACCAGCAGAAAGACGAAGAATGTCGCAATGAAGAGTTTCTTGATCAGGTCGGAGACCTTCTCGTTGGCGGTCTCTCCATAATTGCGCGTGATACTGACCTCGACGTTGTTCGGGATGCGTCCGCCCTTGAGCTCCTCGACCTTGTCGATGATGGCGTCGGCGACGGTGACGCCGTTGGTCAGCTCCTTCTTGGCGATGGCGACGGTCACCGCCGGTACGCCGTCGGCCTCGACCCCCTCGGTCGCCGCCGGACCCGCGTAATAGGCCACCAGATGCTTGGCGTCCTCCGGCTGGCGCCGCACCTGGGCGACGTCGTAGACGTAGACGGGTATCTCGTTGTAGGTGCCGACCACGAGCCGCGCGATCTCGTCGGCGCTCTTGAGGAAGGAGCCGGTGGTGACGGAGAAGTGCGCGCCGCTGGACTCGACCCCGCCGGCGGTGGCCTCCGCGTTCGCGGTCTTGATGGTGTTGGCCACGTCGCCCAGGCTGATGCGATAGCCGGACAGCCGCTCCGGGAACGCGTCCACGGTGATCTGCTCACTGCGCCCGCCGACGATGAACGCGTTGCCGGTGTCCGGGACCTCCTTCAGGGCCTGAAGCACGTCCTGCGCCAGCAGCCGCAGCTGGCCGTCGTCCACGTCGGGGCGGCCGTCGCCGTCCACATCCTTGGACCATAACGTGAGCGTTACGATGGGCACGTCGTCGATGCCCTTGCTCTTCACCAGCGGCGGCATGACCCCGGGCGGGATCTTGTCCATGTTCGAGGCGAGCTTGTCGTTCACCTTCACCAGCGAGGGGCCCATCTCCTCGCCCACCTCGAACTGGACGGTGACGATGCCCTGCCCGCGCTCAGCCGCGGAGTAGACGTGATCCACCCCCGGGATCTCGCTGATCATGCGCTCCAGCGGCTGCATGGCGAGATTGCTCACCTGCTGCGCGGAAGCGCCGGGGTACTGCACCATGATGTCGATCATGGGCACAGAGATCTGCGGGTCTTCCTGGCGCGGCGTGGCGATGAGCCCGAGCAGGCCCATCATCAGCATCGCCACGTAGAACAGCGGCGACAACGGAGAGCGGATGAAAAAGCGCGCAGTACGGCCGGCGAGGCCCAGGTTCTCCTCGTCGTACGGCGGCTCGCCCTTTGGAGTCGCCCCGGTGTCGGCGCGGGTGCTGTCGTCCTGGCTCATGATCGCGTATCAGACCTGGTGTGAGAGCGAATCGGCGCGGGGGAGCCCGGAGCCTGCCGCGCCGGGGGTGCTGCGGGCTGCGCGCGACGCGACGCCTGCGGCGCAGCCTGGGCGGGCGGGCTTCTGCATGCCGTTATGGGTTGCGAATGATCGCGGGCGCGGCTCAGTGCCCGCCGGCCCCACCGCGGGACCAGTTGCTGGTGACGCCGGCACCTGGATTTTCGAGGATGCGCTCACCGGGGCGCAGACCGCTCAGCACCGTGACCTTGCCATCGGGGCGGGGCTCGCCGACGCGGATCAGGCGCAGCTCGGGGTCCCCCTGCTCATCGAGGACGTAAACGCCCGGCAAGCTGCCGTTGAAGCGAATCGCCGAGCGCGGCACCACCGGGTTCACCCGGGCCGGGGCGTTGAAGTCCGGCACCAGCACCTTGGCATACATGCCCGGCTCCGAGACACCCTGCGGCAGGTCGAACTTCACCTTGACCGTGTGCCGCTGCGGGTCGGCCATCGGAAAGATCTGCGCCACGCGCACCGGCACGCCCGGGCCGTCGGTTGCCGTGCCGCCGCGGGTGGGCACGTCAAGCTCCGCGCGCAGCATCATGCCCTCGCGCAGGCCCGGGCGCAGCCGGGCGGGCACGTCCACCTCCACCTGCAGATATTCGACATCGGCATAGTTCAGCAGCGGCTGGCCCGGCTGCACGGTGTCGCCCACTTCCACGAACTTGGTGACGATGACACCGTCGAAGGGCGCCACCGAGCGCGCATCGCGCAGCTTCGAGTCCAGCGCCCGCAGCTCCGCCTGAAGCTGCATCATGGCGTTGCGCGCCTCCTGGATCTGGGTGCCGGAGGCGTACAGGTCCGCGGAGAGCTCGGCGTCCTGGTCGCGGTCGCCGATGAAGTCTTCCATGGGCCGGGTGAAGAACTGGTCGAAGAGATTGGGCACCCCCATGCCACCCGGCGACGCGCGCGAGCGCGGCGAGTACAGCTCACGGGTGTACTGCACGCCGGCGTTGCGCAGCTGGGCGTCGGCGGTGGCCATCTGCGCGATCAGCGCCTGACGCTTGGCGCGCAGCTCGCTGTCGTCGATGGCGACGAGGGTCTCGTCCTTCTCGAACGAATCGCCTTCGATGCCGGCAATGTATTTCACCCGCCCCGGCAGCTGGGCCGCGAGGGTGACCTCCTTGTACGGAATGACGGTGCCACCGACCGAGACCGTCGGCAGCCCTTCCGCCTGCTTGACGACATAGACGCCGTCGGCACTCTGCGCGGCGGCGCCGGCGGCGACGATCGGCAACAGACAGGCGGCGAGCACTCGGGCTGCGGCGGAGAAGGTTTTGCCCATGTGTACGGGTTCCTGAAGACAGCGGGATGTGGTGATGCGGGTCGCGACGCCGGCGGCTGCGGGCGTTGTCCGCCCGCCGCGCAGTGTCGGTGTCTGATCAGGCCGGACGCAAGCCCGACATGCGTCCGCGCCGGCCCGAGCCTGCAGGCCGGCCGGCTGCCAGCCGAAGGCCGCGGCGGCTGCGGCAGTCGTGTCTGCTGTCAGCGCTTGCTCCCGGCGCGATCTCTGTTGTTGTCAGGCCGCCGCGGCGCAAAGCCCACGACGCAGTCCCCTAGTATCTCGGAATCACCGGGCAACTTCAAGCAAATGGGCGACTAACCCGATCCAAATCAAGCCGTTGGCTGCGCCGGAAGGGGCGTCCCACCATGCGGGATCAAGGTTTTCGCGCGGGCCGCCAAGCAGTTGTGGGCGTTGTGCAGGACAGCGTCGGACCGCGGCGCATGCGCCCAGGCCGCAGGCAGTTGGCGTATAGTACCGGACTGCACCGACCCGCATACGGCGCCAGGCAGCCGCCGAGCGGTCGCGCCCAGCTACCGTTCTGCGTCGAACCCGCGCCGGACCCGTCACCTGCACGCCCAGCCGGACAGACGCCGCCCCACCCAAGCAGCGATGAGGAGACCGCCGATGCCATCCGCGCTCGGACCGGAAACCGTGCAGCAACGCCTGAGCGACCTCGAGGCCCACCTGGAGCAGGAGAACCCGATTCTGCTCAATGCGGTGCAGAGCTTCCGCACCCTCGACCGCGTCGCCTATGACATGCGCCTGCTGCCGGAGAACCGATCCTTCGCAAGCAAGGTGCCCTGGTGGCCGCTGATCTCCGTGCTGGGTACCTTCTCCGCGGGCAAATCCACCTTCATCAACGACTTCCTGGGTCAGACCATCCAGCGCACCGGCAACCAGGCGGTGGACGACCGCTTCACGGTCATCGTCTACAGCCCGGAGAGCCGCAGTCATGCCCTGCCCGGCATCTCGCTGGATTCGGACCCGCGCTTTCCGTTCTATCAGATGTCGCAGCAGATCGAGCGCGTGGCCGGCGGCGAGGGGAAGCGCATCGACGCCTATCTTCAGCTCAAGACCTGCCGCAGCGACCGTCTGAAGGGCAAGATTCTCATCGACTCCCCGGGCTTCGACGCCGATGCCCAGCGCGACGCCATCCTGAGCATCACGGATCACATGATCGGGCTCTCCGACCTGGTGATCGTGATGTTCGACGCACGCCACCCCGAGCCCGGGGCCATGCGCGATACCTTGCAGCACCTGGTGGTGGAGACGAAGAACCGCGCGGACTCCAGCAAGTTCCTGTTCGTGCTGAACCAGCTGGACGCCACGGCGAAAGAGGACAACCCGGAGGACGTGGTGGCGGCCTGGCTGCGTGCCCTGGGCGAAGTGGGCATGACCACCGGGCGCTTCTTCACCACCTTCAGCCAGTCGGCGCCGCCCATCGCCGATGCCACCCGGCGCCAGCGCTTCGAGGCCAAGCGCGATGCCGATCTCGAGGAAATCTACCAGCGCATGGACCAGGTGGAGGTTGAGCGCGCCTATCGCATCGTCGCCTCCCTGCGTGCCGTCGCCAACGAGCTCGCCGACGAGACCATCCCGATACTGACCCAGGCGATCCGCAAATGGCGCTCCCGGACCCTGCTGCTCGACCTCGTCGCCGTGGGCGCTGCCGCGGCACTCTTTCTCGCCTGGAGCATCTCCGCCGGTCACTGGCAGGGCCTAACCTATCAGCCCGATTGGCTCGCCTGGATGGAGACCCAAGGCATCGACCACGCGCTGCAGTACGCCGAGGGCCTGGCGCTGCTGCTGCTGGTGCTGCTCCACGTCAGTGTGCGCAGGATCGCCGCAGCGACGGTGCGCCGCTGGCTGCGGCGGCAGGTGAAGGGCAAGGATCTGCCCGGCGACATCCTCGCGGCGTTCACCGCCAACACCAAGCGCTGGGGGCGTGAATTCGCGGGCCGCCCGTTCGGCCTCGGCAGTTGGTCGGAGGGTCGCATCGCGAAGGTGCTGCACGACTGCGAAAGCTATGTGCAGAGCCTGAACGAGCGCTTCACCAACCCAAAGGGTCTCCCGGACTGAGTACCGCCGGTTCGTCGCATGAGCGAGCAGGGGCAGAGCGCCGGCGCGCTGTCGGTGCCCGGGCGCATCGGCATCGACCTCGGCGGCACCAAGATCGAGGGCGCGGTGTTGACGGCGGCGGGAGAGCTGCGCCAGCGCCGCCGCATCCCCACCCCGCGACACGACTACGACGCCACCCTCACCGCCATCGCCGAGCTGGCCACAGCGCTCAGCACGGAAGGCCCCTGTGCCGCCGGCATCGGCGTCGGCACTCCGGGCGCCATCTCGCCCTTCGACGGCCGACTGCGCAACGCCAACTCTATCTGGCTCAACGGCCGCACGCTGGAGGCCGATCTCGCGCGCCGGCTCGGGCGTCCGGTGCGCATTGCCAATGATGCCGACTGCTTCGCACTGTCGGAGGCCACGGACGGCGCCGCCGCCGGTGCAGCGAGCGTCTTCGGTGTGATCATCGGCACCGGCACCGGCGGCGGCATCGTGGTGCATGGGCGCCTGCTGCAAGGCCCCAACGCCATCGCCGGCGAATGGGGCCACAATCCCCTGCCCTGGCCGCAGCCCGACGAGCTGCCGGGACCGCCCTGCTACTGCGGCCGGCACGGCTGCATCGAGACCTTCTGCTCCGGCCCCGGGCTCAGCGCCGCCTTCGAGCGGGCCACGGGGCGGCGCCTGGACGCCGCGGCCATCGCCGCCGCCGCGGCAGCGGGGGATGCGGGCGCCGAGGCGACGCTTCAGACCTACGAACAGCGCCTCGCCCGGGCCCTGGCGGCGGTGATCAACCTGCTGGACCCGGACGTGATCGTGCTCGGCGGCGGGCTGTCGAAGCTTGAGCGCCTGTACCGGCATCTACCCGCTCTGGTGGCCGAGCACGTCTTCTCCGACGGCCTCGCCACGCGCATCCTGCCGCCGCGCTTCGGCGACAGCAGCGGCGTGCGCGGGGCGGCGATGTTATGGCCGGACATTGGGCTCCAAGGCTGAGGTATCCCCAGGTTCAGGACTGGAAAGGCAGTGGCCTGGTGCACCCTTCCGACGGGAAACCGGACTCGGATACCAGCCGTCTCGCCGGCGCCCGGCTGACCGGGATCACCGGCTGGCCAGCCGGCCCGCCGGAGTCGCGGCTCAATCCAGCGTCGGCGGCGTCTGAGCGATAAAAAGGCACCTGCAGCGGTCGCCCGCCGGAAACGGCCTCCACATAATGTGCATTGGGAAGCGCCATGTCACGCAGACAACACAAGAAAGAAATATCTCGCGCAGAGACGCGAAGACGCAAAGAAGAAGAGAAAAGCGTATTGGTGACAGCGACCAACCAGCTTTCTTAAGCTTTGCGTCTCTGCGTCTCTGCGTCTTTGCGTCTTTGCGTCTTTGCGTCTTTGCGTCTCTGCGCGAGCTTCTTCTATTAGTCCCGCTGCGCAAGCCTCTTCTCGCCGCGTCGAAACAGCTTGCGACTTCATTTCAAGGTCGTACCCCGCGCGGCATGGGTGATCGCCCGGCTCCAGCAGCGCAGCTTGAGCGCCCGCTCGCCATCATGCTCGGACCGGAGAGCAGGACGGACCAGGATGCGTCCGCCCCCGCCGACGATGACCCAGCCGCATCAGCCCCGTCGAGCGCCGACACTGACCCACCGCGCCACGATCGGGGCGGGGGCGCGGGGGTCGCTTCGGCCAGCCCTGACCTTGTGCCGGACCGGCGGCCCTCTCACGGGCCGGACTCTGGCGCTCTGGCTCCCACGCTCCAGCGTGGGAGCTGGGGCGGACGCTCTGCGTCCCGTCGCGCTGGTTACGTGGTGGTCGGAGTCATGATCAAGGCCCTCACATGCATGGCCGCTGACGGCCGCCCTGCGGCAAGGACCTCCGTCGGACCCGTCCGCCTCACCCCGGCAACGCCCCTGCACTGCCCGCCTCCACCCTCGCGCCGGGGGCCCCACAACACCAAAACCAGTGGACTGCCTCTCACCAGCGCCGCCGGCCTGGAGGTTGACACGTAGGGGGGCAGCGCCCATGCCGCCCAGCAGCGCATCCGCCGGACGGCGCACGGCGCCCCCGCCGCGCTGAAGCACATGCATCACGGACGCATCGATGTGGTCTCGCTTGATGCGGCCGGTGATCGGGTCCCGCGAGCGGTGCGACGCCGGGAAGACATACCACTCGCGCCCCGACAGCCGCCCCAGCACCGCCGCCATCTCCTCCCGATTGAGCACCACAGTCACATACTCGCGCTGCTTGGCCCGGTTGATCCCACTCGGTGCGATAGCTGTCGTGGCGCGCTCTGATCCGCTCCCGCACCTGTTCCAGCAGCCGCGGCGCGCGCCGGCCGGGCTCCGGCAGGGTGTGACCGGATGCCGGTGCCGGCGGGCATGTGATGCGTTGCGGCGCGACTGTTCGGCCCGCTGCCTGGTTAGCGGCTGCATGACAAATCCTCCAGGCTCTCCAATACTGTCTTTAAAAACAGTTCTCGAACTGACTGCAAGCCCGTGTGCAACGCGCACCGCTCCCGCAGTCCTCGGAGTCACACCGTGCACACCCGCGCAGCCCGCATAAGCAACCTGCGACGACGCTTCCACTGAGACGCTAAACACTGTGTTCTATCAATGTTTACTGGCACACCACACCCTCGCCACAGCCGGGCTTATGCGGCTGATCGACCGTCCTGAGGCGTATATGCGGCCAACACGCCACATAAGCCCCCAAGAATGCAAGCACCGTTCGTCCCTAAGGTGCTGGACATGGACGGACACTTCTGGTTCGATGTGTGCAGCCGGGGGCTTATGCGGATCGTTGAGTCGCCGAATAGATGTCGGGCTTGGAACAAGTCCCGCCGTCATCCCAAAAACTCGTCTACTAGCATCATGAAGCGGAGAATGATCTTGCGGCTCATGCGTAGTATTGTCACTATTCCATCTCTCGCAATCGCACTAGTAGGCTGCGCTAGCGCCCCATCTTGGCATAAGGAGGGGGTCAGCCCGAGAGATCGTGTCTCGGAGCAGTCCGCTTGCAAATACGAGATTATGAAGTACCGATTGCCAGCAAGCGAACGACAGATCGCTTACCAAGAATGCATGAAATCAAAGGGCTTCAGACTCCGGTAAGGGCTATATGGAACACGGTAATGACTTCCGCATGCCGCTTCGAGCGAACCGAGGCGGAAGGGGGCCGAGCTCAATAAGCACCCCACCGAACCAATGAGAAGACGCCCAACGATTGCACCAGCCCGAGCGCATGCTGCCGAGCCGCCGCTGACGCGGGCGGCTCGGCAGCATGCGCTCGGGCTGTGCATAACGTTATAGCGCCGAGCAAAGCTCGGCGTCTCTTGCCGGGAGAAAGTCCCGGACGGGTAACGGCCAGCCACCCACCCGTATCGAGTGTTGGTCCGGTTGCGGAGCTTTGTGCCGTGCGAACAGAAAGCCGGGCAAGCGTACACAGAGAATCCTGTAGGCCGTAGGGGTGGTCGCGCACCCTGAAGTGCGCCTCGTGCGGATCAGGGCAGCTTCGAGAAAGCTAACCCGCGGATGGCGACAGTGTTAACGTCCTGGAAGCCAACATGAAGCACGCGCTAAGGGCGAGCGTGTGGATGTCCGCCGGAGTCCTCAGGCTGATGTATGCAGGAAGAGAGGCGTCAGAGAGCTCGGGAAGCCCCGAAGGCTCCTGTACGAGGTGAAACGATGAAACCGACCGGGCTGGGACACGAACGGGTGGAAAGCCCACTTGTTCACAGGCTGGCGGCGTGCGCTCGCGTGGAGTCGTCGAACAGGGAGCGCGCGGGCAGGCGGGAGATCGCCGCATGCCGACCGGGTATCTTATCGGGCATAGTAGTCGGAGATCGGGAAAGCCGGCCACATCGCGAAGGACCCGACGGCAGCACCCAGCTCGGAAAGGAAACTCGTGCCGGACATGCAGGATCGGATCAACACGAGCCAACCTCACTGCGGGGACTAAGCAACTGGACCATGAAACGGGCAACTGTGACGGTCCGCTTGATAAGCTGGTGCAATCGAGGAACCGGATGCGGGAAAACCGCTCGTCCGGGTCTGTGGCGGGGGCTCCGGGTAACCGGAGTCCCTACGCCGGGTCCCTTTCCGCGGAGTCCAAATCGTGCGCCAAGACTCTTCGCTTCCGTGCTTCTCGTCTGCGTCGTACAGACGCCGGCGACTGCAGGCGGCACTCAAAGCTGTTACGACTTGGTAGAAACCTGCAAAGAGAACTGCGACTCTGATGCGGCCAATCAGCAGGAACCGTACCGAATGGCCCAATGTCAATATTCGCTCATCAGGCAAGGGCAGTCTCGGAGCGTCCGGGTTGGAGCGAAGTATCGCGCTCTAGGCGTTTCCGTTGCTGACGGGATACAGTGGTTCCGGCTTGGCACTCACGCCGAATACGACAAGCTCATGGGCTAACTGCATCATCCCAACCGCTTGCTGGCCAAGCGTCGCTTCGCTCCCCTGGCCAGCAAGCGCCGGGCTGCGCACAACGTTGCACCGCAAACGCCGTCCCCTCGCTCGCCGGCGAGCCCTAGGCCGCGGTCGCCGCCGCGCGGAGCGCCGCCGCCACGGCTTGATGCTCGGGCGTGCCGATGCGCCCGGCGACCTGATTCGGGTCGATGTCCGGCTGCGCCCTCAGCACCGACGCCTTGATCCGGCGGATGCGCGCCAGCGATGCCTCGACCCGCACACGCGGCACCTCCCCGGCCGCGATCTGCGCCGCCAGCGCCTCCATCAGCGCGAACTGGATGTCGGTCTGCGGATGGCGGCCGTCCAACCCGCCGCCGCCGCCGATGAACAAGTCGCAGCCGGCGCCCACGGCGCGCCGGGCCAGCTCCGCCGGCGGCCAACGGCCCCAGACGCCGCGCATTTCCATGTTGTCGGTGACGATGAGTCCGTCGAAGCCCATCTCCTCCCGCAGCAGGCCGGTGAGAATGGACCGGGACAGGGTCGCGGGCCAGTCCGGGTCCAGGGCGGGATACAGGACATGGGCCGTCATCATGGCGGCGACGCCGGCGCCCGCCGCATCCCGGAACGGCGGCAGCTCGATATCCTCCAGTGACTCGCGGTCCCGGTTCACCACCGGCAGCCCGACGTGGGAGTCCACATCGGTGTCGCCATGGCCCGGGAAGTGCTTGCCGCAGGCCATGAGCCCCTGGGCCTGATAGGCTGCGACCACGGCGCGGGCGACCGCCGAGACGAGTTCCGGCGTGCCGCCGTAGGCGCGGTCGCCGATGATGGGATTGTCCGGATTGCTGTCCACGTCCAGCACCGGCGCGAAGTTGAAATTGATGCCGACGGCGGTGAGCTCCGCCGCCGTCACCGCCGCGGCCTGCTGCACCAGCGCCAGCGAGCCGCTGCGCGCATAGAGCCGGCCCAGCACCCGCGCCGCGGGCAGCTCCGTGAAGGGCGCGCGCAGGCGCGCCACGCGACCGCCCTCCTGGTCCACGCTGATGAGCGGCGGGTCGTCCGCGGGATACAGGCGGCGCAGGTCCCGGCACAGTCGCGCCACCTGCTCCGGTGCGGCGATGTTGCGCCGGAACAGGATGAAGCCCGCGGGCCGCCAGCGCCGGACGGTCTCCGCCAGGGCCGCGTCCACGGCAAGGCCGTCGAAGCCCAGAATGAACAGCCCTCCGGCGAGGTGGCTTGCAGGCATGGCGGCAGCTCCGGGCGCCCGCGACGGCGCCGTTGGTTGGCAACGGCGGCCATTATAGGCGCCGCACTCGCTGCGGCTCCCCGGCACTCGCCCAGGGCATGAGCCGGCGGCGCCCTTGCGCTGGTGTACCCGGTACACTATGTTTCAATACAGGTGTCCATCGCAGCGCCGGCGCGTCGCCCCAAGGCCATGTCCGCACCCAAGCCGCATTGCTACAGCCACCCGCACCCCGCGGTGACCACGGACATCGCCGTGTTCACCCTCCGCGAGGATGCCCTTCAGCTGCTGCTGATCCGTCGCGGCAACCCGCCCTTCGCCGGCACCTGGGCGCTGCCGGGCGGCTTTCTCGACATCGACGAGGACCTGGATGCCTGTGCCGCCCGCGAGCTCGCCGAGGAAACCGGCGTGCAGGATGTCTACCTGGAGCAGCTCTACACCTTCGGCACCGTGGGCCGGGACCCCCGCGAGCGGGTGGTGAGCGTCGCCTATTTCGCACTGGCCCCGGCGGAGCGCCTGGCGGTGCAGGCAGGCGACGACGCCGCCGACGCGGCCTGGTTCCGGCTGGATGCGCTGCCGGCGCTCGCCTTCGACCACGCCGACATCATCGCCACCGCCCACCGCCGGCTGCTGGCAAAGCTGGACTACTCCACCATCGCCTTCCAGCTGTTGCCGGAGACCTTCACCCTCGGCGAGCTGCAGCAGGTCTACGAGACGCTGCTTGACGCCGAGCTCGACAAGCGCAACTTCCGCAAGTGGGCACTGGCGCTCGCGCAGATCGAGGCCACCGGCGAGGTGCGCAGGCGGGGCAGTCACCGCCCCGCCCGCCTCTACCGGCTCACGGACCGCGAGCGTGTGACCTATCTCAGGTGACGCCCAGGTGACCGCCCAGGTGATGCACGGCGCGCACCCCGCGCGGCATCACCGCCACAGGAGACCGACCATGACGACCACCGCCACCGACAACCCGGACCTCAAGACCCTGGTCCGGGACCGCATGCAGGTGCCGAAGCCGCCGCAGTGGCCGCCGCTCGGCGCCGCCGACAAGGCCGCGCTCAAGGACCGTATCAAGGCCCTGCTCGCCGAGCAGAACGCCGTGCTGGTGGCGCACTATTACGTCGACGGCGACCTCCAGGCCCTGGCCGAGGAGACCGGCGGCCATGTGGCGGATTCACTGGAGATGGCACGCTTCGGCAGCGAGTCGGACGCCGACACCCTGGTGGTCTGCGGCGTGCGCTTCATGGGCGAGACGGCGAAGATCCTGAACCCCGAGAAACGGGTGCTGATGCCGACGCTGAAGGCCACCTGCTCCCTGGACGAGGGCTGCCCACCGGACGCCTTCGCCGCCTTCTGCGACGCCCATCCGGACCGCACGGTGGTGGTCTACGCCAACACCAGTGCCGAAGTGAAGGCCCGCTCGGACTGGGTGGTCACCTCCAGCATCGCACTGCCGGTGGTGGAGCACCTGCACGCGCAGGGCGAGAAGATTCTCTGGGCGCCGGACAAGCACCTCGGGCACTATGTCCAGCGCATGACGGGTGCCGATGTACTGCTCTGGGACGGTGCCTGCGTGGTGCACGAGGAGTTCAAGGCCTTCGCGCTGGACCGGGTGCGCCGCCTGCACCCGGACGCCGCGGTGCTGGTGCATCCGGAGTCACCGGACGAGGTCGTGGACCAGGCCGACGTGGTCGGCTCGACGACGCAGCTCATCAAGGCCGTCACGGGCATGCCGAACAAGGAGTTCATCGTCGCCACCGACGAGGGCATCTTCTGGAAGATGCACCAGCTGGCGCCGGACAAGACCCTCATCGCCGCGCCAACCGCCGGCGAGGGCGCCACCTGCGAAAGCTGCGCGCACTGCCCCTGGATGGCCATGAATGCGCTGCAGAACCTGGAGCAGGTGCTGCGCACCCACGACCAGGAGATCCAGATCCCCGAAGACATCCGCCGGCGCGCCGTGGTGCCCATCCAGCGCATGCTGGACTTCGCCCGCACACGCGGCATCGGCGCGCGCAAGGACAGCGACTGAGCGCCGGCCGCGGCGGCTGGCGCCCGCAGCAGACGCTCTGGATGGCGATGGCAGCGCAGCACCGCGAGCCCCCCGTCAACACTGCCTGGTGCGTCATCACCGGTCCGCCGTCCGCCGGCAAGACCACCCTCATCGAGGCCCTCGCCGCCCGCGGGCATCGCGTGGTGCCGGAGACGGCGCGGGCGCACATCGCGGAGCTCGGCGTCACGCCCGCGGAAATCGCCGCCGACGCCGCGCTTCAGGCGCGCATCCAGCACGGCATCGCCGCACGCCAGCATCGCATCGAGCAGGCACTGGACCCGCAGGAGCCCCTGTTTCTGGACCGTGCCCTGCCGGACAGCATCGCCTACTTCGAGCAGCTGGCGCTGGAAACCGGTCATCTGGTTGCCGGCGCCCGACGGCGCTATCGGCGGGTGTTCTATCTGGAGGGGCTGGCGCTCCAGGCGGACGGATTGCGGTTCGAAGACGCGGGCGCGGCCCAGGCCCTCGGAGAGGCGATCCTGGGCGCCTATCGCCGGCTCGGCTACGTGCCGGAGCGCGTACCCACCTGTTTGGAGAACGACGTCGCCCGTGCCGTTGCGGCGCGCCTGTCGATCGTTCTTTCCCGGGACCCTTGACGGCGGCGCCCACCGGAACGCAGCGCGTGCTGCAAGCCGACGCGTTCGCACCGATCAAGTGAACGCCAAACCTACGCTGAGCCCGGCCTCGCTGACGCCAGCAGTGCGCCCGAGCCTGCTGGCGCGTAAACCGCAAGCACGAGGTCACGGCTGGGCCGCCCCGGCGCCACCCTTGCCGAGCGCGCCGGTGGGCACCAGAAGCAGCGCCAGCAGCACGAGCAGGCTCAGGAGCCCGCCCAGCACCGGGCCGCCCACGGACGACACCAGGCCCGAGACCAGCAGCCAGGCCAGCACGATGAGCCAGGCCATGGGCAGGCCCATGTCCCGCACCCGCTTGGCCATGATGTTCATCTGCCCCAACAGCAGCAGCGCGAAGACGGCGGCGACGGTGATGAGGCCCACCGGACCGAGGCTCTGCTCCAGCGCCACCTGCGTCTCGATGGGCTCGCCGCCCGCCATGCGCTCGGCCGCACCGATGAAGGCGCCGAGGCCGAAGCTCAGCACCAAGGCGAGCGCCAGGACCACCAGGTACCAGCCGAGGAACGGGATACGTTTCAGGCGCCCCGTTTGGACGTCGCCCCATAGGGCTTTGAACATGGATCGGATCTCCTGTGGTGGGTGGGGCCTGTGCCGCATAGGTTAACCCGGTCCCGCAAGTGGGCTCACTCCGTGGCGCCGCACACCACGCGCCGGTAGTAGGCGCCGAAGCGCCGGTCCTCCGCCACGACGTGGTTGAAGAACCATTGCCGGATGCCGGCCCGGTCCTCAGCACTCAGCGCCCCAGTATCGCCGGCCACCGCCCGGCGCAGGTCCACCAGCTCGGCGAGCTGCAGGGCGTGCTCGCGGCAATGCTGGTCGGTGAGCGGATAGTCGATGGCGCGCAGGAACACCTGCTCGGTGTCGAAATGGCGTCGCAGGTGTGCGATGAGGGCATCCAGACGGGCACCGACAGCGCTTTCCGCCGCCGGGTCCAGCACCTGGTTGATCAGACGCACCATGTCGCGGTGCTGCGCATCCAGCAGCTCGACGCCGAGGGCCCAGGCATCACGCCAGACCAGTGCTTCGCTCAAGGCTGTCTCTCCCGGGCGGGGCCATGCCCGCCGCCGCCGATCACCGCTTGCGGATCGTACCGGACGCCGCTGGGTCAAGTGCAACGGCAGAGGTCAGCGGCGGTGCCGGAGTGCCGCCGCCAGCGCGCAATCGGTCACGATGCTGCGCATCCGCGGCTAGAATGCGCGCTGCCCCAGCCGAGACCCGGCGCCTGTCCCAGCGGAGGCCCATCGATGACCAAACTCACCCGCATGCCGGGCTTCGCGCCGTTCGTCGTGGTGGTGTTCCTGAACAGCTTCGTCGATCTCGGCCACAAGATCATCATCCAGAATACCTTGTTCAAGGCCTACGACGGCCCCGAGCAGATCTGGCTCACGGCTTTGGTCAACGCCCTGATCCTGCTGCCATTCATTTTGCTGTTCACACCCTCGGGCTGGCTCGCCGACCGCTGGCCGAAGAACCGCGTCATGCGCACCGCCGCCTGGGTGGCGGTGGGCATCACGCTCGGCATCACCGCCTGCTACTACCTCGGGCTGTTCTGGCCGGCGTTCGTCATGACCTTCGTGCTGGCACTGCAGAGCGCCATCTACTCGCCGTCCAAGTTCGGCTACATCAAGGAGCTCTGCGGCATCGAGGCGCTGACCCCTGCCAACGCCTGGGTGCAGGCGAGCTCCAGCATCGCCATCCTGGCCGGCATCCTGAGCTTCTCGGTGCTGTTCGAGCTGATGCTCGCCACACCCAGCGGCGAGATCGGCGGCACCGGCCTGCCGCCGGACGAGATCATGCGCCGCATCGCGCCGGTGGGCTGGTTCCTGGTGCTCGGCTCGCTGGTGGAGGTGGCGCTGGCCTACCGCCTGCCGGACAAGCGCGCCGGCGAGCCCGCCATGCATTTCGACTGGGCGCAGTACCTGCGCGGGCGCTATCTGCTGCACAACCTGCACGCCGCCTGGGACAACAAGGTCATCTGGCTCTCCATCATCGGGCTCGGCGTCTTCTGGGGCATCTCGCAGGTGCTGCTGGCGGCCTTCCCGGCCTTCGTGGAAGACAGCCTCGGCGAGACCAACACCGTAGTCATCCAGGGCGTCATGGCCTTCGCCGGCATCGGCATCATCATCGGCGCCGCCATCGCCGGGCGCATCGCCCGGGACCACGTGGAAACCGGGCTGATCCCCTTCAGTGCACTCGGCATCGCGGCCACGCTCTTCGTGCTGCCGGCCATCGGCGTCACCTGGCTGCACGGCGTCAACTTCCTGGCACTCGGGCTGCTCGCCGGCATGTTCATCGTGCCGCTCAACGCCCTGATCCAGTTCAACGCCGGCGAGCGCGAGCTGGGCCGCGTGCTGGCGGCGAAGAACTTCATCCTGAACTGGATCATGCTGGGCGGGCTCATCGTCACCGTGATCTCGGCCCTGGCGGACACCGGCAGCCGGGCCATCATGGTGGCGCTCGCGGGGGTGGGGCTCGGCGGCGCGGTCTACACCGTCTGGCAGCTGCCGCAGTCGTTGGTGCGCTTCTTCATCGGCCGGCTCATGGCAGTGCGCTATCGCCTTCAGGTGATCGGCCTCCACAACATGCCGCCCCAGGGCGGCGTGCTCATGCTCGGCAACCACATCAGCTGGATCGACTGGGCCATGCTGCAGATGGCAAGCCCCAGGCCGGTGCGGTTCGTGATGGAGCGGGTGATCTACGAGCGCTGGTGGCTCAAGTGGTTCCTGGACTTCTTCGGGGTGGTGCCGATCTCCGGCGCAAGCAGCGGCCATGCCCTGCGCCGGGTCACCGAGCTTATCAACGCGGGCGAGCTGGTCTGCGTCTTTCCGGAGGGTACGCTCAGCAAGAACGCCCAGCTCGCGGAGTTCAAGCGCGGCTTCGAGCGCGCCGCACAGGGCGCCCGCGGCGTGATCCTGCCCTTCTACCTGCGCGGGCTCTGGGGCAGCCGCTTTTCCAACGCCAGCGACAAGCTCAAGGCCAGCCGACGCGACGGCCGCGCGCGGGATGTCATCGTCGCCTTCGGCACGCCCCTGCCCATGGACAGCGATGCGCAGCGGGTCAAGCAGGCCGTCTTCGAGCTCTCGGTCAGCTCCTGGAGCCAGCACGTGCAGACGCTGCCGACCCTGCCCGCGGCCTGGCTCGCCGCCGCCAAGCGCCGCCTCGGCGTACCGGTGGTCTTCGACGCGGCGGGCGGCTCGGCACTCACCAACCGCCGGCTCATCGCGGCCGTGCTCATCTTCGCGGCGGCCATACGCAGGCGCTGTCCGGAGCGGAATCTGGGCATCCTGCTGCCGGCCTCGGGCGCCGGGGTCATCGCCAACCTCGCGGGCTGGCTCGCCGGCAAAACGGTGGTGAACCTGAACTACACGGCGAGCCCGGAGGCCATCGCCGCTGCACTCGACAAAGCGGGCATCCGCAACATCGTCACGGCGGAGCGCTTCCTGCGCAAGCTCGCGCAGCGCGGCATCCAGGCGGAGACGCTGCTCGCCGGCGCGCGGCTCCACTGCATGGAGGACATCCGCGCCGGCGTCGGCAAAGTCCAGGGACTAACGGCGCTAGCCGCCGCCATCGCCCTGCCCGCCTGGCTGCTGCGCCCACTGTACTGCCATCGCGTCCACCCGGAGGACACGGCGGCCATCCTGTTCTCATCGGGCAGCGAGGGCGCGCCCAAGGGCGTCGAGCTCACGCATCGGAACATCCTGGGCAACGTCCGGCAGATCGCCGACGTGCTGAACACGGAAACGGACGACCTGATGCTCTCGAACCTGCCCCTGTTCCACGCCTTCGGCCTCACCGCCACCACGGCCCTGCCGCTGCTGGAGGGCATCCCCATGGTCTGCCATCCGGACCCGACGGACGCGCTGGGCAACGCCAAGGCCATCGCCCGCTACAAGGCCACGGTGCTCTGCAGCACCTCCACCTTCTTGCGCCTCTACGTCCGCCACCGGCGGGTGCACCCGCTGATGCTGGACAGCCTGCGCATCGTGGTGGCGGGCGCCGAGCGCCTGAGTCCGGATGTGCGGGATGCCTTCGCGGTGAAGTTCGGCAAGCGCATCTATGAAGGCTACGGGGCCACCGAGACCACGCCCGTGGCGAGCGTCAACGTCCCGGACGCCATCGAGATCGGCAACTGGAAGGTGCAGACCGGCAGCAAGCCCGGCACCGTGGGCATGCCCCTGCCCGGCACCAGCTTCCGCATCGTGGACCCGGACACGCTCAAGACCCTGCCCACCGGCGCGGACGGGCTGATCCTCATCGGCGGCGTGCAGGTCATGAAGGGCTACCTCGATGATCCCGAGCGCACCACCGCTGCCGTCGTTGAGCTGGACGGCCAGCGCTGGTACAAAACCGGTGACAAGGGCCACCTGGATGCCGACGGCTTCCTGACCATCGTCGATCGTTATTCGCGCTTCGCCAAGCTGGGCGGCGAGATGGTGAGCCTGGGCGCCGTCGAAGCCCGCGTCCGCCGGGCGCTCGGCCGAGCGGAGCTGGAGCTCTGCGCCGTGGCCCTGCCGGACCCAAAAAAGGGCGAGCGGGTCGTCCTGCTGCTCGCCGCGGACCTGGACCCCGACCAGGTCCGCACCACCCTGCTGGAGGCGGGCATGGAGCCGCTGCTGCTGCCCGCCGCCGTGCTCGCGGTGAAGGCTGTCCCCAAACTCGGCAGCGGCAAGACCGACTTCGCAGCCGCGCGGCGTCTGGCCGAGGCGCGGCTCGCACCTGCCGGCGGGGCCGGCGCATCACCGGCCGACGCCGCGGCCCAACCGCACCCCTGACGCAGAGCGAATCCCACATGCACTTCATGCCCGCTGCCCTTCTGCCGCGCCGTCGCGCAAGCTCGCCAACCCTCGCCGGTGTTGGGATGTCCTACCTGCTTTCGCCCGTCGTGCTGCCCGCCCTGCTGCCCGGCCTGCTGGCGGCCCTGCTGCTCACGGGCTGCGGCGAGGACCCCATGGGGCCGGACAACCGTCTGGCGCTGCTTGCGCTCAGCAAGTGTCGCCATGCGCAGGCGCTGCAGCTGGCGGACAACGCCATCGCCCGCGGTAACGCGCAGAACATCCACCGCGGCTGGGCGCTCAAGGCCGCCATCCTGCGCGATATGGGCGAGGACGCGGACGCCGAGGCCCTGTATCCGCGCATCGCCGAGGCCTGGGAAGCAGCCAAGGGGCGCACCCTCACCCCCGAGCGGCGGGAGCGCGACATCGGCCTGTTCCTGGACGTGGCGCGGGCAGAGCGCGTGGCACAGGGCCTGAGCCCCGACTGCTCGGACCTGCCGCAGGTGCCGGACCCCACGCCGGCAGCGGCGCCCGATCAGCGCCCGGCACAGGACTGAGCCCGGCAAGCCCATCGCTGCCGGCATGACGCCGTCCGCCGCCTACCGCGCCGCGGTCGATGCGGGCCGCCTCGACGCGGACCCCGCCCAACAGCAGGCCATCGGCGCGCTGGATGCGCTGCACGCGGCGCTGGGCGCCTCTATCCCCAACGCTGCGGCGCGGCCCGGACGCCTGCGCGGATGGACCCGCCGCCTCCTCGGCGGCTCGACCCAGGCGGCGCCCGTTCCGGGCCTGTACATCTGGGGCGGCGTCGGCCGCGGCAAGACGCTGCTGATGGACCTCTTCCACGATGCGCTCCCGATTGCCCGCAAGCGGCGCGTCCATTTCCACCGCTTCATGCAGGAACTGCACACAGCGCTGCGCGGGATGACCGGCCGCCGCGATCCCCTCGCCCACATCGGCGCTGCACTCGCCGCCGAGGCCCAGGTGTTGTGCCTGGACGAGATGCAGGTGGAGGACATCACCGACGCCATGCTGATGGCGGGGCTGCTGCACACGCTGTTTCAGCACGGCGTCACCCTGGTGACCACGTCCAACATGCCACCGGAAGCGCTCTACCGCGCCGGGCTGCAGCGCGAGCGCTTCCTGCCTGCCATAGACTTGTTGCACCGCCACTGCCGTGTGCTGGCATTGGACGGGCCCACGGACTACCGCCGGCGGCAGCTGGAGCAGGCCGGCGTCTATGTCACGCCCACCGGCCCCGCCGCGGACAGCGCCCTCGGCCGCCATTTCCGCGGCCTCACCGCCGGGGCCGAGGCCCGCACCGACCCCATCCTGATCAACGACAGGCCGATCCCCACCGTTGCCTGGCACGGTGGCGTCGTCTGGCTCGACTTCGATGTCATCTGCAACATCCCGCGCTCCAAGAACGATTACGTCGAGCTTGCCCGCAGTTGCCATACCGTGCTGCTCGCCAACCTCCGGCCCCTGGACGACGAGCAGAGCGACCGCGCACACCGGCTGGTGACCCTGGTGGATGCCCTGTACGACCGCTGCTGCAAGCTCGTCTGCAGCGCGGATGCAGCGCCCCCGGGGCTGTATCGGGGCCGTGACATGGCCTTCGCCTTCGAGCGCACCCTGAGCCGGCTCCTGGAGATGCAGACCGACGCCTACCTTGCACGCCCGCACCTCGGCTGAGCCGAGCGCGCGGCCCTATTGTGCCCGTCGCGCGCGCCCTGAGACGCCAACCCCTGTTGCCGGCGTGGCGTTCGGCGCGTACGTTGTGCCGAGCCCGAGACGCGACAGGCGGGCAAAAAAAAGCCGGCGCGTGGGCCGGCAGTGCTGTTCGTTATTGGGCGGTCAAATCCAGCGCGATGGGGCGCTGCCCGGTCCGGGTGCTGATTCGGCGTTCTTGTGTTGGGCGGACGGCGGCGAAAACCGTCCGTTTCAGCAGGTGGGTCGCGTACCTTGGCTCCGTGATCGACCCTCGGGCGTGCCAGCGAGTCCCCTATGTGCGTCGATTGGCGGCTTGGCCTCTCTCTCGTTGCTGCAGCCTCGCTGGTGCCCTGGTGGGGCGGTCCATGCTCCCGCGTGCCGACCGAGCCACCCCTTTGCGGATGCTGGGGCGGATGCCGGGCGATACGCGCCTGCCGCAGGCTGCCGCAGCAGCGCCTGCTGGACTTAAGCAATGCAGAATGCAGACCAAGGACCTGCCGAGACCACAAAACAGGGGCTTAGAGCGCTCCACCCTCGGATGAGTCAGGGGTTTTTGCAGTTTGCAAAGCAAACCGCATTGCACATTTCTGACCCTTTGCGCCGTGGCACGGTACAAGTTGCCGAAACACGCGTCCGCTCGTCACTGATTTTGACATAGGGTGATTGAACGCCCTGCCTCTGGGTATCTGTTCCGGTGCGGCACGTCGGTGCGGCGTCGCGCCGGTGCCGGGACAGCGGATGCGCGAGCGCCGTACAATGCCTCGCCTGAGATCGACCACCGCAGTTGCCCTCCGCCTCGGCCCACACCCCGGAGAGACCCGATGCTGAACAAGAAGCTCTTGGACATCCTCGTCTGCCCCGTGACCAAGGGGCCCCTCGTCTACGACCGCGAGGCGCAGGAGCTGATCTCCGTCTCAGCCCGGCTCGCCTATCCCATCGTCGACGACATCCCCGCCCTGATCGAAGCCGATGCGCGTACCCTCTCGGAGGAGGAGGCGGAGCGCATCCGCAAATCACAGACGCCGCGCTGAGGCAGCTGGGCCGGACAGGCCAACGAAACTTCGGACAGCGGCGCCGGCATACGGCGAACAATTGGGATCGGTATCGCTATCGGGATCGGGATCGATGCCGACCGCAACGCCGATACCGATACGGAGGCGGGCTTCGCAGTGCGCAAGACCCGTTGGCGTCACTTCGGTGCAGGTGCAGCAGCGAAAGCTTGTCAGCCCCACGCTGAGCGGTATTGAAGGTAAGGTCGGCGGCCAAGCGTCAGGACACGCCCCGCTCCGCTTCGCCGCTGCGGCGCAGCTCCCGCTTCAGGATCTTGCCGGCGGCATTCTTCGGCAGCGCCTCCAGAATCTCGATGCGGCGCGGGATCTCGTGGCTGCCGAGGTGCTCCCGACACCAGGCCTTGAGTGCCGCCGCGTCCGGCTGCTGCTCCGCCGCCGCCGTGACGTAGGCCACCGGGATCTCGCCGTGGCTGCGGTGTGGCTCACCGACGACCGCCACCTCGCTGACGCTCGGATGCCGCGCCAGCACCTCCTCGATGATCCGCGGATAAACGTTGCTGCCGTTGCTGATGATCAGGTCCTTGATCCGATCCACGAGGTAGAAATACCCATCCGCATCCCGCCAGCCGAGATCGCCCGTGCGGAACCAGTCGCCGAAGAAGGCCCGCGCGGTGTCCTCCGGCAGCTGCCAGTAGCCGCGCATCACCGCAGGGCTGCGCACGCAGACCTCGCCATACTCGCCATCCGGCAGGGTGTTGCCCTCGCCGTCGCAGATGCGCATGTCCACGCCCGGAATCGGCGGGCCGATGGACCCCGGCTTGCGCGGCCCCGCCGGCGGATTGACGGCGGTCACCGGGCCGCATTCGGTGGGCCCGTCCCCTTCCAGGATGGGGATCTCGAAGCGCTGCTCGAACGACGCCATCAGCGCCTGCGGCATGGCCGCGCCACCGGAGATGGCGAGCCGCACGGACTTCCAGGCCGTCACCTGCTCGTCGCCGAGCCGCATCAGCACCGCATACAGGCTCGGCACACCCAGGAAAATCGTGGCGTGGTGCATCTCGATGGCCTGGGTGATCGCCTGCGGGTCGAAGCGCGGCACGGGGACGATGGCGGCGCCCGCCAGCAGCGGCATCACGATGCCCACGGTGCCGGCAAACGCGTGGAACATGGGCAGCACCACGAGCACCCGATCCACGCCGGGCTTGATGCCGAGCGTGTCGGCCACGGCCACGGCATTCGCGACCAGATTGCCATGGCTCAGCACGGCGCCTTTGGGCCGGCCGGTGGTGCCGGAGGTGTACAGGATCACCGCTGCATCGTCCGCCGCGGGGAGCGCTGACGGGGCTGCCTTCGGCTGCACCAGCTGGTGCAGGTGGCAGTCCAGCAGCGGCGCATCGTCCTCGAAGCCGATGCCGATGCGCAGTAGCCCCAGGTCCCGCGCGTCCGCCAGCGCCGCCGCCGCGGGTTCGGCGAGGCTCGCATGGAAGAACAGCGCGCGCGCGCCCGCGTCCTGCAGCATGAAGGCGATCTCGCGGGGATTCAGCAGCAGGTTGACGGGCACCAGCACCGCACCCGCCTTGAGGCAGCCGAGGTAGGCGACCACGAAGTCCGCCCCGTTCGGGCAATACAGGGCAACACGGTCACCGGGTGCGATGCCGCGCTCGAGCAGCGACGCGGCGACGCCGTCGGTGGCGATGTCGAGGGCGGAGTAGGTCCAGATGGGCGCGTCTGCGAAGACGGCGGGCCGCTCCGGACGCAGCCGGGCGCTGTCGCGGAAGCGGGTCACCAGATCACGGGCGCCATCCCCCTCGCCGCCCGAACGCTGCGCGTCGACGCTCTTGCCCGCCTCGCTCACCGGCGCCTCCGTCAGATCACCTTGGAGAAGCCCACCGGGCCCTGTTTGGCCTCCAGGTAGGCATCGAAGGCCATGCAGATGTTGCGGATCAGGAGCCGCCCCTTGGGCAGCACGCCGATGCCGTGCTGGTCCACCTTCAGCAGACCGTCCTGCTGCATGCCGTCGAGCTTGGCCAGGCTGCGGCCGAAGTAGTCGTGGAAGTCGATGCCCCAGGTGCGCTCCACGTCGGCGAAGTCGAGCCGGAAATGGCAGATGAGCCGGGTGATGACATCGCGGCGGATCTCGTCGTCGCGGTTCAGCTCGATGCCGCGGAACACCGGCAGACGGCCGGCGTCGATGTCTTCGTAGTAGGCATCCAGCTCGCGGCGGTTCTGCCCGTAGGTCTTGCCCACCTTGCCGATGGAAGTGACACCCAGGCCGATGAGGTCGCAGTCCGCGTGGGTGGAGTAGCCCTGGAAGTTGCGGTATAGGGTGCCGTCACGCTGGGCACGGGCGAGCTCGTCGTCGGGACGGGCGAAGTGGTCCATGCCGATGTAGAGCCAGCCGGCCTCGGTGAGGCGCTCGGTGGTGGCCTGGAGGATCTCGAGCTTGACCTCAGGCCGCGGCAGGTCGTCATCGTTGATGCGCCGCTGCGGCATGAAGCGCGTGGGCAGATGCGCGTAGTTGAACACCGAGAGCCGGTCCGGGCCCACGGCGATGATGCGCTCCACGGTGCCCATGAAGCTCTCGGCGGTCTGATGCGGCAGGCCGTAGATGAGATCGATGCTGATGGAGCGGAAGCCCTCGGCACGGGCCGCCTCCAGCACGGCCATGGTCTCGGCCTCCGACTGGATGCGGTTGACCGCCTGCTGCACCCTGGGGTCGAAGTCCTGCACGCCGAGGCTCATGCGGTTGAAGCCGATCTCGCGCAGGAGCTTGACGGTGTCACGCGTGGCCTCGCGCGGGTCGATCTCGATGGAGAACTCGCCGTGCTCGTCGTCGGAGAGCTTGAAGTGCCGGCGGGTCTGGTCCATCAGCTCGCGCATCTGATCGTGGCTGATGAAGGTCGGCGTGCCACCGCCCCAGTGCAGCTGCTCCACCACGCGGTCGTCGTCGAACAGTGCCGACTGCATGGCCATCTCCTGGTACACCCGGTCCAGATAGGGCTGCACCAGAGTCCGGTCCTTGGTGGCGATCTTGTTACAGGCGCAGTAGAAGCAGACGGTGTCGCAGAACGGGATGTGGAAGTAGAGCGACAGCGGGCGGGCGCTGGCGTTGGTCTCGCGGCACACCTCGGCATAGCGCCCGGCGTCGAAGGCCGGGTCGAACTCCACCGCCGTGGGATAGGAAGTGTAGCGGGGGCCGCTCTGGTCGTAGCGCTTGATCAAATCGAGATCGAAGACCGTGCGCTGATCGTCGCCGGCGGACGTGGCGGGGCGCCCGCCGCCCGCCTCGGCGTGCTGTTCAGCGGCTGTGGGTCGGGTGTGATCAAGCATGGTCATCCTCCAGGTCGCGGCCGCGGCGGCGAGGCTCGGTGGTGTGTTTCAAAAGGGCGTGACAAGTACGGGGCTGAGAGGGTATCGCGTCGGCGGCGCGCAGCACCAGACGCCTGCGCGCGAGGCCGGTGACCGCAGCCGTTCACGCCCCGCTGCTGCCGGCGCGGCGGCGCCCAGGCGTCCGCGCACCGCACCCGATGCAGGCTCATCCCGCAGCCACCGCTTGCGCAAAGGCATCGTGATGGGCAGCGAGTGTGGCGCGGTCCAGCGTGAAGACGCCCTCACCGCCGCGCTCGAAATCGATCCAGGTGAAGGGCACCGCCGGCAGTGCCGCCGCCAATGCCTCTGCGCTGTTGCCCACCTCTGCCACCAGCACGCCGTCGTCGGCGAGATAGTCCGGGGCATCACGCAGGATGCGCAGCACCAGGTCCAGCCCTGTCTCGCCGGCGGCGAGCGCGAGCGCGGGCTCATGGCGGTACTCGGGGGGCAGCGTCTCCATCTCCGCGGCACCCACGTAAGGCGGATTCGAGACGATGACGTCGTAGCCGTCGTCATCGTCTCCACTGATGCCGGCGAACAGGTCCGACTCCAGCGCCCGCACCCGGTCCGCAAGACCGTGACGGGCGATGTTGCGCCGCGCCACGGCCAGGGCCGCCGGCGACACATCGGCCAGGTCGACTGCCGCCGCCGGCAGATAGGTCGCGGCGGCAATGCCGAGACAGCCACTGCCGGTGCACAGATCCAGCACACGGCGGATGCCGCTCGGCTCCGCCCAGGGTGCGAAGCCCTGCTCAATGAGCTCGGCGAGCGGCGAGCGCGGAATCATCACCGCATCGTCCACGTCGAAATCGAGGCCCGCGAAGCGCGTGCCGCCGGTCAGATACGCCGCCGGCCGGCGCTCGTCGACGCGCCGGGCCAGCAATGCCAGCACTGCCTCGCGCTCCGTGGGCGTCACGCGGCAGCCGCCGTACTCCGCCGCAAGCTCGAAGGGGAGATGCAGGGCGTGGGCCACCAGCCAATGGGATTCATCACGGGCATTATCGGTACCATGACCAAAGCAGAGGCCGGCCGCAGTGAATCGGCTCGTGCCCCAGCGCACGAGATCGTCGATGGTGATGAGCGCGTCGGTGTCGGCGGGCATGGGCGCGCGCAGGGGCCTCTTTGCAGGTGCGTGGCGACGGTGCCCGGGCGCGCACGCCGCTGCTGCGCGGCCCCGGGTAATGCCGAGGAAACCGAAGGATAGCACCAAAATCGCCCGCACCCAGGACAGTCACGGGCGCGTTGACGGGGGTCATCTTGCAGCGACTGCTCACCAGCCTGCGCTTTCAGGTCGGCGCCGCTTTCGTGGTGCTGCTGGCACTCTTTGCAGGGGCCGGGCTCGCGACACTCACCGCCTTTCAGCGCCAGGTGGATGCCGACGCTGTGGTCGACATCGCCGCCAGACTGGAGCTGACGGCGAGCCGCATGCACACGGATGCGATGGTCTACGATGCCAATGCGCCGCGGGACTATCCCACCTACTATCGCGACGTGGAGCTCTTCCACGGTGAGCTGATGCGCCAGGTGGCGCTGTTCGACGCCGTGGTGGCAGGCTTCATGAGCGGTGACTTCAGCGCCGTCCTGGATCGCCCCGCAGGCTGGATGCAGCCGGCGCGTGAGCCCACGCTGGGCGCGGCGGTAACGGCGCTGGAAGCCGCCTGGAAGGCGCACCGCAGCGGACTCATCGAGGCCCTCGGCGACGACCCGGAGGAGCCGCGCCTGGAATGGGCGGCGGAGTACAACGCGGCCCAGGTGGCCGCCGTCGAGGACGCCGCAGCGGCGCTTGCCGGCCAGCTGCGGCAGTGGGCCGCGGCGGAGCACATCCGCCTGCGCCGGCTGGTGCTGCTGACGCTGGGCGGTGCGGTGACGGTCGCCCTGCTGCTCCTGCTCCTGTTGCAGCGCTGGACGCTGAAGCCCCTCGCGCGCACCCTGGATGGCGTGCGACGTACCGCCGGCGGGGACTTCGGTCTCACCGTGCCGGTGCGCGGTGCCGCCGAGCTGCGCGACCTTGCCGAGGGCTTCAACGCCCTGTCCAGCCGACTCGACCTCCTGTTCCAGCTGCTGGACCGGCTCCAGCGCGGCAAGGACCTGGACGACCTGGTGGGCTTCCTGGCCCGCGATTTCCGCACGCTGCTGCGCTTCGACTGGATCGGCGTGGTGCTGGTGACGCCGGACAATGCCACCGTGCGGTTGGAGGCGAGCGCCCTGGACGGCACGCCGGAGGCCGGCAGCAAGCCGTTGTTCCGGCTTCCGGGCACACTGCTGGAGCAGGCACTCGCCGCGGGCGGCCCGCTGCACATCCGCGATGCCGCCGCCACCGCGAGCGCCCATCCGGGCTATGAGCTCCTGCGCGAAATTGTGCGCCGGGGGCTCGCCGACGTGATTTTTCTGCCCGTTGCCGCGGAGACGCCGGTGCCGGCCGTGGTCGCATTCGCCACCCGGGTGCCCGGCCGTTACGACCCGGCCCATCTTCAGTTTTTGGGCAATATCGCCCAGCTGCTGAGCGTGAGCTTCGGCCGCACCGTGCGCTTTGCGGAGCGGCGCAGGCTCGCCGGCATCGGTGAATTCGCCTCCGGCATTGCCCATGAGCTGCGCACGCCGCTCGCGACCCTGTCCCTGGCCCTGGACCACGTGGCGGGGCTCGATCTGCCGCAAAGCAGCCGCCGGCGGGTCACGCTGGCCAAGGCAGAGGCGGCGCGCATGGACCGCCTGATTGCGGACATGCTGCTTTACGCCAAGCCGCTCAAGCTCGCCTCGGAGCCCGTGGATTTAGGCACCATCGCCGCCGCGAGCGCCGATCTGGTGCGGGCACAGCACGCTTGTGCGGACCGCGAGCTCGATGTGGCCGTGACGGCGCCCGACGCGCAGGTCCTCGGCGACCGCGACCGCCTGCAGCAGGTTTTGGTCAACCTGCTGATGAACGCCTGTGAGGCAGCCCCGATGGAGTCGCGGATCTCACTCACCGTAGAAGCCCGCGACGGCAATCGGGTTGCGGTGTGCGTGCGCAATGCGGGGACGCCGCCACCACCCGAACTCATTGGGCGCATCTTCGAGCCCTTCATCAGTACCAAAGCCGGCGGCACCGGATTGGGCCTCGCCATCGTACAGCGCCTGACGGCGCTGCACGGCGGCGAGGTGGCACTGCACGCGTTGGATGATGGCGCGCAGGCCGTGGTGACCTTGCCGCTCTATGCCACATCCGACCAGACTCCGAGCGCTTGAAGGGGCACCGGCAGGCGGAGCGGTCTTCCTGCCGCCGACGCCGCAGGCTTGGAAAGCCAGCGGCCGCGCACGCCGACCGTTCCGAGTCGATCTGCGGACGTCCTGCCAGTATCAGCCGTGAGCGGCTGAGCCGTCGCGACCCGGAACGTGAGCGTCCAGGGCCGCGACGCCAGCCGGCGCCGCTTCCGTCAGGCCGCCCGCTGCTTGTTGCCCACCAATCCCTTGGTGTCCACCGCCGTCTCGCGCTGGCCCCGCTCGACCAGATCCGCAAGACTGATGTCGCTGAGGAAGGTGAAGATCTCGTCACTCAGCTGGTCCCACAGCGAGTGCGTGAGGCACCGCTGGCCGTCGCGACAGTTCTCCCGCCCGCCGCAGCGGGTGAACTCCACCCACTCGTCGACGGCGCAGATGATGTCGGCGATGGAGATTTCGTCGGCCGGCTTGCCGAGGTAGTAGCCGCCGCCCGGGCCACGGATGCCGCGGACCAGCTGCTTGCCGCGCAGCGACGCGAAGAGCTGCTCCAGGTACGACAGGGAGATGCCCTGATTGACCGAGATATCCGAGAGGGTCACCGGCCCTTTGCCCGAATGGAGGGCCAGATCCAACATGGCGGTGACCGCGTACCTGCCTTTGGTTGAGAGTCTCATGGTGCGATGCCTTGAATGCGTTGGGGCACTGGGCCTGGAAACCATCCAGCGACGCCGTGGCGATACACGAATGCGCCGCATGCTGCTGCGGAATATCCTAGCTCGGAACTTGGTTTTCCGATAGGCATTGTCAAGCCGCGGCATCCGGATTTTCCGAAGATTCGGCCGAGCGGCTTGGACAAAACCTGGATATTGCCGGTTTGGGCAGGTCGAGCGTCAGATGGTTCCCCGACAATCGGCATTGTTGTGACGGGGGGTCACACACAGGGCGCGCGCCGCGCTCACGCGCCGTTACAGCACGCCGTGGGTGGTCAGGATCGGGGATACGGTCGGCCTGCGGCAGCGCTTCAGCCGGCTAGGGCCATGGGCGTGGCAGGCTTGCCCTCGACCCGGCAGACCCCGGACGGGCGCCGGAGCGGGCACTGTTTATCAGACGACGGACGGTGACGTGCTGGTGGCGCTGCTCGGGCTGCCGGAACGACCGGCCTGCGGTCCAATGCGATGGCCGTCGCGCAGACACCAGCCGAGCCACTTGGACAGGAACAGGTTGGCCTTCCACTTGGCGCGCAGGGCCGGCGACTGATAGTGGCTGAAGATGGGAAGCGCCGTTTGCCGCAGGTCCAGCACCTCCACCTGCCCGGCGTCGTGGTACGCCTTCAGGGTCGCATCCGGCTCCGGCAGCCACTCCGCACAGCCGCCCGCCGCCGGGAACACATGTGTGAGGCGAAAGGTGGTGGTGTAGCGGGCCTGCTCCAGGATCTCCAGCTGGAGCTGGATGCGACCCGGCCCCGGTCGCGCCGAGGTGACGACGCCCGAGAGGCTGGCCAAATCGGGGCTGAGCTGCATCAGGGCGCGGTAGTTCTCTTCACAAAGGGCCATCAGCGCACCGACCGTGGGCAGCTCACCGGTCAGGTCCAGCTTGGCGATGAAGGGGCTGGGGGCTTGCATGCTGAGGGGTCTTTACGCTGTGGTCGCCGAACGTCCCGGCAATGGATGCACGAGCTTGGTTGCGCGGCGTTGATCCCGGCGGGCTCGTCCGGGTGCCTCTTCCGGGTGTTCTGTCTGGATGGCTCGTCTGGGAGTAAGGCGGCCTCGGAGAGAGACCCTTGGGCCTTGAGCCCGGCGAGCCGGGTCGGGCGGCTCCGCTCCGCCCTCGCAAGCCGACCCGGGTCATCCCGGCGCCCGCTGGCCCCTAAGGCTCAGCGTCGTGGAATGCGGGGCTGCGCGGCGTACCGGCGGTGCGGACCGGTGCGGCCGGGCCGCACGCGCCCGCCCTTCGGCCGCCTCAGGTCGCCTCCTGCTGCGCGGCGATATCCGCGCGGACCTTGTCCATATCCAGCTCGCCGGCCTTGGTGAGCAGCTCCCGGAACGAGCCCTCCGGCAGTGCCCCCGGCTGCGAGAAGATGATGATCTGGTCGCGGAAGATCATCAGGGTGGGGATGGACCGGATCTGGAAGTGGGCCGCGATCTGCTGCTCGTCTTCGGTGTTGACCTTGGCGAAGACGATGTCGTCGTGGTCCTCCGACACCTTTTCGAACACCGGTGCGAAGGTGCGGCAGGGGCCGCACCAAGGCGCCCAGAAATCGACCACCACAAAGCCGTTGTCGGCGACGGTGGATTCGAAAGTCTCTTGCGTCAATTCTACGACGGCCATGGCTCGACTCCTGAGAAGCTGTTTGACATGGCGTGGGAGGATAACAGATCGACCATGCCCCCGCAGTTTCCCGCCGCCGGCGCGCGGGCTTTCCCCGGCACGGGGATGCGATATCCGCCATCAGTAGGCGAAGTTCCAGCGGGCATCGCCGCCGGCGTCCAGAACCACACGCTTCGCCGGCGGGCGATCTGCCTGCGGCCCCGCCAGCAGACGCTCATCGAGCGCGAACAGGATCTCCGCGCGGCGGGCAAGCCAGTTGCCGAGTCCGGTTTCGCCCGCGAGCTGAATCCGCCGCTGCGCCTGCGCCAGCAGGCGCAGCATTTCCGGGCGCGCCGCGGCAGGTTGGGCCGCCAGCAGCGCCGGCAATGGCGCCGTCAGCAGCAGGAAGAGCTGGGCGCCATGGCGCGCGACGGCCTCGGCTGCCACCAGCCGTGCCCGCGCGTCGGTGGGATCCAGCGCCAGCGTCAGCCCGCGGTCCGGCCAGCGCGCGCGCAGCTGCCGCAGCACGCGCCGCACGGCCCGCTGTGACGCCGCCTCCGGGCGGCGCAGATCGCCGCCCTGCACCCCGACGATGAGCCGCCGCACGACGCCGAGCCCCGATCGCGCCAGCAGCGCCGGCACCAGACGCACCGCGAAGCGGTCCAGGTCCTGCATTGCGTCCGAGAGCTCCGCGTAGGAAATCAGTTGCGGATGCCGCTTACGGGCGTTGTCGCGCTCGGCGCCGTAGGTCCAGCCGTCCAGCCAGCGCTCCACCGCCCAGCGCCGATGCTCGATGACGGCCAGCTGCTCGACCTCCATGGGTGCGAAGGCGAAGGACTCCACCAGCTCCTCCGGCACCGCCTGACAGTCGGTGACGGCGAGCTTCGCCCAGAGGTGGTCGGCCTGATGGCGGTTGGCGTCGCGGTAGGAGGTGGCCAGCTGCGTCCAGGCCACCCCCGACGGTGCCGCGGCGGGGTCGCGGCCCTGGGCCGCGGAGGTGTCACGATAGTGCTCGTGGATGACCTCGGCCAGGGCATCGTCGCGGCCCTCCAGCAGCACTTGGCGGGAGAAGGCGAGCTGTAAAGGCTGCACCGGCACCAGCTGGCCGTCCCAATCCGGGAGTCTGCCCCGGCGCCAATCGGCCTCGACGGCGAGCAGGGCCGGCGGCGACGCGCCCTGTTCCGCCGCCTGTGCCAGCAGCTCCCGCGCCAGCGCCAGCGCGCTGTCTGCCGCCATGTCGCACACCGCGATCATGGTCACGGATGGGGCCTCCGCCAGATCCGCGGACGGCAGCGACGTGCAGCGCAACTGCCCACAGCGCGCCGCCTGGGGGTGGCGCGCGTCGATCCAGTCCCGCCAGGCGTCTGCGGCAGCGGCGGCCACCGTCACCACCGGCGGCGCGCCGCCGTACTGCCCCACCCGCAGCGCGTGCACAAACAGAGCCTGCGCGACGGGCCCGAAGCCCGCAATCAGCAGGTGCGGCACCTGCCCCGCCGGCGGATCCATGCTGCGATGCAGAGGCCAACGTGCCAGCAGGACACGGGCCGCCGTGCGGTGCGGGTCGATCCACTCCACCCGCAGCGCGTCCCCCGGCAGGGCGCTCACCGCGCCGGGCGCTCCGGCATCCTCGGTTTGCGCAGAAGCCCCCCCAGCCTCCGCCAGCACCACCACCCGCAGCGGCCGGCCGCGCCCCCGGGTCTGCACCGACAGCGCCGCAAGGCGCTGCGCCAGATCGCGGGCATCCACCAGAAGTGCCGCGGCGCCGCGGGGGATGCCGGCGCCCGGCCGGTGTCGGCGCACCCGCACCCCGTCGGCGGCGAGTACGGAGCGGGCCCGCTCCAGCAGGGGCCCCACGCCGTCTACGAGCACCAGCGGCGCACCCATCAGCGCACCCGTCACCGCACCGATCACCGCGCTGGCGGCGAGGTCCGGTCAGTCCGAGGCATGCAGCAGCCGGCCGGACTCGTCCACGACGGACACCGCAATCGGGATGCCCTCGCGGATGCTGGCGGAGACGACGCAGAAGTCCTCGAACAGGGTCTTGCAGCGCTCGAAGCGCTGATTGCCGGCGAGCGCGTCGTCGATGATGAGCTTGACCTCCAGCCCACCGATGCGCAGGCGCTTACGCTCGTTGCGGATCAGGGTGCAGGTGGCCTCCGCGCGCAGGCTTCGGTCCGGCGGCTCCTCCCTGCTGAGGCAGTAGAGCAGACTCGCGGACAGGCAGTTGGCGGCCGCCGCCGCAAGCAGCCGAGAGGCATTGGGGCCGCCGGTCTCGCCGAGCGGCGGCGGCTCGTCCGTGAGCAGGTCCGCGGCGCGCTTCCAATCGAAGCGCACGTTGATCTGGTAGCCCTCCTGCTGCTCCAGGTGGATGGTAAAGCGGCCTTCTTCTGACATAGTCTCTGCGAATGCCTCCTGTGGAGTGGAGCCGCGCTGCCGGCGACCTGGCTGTGGTGCGCCAGCACGCAGCGGGCGCAGGGATGGGTCACAGCGACTGCGGCGGCGCGGGTCAGCCGTCACCGCCGCCCGCCATGCGCCGGCGGTGGCTCGGGTTCTTCGGGTCGCGGCGGCGGCGTGCGGCGGCCGCCCTGGGACCGCCGCCACCGCTGTGTCGGCGCCAGTCGCCGTGGGCAAGGTGCGCACGGTCCCGGCGCGGACCGCGATACAGGTAGACCCAGGCGCTGCCGTGCGCGGTGGGGATCACGCGCCGATCATACAGCCGCGGATAGTCCTCCAGCCGATCCAGCCGGCGCAGGCCTGCTGCATCCACGCCGTAGACCTCGCCCAGCACCGCCGTGTCGCCGCCGGCCACCAGTCCCGGATAGGCACCGAGCACCAGCAGCGTGAACCTGGGCTCGGTGCGGTGCGGGCCGAGAAAGCGCGCATCTCGCAGCAGGTGGTGGTTCACCTCACCACCCAAAAGCGTGCCGTAGACGAAGACGCGGTGCTCCATGCCCGACCCCACCGGCGTTGACTGCGCGGCGCCGTCAGGGCTCGATACGGCTGCCCAGCACCTCCAGGAACTGGCGCATCCATTGCGGGTGTGCCGGCCAGGCGGGCGCCGTCACCAGGGTGCCGTGGGTGTGGGCGTTGTCGAAGGTTGTGGCCACCTCGTGCCAGCTGCCGCCGGCCATCTCGATATCCGGCTGCAGCGCCGGGTACGCCGTGCAGGTGGCACCCTCCAGCACGCCGGCCGCCACCAGGATCTGCTGCCCGTGACAGATGGACGCGATGGGCTTGGCGGCCGCCGAGAAGTGGCGCACCATCTCGATGACCCGCGCGTTCAGGCGCAGGTACTCCGGCGCGCGGCCGCCGGGGATCACCAGCGCGTCGTACTGCGCCGGGTCCACCTCGGCGAAGCTCGCGTTGAGTGTGAAGTTGTGACCGGGCTTCTCGCTGTAAGTCTGGTCGCCCTCGAAGTCGTGCACGGCGGTGCGCACCTGCTCGCCGGCCGCCTTGTCCGGGCAGACGGCGTGTACCCGATGCCCGACCATGGTCAGGATCTGGAACGGCACCATCACCTCGTAGTCTTCGACGTAGTCCCCCACCAGCATCAGAATCTGCTTGGCAGCCATCGTCTGCACCTCCAACTCGTTTGGGTGAGTCAAGGAAGCGGGCCGAGGCCCGCGAGCACCCGCGGTCCGGCGCGCAGGCGCCGGGGACTATACCAGAGCCGCAGCACGCCGCATGCCCATGTCAGACCGCCCTGCCCGACCGCCCGGCGATCCAGCACCGCAACCGCCGCGCGGGCGCGGCACCGGCGCGAATCCCGACAGCCGATACAGCGAGCACACCCGCGAGGGCGTGGACGACGGCTGGTGGCAGGAGGCCCCGGAGAGCGACCCGCGCACCGAGCTCGGCATCGACACCAGCCGCAGCATCATCAGCCGCAACGACTCGCCGGACATCCCCTTCGACCGCAGCGTCAACCCCTACCGCGGCTGCGAGCACGGCTGCATCTACTGCTACGCCAGACCCACGCATGCCTGGCTCGGCCTGTCGCCGGGGCTCGACTTCGAGCGCCGCCTGTTCCACAAGCCGGACGCCGCGGCGCAGCTGCGCCGGGCGCTGGCGGCGCCCGGCTACCGGCCGGCGACCCTGGTGCTCGGCGCCAACACCGACCCGTATCAGCCCATCGAGCGCCGCCTCGGCAGCACCCGCGCCATCCTGGACGTGCTGCTGGAGGCCCGCCACCCGGTGGCCATCACCACCAAGTCGGCGCTGGTGCTGCGGGACCTGCCGCTGCTGCGGGCACTGGCGGCGCTGGACCTGGTGGCGGTGCAGATGTCCGTCACCACCCTGGACCCGGCGCTGGCGCGCCGCCTGGAGCCGCGCGCCGCGTCACCGCAACGGCGGCTGCAGGCGGTGGCGGCGCTCGCCGCCGCCGGCATCCCCACGGGCGTGCTGGTCTCGCCGCTGATCCCGGGGCTCACGGACCACGACATGGAGCGCATCGTCGCCGCGGCGGCACAGGCCGGCGCCGTGCGCGCGGGCGCCCTGCTCATTCGCCTGCCGCTGGAGCTGAAGGACCTGTTCCGCGACTGGCTCCACGCGCACTATCCGGACCGTGCGGAGAAGGTGCTGTCGCTGATCCGCCAATGCCGTGGCGGCGCGCTCAACGCCCCCGCCTTCGGCGAGCGCATGACGGGCACGGGACCGGTGGCGGCGCTGCTGCAGCAACGCTTTCGCCTGGCGCTGCGCCGGCACGGTCTGGCGCGACAGGACAGCGGCTGGCAGCTCTGCGCCGACGCCTTTCGCCCGCCGGCGGCGGACCCGCGGCAATTGTCGTTGTGGGATTGAGCCCGGCCGGCCCGGAGCGGCCATAGCATGGGCTAAATTCTTCTGCTTCCTGATTCATACTCAACATGTCCGGCATGCTCGAACCCGACAATGCCCTGCTGTGCCACTGCCGCAACGGCCTGTCAGCGGCCTCGGACATGCTTGCGCCCATGCTGCGCCGCCACGGCATCCTACTCCGCGGCGGCGGCTACAACCTGCGCTTCAAGACCAAGATGCAGCAGCTGTGCTGCGAGGCGCTGGACGACCCCACGGCCGACCCGCACCGCTTCTGGCCATCGCAGAACGGTGGCATCTACCTGGCGGTGATGCGCTGGAACGCCGAGCACTGCACCGTGCATTTCTACGAGGAGCCAGACCCCACCGACGAGCAGCGGCTGCTCGCGACCCTCACCGAGCGCGAGATCGAGGTGCTGCGCTGGATGTCCCTCGGCAAGACCAACGCCGCCATCGGCGGCATCCTCGGCCTATCCGAGGGCACGGTGCGCAAGCACGTGCAGAACCTGCTGGCCAAGCTGCATCGGGAGAACCGCGTCGCGGCGGTCGCGCTCTACAACAACACCTGGGCGCGGTATGCGAATCAGTGAATCGTTGCATCGCGGGCCATGCGTTTGGCCCCCACCCAATCGTCATCGGCAATCGAATCAGTGAGCAGGGAGCCCCTGCAGTATGGATCAGCAACGCCTGCGGCGACGCATCAGAAGCGTGAGGCCGAGGCCGAAAAGGCCCGGTAGCATCACGTTCGGCACCGGCACCGCAGTCGAAATGCCGAACCGGTGAGCGCTCAGGGAAGACGCTGGAATGCTGCTCCAGCTGGACCCGCCATTGGTGCTTCGCATGGTCGTATCGGACTGCGAGAAGCCAATCCCCCATCCGCCCGGGGCCTGCACGCTGCTGTCGGTGGTGTAACCCCAGGAGAGCAGACTGCCCGCAATGGCGTGTAATGCCAGGTAGTAGGTGGAGTTTGCGGCCAAAGTAAACCCATCGTCACTGAAAAAGGCCACGTCCTGAAAGGTCTCGCCGCCGTCCAGCGTAGGGGTGTTGTCGAATGTCAGCAATAGGGTGTCCGGACTGCTGCCCGCGTCGCTCCAGATCGACGCCTGGAAGGTGGTCTGCGACGTGCCAGAGTTGCCGAGGCCAAGTGTTGCGCCTGTGAGCACATAGTCGCTGCCATCGGTCGTGAAGCTGTTTGCCAAGTAGGAGTCCGGCGTGGCCGAGGTGAAGGCCCAGCTCCCGGCATTGCTATTCGCCAAGTTGCTGACTTGGAAAGCGGCCTGGATTGGGAAGGCTGCCAAGGCACAGACAGCGACCGCCGCACCTTGTAAGCGGGACAAGACTGCGGCCTGCGGCAGCATCTCGGAGAGCGACTTCGGCATTCGTGCCATCACCTTACCTCATCGTCAGGGAAAATTTGTAGGACGGCAGAGGCTACAGACGAAGAAGTTCTGGGCAAATACGCCAAAGCGCGTAGCTGACGATGGCGCTCCCGTGGGCGGATACCCGCTGAGCCGATCCGGGGAAAGCGCTCCACCGCCCCCATCGCACAGGTTCACGGCGCCGGCACATCCTTCGGTGTGACTTACTTGGGCAGGAGGAAAGAGGGGTGAGTGCGGCCTGCAAGGACCTGCTGGTGCTTGAGTTTGCGGCCCGTCGCGGAGTCAGCAGGTACGGGGACAGTGTACTAAATTGACCCAGTTCCCGTAACAGCTTACTTAATTGTGCTTTGCGTTGCCGAGCAGGTCGAGGGTGCGCTTGTCTCGTGGTGGGGGCTTTGCCCTAGGCTTCTTCCCCTTCAGGGACCGGTTGGGTTGCCGCTCCAGGGATGCCACGAAGTCGCCAGAACCGAGGGGGCGACCGGTGCTGGAGCGGCCACGCATGAGCTCGTTGACGCTGTCATCCTCAGCCTCGCCGATGAAAGCCACCCAGTTGGGCACCAAGTCCGAGCGCGGTCGAACAGAGACCTAGGCCTAATCGCCCGCGGCCAAGTGGTCTGGTACCTGGAGCGCGAGCCGCGGGCGGTCAGCGCCGTGCTGCATCGCCTGCTGCGGGTCATCGAGGGCCATCTGCGCCAGGGCAGCGGCTCCGGCGCGCTGTCTCCGGCTCATGCTGCGCTGATGGGACCGGGCCTCGGCTGGTTGAGTCGCGGCCCCTGACCTACCCCAATTGCGGCGCGGACATGCGCCTGGCTTCAGCCACGAAACGGGCACGGCTCTCCCGCGCCTGTGGGAATTGCTCCCGGAGCGGCCGAGTGGAACTCGGCGCCCCCAGGGCTGCGGCGCACACGTGGGGACCGGTCCCGGAGCGGCCGAGTGGAACTCGGCGCCCCCAGGTGCGCTGCGCATGCGGGGATCGATCCCAGAGCTGCGAGGGCCTGAGCGACGTGGGGAGGGCTGAGCCCAGCGGGTGCTCGGGCGCGGGCTCGGGCTCGTCGGAGGCCGGTCCGGCGCGGGGTCAGCCCCCGGCCACCCGCTCGCAGAGTTGTCGGAACAGCTGCGCGCGGGCGGCGGAGCTGGACTGCCGGGCGACCTCCAGGCCGCGGGCGCCCATGGCCTCGCGGCGGGTGTCGTCCAGCAGCAGGCCGGTGATGGCCCCGGCCACGGCGCCCACGTCCTCGCCGTCCACATTGAGACCTGTCTCGCCGTGGCGCACCGCCTCCACCACGCCGCCGGCGCGGCCTGCCACAACGGCCTTGCCGCAGGCGTTGGCCTCCAGGAACACCAGGCCGAAGCCCTCGGTGTCGTGGTTGGCGAGCTCGCGGTTGGGCATTACGAACAGGTCGCAGAGCTGGTAGTGCGCCACCAGCTCGTCGTGCGGCACACGGCCGGCGAAGATCACCTGCTCGCCGACGCCGTACTCTGCCACCAATGCCTCCAGCTCCGTGCGGTAGTCGCCGGTGCCGACGATGAGATACCGCGCGTCCGGGCACTGTGCGAGGACCTGCGGCAGGGCGCGGATGGTGGTGTCGATGCCCTTGCGCTCCACCAGCCGGCCCACGGTGAGCAGCACGCGCTTGCCGGCGAGACCGTAGCGCTCCAGCAGGTCCTGCGACTTCGGCCCCGGCTGGAAGCGCTCCGCATCCACCCCGTTGACGATGAGCTCGATCCGCTCCGGCGCCACGCCCATTTTGTCGATGAGGGTGCGGCGGGTGAACTCGCTCACGGCCACCACGGCATCCGCATTGTGCAGGTATTGCCGGCGCCGGCGCCCGAACAGCCGGTACGGCACCTCCGTGGTGATCTCTTCGCCGTGGATGTAATTGATGTACGGGATGCCGAGCATGCGCTTCAGCAGCAGCCCGAGCCAGGAGCCGGAGCTCAGCTCGCACACGCAGACGACATCGATCCCCTCGCGGCGGATCATACTGACGGCCTTGCGCAGCACCTTGAGCTTAAGCGGCAGGTCCACCCAGAGCTGAAGCCAGGCGGAGTGGAGCAGAGACTTCGGACTCACCGCCGGCGGGCGCAGCAGCTCGATGCGCTCGATGGGGAAGCCGGCCTGGGCGTCGTACTCGCGCCAGCCGGTGACCTCCTCGCCGCTCAGGTAATGCCGCCAGGGCGCGAGCACGTGCATGGTGCCCGCGGGGGCGAACTGGCACAGACTCTCGTAGACGACGGCGGAGCCGCCGTTGATGGGCGGGAAGATGTTGGCGACCAGCAGGCACTTCATCGTGCACCAGGCTCCGGGTCGGCGTGGGGCGAATGGGGCTCGCCGCCAGGGATGATTCGGGGCCGGTTCTTCACGATGAATGGTGTGTGTCGGGGGACTGCGGGCATTCTGACCCTGCACCGGCGTCGCGTCTACCCGCGACGCGCCGTCGGCAGCGCCCGCATGGGCTCGCACCCGCCGGCGGGGCCGGCACGCAGCCTGGGGCGTACCGGCGCGGGCTCCGGCTCAGGCGCCGAGGAATCGGGCCAGCTCCTCCTCGCACGCCCCCTCGATCGTGTTGAACCAGTCCGCAGCGGCGTATTGCGGCCAGCGTTCCGGCATCGGCGGCTTCAGCAACGCCGCACAGGCATCGCCGGGCACCTCGCCAGCGTTGAGGCCGAAGCGCTCGAACGCCGGCCGCAGCGTGCCGGCGCAGTCACGCATCAGGTCCTCGTAGGCGATACCCACGTCCGCATACTGCTGCCCGAACAGGTAAGAGAGCCGCCACAGCAGGTAATGCACCGCGTAGGCATGCTCGTGCTGAGTGGGGTCCACGCACGGGAATACCCGGCGCAGATCCCGTGCCCAGGCGAGGGTGTAGAAATAGTCCTCCGACTCGTCCGCAGTGAGGCGATGCCCCGGCGGCGCGCCGGCTGAGCTGCGCTGCACCGACAGCCACTGCTCGCGCGGATTGCGGTAGAGCCAAAGCACATCGGCATTTGGGAACACGCGCCGCAGCCACGGCAAGCGGAAATCCAGCCGGTTGCATTGCAGCACCGGGCGCTCGGGCGCACGGGCGATGAGCTCGGCCAGGTAGCGGGCCAGGCGACGGTCGCAGCTGTGCGCGTCCATGTAGAGGTCGCGGTACGTCCATTCGGCATCGAACCACTGCCCGAGGTCCGCCATGCCGGCGTACTCGGCACCGTAGCGCTCGGCATTGACGTGGGTCGGGTCTGTACGGTCCGCATCCGCGCCGCCGCTGAACCAGCGGCGCTCGTTCAGCGGCTCGTAGAAGGCGGTCAGGCCGCGGGTGTGCCGGAAGATATTCCACAGCAGCGTGGAGCCGGAGCGGAACCGGGCGGTGACGAAGAGCGGCCGGGCGCCGTCGCTGCGGGCCGGAGCCGGCGCGTCGGCGCCCTCTCCTTGGCCGGCGCAGCCATAGCGCGCCGGCGGCGGTGCATAGGCGAGTCCGGCGGGGCGCAGCGCATGCTGACCGCAGAAGAGCTCCCGGTTCGCCTCGCGCCAGGTCCGGTTGAACCGGTAGGAGCGGGCAAGGGTGTCGAGCACGCGCGCCGAGAGCCGCCGCAGCGGCGCCGAGAGTGCCGCGCCGGCACGGCTCACGGCAGCCACCGCGGGCCGCGCCGGCCGGCGCCGCTGTTCGCTCTGCCCACCGGACGTGCTCAGAAGGCGGCGACGAAGGCGGCGATGAAGTCGTCCAACGCCGCCTCCGGCAGGTGGTTGATGCCCGCCGCCGCCTTGCGCCCGCCGCCGGTGTCGAACTGCCGGCACAGGGCGTCGGCGCCGTCGCGGGTGGTGAGCGGTGCCCGCACGCTGACCACGAAGCCGCCGTCGGCGCGCCGGGTCAGCATGGCATGCGCTCGCTCCGGCGCCGCCTGGGCCAGGGCGTTGGCGTAAACACCCCCGACCCGGCGCGCCCAGGGCTCCGCCGGCAGCATCACCTGCGTGTGCCGCGGCCCAGGCTGCAGCAGCGCCGCCGCCTCGGCACGGGCCATGTCTTCCCGGTAGCCGTCGCGCAGCCGTCGGAAGGCCGGGTCTTCCCGCGCGAACGCGAGTGGGTCGGCATAGGGCGCCAGGGCGCGGAACAGCTCAGCCGGCGGGTAGTGCAGATCCTCCACGGTGGCCCCGTAGCCGTTGTAGTTGATGAGGATGCCGAGCTCGCGCAGCAGCGCAAGATCGGCGTCCGGCAGCTCCAGGGGCGCAGACGCGCGTGCCGCCGCTTCGTCGAAGTTGTCGCCGTAGGTGCCCACCACGGCCCAGGCGCGATGGGCGCCGCCCAGGTATTCGTCCACCAGCAGGCTGGTGCCCTTGTCGGGAAGGGTCTCGATGTGGACCTCCAGCCCCGGGTGCTCGGGAATCTCACCGGCAAAGTGATGGTCGAACCAGCGCAGCGTGGCACCGCGCTCCAGCAACGCCAGACAGGCGTCGCGATTCTTGTCGAAGGAGACATCGAGCACGGTGACGACATCGCCGGCCGTCGCCTCCACCCGCTGCACCAGCGCGATGTCGCGCTTCACTCCGGTGACGAGCACGGAGTCGCGCGGCTCGGCGAGATGCAACTGCTGCAATGCACAGATGCCGTCGGCATCGCCGTTGAAGACATCGTATACGGGCATGGAGGCTCCCTTGAGTGTCGCACATGGGCCTGCGGGGCGCGCAGGTTACCTGCGCGGGTGTCAAAAGGCGAATGGAGCCGATCCTCGGCGCCGCCGCCGGCAGCACGGGCAAGCACCGCCGCCATTGGACGCAGCCGGCACGCCATGCCTATACTTTACCGTTTGTGTCTGGGCAGCGACCCGCGGGACGGCGCGAGCACCCGGCTCACCCACCCCCGCCGCCATCTTGCAGCCCCCATATAGTGCGCACCACCAGTCCCGCGGAGCGAGCCATGGCCGCCGATGCGCGCGCCGATGCGCGACAAGACCTGCTGAATCTCGACCAGCGCGGCTGCGAGGCCCTGGCGCAGGCATTCGGCTGCAAGCCTTTCCACGGGCGCAACCTGTTCAAGTGGATGCACAAGCATGGCGTCGACGACTTCGATGCCATGACGGACCTGCCGAAGGCGTTCCGGGCCCGGCTCGCCGCCGAAACCCACATCCCAAGGCTGCCGGTGGCGGCCGAGAAGCCCTCCGCCGACGGCACCGTCAAATGGCTGCTTCAGCTGCCCGAGGGCCAGCGGGTGGAGACGGTGTTCATCCCAGAGGAGCGGCGGACCACGCTGTGCGTGTCCTCCCAGGTGGGCTGCGCGCTGGACTGCGCCTTCTGCGCCACGGCGCGCCAGGGCTTCAACCGCAACCTGAGCACCGCCGAGATCATCGCCCAGGTCCGCCACGCCGTGCGCCGCATCGGCCGGCCGCCGAGCAACATCGTGCTGATGGGCATGGGCGAGCCGCTGGCCAACTTCGACGCCGTCGTCACCGCCACGGACATCATGCGCGACGACCTGGCCTACATGCTCTCCAAGTACCGGGTGACCCTGTCCACCTCGGGCATTGTGCCGAACATCTACCGCCTGGCGGAGGTCAGCGACATCGCCCTCGCCGTGTCCCTGCATGCACCGGACAACGCGCTGCGCGACGAGCTGGTGCCCATCAACCGCAAGTATCCGCTGGAGGAGCTGATCCCAGCCTGCCGCGCCTACCTGCGCGGCGATGCGCGCCGGCGCATCACCTGGGAGTACGTCATGCTCGATGGCGTGAACGACAGCATCGCGCAGGCCAAGGCGCTGATCCGGCTGCTGGAAGGCACGCCGTCCAAGGTGAACCTGATCCCGTTCAACCCCTTCCCCGGCAGCGGCTTCGACACCAGCCCGCCGGAGCGGGTGGACGCCTTCCGCCAGCGGCTGCTGCGCGCCGGCCTGGTGGCCACCACCCGCAAGACCCGGGGCGACGAGATCGCTGCCGCCTGCGGTCAGCTGGTGGGCCGGGTACAGGATCGCCGCAGACGGCCCGCAGTGGCCCCGCAGGCAGTGGCGCTGCGGCCATGAGCACGCATCCCGCCGCGCGCCGCGCCGTCATCGCCGCGCTCGTCGCCGGCGCCATGGTCCTCGCCGGCTGCGGCGGCGCCCAGGCCAAGCGGGAGGCCGCCGGACTCGACCCGGAGGGCAGCCCGGCGGACATCTACGTCAACATGGCCGCCGCCTACTACCAGCGCGGCCAGCTGGACTCGGCCCTGGATCGCGGCCTGCGGGCCCTGGAGGAGGACAAGCGCAACGCCGACGCACACTATGTGCTGGCCATCGTCTACCAGCGCCTGGGCAAGCGCGTGGAAGCCGAGCGCCACTTCGAGGAGGCCCTGCGCCTGGACCCGGACAACCCGGAGTACCTCAACGCCCGCGGCACCATCCTCTGCACCCAGGGCCGCTATGACGCTGCCATCGAGCAGTTCGATGCCGCGGCGGCGAACCGCCTGTACGCGACACCGGAAGTGGCGCTGATGAACGCCTCCGACTGCTCACGCCGGGCGGGCCGCGGCACCGAGGCCGAGCGCTACCTGCGGGAGGCGTTGTCGCGCAACGCCAATTACCCGCCCGCCCTGCTCGCCATGGCCAGGCTCAATTTCGACCGCGGCGACTACCCCAGCGCCCGCCAGTACATGGGCCGCTACGGCCGGGTCGGCAGGGCCTCGCCCGATGCACTGCTGCTGGCGCATCGCATCGAGGCCAAGCTGGGCAATGCTGCCGCCGCCAAGGCCCTCGGCGATGCGTTGCGGCGCCAGTATCCGGATGCACCCGAGGTCATGGAGCTCTGAGCACAGCGCCCCGCCGACGCCACCCCGTCCCGAGTCCGGCCGACCCGACACCTGAGCCACCCGATCACCCGACACGCCCAGCGAGATCATGTCCGAGCGACTGCAAGCCATCCGCGGCATGCACGACGTGCTGCCGGACCGCGCCCCTGTCTGGCAGCACCTGGAAGACCGCGCCCGCACCGTCGTCGAGGGCTACGGCTACCGCGAGATGCGCACGCCGCTGCTGGAGCCCGTGGAGCTCTTCAAACGCTCCATCGGCGAAGTCACCGATATCGTAGAGAAGGAGATGTACGCCTTCGAGGACCGCGGCGGCGATCGGCTCGCGCTGCGCCCGGAGGGCACCGCGAGCTGCGTGCGCGCCGCCATCGAGCACGCGCTGCTGGACCAGCCCCAGCGCATCTGGTACCGCGGCCCAATGTTCCGGCGCGAGCGCCCGCAGCGCGGGCGCTACCGGCAGTTCCACCAGATCGGGGTGGAGGCGTTCGGCCTTGCCGGCCCGGACATCGATCTGGAGATCATCGCCATGACGCGGCGGCTGTGGCAGGCGCTGGGCCTCACGGACCTGCGCCTGGAGCTGAACAGCCTCGGCGACAGCGCCGAGCGCGGGCGCTATCGCACCGACCTGGTGGCACATCTGCGCGCCCATGCGGACCGGCTGGACGACGACAGCCGCCGCCGCCTGGACACCAACCCGCTGCGGGTGCTGGACAGCAAGAACCCGGACCTGGCCCCGGTCATCGCCGCCGCCCCGAGCCTGCTCGACTATCTGGGCGAGGCGAGCCGCGCCCACTTCGACGGGCTCTGCGCCGGCCTGGACGCGGCCGGCATCGCCTACCAGATCAACCCGCGACTGGTCCGGGGCCTGGACTATTACAATCGCACCGTCTTCGAGTGGATCACCGATGCCCTCGGCGCCCAGGGCACGGTCTGCGCCGGTGGGCGTTACGATGGCCTGGTGGCCCAGCTCGGCGGTCGCGACACGCCCGCCGTGGGCTTTGCGCTGGGCATCGAGCGGCTGCTGGACCTCATCGACACCAGCGCCGTCGCCACCGGACCCGATGCCTATCTGGTGGCCCTCGGCGACGCCGCCGCCGCCGCGGCGCCCGGCCTTGCCGAGCGGCTGCGCGACGCAGTGCCGGGGCTGAAGCTGCTCGTCCACTGCGGCGGCGGCAGCTTCAAGAGCCAGTTCAAGAAGGCAGACAAGAGCGGCGCCCGGGTGGCGCTGATCCTGGGCGACGACGAGGCGGCCCAGGGCACAGTCTCCGTCAAGCCCCTGCGCGGCGGCGGCGAGCAGCGCACCCTGAGCTTCGAAGAGGCGGTGGCGACGCTGCGCGACGCCGACCCGGCGCACTGACGCAGCAGAGCGCCCGCGGCGGCCTGCGGCAGCACCTGAGAAGACTCTCGATCCAAGACCAACGAGCACATTTCCCACGACGGAGCAGTCATGGCAGAGCTGGACACTGACGAAGAAAAAGTCGAAGCCATCAAGCGCTGGTGGAAGGCCAACGGCGTCGCCGTCATCGGCGGCGTGGTCATCGGCCTCGGCGTCGTCATCGGTTGGCGCAGCTGGGTGGAATACCGCACCAACCTCGCGCAGCGCGGCAGCATCGCCTTCGAGCAGCTGCTGATCACCGCCCAGGCCGGCGACACGGCATCGGCACAGAAGCAGGTGGACGGCATCGTCGACGACTTTGGCTCGACGCCTTACGCCATGTTCGCGGAGCTCACCCGCGCACGCCTGGCACTCGCCGACGGCGACCCCGCCGGTGCGGAGACCGCCCTGCGCGCGGCCATGGACCTCGCACCGGACCCGGCGCTCGCGAGCCTGGCAGCGCTCAGGCTGGCGCAGGTCCAGCTCGACCGCGGCGAGCTCGCCGCCGCCGCCGACACTGTGAAGCGCCACGGCGACGCGACCGCCTTCGCCGGCGACTTCGCCGCCCTGCGCGGCGACATCGCCGCCGCCGAGGGTCGGCTCCAAGACGCCCGCGCCGCCTACCAGACCGCGCTGGATGCCGGTGCCGGCAACGCCCGGCTCATCGAGCTCAAGCTTCAGGACCTGCCGCCGGACGAGACGTCATGAGCCGCAGGCAAGCAGCACCGCGAGCCCTCAGTCGGCTGCGCCTGACCGCCGTGTGTGCGGCGGCGGCTGTGCTGCTGCTGGGCGGCTGTGCCCGCCTGCCCTTCCTCGGCGGCGAGCGCGATCCCACCCCGCCCACCGCGCTCGACAAGAAGATGACACAGCGAGCGACGCCGCGGCTGCTGTGGAAGACGCGCATCGGCAAGGGCACCGACGAGCGCCAGTTGCGCCTCAAGCCCGCGGTGTCCGGCGGCCGGGTCTACGCCGCCGATGCCCGCGGCGTGGTGGCCGCCCTCTCGGCGGGCGACGGCCGGGTGATCTGGGAGCGCAAGACCCGCTTTCCGTTCAGCGGCGGCCCGGACGTGCGCGGTGAGACCCTGGTGGTGGGCTCCACGGACGGCGACCTGGTAGCTTTGTCCACACGCAATGGCGCACAGCTCTGGCGCGCGCAGCTGGACAGCGAAGTGGTCTCCGTGCCGCGCATCATCGGCGACCTGGTGCTGGTGCACACCGTGGACGATACCCTCTACGCCTTCGGCGTCGCCGACGGTGCCGAGCGCTGGCGCTACGGCTTCCCCACGCCCGTGCTGACGCTGCATGGCACGAGCTCGCCGGTGCCCACCGCCGAGGGCGCCATCATCGGCGTCTCCGGCGGCCGGCTGGTGCACGTGGAGCTGGAGCGCGGCCTGCCGCTGTGGGAGACCATCATCACCCCGCCGCGGGGGCGCAGCGAGCTGGACCGCATCGCCGATGTGGACGCCGACCCAGTGGTGGTGGCCGACACCGCCTATGTCGCCACCTACAACGGCGACCTGGCCGCGGTGGACGTCGCCACCGGCACCGTCCTCTGGCGCCGTGAGCTTTCCGCCCATGCGGGGCTCAGCGCCGACGAGACGGCGCTCTACATCACCGACTCCGAGGACAACCTCTGGGCGGCAGACCCGGCGGACGGCGCCGGCCTGTGGCGCCAGGAGGGGCTGCGCTGGCGGCGGGTCACGGCACCTGCCCTGCTCGGCAGCTTCCTGGCGGTGGCGGATCTGGAGGGCTATGTGCACCTGCTCTCCCGCCGCGACGGCGCCCTGCTCGGCTTCGAGCGCGTCACCAAGGCCCGCATCGGCCACCGCCCGGTGGTGGACGGCGGCGTCGCCTATGTCTACGCCAACGACGGCACCGTCGCAGCGCTGCGGCCCAGCACCACGGCAGCCAGCGGCGGCGGCGCCGCCGCCGTGCGTGCGCCCGAGCTGCAAACGGACGAGCTCCCCGAGCTGCCGCCGGGTATCACGCCGGGCGCAGCGCCCATGCCCGCGACACCGCCCCCGGCATCAGCGCCTCCGGCATCGGCATCCCCGCCGCCGGCGGACGCCGTCGTGCCCGCACCGGACGGCGCCCCGGCGCCCTGAGGCGGCGGAGGGGACGAGACGCAGATGCTGCCGGTCATCGCATTGGTGGGGCGGCCCAACGTCGGCAAGTCCACGCTCTTCAATCGCCTCACCCGCACCCGAGACGCCCTGGTGGCGGACTTCCCGGGCCTCACCCGCGACCGCCAATACGGCATCGGCAGGGTGGGCCCGCGCCGCTACGTGGTGGTGGACACCGGCGGCATCAGCGGCGGCGACGGCGTCGAGGCGCTGATGGAGCGGCAGGTGCAGCAGGCCATCGCCGAGGCAGACCATCTGCTGTTCCTGCTCGACGCCCGCGACGGCGTCACCGCAGGCGACCTGGACATCGCCGCCGCCCTGCGCCGCACCGGCAAGCCGCTGACACCGGTGGTGAACAAGATCGACCACCTGGCAGAGGCCCTGGCCGCGGCGGAGTTCCACAGCCTGGGCCTCGGCGACCCCTGGCTCATCGCCGCTGCCCAGGGGCGTGGTGTCGGGGCGCTCATGGAACAGGTCTGCGCCGCGCTGCCCGAGGCCGCGGCAGAGACCGCAGCAGACGCCGAGGACCGCGTCCGCGTTGCCGTCGTCGGGCGCCCGAACGCCGGCAAATCCACGCTCATCAACCGCATCCTCGGCGAAGAGCGGGTGGTGGCCTTCGACAGCCCCGGCACCACCCGCGACAGCGTTTCCATCCCCTTCGACGTGGGGGAGCATCGCTACACCCTCATCGACACCGCCGGCGTGCGGCGCCGTGCCCGGGTCGCGGACGCGGTGGAGAAGTTCAGCGTCATCAAGACGCTGCAGGCCATCGATGCCTGCCATGTGGCGCTCCTGGTGCTGGACGCCCGGCTCGGCATCGGCGAGCAGGACGCCACCCTCGCCGGCCACATCGTCGAGGCGGGCCGCGCCCTGGTGGTGGCGGTCAACAAGTGGGATGGGCTGGATGCCGAGCAGCGCCAGCGCATCAAGGACGACTACCAACGCCGGCTGGGCTTCCTGGACTTCGCCGAGGTGCACCGGATTTCGGCGCTGCACGGCACCGGCGTGGGACTGCTGCTCGAGGCCGCCGATGCCGCCTACGCCAACGCCATGCGCGACCTGTCCACCCCGCTGCTGACGCGCCTGCTGGAAGACGCCGTGCAGGCGCACCAGCCGCCGCTGGTGCGCGGGCGGCGCATCAAGCTGCGTTATGCCCATCAGGGCGGTCGCAACCCGCCCGTCATCGTCATCCACGGCAATCAGACCGACGCGCTCCCGGCGGCCTATCGCCGCTACCTGGTGAACCGCTTCCGCAGCGCACTGGACCTTGCCGGCACGCCGCTGCGCCTGGAGCTGCGCGCCGGCGATAACCCCTACGCGGGCAAGCACAATCGCCTGACGCCACGCCAGGCCCGCAAGCGCCAGCGGCTCAAGGACTTCGTGCGCCGCAAGCGCTGAGCGCCACGGCCGCCCGCTCTGCCCGGCTGGGCCGTCTCCCGGCAGCAGGTCTGCGCTTACCGCCCTCAGCCCGTTTCCTAGACAGGCGCGTCAAGGATTCCTAATCGGAACTAGCAGCCGCGGCCCTGTCGGTCACCGGCGGACAGGCACATATTGGTGATAGGTCCAGAGCGTCCGCGTCCTGTCCAGCGCAGCGCGGGCCACAGCCAGGCGACGATGCCATGCACAGACTTCTCATCATCGGCCACAGCCCGCTGTTCGCCGCGGGTATCCGCCGCATCGCCAAGGATGCCGGGCTTGCCGTCTCCGAAGTGGTCCAAGCGTACCCTGAGGATGAGGCGCACCTGCCCGCGGCGGACCGCTTCGATGCCGCCGTGGTGGCCGTGGCGGCACCCGACGATGCCGGCACCGCCGCAATCGGCGCCCTCGCGCGACTGCCGGATGGCCCACCGGTGCTGGCGCTTTCCGCGCCCTGCGAGAGCGTCTACGGCGTGCGGCTGCTGCGGCTCGGCGCCCGCAGCGTCATTGCGGCCCAAGCCTCGCCCCAGGAGATTGCCGCCGCGCTGTCGCGGACCCTGGCGGGTCGGCGTCACGTGAGCGCCGCGCTGGCCGACCACCTGGCGGCGCACCTCGCCGCCGCTGCCGCACCCGCGCAGATGCGTCTGCGCGACGCGCTGGCATCGGATGCACAACTACGTCTCGTACAGCTGCTGGCGCTCGGCAAGCCCATGGGGGTCATCTGCGACCTGCTGCGCCTGAGCGCCGAGGACGCCCACGCCGAGCGCCGTGACATCCTGCGCCGCACCGGCGCGGCCGACGAGCAGGAGCTCAAGCGCCGCGTCTTCGAGCAGCGGCTGGTGCCGGACCGGCGCGGTCGCGGCGCGGCGTCTGGCCACACGCACCCGGCAGAGCACCGCCTCTCCCAACCCTGGTCCCACGGCGCATCGGGCGCGTCGGCCCAAGGCGCAAGCGCCTGAGCACCCCTTAGGACGGGTCAGCGACAGCGTAAACCGACAATCAACTGGGTCGGGGATACGCTGCGCTGGACCGATCTGCACGACAGGCTTGCCCCGTCTCGTGCGCGCCGCATCAGCGCGTGGAGACGTGGTCGACGGAGACACCGATCCGCCCGTAGAGGGTAGGCCCGTCGCTGTCGGCGGCATCGCTGTCCGAGGTCGCAGGCGCCCGCGATGGGCCATCTGCGGCGCACGCGCCGAGCAGCGCGAGCCACAGCAGCAGCGCGACCCGGAGGGCGCGGGGAGCCAGGGCTCTTCGCCGGTCGTCGCGCGGGTGTGGCGATGTCTGCATGCTGTTGTCCTCGGATCAGGTGAGTTAAGCACCCCGGCACCGGCCGGGACGCCGTCAGCGCGTCGCTGTCGCAGCATCGCGACGCAGCGACAGCCGATAGACATGCTCCACGAGGCGGTCGAGCCCACGCTCAGCAAAGCGCGGATTCTCGGCCAGCGCATCAAAGGCCGCCACGGTCCGGATGTCGAAGGCGTCCGCGAACAGGGCCTGCACTTCGGCTTGCGTCACGGCGAAGGGCGGGCCCTGCATCTGCGCTTGCGCATAGTCGAGCGTGATGAGCAGCGACTCGGGCGACTGCGCCGTGGCTCCGGCACCGCGCAACAGCGCCGTCAGATGGGCGGCATAGGCCGGGCGCAGCTCCGGCGGCAGCGCAATGAGCGCGGCACGGTCATAAACCGCGTCGATGCCTGCGCCATCCGCCGCCTTGAGGTGCTCGGGCGTGAGCGCGAAGAAATCCCCCACCAGCAACACCAGCTCATCCAGTGCCCAGCGCTCGAAGGGCGCGGGTGACAGGTCCGTGACCTGCGGTTTGAGGCCGTTCTCGCGGAAGAAATCCCGGGCGGCAATGGGGCTCAGCTCAACACCCAGCACCCGGTGACCGCGGCCGGCGAGCCAGAGCAGGTCCTGACTCTTCCCGCACAGGGGGACGAGCACGCGACTCGCGGCGGACAGGCCAAGTATCGGCCAATGCTCGGTGAGATGGCGATTGAAGGTCTCGCTGTGCCAGCCGATCTCGCCGCGCTGCCAGCGCTGGTGCCAGAACTCGGGTGTCATGTACTGCTCCGGCGGCGGTGACTCAGTCGGTGCCGAGCTTGCGGAAGCGCAGGAAATAATTGGTGCGGAGCTCGAGCGGCTCGTCCAGATAGACGAATCCTGCCCCCTGCACCTCCTTGATGACCTCGTCCCGCCCGGCGCGCACATGGCCCATGACCCAGGGGCTGCTGAAGCCCGGCTGGCGACGGAAGTCCACGATGGCCAGCACGCCCCCCGGCTTCAGCGCCGTGTGGATGGAGCTCAGCATGCTGCGCGGATAGGCGAAGTGGTGGTAGGTGTCGGCGAGGAACACCAAATCCACGCTGCCGGGCGGCAGCTCTGTGCTGCGCTCCTGGTTGACGATGGGCACCACGTTGTCCACGTGATAGTCCCTGGCGCGGGCCTCGATGGCGTCGATGAAGGCGGGAGAGATGTCCACCGCGTAGACGACACCATCGGCGCCCACGGCGCGGGCGAACAGCATGGTATAGAGCCCGGTGCCCGCGCCCACGTCCGCCACCCGCATACCCGGCGTGAGGCCCAGGGCCGCCACCACCTGGAAACGGCGGTCGAATACCTCGCGACCGCTGCTCTCGAAGATGCTCCGCCACTGCGCCACATCGGCGTCCAGGTAGTGCGCGTTCATGCTCCGCGGCACGGCCCGGGCCTCGTCCTGCACGGGTGCATCCACCACGGCAAAGGACCAGGGCGCGCAAAGCAACGCCGCGAGCGCGATCCACCGGCAGCGGCGGCACAGACGCCCTGAGATCCGCGTGGGTTGATTGACGGAAGATTGGAAGCGCATGAGTTGGGGGGTCGGGCGGCGTGCAGTCCTGCCGGCGGGCGGAGGCTGCAGCGGTGGTCGGGCGGCCTGTCGGAGCCTCTTCCTGCGGCGGGTTGCGCGTCAGTTCAGGCGCTCGATGATACGCGCCACATAACGCTGCGTCTCTGCATAGGGAGGGATGCCGCCGTGTCGCTCCACGGCACCCTCCCCGGCGTTGTAGGCCGCGAGCACCAGAGGCAAGTCACCGTCGAAGTGGCCGATCAGCCAGCGCAGATAGGCCATGCCACCGCGGATGTTCTGCTCTGCATCCCAGACGTCGTGCACGCCGAAGCGCTCGGCGGTTGCGGGGATCAGCTGCATCAGCCCCTGGGCATTCTTCGGCGAGCGTGCACGGGGGTCGAAATTGGATTCCGCTTCGATCACCGCCAGTACCAGATTGGCATTCAGCCGGTACTCCGGCGCCAACCGCCGCACCATCTGCGCGACCCGACCCCGGGCCGGATGCTCCCGGGTGATGGCCACAGGCCAGGTTCCGCCGCCCCCCCCCAGGCTGCGCAGCGGCTGCACCACGCCGCCGTCGGCATCGGCGCGACCGCCGTTTGACAGCAGGCAGACCGCGTCCTGGCGCGGCTTGCCCTGCGGCCCGAGCCGGGCCAGCATGCGCTTGGCATGCGCGTCGCCCTGCTGGGCGGCGCGATGCAGCCAGGCCGCCGCCAGCGCGTCATCGCGCTCGCCGGCACGGCCCATGGCGTAGATCCAGCCGAGATGATACTGCGCGGCGGCATCGCCCCGGGCGGCCGCCTTGCAGTAGAGTCGGATGGCGTGGTCGATGTTACGGTCCACGCCTTCACCGTGCTCGAAGCGTCGGCCCCAGCGCGAGAGCTCACGGGGGTTCTGGCCCTTCACGACGCTTTCGAAGGAGGCGGCCGCGGCGAGCGGTGCGTGCCCGGCAGTCACCGCCGCCAGCAGCAGGCCGGCCGTGACGGCCCGCGGCGAGAGCCCCTTCAGCCCGGGGCGCGACACGACGGGAGCGGAGCGCATGCGGTGGTCCGTGTGATTCCGGCGTTCGACGGTCGGTCGGTGGGATGCGGCGTCGGCTCGCGTGCGCTCATGCGCTGCGGCACGCCGATACGGGCGGCCTGATTGCCGCAGCTTCAATACGTTAACGAGGAGCCCATGATACCCCCTCAAGCGTCGTTGCACACGGGGCGTCTGATACTGACGCCGGAAGATCCGCTGCAAGCCGCCGACGAGGCGACGATCGTCCCGGCACTCAAGGCACTCGGGCTGCTTGGCCCAGCGCGCCCGGTGGCGGACGGCCAGGCGTTCAGCGCCGGGAACGCCCTCGGCGAGGTCATCGGCTTCACCGGCTGTGCGGTCCAGTTCGCGGCCCCGCATCAAGGCGCGGAGAGCGCCGGTCCCTGGATTCGGATTCCATCCACCGCGCGGCAGCCCCGCCTGCTGTTCGGGCGCAACACCCGGCCGCCGCGCTGCCCGGCCTGCGCTGCGCCGCTGCGCGACTGGCGCGGGCAACTGCCGCCGAGCGCCCCGATGGAGGCGCAGCCGCCGGGGTGCGACGCCACCTTGCCCCTTCAGTGCGGCACCTGCGGGGCAGGTGCGCCCGCCTATCGCTGGCGCTGGGGGCGACACGCCGGCGCCGGATGCAGCCTGGTATCGGTGGAGGAGGTGTTCCCGGGCGAGGCGGCCCCCCTGCCGGCGCTGCTGACGGCGCTCGCTGGGCTCGGCGCCGGGCCTTGGGGGTACTTCTTCGTGCAGGACTGAGCCGGGCAGTGAGCCTAGCGCAGCAGGCGGGATGAAGCCTGCGCCCGCAGTGGACGGCGGGCGCAGGCTCGATGCGCAGGCTGGAGAGGACGATCTTCTGCCGGCAAGCGGTGAGCCCGACCGCCGAGAGGCGTTGCCGTCGGGCGGTCAGGCGTCCGTCAGCGATTGAGGCCTTCGATGTAGGCCGCCACGGCGTCGATCTCCTCGTCGGTCATGTTGGCGGCGACGCCGCGCATCATGGCGTTCGGGTCGTTCGCGCGCTCGTGCGAGCGGAAGTGCTTCAGCGTCTGGGCGAGGTACTCGGAGTACTGCCCGGCGATGCGCGGAAACTTCGCGAGGTTGCTGCCGAGACCGGCGGGGCCATGGCAGCCGCTGCAGGCGGGCACGCCGGTGTCGGCGTTGCCGGCACGGTAGATCTGCTCGCCCTTCTGCACCAGCTCAGCCTCGGCGGTGCCGCCGGACTGTTCCAGCGTGGAGTAGTAGGCAGCGAGGTTCTTGACCTCCTCCTCCGTGAGCGGCATGGCCATCGGCGACATCTGCACGTTGTAGCGCTCGTTGTTCTTGAAGTTCATGAGCTGCTTGTAGATGTAGCGCGGATGCTGGCCCGCCAGCTTCGGCCACACCGGCTGCCCCGGAACGCCGTTGCCGTCCATGCCGTGGCACGCCTGACAGATCTGGCCCGCTTTCTCTTTACCCTTTTCCGGATCGCCGCCGAGGCCGACGCTGCCCGATTCGGGCGCAGGCGATGCGAGCGTGGTCCCTGCCGCAAGCAGCGCGGCGGCGGCGAGTGTTGAGCTCAGCGAAATCTTCATGGCACCTTCCGAGTCGATGGTCATTGAATGTTCTTTGGCCTGTGGTCGGCTGTGCGCCGCAACGGACCCAGGTTGTCAGCCGCGCATGTATATCAGCAGATAGCGATATGGGTCAATGGCATGCGCCAAGCCGCTGTCTGCGGGCAGTTGGTCCTATGGAGGAGCAGACCGCGCTGAAGTTCCCGCGGACAGCCGCTCCGACACCGTGGTCAGCTTCAGGTTTTTGCGGGCAGCAGTTGGCGTATCCGGGCGATGATGGCGTCCGCCGGCGTCGCATGCGCAAGGCTGTCCACCAGTTGGCCGCGCGGGTCGATGACATAGGTGAAGGCCGAATGGTCCACCAGATAGCCCATCGCGGTGTCAGACTCCTGCGTGCGCCGGTACGCGGCGCCGTAGCGCGCCGCGGCAGCGGCCACCGCCGCGTCGGAGCCCGTGATGCCGAGAATCCCGGGGTCGAAGTACGCGGCGTACTCGGCGAGGCGCGCCAAGTCATCACGGGCCGGGTCGACACTCACGAACAGCACCTGCACCTGCGCGCGCTCGGCCGGCGCGAGCTGCTTCAGGGCATAACCGATGATGGCGAGATTCGTGGGGCAGATGTCCGGGCAGGCGGTGTAGCCGAAGTAGAGCAGCACCACGCGACCGCGGAAGTCCGACAGCGAAACGGGTCCATCCACCGAGCGCAGCGTGAAGTCGCCGCCCTCGGGTGCGCTCGCCAGCGCCGGCGCTTGGGGCGCGCCGTCGTCGCCGCCCGGCTGCCAGCTCCACAGCAGCCACACCAGCAGCCCGGCGAGCAGCAGCGCCGCCAGCCCAGGCAGCAGCAGCGCGCGGCGCGCAGCGGAGACGGCGGGCAGGGGCATCAGCGGCGGACCTGCGTGGCGATGCGGCGCATGTCGGACCTGCTCACCCGGCGGTGGCGCGATGGCGCACCGCGAGCTCCATGTAGTGCACGGCGGCGTAGTCCAGGTACTCCAGCTCCAGGTCCGTGAGCATCCGGGCACGCTTAGCGGGGGCGCCGACGTAGAGCCAGCCGCCGTCGAGCTTCTTACCCGGCGGCACCACGGCACCGGCGGCGAGCATCACCCGCGGGCGCAGCACCGCCCGGTCCAGTACCCGGGCGCCGATGCCCACCAGGCAGTGGTCGTGCACCTCGCAGCCGTGCAGCATGGCCTGATGCCCCACGGTGACGCGCTCGTGCAGGATGGTGGGCGCACCGCCCGGCAGGAAGCGGCTGTCGTGGGAGACGTGCAGCACGCTGCCGTCCTGAATGTTGCTGCCGGCGCCGATGTGGATGCGGTGGATGTCCCCGCGCACCACGGCCATGGGCCAGATGGATGCCTGCGCCCCCACCTCCACATCGCCGATGACGACGGCGGTCTCGTCGATATAGGCATCGGCTGCGATGCGCGGCTCCAATCCGTGGTAGCTGCGGACGTTGTTCATGAGCCCCCCGGCGCGTGCGAAATCCTGGTAAGCGCAAATGCTACCACGCGCCCGCTGCCGGGGAGCGACGACCGACCCCAAGCCGGCTTTGCTATGATCCGGCTCCGCTCGATTCAGCTGCTGCGGCCCTTTGCCATGCGCTCCACCTGTCTGCGGCCCGTGCCCGGCCGCGCCATCGGCACCCGCCTGCCCCTGCTGCTCAGAGCCTGGCTGCTCAGCGCCTGGCTGCTCAGCGCCTGGCTGCTCGCCGGCTGCGGCGGGCGCATCGGCGGCTATGAAGACACGCCCTTCAAACCGGACCCCGAGGCACCGACGCCCAGCAGCATTACAGAGGGCCGCCAGTGGGCGGAGGGCGACTACCGCCTGCCCGCCTGGCCCCGGGACGCCGACCTGGTCGAGGTCAAGCTGGATGGACCGGAGCAGCCCCTGACCTATTACGTGGACGCTCAGAGCCTCGCCACCGGCGACGACGGCGTCGTGCGCTACACCCTGGTCACGGAATCCCCGAGCGGTGGGCGCAGCGTCAGTTTCGAGGGCCTGCGCTGCACGCCGCAGGGCCGCTTCAAGACCTACGCCTACGGCGCGGACGGCCGCTTCGTCCCACCCCGGGCGGATACCCCGTGGCTGGCCATCGACAAGCTGGGCGGCGACCGCATCCATTACGACCTCTGGCGGCATTACCTGTGCATTCCGCTCGCGTTCGAGGCGCGACCGACCCGTGATCAGCTGCGCGTGCTGAGAAGCGGCCGGGTGCCGCAGGTGGAGAATGCGGGCTTCATGCTGGACTGAGGGTCTGTGAAGAAACCCACCGACCTGACGCAGACCACCTTCGGACGCGCCGTGCGCAAGCCGCGCATCCAGCACCACATGGCCCCCGCCCGCAGCGGCGCGCATCCATTGAAACCGCGCCGCCGGCACCGAGATGTTCAGCCAAGCCCGCCCACATCGCCACCGCGGCCCGCACCCCTGAACTTGCCCACGGACCCTGACGACCCATGACCAATCCGCTCCTCGAAGACCGCATCCTCCCCGACTTTGAGCGTATTCGGCCCGAGCACATCGAGCCCGCCGTCGACCAGCTGCTCGCCGACGGCCGTGCCCTGGTGGCCGAGCTCGGCGCCCAGGCGGACAGCGCCACCTGGGAGCGCTTCGTCGAGCGCATCGAGCTGGAGGACGACCGCCTGTCCCGCGCCTGGTCGCCCGTGAGCCATCTCAACTCCGTCATGAGCTCCGACGCCCTGCGTGCGGCCTACACCGCCTGCCTGCCCAAGCTCTCCGACTACGCAAGCGAGGTGGGCCAGAACACCGCCCTCTACCGCGGCTACCAGAAGGTCGCCGAGCAGCCGGGCCTGAACGACGCCCAGCGCAGGATGCTCGCCAACACCCTGCGCGACCTGCACCTCGCCGGCGTCGACCTGCCCGAGGCCAAGAAGGCCCGCTTTCGGGAGATCAGCCAACGCCTGAGCCAGCTCACCAACCAGTTCTCCGAGCACGTGCTGGACGCCACCAACGCCTGGCACAAGCACATCACGGACGAGTCGGCCTTGGACGGCCTGCCCGCCGGCGCCAAGGCGCTCGCCCGGCACGAGGCCGAGTCCCGCGAGCTCGACGGCTGGGTGCTGACGCTGGACTTCCCGTCCTTCGAGCCGGTGATGAAGCACGCCCGGGACCGGGCGCTGCGCCGCGAGGTCTACACCGCCTACAGCACCCGCGCCTCGGACCAGGGTCCGCAGGCCGGAGAGTGGGACAACACACCGGTCATGGAGGAGATCCTGGCCCTGCGCCACGAGCAGGCACAGCTGCTCGGCTTCAGCAACTACGCCGAGCTGTCACTGGCACCGAAGATGGCCCGCGACACCGACGAGGTCATGGGCTTTCTCAACGATCTCGCCGAGCGGGCCGTGCCCCAGGCGCGGGCCGAGCTTCTGGAGCTGCGCGACTTCGCGCGGGAGACGGACGGCCTCGACGACCTCGCGCCCTGGGACCTGATGTACTACGGCGAGAAGCTCCGTGTCGCCCGCTTCGACATCAGCGACGAGGCACTGAAGCCCTACTTCCCGCTGGAAGGCGTCATCAGCGGCATGTTCCGCGTCGCCGAGAAGCTCTTCGACGTGGCGATCGAGCCGGCGGCGGCCGACAACACCTGGCACCCGGACGTGCGCCGCTACGTCATCAACGACACCGACGGCAACCCACGTGCCGAGTGCTATCTGGACCCCTTCGCCCGGCAGAAGAAGCAGGGCGGCGCCTGGATGAACGGCGCCGTAAGCCGGATGGTCATGGGCGGGCGCCGGCAGCTGCCCATCGCCTACCTGGTCTGCAACTTCACGCCGCCGGTGGCCGGCCACCCGAGCCTGCTCACCCACCGCGAGGTCGAGACCCTCTTCCACGAATTCGGCCACGGCCTGCACCACATGCTGACCCGTGTGGACTATCCGCCGGTGGCCGGCATCCACGGCGTGCCCTGGGACGCCGTGGAGCTGCCGAGCCAGTTCCTGGAGAACTGGTGCTGGGAGCGCGAATCCCTCGACCTGTTCGCCCGCCATCACGAGACCGGCGCGCCGATTCCGGAAGACCTGTTCCAGCGCATGCTGGACGCCAAGCACTTCCAGTCCGCCATGCAGATGGTGCGCCAGCTGGAGTTCTCCCTGTTCGACTTCCGCATCCACATGGAGTACGACCCGGCCCAGGGCGGTCGCATCTACGAGATCCTGGACGCCGTGCGCGACCAGGTGGCCGTGCTCAAGCCGCCGGCGTGGAACCGCTTTCCGCACGGCTTCTCGCACATCTTCGCGGGCGGCTATGCGGCGGGCTATTTCAGCTACAAGTGGGCAGAGGTGCTCTCGGCCGACGCCTTCTCGCTGTTCGAAGAGCGCGGCGTCTTCGACCCCGACACCGGCCGCGCCTTCCGCGAGCTGATCCTGGAGCGCGGCGGCTCCGCAGACGCCATGGACCTCTTCACCGCCTTCCGCGGCCGCGAGCCCCGGGTGGACGCCCTGCTCCGGCACAGCGGCATCGGCACCGCCGTCCAGCCCGCAGACACCGACGACGATATGCAGCGGGTGGCCTAGACGTTATACTGCCGCGCTTCGCTCCGGCCGCACACCTGGAGTGATACCTCGGAGAGGTGCCGGAGCGGCCGAACGGGCCTGACTCGAAATCAGGTGTACCCTTGCGGGTACCGTGGGTTCGAATCCCACCCTCTCCGCCAAATCAAGCACTCAGCAGTTTCCCCACCCCGCGCCTTTCGCGTCAATCGCGTGCATGTACTGGTACCTGTATCGGTACCCGCCCTCCTGACCTAAGCCGCGTAAGTTGTTGGGCGCTGCGGATCAGGTACCGCGGTAACTGGAACCTCGTGGCACCTCGAAGCTCACGCGCCGCTGCCGACTCGATGCCGCCGGCCGGTGCCTTACCGGGCCGGCGCGGGCCTCCCGGTGCCTGTCGGTCCCGGACCTTGCCCAGCACCGACTTGCCGCCGCCGCGGTGGGGAGCCGCAGACACACGTAGGGCGTCAGCCCGAAGCCCTGGTCCGCAAAGGCGGGCTCCCTCGGCGCCGTCTCGGAGAAGGCCAGGTGTGGCCCGGCCTCCCGCGTCCGCGTCGCGAAGCGCGCAAACGTCGCCAGGGTCTCGTCTTGATAGCGCTTGCGGTCCACGATCCTGTTGCGGGGATGCTCGGATGGGATTCCGATCAGACGCCAATCGGATATTGATCCGATCAGGCCGCCTCGGCCTCGCCGAGCCAGCAGTCGCGTCAGCGAGACGAAGCGGTAGGGCGCCTCGTCCGCGCCGATGTGTTTGTGATCGCCCTTGCCGCGCTCGTTATCGTAGGGCACCAGGCAGTGCCCCGAACGGCCGCAGTAGAGCCGGTACTTGAGCCCATGCGCAAACTCCGGGGTTGGAGCGGGCAACTGCCAGACCACGCGCTCGACGATCAGGCCGTTGCCGAACGTCTTGCGATCGCGCAGGATCAGGCGTGCGGCCATCAGCCGTCCGCCTGACAGGGCAGTTGCTTGAAGCGCACGCCAAGCGCCGCGAGCCGGGACTCGTGCAGCCGGCATGCCTCGCCGAACACCACCCGCGGCCCGTCGTGCGCCGGCAGCGCGTCCAGCACCGGGGCGGTCAGCACGTTGCCGCCGTCCGGCCGCCGGTCGTCGAGGATGCCGTTGAACAGCAGGTAGTAGGCGGTGCCCCCGGTGCTCGCCGAGCAACGGCGATGCCGGCACCTCCCCGAGCGGCTGCCGCATCTCCCGGTACCAGATCCACTGCGCCAAGTCCGCAAAGCCGACGCCGGGGCGGATGCTGCCGGGCCCGTCGAACACCGGCTCGCCGAGCCGGCAGAACCGGAAGCCGCCGCCGCCCTGGCAGCCGACCGCTTGCGCGATGCCGCCCTGCTCCCCGTCGATGACCTTGCGCAGCCGCGCCGCGCAATGGGTCTCGGCATGGTCGCCCATCTCGACGCCGATCCAGCGCCGACCCATCTTGTGCGCGACGGCGGCCGGGTAAAAGAGGCTATCGGTGCAGCGACCACCTTATCCCAGCAGCAGCCGTGTCGTTCTTTCGAAATGGGGTTCGTTCATCCGGCCCGTCCGGCTCCGCGAAAACCTGATACTGCGCAATAGCCTTTTCAGTTCTTGGCATAAGGCTGAAGCGTTCCTCGGCAAGTGTCTTTCTTGCCTTTGGGCCTGCCGCGGCCAAAGCCCGCCCCCAAACGAGTATGTGATCGCCTATTGATGCAATTTTCCGATCAGTCGGAAGATGCACTTGACGCGCCCGGCGTAGACCGGCAGCAGCGACTTCAGCGCGTCCAGGCTGTCACCCTGGATCAGCAGGTTCTCGTTGTCCGGGTCACCGTAGCCGAGGCTCGGCTCGGCCACGAGCAGGCGGTAGGGGACCTCGCGGGCGGCGACAACGGCCTTGTCCTTACCTGTCCAGTGCAGCGACGGCATGTAGTTCGGCTACCTATGCGACCTTCGACCTATGGCGCACTGGCGGGCGAATCAAAGTACACGCCCCGAGCGGCACCACCAGGAACATCAACAGCAGGTGCGCAGTGCAGCGGAACCACCTCGCGCAGGAAGCGCTCGCGCGTCGCCATGGACTTGAGGATGGCGCATCGATACTGCGCGTCTCGACGCCGGCGGCGGCGCGCTCGGGCGCCAGTCGGTACGTCTCGCACACGTCCTGGCACGTCTCATCGAAGTCCTCA